>JBFWMD010000031.1:0-38425 GCA_050251775.1 Desulfovibrio sp.
CGTTCTTGAGCACGTCCAGCACCATGGGAATGGTGATGTCGTCGGGAACCAGCTCACCCTTATCAATGTATTCCTTGGCCTTTTTGCCAAGCTCGGTTCCGCCGCCAATGTGCTTGCGGAAAATGGCGCCGGACTCGATGTGATCCAGATTGTATTTTTCCTTGACCAGGGAGCCCTGGGTGCCTTTGCCGCTGCCGTTGGGGCCGAAGATCAGAATGTTCACGCTCTTCCTCCTAGAGACTCGATTGTGCAAAACGTAACAAGGTTCATTATCCCTAGTTTCCTATGCTGTCAATGACCGGAGAGACGCGGGGTTGCGGGTTTGACGTGGCGCACAGCTCTGATACCTTGTTGCCACAAGGAGGTGGTCATGCCTGTATCAAAGCTGCAACGCAGCATTCGCATCGCGTGGTTGCTGGGGCTGGCCGGAGTGAGCATCTGGATGCCGGTTCTGACCTGGACCGTGCTTGCGGCGGGAGACGCCACCGGAGGAATCGTGGGCACGGGCTGGTACGGGGCCTGTCTGGGCATGGCCTGGTATCTTTCGCCCTGGCGAAATCCGGGCGTACCGCTCTGGAAATTGTTGGGAATTTGTCTAGGAGCCGTGTTGCTGGGGGCAATTTTTTTCATAGTCCGCTATGAACTCTACCAGGAAGCCACGCGACAGTTCGTCTGGAGCATGGCGGCACTGGCGGCCATGTTTTTGCCCGCATTTCTGGTGGGCAAAAAGACCTGGAGAGATTTCTTTCCCGACTAATTAGCGGACGCGTCGTCCGCTAAGCGGGGGTCCGGACCAAAGCGGACCCCCCGGGGAGAGGCGTGGGCGAGCTTCAACCCTGGGAATTGCACCACCGCGTCCCGGCGCTCCAGCATGGCCGTGTCCAGTTGGTGCAGCGCGTCGCTGAGAACCTGCCCAGGGCCGAGGTCGTCGAGCAGGCGCTTGTAGAGCCGCAGCCGCTCGGCCGCGTGCAGGGCAATGAGCCGCTCGCGGGGCACAAAAAAAGAGCCGCCTCCGGCTTGCGGGCCGTCCGGAATCTTTCGAAATTCGCCCAGACCAAATGTTTCGATCCGTTCCTGCCAGTACTGCTCATCCGAACGGGCCTGCCGCCAGAGTCGGGCCACGCTTTCCAAAAAATTGGGATTTTCCCGCAAGAAGAGCGGCAGCAGGGTGTGGCGCATACGGTTGCGCGCGGCAGCGGAAAGCACGTTGCTGGCATCCTCGCGCCAGGTCATCTGGCAGCCGCGCAAAAAATCAAGCAGCTCGACCTTGGGGGTCAGCAGCAAGGGGCGCAGCAGCCGCCGTTGCGGATCGAATCCAGGCAATCCGCCCAGTCCGGGCCAGCCCGCGCCGCGCGCCAGCCGCAGGAGCACGTCCTCGGCCAGATCGTTGAGTTGATGCGCTGTGCAGATCAACGCCGCGTTGGATTCCCGGCGGACCTTCTCCAGCAGGTCGTAGCGGGCGTTTCGTCCGGCCTCTTCCAGTCCCAGGCCCTGGGCGGCGGCCAGCGCGGCCACGTCCAGGCGCTCGCTGTGCAGTTCCAGCCCGAGTGCTTCGCAAAGCCGGGCCACAAAGGCGGCATCTTCGCGGGATTCGTGCCGCAGACAGTGGTCCAGGTGGACCACGATGACCCGGCCCCCTTTACGGCGGGCCAGACAATGGAGGATCAGGGTCAGGGCCGTGGAATCGGCTCCGCCGGAGCAGGCCACGACCACGGTCTTGGCGGTTTTGTTGGGTGGCTCAGTGTCCGATCCCCCGATCCAATCAAAACCCAGTTCCCGGCAAAGAAAGTGTTCCACCCCCAGGCAAAAGTGTGCCAGCTTTGGCGGAAGTTCCTGCAGGGAGCAAGGAGGGCGCATGGACTGTTGAGCCTTGCGGAGCGCCTAGACAGGCACGTCCTGTTCGCGAAAAAAATCATCGAGCAGGCCGATCATCCATTCGCGCTGGGCCGGGGTGGCGTAGGCGACGCAGGAGCAGCGGATCTTATTCCGGGCGCGCACGAGCAATTCCAGCTTGAAGTCGTGTTCCTCCACCCGGTCCACCATTTCCAGGGCCATCATGTACGGGCCGCACTCGGAAAGGTGCTCCCGCTGCTCCTTCGTAAGCAGTTCTCCAGGCACGGGCAGATACCAGATGCCTTCCAATGGTCCGCGCCACCCCTGTTCGTCCAGGGCTTTTGAGATTTTTTTGGCGTTGTCTTCGTAAATGTCTTCGATGAGATAGCAGCGCATCAACAGTCCTCGTTCATGATCGGCCCGGCGTCGAGTTCCGGGTCGTCGGGTTCCAGTTCGCAGTCGCAGTCGTCCACGGTGCGGCGGTCCGCATGCGCGTCCGGCGGAATACAGTCGTTATCCAGATTGAAGAAGCGTCGCGCGGTGACAATAACGTGGTCGGCCGCGCCTTCCTCGCGGGTGCGTCGTTTGAGAAAGCAGACCGGCTCGTGCAGCACCTTGCGGCTCACGGAGAGCACCAGGGTTTCCAGGGCCGCGCGGGTGGGTTCGTCCACATCGCCGATGCGGCGCAGGGTCTTGGCCAGTTCCCTGCGGGCCACTTCCTCGGCCCGGCCCAGCAGGTCCACAATGGTCGGTTGCAGATCCAGGGTCGTGAGCCAGTGCGCAAAGGCCCGAGTCTCCTCGCTGACCAGGGCGCGCGCCTTGACCGCCTCGTCCCGGCGCTGGGCCATGTTTTCCTCGACCACTTCCTTGAGGTCGTCGATGTCGTAGAGATAGACGTTGTCCAGGCCGTTCACGTCCGGGTCGATATCGCGCGGAACCGCGATGTCGATGAAGAACATGGAGCGGTGTTTACGCCGCTTGAGCACGCTCTGCACGTCCCGCGCGCGAATCACCGCCGTGGGGGAGCCGGTGGAGCTGATCACGATGTCCACCTCGGCCAGCCGGTCCAGCAGGTTTTCGATGGGAATGGGTTCGCCCCCGAGATTCGCGGCCAGGGCCTGGGCCCGAGCCAGGGTCCGGTTGGCGATGATCAGTTTTTCCACGCCGTTGTTCAGCAGGTGGGTGGCGGCCAGTTCGGCCATTTCTCCGGCTCCCACGAGCATGGCGGTCTTGCCCTGGAAGCTGCCGAAAATCTTCCGGGCCAGCTCCACGGCGGCGAAGCTGATGGACACGGCGCTGGAAGCCACAGCGGTCTCGGTGCGCACCCGCTTGGCCACGGAAAAAGACTTGTGCAGCAGGCGGTTGATGATCACCCGCGCGGTTCCGCAATCCACGGCATGCCGATAGGCATCCTTGAGCTGCCCCAGAATCTGCGGCTCGCCCATGACCAGGGAATCCAGGCTGGAGGCCACGGTGAAGAGATGCTCCACTGCGGCGAGGCCCTCGAAGCTGTAGGTATGCTCCGCGATTTCCGCGACCTTGCCGTTGCAGCGTCCGGCCCAATACGCGTGCATGGCTCCGAGCACGTCCACGCCGGATTCCGGACCGTGTTCGCTGATACAGAGCAATTCCACGCGGTTGCAGGTGGACAGGGCCATGATTTCGCGCACGGGGCACGCTTCCAGCAATCCGTTTTCAAAGCGCTCCACACTGGTCAGGGCGTAGCGCTCGCGGATTTCAACGGCGGCGGTGCGGTGGTTCAGTCCGGTCAGGTATATGAATTTATTCATTGTCTACGACTTGAACGTGATGGTGTGGTGGATGAGGGACACGACCATGAACAGGAAGACCCAGATGGCGAGCCAGGCGGGCTTTCGCCCCCGCCAGCCGATGATCAGACGCTGGTGAAACAACACGGCGAAGAGCAGCCAGACCCCCAGGGAGGTGAACTTCATGGCGTCCCATTGAAAGGCCTTTTCCGGGTCAATCCAGTACCAGATGACCAGGGAGAAGACCCCCAGGGTATAGAGAGGAAAGCCCATGGTCACGGCCCAGTGGTTCACGCGGTCGAACATTTCCAGCGACGGCATGGCCGTATTCAGGCTGCCGAGGGCGGCTTTGCTCTTGATCTTGCGGTTCAGGCTCAGCCATGCCAGTCCCGCGCCCGAGGCCAGGGCCAGCAGGGCCAGGGCCACGGCCAGACTGCCGATGTGCAAGCCGAAGAAAAGGGCGGTCAGTCGCGGCGGAATCTTGACCACCAGTCCGGTGGCGCCCAGGGACGAGGCATAGAGCAGCAGGGCCAGGGGCAGGGCCGTGAGCGAAAGAAATGAGGATTTCAAACGCCAGCGCAGCAGCAGATGGATGGCCAGCAGGGTCCAGGCCACAAAACTGAAGTAAAAACCACCTTCCAGCAGGGCCGCCTTGCCCAGGCGCACGAGCACCATGGACAGATCAAGGCTGTGCAGGGCAAAGCCACCGATGGCCAGCCCTCCGGCCACAGCGGAAAGCCGTTCGTTTTTGGCGGTCAGGCCGATGAAGAAGAGCAGCGCGCCGAGGAAATAAAACCCGATGACGGCCACAGGCAGGAGCTCAAAGGATTCCATCGAGCAGCTCCGGGATGTTGGGATGCAGTTCCTGGGGCAGGTTCGCGGCCAGACAGCTCCGGACCGCGTCCGCATCCTTGGTTGCTAAAAGGCGCGGCAGGTCGGAATTTGCCAGCGCCCTAAAAATATTCGTATTCTCAGCCGTGGGCCGGTCCAGGGCCAGCAGCAGTGGCCGTACCCGGCCCATGATCGCGAGCAACTGCTCGTATTCGCAACCGAAAAGCGTTTCCAGCTCTTTGCGGATCTTGCGGGAGAACGCCGGACTGTGTCCGCCCGTGGAGACCGTAAGCATCAGTTCACCGCGCTGCAAGGTCGCCGGGACAATAAAATCGCAATTCTCAGGTTGGTCCGCAATGTTGCAGAGCAGGCCGCGCTTGCGGCAGAGCTCGCCAACACGCTTGTTCACGGCCTTGTTGGAAGTGGCGGCAAAGACAAGAAACCGTCCGTCCAGGTCCTCGTCGCGAAAAGTTCGTTGCTCGAACCGCAGGGCCGGATGGGAGAGCAACTTTGCCAGTTCGGGAGTCGGTTCCGCCATGTCCACGACAAGAACGCCGCCCGCGCCCGCGTCGAGCAGGCCCTTGATCTTGCGGACGCCGACTTGGCCCGCCCCGACCACGAGGCAGTGCTTCTCCGCGAGGTTGAGCAAAATGGGGTAAGAGCGCATCCCTTAATGATATACCATGCCTTGCGGGCTGTAAAATACGAATCCGCCGGGCTCCTTGCCAGGGCCGAGGTGATTGAGTACATTTTTCAAGGATCAGGACTTCATCCGCTTGCGACCGTCCCGATCCGTCCAGAAACGTCTTGCCGGAGGTCCATTGCACGCGAACACCTTCAGCCTGTCCGCCCTGGTGGCGGACGGGGACGACTACAGCCGTCAGGAGACCGCTGGCTTTCTGGGGCACTGCGTCAGCAGGATCCACCAGGCTTCGGACGGGCGGACAGCGTTCCAGCTCTATGAAGAGCACGTACCGGACATCCTGCTGGTGGACCTGGTGCTGCCGGACATGGACGGCAGCCTGCTTCTGCGGCGTGTGCGCGAGCTGGATCCGGATATTCCGGTTATCATCCTCTACGACGGCTACGCGCCCAGCACCGTGCTCAAAGTCCTGGAATTCAATGTTTCCGCGTTCCTGTTCAAGCCCGTGTCCCCGGAGAAACTCCGCGCCAGTGTGGGCCGCATCGCCAGAACCCTCTTCCTGAAGCGGCAACTGCTGGAGGCGCGCTACACCCTGGAACACCTTCTGAACATGTACCCGAGCTTCGCGGCCATGGTCGAGGACGGCAAGCTCGCCTACCTGAACCGCCGCTTTCTCGAATACCTCGGCTTCAAGAATTTCGAGCAGTTCAAAGCCTGCGCGGGCGGTCTGGATGCCCAACTGCGCGAAGTCAACGGCCAGCCGTACCAGGGCGAAAACAGCGCCTGGATCAGCCAGCTGACCAACGACCCCCTGGACCGGGACCACATGATCCGGCTCGCCAACCCCCGCCACCCCGAGCAGAGAACCCAGGCCTTTATCGTGGCCTTCAACCAGTTTCCCATTCCCGGACGCTATCTCTTCACCTTCACCGAAGTCAGCGAACTGGACGAGGAGCGCGCGGCCCTGGAGTCGCGCGCCTTTACAGACCCGCTGACCGGCGCGTTGAACCGGCGCAGCTTTCTGGACCGGCTTTCCAGGGAACACCTGCGCCTGCTCAAGGGCGGAGACCCGTTCAGCCTGGTGATGTTCGACATCGACCACTTCAAAGCCATCAACGACGAATTCGGCCACGATGTGGGCGACGCCGTGCTCAAGGAACTCACGAACCTCGTGCTGGAAAACATCCGCGAGGGGGATTGCCTGGGGCGCTGGGGCGGAGAGGAATTCATGCTTCTGGAGCCACGGGCCGGACTTGATTCCGCGACGCGCCTTGCCGAGCGTCTGCGCGCAGGCATCGCCGCATGCGGTTTCACCGGCGTTCCGCGACCTGTGACAAGCAGCTTCGGCGTGGTGCAGCACCGACCCCATGAGGACCTGGACCAGCTCACGAAGAGGGTGGATCAGGCCCTGTACAAAGCAAAAAACAGCGGCAGAAATCGCGTGATTTCGGAGTAGGGCATGTCCAAAATCCTCATTGTCCAACTGGCCCGCTTCGGGGATCTGGTCCAGACCAAGCGCCTGCTGCTCTCGCTTGCGGACAGCGGGGCGGAAGTGCATCTCTGCCTGGACCGCTCCCTGGCTCCCCTGGCCGAACGTCTCTTCCCCGGCACGCTGTTGCACCCCATCCGGGCGCACCGCGCGGACGGCGATCCCCTGGGCGTGCTCCTGGAAAACCGCGCCGCGTTTGACCAGCTCGTGGCCGAACGTTTCGACGCGGTCTACAATCTCAACTATTCCGGGATGAACTTTCGGCTTGCCGCGCTGTTCGATCCGGACGCGGTGCATGGCTACAAGCTGCAAAACGGCCAGGAACTGGTGGATCCGTGGCCGGCCATGGCCATGCGTTGGTCGCATGACCGCCGCGTGGGCCTGAACCTCGTGGACTTCTGGGCCGGATATGCTCCAAGAAGGCGTGCTCCCGAGTTGGTCAACCCGGCGGCCTCGCCCCGGGGAGGCGGCCTGGGCATTGTCCTGGCCGGACGCGAATCGCGTCGCTCCCTGCCGGTTCCCGTGCTGGTGAATGTGGCCCAGACCGCCTGGAAGGCCACAGGCCAAGGCCGGGTCCAACTGCTGGGGTCCGCTGCGGAAAGCCCGGCGGCCCGGCAATTCCTCAAGCAATTGCCGCCCCACCTGCGGGAGTGGACCGAGGACTGGACCGGGCGCACGGACTGGCACGCGCTCACGGATCTGGTGGCCGGGCTGGACATGGTGCTGACCCCGGATACGGGAATCATGCATCTTGCCGCGCATCTGGGCGTACCCGTAAGCGCCTTTTTCCTCTCTTCGGCCTGGTGTTTCGAAACAGGGCCTTACGGCTCGGGCCATACCGTATTTCAGGCCGTGGAACCCTGCCTGCCCTGCCTGGAAACCAAACCTTGTCCACATGGGGTGCGCTGCCTGACCCCCTTTGCCGACCCGGCTTTTCCGCGCTTCATGACCACCCGCAAGCAAAAACATGCTCCGTCCGGACTTCTGGGCCTTGCCAGCACCTTCGACGCCCTGGGCGTCACTTATTCCGCCTTTGCCGGAGAGGATGCGGACGCTCCCCGCCGCGCCGCGTTTCGAAGATTTCTGGGCGGACATCTCGGGTTGTCCGAACTTGAAAGCGCTCCGGGAAAGGACGCGGAATTCGCCGAAAGACTCTATTTGGAACGGCAATGGGCCGTGTCTCCCGATGAAAAACGCTCCAAAGACATCCATTCGGATTCCAATGTCTTTTGTGGGCGATAAAACTCTCAACGTTGTCTAAAGAAAGTGTAGCGTATGAACAAGCCATTGCGCATCCTGGTGGTTCTTCCCATGTACGGCGGGTCGCTTCCCGTGGGCGAATTTTGTGCCCAGGCCCTGAAACAGGAAGGGCATCTCGTGGAGGTTTTCCACGCGCCGGAATTTTACGGAGCGTACCGTTGCTTTGAAAATCTCCGTGTGACCACGGACCGGCTCGACTATCTCCAGAACAGCTATGTGCAACTCGTGTCTCAGGCCGTACTGGCCAAGGTGGAGACCTTTGAGCCGGACATGGTTCTGGCCCTGGCCCAGGCGCCCATGACCCGTCAGGTGCTCAAGCGGCTGCGTAGCGACAAGGTCCTCACGGCCATGTGGTTTGTGGAGGATTTCCGGCTGTTCACCTACTGGAAGACCTTTGCTCCCCTCTACGATGTCTTCGCTGTGATCCAGAAGGAGCCTTTTTTCAGCGAACTCATGGCAGTGGGCCAGGAAAACGCACTCTATCTGCCCCTGGCCGCGCAGCCCGATTTCCACCGCCCCCTGGATCTTTCCGCTGTGGAGCGGCGCAAATGGGGCTCGGAGGTGTCCTTTATGGGCGCGGGCTACCCCAACCGCCGACTGGCCTTCCGCGAACTGCTCGGTTTTGATTTCAAGATCTGGGGTTCGGACTGGGACGGCGACCACGTACTCGCCCCCTACCTGCAACTAGGCGGAGCGCGTGTCAGTTCCGAGGAATGCGTGCGCATCTTCAACGCCACAGCCATCAACCTGAACCTGCATTCCAGCGTGCAGGTGGAGCAACTCGTCAGCCAGGGCGACTTTGTCAATCCGCGCACCTTCGAGGTGGCTTGTTGCGGCGCGTTTCAGCTCGTGGACCAGCGCGGCCTGCTTCCGGAATCCTTTGCCGACAAAGAACTGGCAACGTTCACCAGTCTGGAAGAATTGAAAGAAAAGATAGCCTACTATCTTTCGCATCCCGAAGAGCGGCAAGGTGTGGCGGAAAAGGGCAGGGCGCGGGTTCTGGCCGAACATACCTATGCGCACCGCATGCGCAGCCTGCTGGAGTTTGCCGCTGCACGGATTTCTGGCTGGCCAGCTCAGCGCAAGCAGTCGGAAACAATATCCAATCTTCCGCCAGAACTGGCCGGAGAGATCGACGCCCTGGTGCAACGGCTGGGGCTGCCCGGTGACGTGGGCTTCGAGGATCTGGTCTGGGCAGTGCGCAAGCAGAGCGGTTCGCTTTCCGGCCTGGAAACCGCGTTGCTCTTTCTTGACGAGTGGAAAAAGCTCTATGCGCCGGGAAAGTGAGCTGGCACGATGCGTAACCTTGCTAAAACACGGGGTCAGCGTCGGGGAATCTTGAGGGAGCGCAAATGTCCCTTGAGCCAGACCAACAGCCGGGGTTCGGCCCCCTGGTCCTTGGGCTCGTAGAAACGCCGTTCCGCAAGAGTGTCCGGAAGGTAGCGCTGGTTGACCCAAGCGCCGGGAAAGGAATGCGGATACTGGTAGTTGCGACCGTAGCCCCATTCCTTTTGCAGTGAGGTGCTGGCGTTGCGCAGATGCAGTGGAACCGGCTGCATGCCGCTCTGCCGGACCTCCTTCTGGACATTGGCGTAGGCCGCGTACGTGGAATTGCTCTTGGGAGCCAGCGCGAGATAGACTGCGGTTTCGGCCAGGGGGATGCGCCCCTCGGGCATGCCCACCGCGTCCACAGCCTGGTGGCAGGCCACGGCCAGGGGCAGGGCCTGCGGATCGGCCAGCCCCACGTCCTCGCTGGCGGAGATGATCAGCCTGCGGGTCACGAACCGAGGGTCCTCCCCGGATTCCAGCAGACAGGCCAGATAGTAGAGTGCCGCGTCCGGATCGCTGCCGCGAATGGATTTGATCAGGGCGGAGGCCAGCTCATAGTGGGAATCGCCGCCGCGATCCCCGCGAACGATCACCTCGGGCAGGCTCTTGGCCAGTTCCTCGGGCACGCGCTTTTCCGCGGGCAGGGCCAGGGTGTATTCCAGGAGATTCAACAGGCTCCGGGCATCGCCTCCGGCCATGGCGCAGAGGTAGTCACGGGCCTCGTCCGAAAGTTCGGTTTCCATTTCCTTTTCGCCCCGGCGAACCACCTCGGCCAGTTCCTCGCGGCTCAACCCCCGGAGCCGCAGCACATGCAGCCGCGAAAGCAATTGCCGGGTGATGCTGAAGGACGGATTTTCCGTGGTAGTGGCGATGAGGGTCAGTTCGCCGCTCTCCAGTCCCGGCAAAAAGAAATCCTGCTGCGCTTTGGAAAAGCGGTGCAATTCGTCCAGGATAAGCAGGTTGTAGCCCGTCATCATTTTGCGCAAGGTGGGCAAGCCCGCTTCCGGAGCGCTGACGCGCACAAAGGGCCGGCCCGTGGCCTGGGCCAGGAGCAGAGCCAGGGTGGATTTGCCGCAGCCGGGCGGGCCAAAAAAAAGCAGGCTCGGCAGGCGCTTGACGCGCAAAAACGCCTCCACGCGCTCGCGCAGATGGGGCTGGCCCACGAATTGGTCCATGGTCTTGGGCCGAATCCGGTCCGCCAGGGGTTGGTTCTCGGTCAAGTGGAGTTGCATGGGCGATTCCGTCAGTTTTCCGCGCGTTGTGCGCCGTAAAAGGCCAGGGAAAGACAGTGCAGCGCCGCTGTTTCCCAGCGCAACACACTCTTCCCGAGGGTCACTGGCTCAAATCCGCCCCGCGTCAGCCGGTCCACTTCCTCGGGTTCCAGGCCTCCCTCCGGGCCGAGCACGGCCAGACAGCGTCCCTGGCAGAGCCCCGGACTGATCATGGACGGACGCAGCAAAACCGAGGCCGCCGAGGATTCCCAGAGCAGAAAACGACGCGTGAAACCCTGACCGAATGCCAGCAGGCCGTCCAAACCGCCGGAAAGACAGGCCAGTTCCGGCAGCCACGGGTTTCCGCATTGCTTGGCCGACTGGATCAGTTTTTCCTGCCAGGAATCCTTGACCAAGGGCGGTTCTCCCTGGCTGCGGGCCGCGCGCCAGAAGGCGATGCCGTCCGCGCAAAGCTCCACGCTTTTCTCCAGGAGCCAGCCTCGGCGGGAAGACTTGTTCCAGCCCAGGGCAAGGGTCAGGCCCGCCTGGGAGCGGGGATGTTCCGCAATATGTTGCACCCGGAGCCGGGCGGTCTTCTTGCCGCCGGGCAGCAGTTCAAAAAGTCCGTCCCGGCCCAGGCCGTCGAAAAGCCGAACCACGCTTCCAGTGGGTGTGCGCAGGACCTGAAGCATGTGCTTGGCTTCAGTCCCCTCCAGCAGGACCTCGCCCTCCGGACCGGGCCAGCGGTCCGGGGGCAGGTGAAAAGAATTCAAGCGGCTCATGGCGCGGCCTTTCGGGTTCGAGGCTACAGTTCCAGGGCCACGAGGTCTTCATAGGACTCGCGGCGTCGCGCCACCTTGACCCGGTCGCCGTCCACAATCAGCTCTGCGGCCCTGGGCCGGGAATTGTAGTTCGAAGACATGGTGAAGCCGTAGGCTCCGGCGGAGAAAACCGCCAGCAGTTCGCCCTGTTTGATCTCCGGCAGTTCGCGCTCGCGGGCCAGAAAATCGCTCGACTCGCAGATGGGGCCGACCACATCGTAGTTCTGCGCAGCCCGGCCATGCTGGACCACTTCCCCGATGCCGTGGAAGGACTGGTACAGGGCGGGCCGGATCAGGTCGTTCATGGCCGCGTCCACAATGACGAAGTTCTTGCTCGGCGTGCTTTTGAGGTACTGGGCCTCGGCCACGAGAATGCCCATGTTGCCGGCAATGACCCGGCCCGGCTCCAAAATCAACGTCAGGGGCAGGCCCTTGATGGACTCGGCCAGTGCCTTACCGAAGGTCTCGGGGTGGGGCGGTTCCTCCTGGTCATAGGTGATGCCCAGGCCGCCGCCGAGATCGAGGTAGCGGATGTCGATGCCCATTTCCCGAAGTTCCCGATAAAATGCGAGGATTTTCTCCAGCGCCTCCAGGAAGGGCTCAATGGTCGTGAGCTGGGAGCCGATGTGGCAGTCGATGCCCACGGGGTCGATGCCGGGAAGCTTCTGGGCCAGGGCATACGCAGCACGGGAGTGCTCGATATCCAAGCCGAACTTGTTCTTTTTCATGCCCGTGGAAATGTACGGATGGGTCTTGGGATCCACGTCCGGGTTGAGGCGGAAGCTGACCCGCGCAACCTTGCCCATGTCCAGGGCGATCTCGTTGATGCGCTCCAGTTCCGGCATGGACTCCACATTGAACATCAAGATGTCGGCCTCCAGGGCCTCGCGGATCTCGTGGGCCTTTTTGCCCACGCCGGAATAGACGATCTTGCTGCCCGGAACCCCGGCCTTGAGCGCGCGGAAAAGTTCACCGCCGGAAACAATGTCCATACCGCCGCCCATTTCCGCCATCAGGCGCAGCACGCCGATGTTGGAGTTGGCCTTGACCGAAAAGCAGGTCAGGTGCTCCAGGCCGTCAAAGGCCGAATCAAACGCCTTGAAATGGCGGCGGATGGTCGAAGCGGAATAGACATACAGCGGGGTTCCGTAGTCCTCGGCCAGCTTGGTTACCGGCACTTCCTCGGCATAGAGTTCGCCGTTTCTGTATTCGAAATGATTCATGTCGTTGCGGCTCCTTTTCTATCGTATGCCATGTTTGTTCAGGTTGCCCCGTGTTTCGACTCAGGGCGCTGAAATGAGCAGCTTGCTGCGCACGGGTTGCAGCGTGCGCAGGGTGCTGTGGCCCACCAGCCGGAATTTGTATTCACGCGCCGGATCGATGTCGCAAACAACCAGCCGGACGTAGGGGCCGATTTCCTCATATCCGGAATCGCCCCGGCCAAGATCCACAAGGCGGTCGGGACTGAACGGACATTCGGCGCAGCCACCGTCCGGTCCGAGGCTTTCCAGTTGAACCGTGACCGAAGCGAGATTTTTGTATGCGCCCTCCAGTCTGCCTTCGATGACGAGACAACTTCCCTGGCGCTCGGCCGTGACCAGACGCCAGAGAAACTGGTCATCGGCGTTTTGGGGCTGGGGCCAGTCCTTGTAGCCCAATGCGCAGGCCGAAAGCAAAATGCAGACGAGGCCGATGCAGCCCAGGCACTTGCGGGACATTCGTCGCCTCCCGTGTCGGTTAGGTATGGGTCCGCTTCCACTGATGCAGAATGGTCAAGGCCTGGAGCGGAGTCAAGTCGTTCAGGTCCAGGGCGCGCAATTCTTCCAGCAGAGGATGCTCCTGGGGTTCTTCCGGTGCGGCGGCAGGCGGCGGACACATGCCGGGCAGCAAGGTCTGGGAGGCCCGTTCTACAGATCGAGCGCGCTCGCCGCCGCTTTTTTCCTCCAGCCGGGCCAGAAGCTCGCGCGCCCGCTGAACCACGGGCATGGGCACTCCGGCTAGCCGCGCCACTTCGATGCCGTAGCTCTTGTCCGCCGGGCCGGGAATCAGCTTGCGCAGAAACACGATGTCGCCCTTCCATTCCTTGACCGCGATGTTCAGGTTGCGCAAGCCGTCAATGCGGCCTTCCAGAGAGGTCAATTCATGGTAGTGGGTGGCGAAGAGGGTGCGGATGCCGCCCTTGGCTCGGCGGGAAAGCTCTTCCACCACGGCCCAGGCCAGAGCCAGTCCATCAAAGGTGCTCGTGCCCCGGCCTATCTCGTCAAGAATGACGAGGCTGCGCCGGGTGGCCAGACGCAGAATCCGCGCGGTTTCCATCATCTCGACCATGAAGGTGGATTGTCCCTGGCTGAGATTGTCGGACGCGCCTACCCGGGAAAAAATCCGGTCCGCCAGCCCGAGCCGGGCCTTGCGCGCGGGCACGAAGGAACCGATCTGGGCCAGGATGAGGATGATGGCGGCCTGACGCAGCACCGTGGACTTGCCCGCCATGTTCGGGCCGGTGATCAGCAGGATGCGGCGTTCAGGCGTGATGGTCAGGGAGTTGGGGATATAATTTCCGCCCACGGCCGCCTCCACCACAGGATGCCTGCCGTCCTCGATCTCCATGTCCATGCCTTCGTGCAGTTCGGGCGCGGTCCAGGCCTGTGCCCGGGCCGCCTCGGCCAGCCCTTGCCAGTAATCCAGAGCGGCCAGGGCTCCGGCCATGAACATGAATCGCTCCCTGGCCTGGGACAGGGTCTCGCGTAACTCAATGAAAAGATTATATTCCAAGCTCTTACGCTCGTCCGAGGCGGAAAGGAGGCGCTCCTCCATCTCCTTGAGCGCCGTGGTCACGTAGCGTTCGCAATTGACCAGGGTCTGGCGACGGATGAAATGTTCCGGAATCTGTCCGGAATAGGCCTTGGAAACTTCAAGATAGTAGCCGAAGACCCGGTTGTAGCCCAGTTTGAGCTTGGGGATGCCGCATTCATCCCGTTCCTTTTCGAGTAGGCGCTGAATCGCGGCTTCGCCGTGTTCCGTAAGTTCGATCAGTTCATCCAGGTCGGACCGGTAGCCCACGCGAAACAACCCGCCATCGGTGATCTGCGGAGGCGGGGAATCAGCCAGGGCGCTTGCGAGCAGCTCCGCCAAATCCTCCAGGGAATCCCAATGGCCGAGCAGTTCCCCCAGGGCCGGGGAGGGCGCTTCAGCTGCCAGCAGCAGTTTTTGTATAGCCGGCAATGCTTCCAGGCTGCGCCGCAGGGCCAGCAGATCCTTGGGCGTGGCCCGGCCCAGGGTGACCCGCGTGGTCAGCCGTTCCACATCGTAGACCGCATCCAGGAGACGGCGCAAATCCGCACGCAGACCGTCGCGATCCGCAAAAAAAGACACGCTTTCACGGCAGGCGCGGATGGGGCCGAGTTCGCGCCAGGGACGCTTGAGCCGTTCCTCCAGAAGCCTTCCGCCCATGGGGGTCATGGTCTGGTCCAGCACACTCCAAAGTGTGCCGCGTCCGGTTCGGCCATCCAGCCGCCGGAAAATCTCCAGATTGCGCTCCGTGACCTCGTCCAGAAGCAGGTGTCGCGAAAGATTGAGCAGCTTGAACTCGCCGAGGTGGTCCATTTTGCGCAGCTGGGTTTCGCGAAGATAAAACAGCTGGGCGCCACAGGCCCGGACCAGTTCAGGACTGCTCTTGAGATCCAGGGTTTCCAGGTTGTCCACACCCTGATTCTCAAGGAGCGCGCGCCGGGACGTTTCCGGATCAAAATGGGGCAAGAGCGGGAGGTAGGTCACGCGCGAGGCAAGATCTGAAAATGTTCCGGGCAGTTCCATCCCCTTGGGCAGGAGGAGTTCGCTGGGCTCGGCCTTAACGGCCCACTGCCAGAGTTCCTCCTCCCGACGGGAGGTCAGCCCGCTCCAAGCGCCCGTGGAAAAATCCAGCCAGGCCAGGCCGCCTTGCCCGGCGTCCGCATCCCAGAGCAACGCCGCGAGATAGTTGTGGGATTTTGCGGGCAGGCTGTCGTCCTCGGAGAGCGTGCCAGGGGTGAGCACGCGAATAATCTCCCGCTTGACCAGTCCCTTGGCCTGCCTGGGGTCTTCGACCTGATCGCAGACCGCGACCTTGTAGCCCTTGGCCAAAAGTTGGGTCAGATAGCCCTGCACCGCGTGGTGCGGCACACCGCACATGGGCGTCTTGTTCTCCGAACTCGGATTGCGGCAGGTCAGAGCGATTTGCAGTTCACGGGACGCGATTTCAGCGTCCTCGAAAAACACCTCGAAAAAATCGCCCATGCGGTAAAAGAGCAGCTCATCCGGATGCTGCTCTTTGACCTGGAGGTAGTGCTCCAGCATGGGGGTGAGCTTTTTGGGTGTCTGTGAACTCATCGGTTCCGAGTCAGTCGTCAATGCTGGAACGGAAGGTGATGGAGTGCCAGCTCTTGCAGCGCGGGCAGACAAAGAAAAGCGTGTCCCGCTTCAGGCCGCAACGCTTGCAGACGAATCGCTTCACGCTCCGGGCCTTGTCGATGAAGAAGCCGAGCTGTTCGTCGAAGAACGGAGTCAGGGTCTGGTCTTGGCGGGCGAGGTTGAAGAGTTCGAGCCGCGCAAGCCAGAAACTCCGGTCCAGACTCAGGGCGCGTTCCAGCCAGGAGCGGGCCACGGCATGGTAGCCGCTGGCGAGCAGCAGCATGGCGCCGTAATAACTGAGCATGGCGTTGGGCTGACGCTCGTCGAGCACCGGGATGATCTCCCGTTTGAGCTCGTCGTCCGTGAGTCCGCCGGACCGTGCCGGCTCCGGACATTCCTCTCCGTCGCAGGAACCGTCGTCCGGGGGCAGAGCGGCGGCGCGCCATTGACGCACATGCTCCATCAGCCCCTCCAGCACGGCAAAGCACATTTCCCCGGACACGCTGTCCAGGGCTTCACGCATGGCCTTGCCGAAAAGATCGGCGTCATCACGGTCATGCAGTTGGATCAACCGTTCCAGCCAAGCTTCCACAGAGCCGGGGTAGGCCTTGAGCGCCTGTTTGAGGCTGCGGTCCGCGTGGGAATTGCGCCCGTTGCGGCGTTCCTCCTGGGACAGGCGCACCAGGTAATGCGCCTGGGCCGGAGGGAATTCCAGTTCGCCATAGAGACGGGCGGCCTGCGCAAAATCATTACCCTGTGCCGCCAGACGGGCGCGCTCCAGCAGCAGGCTCGCGGTGCGGCCACCCAGCCGCTCGGCTTCTTCCAGAGCCTTGGCCGCTCTGTCCAGAAAACCGCCGCGACGAAAATCCCGCCCCAGTTCGTAATAGGCCCGAGCCTTGAACTCGGAGGCCAGTCCTGGCCGGACGATGATATTGTTGCGAATCTGGATGGCGCGTTCGATTTCGCCCTGGGAGCGGTAAAGACTGCCCAGCGCGAGATAAATTTCCACCACCTCGGAGTTGTTTCGGACCACCTTGCTCAGCTCGTCGATGGCCGCCTTGGTATCCAGGCTGGAAGCGATGTCGAAACGCCCTTCCGGCTGGGTCAGATCCGGCAGTCGATCTTCGTCCTGGGACTTGCGTGAACCGAACAGATAACGCAACAAGACGGCCCCCTTAGTTGTTTTCTTCCTGTGGCTGCGCGGAGGAAGAATCCGTATCGAACCCGTTGGGATAGGTGGTGTCGTTCAACGGCAGATTGCGCAGGGAATTGAGTTCCTGTTCCAGGCTGCGCATTTTCTTGTTGCAGGCGCGGAGCTGGCGGGTGGAACCGATCTTCTCGACCACGAAATAAAGCAGACTGAGCACCACGCCGAGGGAGAACGCACCCACGACCACGGCATAGAGCGGGATGCCCGATCCCACAAACTTGATCACGTAGAGGTCGAGCTTGATGTTCAGCATGGCGGTGAACTGCGCGTCGTTCTGCATGAAGAAAAGAACGCCCACAGCAACGCAAAGCGCCAGGATGGCCAGCTTGACGTAGCGCATTGTTTCTCCCTCGTTATTTTGTTTCGAAATAGGGCTTCAACTGGTTATACGTCGATTCAAGGTGTTGGGGAATGACCGTGGTCTCCCCGAAAACGGCCATGAACGAGGCGTCACCGCTCCAGCGCGGAACCAGCTGCCAGTGCAGGTGTGCGGCAATGCCCGCGCCCGCAGCCTCTCCAAGATTCAACCCCACGTTGATTCCCTGAGGTCGAAACGCTTCCTTAAAGATATGCACGCATTTCCGGATCAGTTCAACCGATTCCACGGTTTCGTCCGGGGTCAGCTCCGTAATGCAGGAGACATGGCGGAACGGGCAAATCATCAAGTGACCGTTATTATAAGGAAATTTGTTCATAATCACGAAGCAGTGCGTGCCCCGGTGAAGAATCAGTCGCTCGCGATCCAGGGAAGAGTCCGCAGGCACGCAGAACACGCACTCGTCAGGCTTCGGGCCGAGAATATAGTTCATTCGCCAAGGGGCCCAGAGAACATCCATCGCCATGAATAGAACACCTTTCGTTGCTGTTTGCCGGGAATGACCGGAAGGCCGGTTCGGGTCGTTGAATACCATACGACTGAATCGCTGGAAACTTCGGAGCCAGCCTACGGCTTGGGAGCAACCCCGTGGATTATCCGAAAAACAGACCCCGTTAATACACGCCTCGCAAACCAAGGGCAAGAGCGTGCGCCTGGACCTCCGGCAAAACAGTTTCAGGCGGATCCGCAAAAATATCTAGGCGTTGCTCTCTTTAGCCAGCCGGGCCGCCAGGGCGAGCTGTTCGTCACGACCAGATGCCTCGCCGTCGATTCCCGCAGCCAGAACTCTGCGCAGGATACGTGTATAGATCGGGCCGGGGATCAACCCGAGGCGCTTCAAATCCTCGCCGGAGATGTCCAGGGAATGGAAGCGCCAGATGGTCAGATACTGGGAGATGTACTTACGGATCAAGTCCTTGCGGCTCTTGGCCATCAGGAAGAGAGCGCCTTCCAGCGGCAGCTTTTCAAGAACAAAATAGATGTCGCTGGGCCGGGAAACATCCTCGTGCCAGTTTATCAGCGCCCCAAGGGCCTTTCCAACCAGTTCGCGGGTGGAGAGGTGTTCGCGCTCCTCGGTCTGAGTCAGGCCGAGCCGCCGCAGGACCTGAACGGCCTCCTTGCGCTCCAGGTTTGTGGTCAGCGCGAGGAAGAAAAGTTTCCAGCTGACCACGGGCGGCTCCACATACAGCAGGGTGTAAAGCGTGCGCACGCGCTCCAGCTCCTCCATCAGCTCGGTCTGCTTTGGCGTAAGTTCAAGCAATGGATGAATTGCCTGCAATATTTTCATCTCATGAAGCCGCCGCAGGCATTCCGTGGGGTGTTCTTCCTCCATGATCAGCTGAAGTTCATGGAAGATACGGATGCCGGAAAGACGGTTGAAGAGGTTGAGTTGCAGGGCGTTCTTGATCAGCCTGTTGGTCTGGCCGCCGATCTGGAACCCGAAGCGCTGTTCAAAGCGGACTGCCCGGAGAATCCGGGTCGGATCCTCCACAAAGCTTAAGGAGTGCAACACGCGGATATTCCGGCCCTTGATATCCTTTTGCGCACCGAAAAAGTCCACAAGTGTGCCAAACGAGCCTGCGCAAAGGTTCAGGGCCAGGGCATTGATGGTGAAATCGCGGCGCGAGAGGTCCATTTTGATGGAGGAGAGTTGCACTGTGGGCAGGGCGGCGGGCCGTTCGTAATATTCGAGCCGTGCCGTGGCCACATCGATGCGCATGTCGTCCGGGAAAATCACCACCGCGGTTTTGAATTTCTGGTGGGCCTTGACCCGGGCATAGTGCCGTTCGGCAAAGGCGCGCGCAAACGCGATGCCGTCTCCCTCCACCACAAGATCAAGGTCCATGTTCGGCCTGTTCAGCAGAATGTCACGCACAAACCCACCCACGGCATAGACCACAAAATGCATTTCCTGCGCCAGCCTGCCCGCATCCTCCAGCAGGGCGAACATGGGCTTCGGAAGCCTGCCGCGCATTACCGTGAGAATGTTCCGCTCGCGGTTGCGCTCGGGCATGAGGCTCTCGGGAATACGCGCCGGCTCCTCGATGAGCAGGTTGAGCAGGTCGGTGTTGGTGATGATTCCCTCGATCCGACCTTTGTCCACCACTGGCAGAAGCCGCTGCCGCTTGCCAAGGATGATCTCCATCACCCTGTAGAGGTCTGTATCCGGCGGGACAGTGGCGAAATTTGTCCCCATGTACTCGCTTACGGGCTGCTCGCCGAGCTGGTGGGTCAGGGCCTTGTCCGCCACGGCGTGTTCAAGCAGCCCCACGCACTGCATGCCTCCGCGCCGGACAACGGGCAATCCCTTGAAGCCATAGCGGGTCATGATCTCGACGGCTTCCCGCATTGTGCTGGAATCCTCGATGACTACGGCTGGGCGTGACATGATGCTCTCCACGGCGAGCTGCGGGTTCACCAGGGAGTAGAGCAGGGCGAAGAGATCGTCGCGCGCCTCGGAAGGGGTTTTATCCTTGATCGTGGCCGAGGCCGCATAAGCGTGACCACCGCCGCCGAACGAGGCGCAGATCTGGCCCACATCCACGTCAGGATTGCGAGAGCGCGCCACAAGATGAATACGGTCGCCCATGCGGCCCAGGGCGAAGAGCACGCGGATGTTCTCCATGTCGATGAGTTTATGAACCAGGAATGCGAAATCACTGACATACTGGTCTGTGCTCATCTGGGTGATAACCACCTCCACGCCGTTGATGTCGTGGGTGGTGGCATTTTCAAGCAATTCTCCAAGAATGGAAATCTGTTGCGCGGAAAGTTCGCGGCTGAGCAGGTCGGAGATCACACTGAGGTCCATGCCCATGTTCCGAAGCCAGGCAGCAGCGGAAAAATCCTCCGGGACGGTGGAGTCGAAGGTAAACGACCCGGTATCCTCGAAAATTCCGAGGCCGAGCATGGTCGCTTCCTCGCTGTTGACGGTCAGGCCCTGCTCCATGAGCTCATGTACCAGAATCGTGGTGGTGGACCCCCATTCCCGATAGACCTCGCGCACGGCAGCCACGTCCTCATCCGTATTCGGATGGTGGTCATAGGTATGGATGACGATGCCCGGCTTGGTCAGCAGCGGTTCCACATGGGGAACACGGGAACGCTGGCGCGTATCCACCAGCACCAGCAACTTAACCGCATCTGGATCAATGTCCTTGAAATTTTTGAAATTAAAAAGATATGTAGTGCTTTGGATATAAAAGTTGCGCAGGTCCTTTTCCTGGCTTCCCGGAAAAATCAGCGCTGCGTCGGGATAGAGTTTTCCTGCGGCCACAATGGCGGCCAGCGCGTCGAAATCCGCGTTGGCGTGCGCCGTGATCACGGTATGGGCCTGGATTTTCCCGTCCTTTTTCTGCATCACTCGTCCTTGTTCATGCCCGCACGCGGGTGGTATTTCTGGTGGATGCGCATCAGCCTGCCGGTTTCCACGTGGGTATAGATCTCGGTGGAACTGATGTCGGCATGGCCGAGCAGAATCTGCACGGATCGCAGGTCTGCGCCGCCTTCCAGAAGATGGGTGGCAAAGGAGTGGCGGAATGTATGGGGTGAAATCTCGCGCCGGATTCCGGCTTCCAGGGCGTAGCGCTTCACGAATTTCCAGACGGCCTGGCGGGTCAGGCCCTTGCCGGAGCGGTTCAGGAACATCCGGTCCTCCTTGGGCGCGAACTCGGGCCGCCAGCGCAGGAGATATTCGGCAAGCACATGTTGCCCTTCATAATGCACCGGCACAAGTCGCTCCTTGCTCCCTTTTCCGAAAACCCGCACCAGTCCTGCCTGGGCATCATAATCCAATGGCCGCAATTCAACCAGTTCGGACACACGCAAACCCGAAGCGTAGAGCAGTTCCAGCATGGCCTTGTCTCGCGCGCCGAGCTTTTCCGTGGTATCTGGTCGGGACAATATCCGGGCCACCTCTTCCCGGGTGAGCACTTCCGGCAGGGTCTTGGGCAGTTTGGGATTTTGCAGCAGCCGGGCCGGGTCCTCGTTGATCAGGCCTTCCTCGGCAAGAAAAGAAAAAAAGCCCCGCAGCGTGGAAAGATGCCTGGCCAGGGTGCGGCTGGTCAATCCGCGCGTCCTGAGCCGGGTGAGATACAGAAACAGGGAGCCGTTGTTGACGCTTTCCACCGGGCAGTGCTTTTCCTCAAGAAACGCCAGCAGCGAGGCGAGGTCGCGGGAATAATTCTCCAGGCTGTTCTCGGAAAGGCCCTTTTCTAGCAGAAGATTTTCCAAATACCTGTCGATCCAGGGATGGGAATGCTCCGAGGATTCCGCTTCCAACGGCAACAAACTCTGAACAGAAGGAGTGGCCGCGCCGGTGCTCATGGTCTGATCATTCCCCAACAGCTTGATTTTGAAACAAAAACAGTATAAATAGCAATAAATTCATATGCGCATTATCTCTCAGGATACCTGGGGGCGGTCGGGAGCGCAAGAGTGGACGGCATTGACAGAGCGGCCCGGTCAATTTAAAAGGCAGGTTGCAAAATTTTAAGGAGTTCTTCATGTCCGACTTCAAGCTTGCGAAAAGAGTCGCCAGTCTGCCCCCGTATCTTTTCGCCGCCATTGACAAGGCCAAGGCCGAAGTGGCTGCGCAGGGGATCGACATCATCTCCCTCGGCATCGGCGACCCCGACATGCCGACCCCGGATTTCATCATTGACGCCCTGTACGAGGCGGCAAAAAAGCCGGCGAACCATCAATACCCCTCCTATGTAGGCATGATGCGCTTCCGCGAAGCCGTGGCCGCGTGGTACGCTGAGCGTTTCGGCGTCCAGGGCCTCGACCCCAAGACCGAGGTCATCACCCTGATCGGTTCAAAAGAGGGTATCGGCCATTTCCCCTGGGCGTTCATCAACCCCGGCGATCTGGCTCTGGTCTGCCCGCCGTGCTATCCGGTCTACGCCACGGCCGTACGGTTTGCGGGCGGCACAGTGGAGCACCTTCCGCTTTTGGACGAAAACGACTACCTGCCCGATCTGGAAGCCATTGACGAGGCAACCTGGAAACGGGCCAAGATGATTTTCGTCAACTATCCCGGAAACCCCACGGCTGCCACAGCCGATCTGGACTTCTATACCCGGCTGGTCGCCAAAGCCAAGGCCACGGACACCATCATTGTCTCGGACCTCGCCTATTCCGAAATCTACTTCGACGCGACCAACAAGCCGCCGTCCATCCTCCAGGTTCCAGGCGCCAAGGACGTGGCCATTGAGTTCCACTCCCTGTCAAAGACCTTCAACATGACGGGCTGGCGCGTGGCCATGGCCGTGGGCAATGCCCAGTTGGTGCAGGGTCTCGGAAAGATCAAGGAAAACGTGGACTCCGGCGCGTTCAACGCCGTGCAGGAAGCGGGCATCGCCGCCCTGGAACAGGGCGAACCCTATGTGGAAAAAGCCCGCGCTATTTATAAGGAACGCCGTGACGCCACCTGCGCGGCTCTGACTGCTGCCGGCATCGCTCACCGCGTGCCCGATGCCTCGGTCTTTGTCTGGGCCAGGGTTCCGGGCAAGAAAACCTCCGCTGAATTCGTCACGGACCTGCTCAAGACCACCGGCGTGGTCGTGACCCCGGGAAGCGGTTTCGGCGATTGCGGCGAAGGATACTTCCGTATTTCCCTCACCGTGGACACGGAAAGGCTCAAGGAGGCGGTATCACGAATTTCCCAACGGTAGATGTCTTTGTGGCCCTGGGAACCAACCTGGGCGACCTTGAGGACAATCTCAATCAGGCGCTCGCGCGCATGGAGGCCTACGGCGAGGACATCACGCTGGAGGCCATGTCTTCCACCTATCTGACCGAGCCCCAGGGGCTGGTCACGAATCAGCCCTGGTTCATGAACCAGGTGGCCTGGTACAAGGTGGACAAGGAAATCTGGTCTCCAGAGGGATTTCTTTCCGCCCTGCTGGCCATTGAGGACCAGATGGCGCGGGAAAGGGGGGAACCGGGCGGCCCGAGAATCATTGATCTCGACTTGCTTCTGTTCGACAATCTGGAACAGACCACCGGCTTTCTGGATCTGCCGCATCCTCGGATGCGGGAAAGAGCCTTTGTGCTCGTGCCGCTGCTGGAAATCGCGCCCGACCTTGTGCTGCCGGACGGAACCAGCGCCCAGGACGCATTGGACAAGCTCGAATACCAGCTTGAAGACGGCCGGATAACGCAGAAGAGCGGATCAGTTTCAAGCATCGCTTGAAGAAGAGAGGAGGGCAGACATGTCCAAGTTCCTGTTCATCGCCATCGCCATCGGAATCATCTATATCCTGCTCAAAGGCGACAAAAAAAAGAAATCCGAACAGCGCGTAAAAAATGACGAACGCCTCAAGGCCTCCGGCGACTTGGTTCAGGACCCCATCTGCGGTTCGTACGTTGACCGCGACGGCCACATCCGCGTGCGTCAGGGTGATCAGGTCCACATGTTCTGCTCCTATGAATGCCGCGACAAGTTCCTGAAACAGCTTGAAAATGCAAAGCCTGTCGAAGCCGCACCCCAAGAGGACGCGGCCCAGCCCTCATCGGAAACCAAGCCGGATCCAAAGGAATGATTCCCCGCCATTTTTATGCTACCTTGCAAGGCACGGATGCAAATCCGTGCCTTTTTTTGTTCACTTTAAGAACGAGGTCCGGAAAATGCGCTTTTTCCTCGACACCGCCAACCTGGATGAAATCCGCAAGGCCACGCAGTACGGCATTCTTGACGGAGTGACCACCAATCCGACCCTGCTTTCCCGAGAGGCGAGCGATTGGCGCGATCTTGCCGCAACCATCTGCAAGGAAGTACAAGGTCCGGTAAGTCTTGAAGTATTCAGTGAAGTATCCGTAAAGATGCTTGAAGAAGCGCGTGAACTTCTCCATTTTGGCCCCAATGTGGTGATCAAGTGCCCCTGCACGCCCGAAGGCTTGAAAGCCTGCAAACAGCTTTCGTCCAATGGTGTCGATGTAAATATGACCCTGATCTTCTCCCCGTTGCAGGCACTTTTGGCTGCCAAGGCTGGCGCGGCCTATGTCAGCCCCTTTGTGGGGCGTCTGGACGCTGTGGGCCACCGAGGCATGGATCTGGTTGAGCAGATCATGACGATCTTCGGCAATTATGGCTTCAACACGCAGGTCCTGGTGGCCAGCATCCGCACCCCGACCCATGTGCTGGAAGCAGCCTTACTGGGCGCGCATGTCTGCACTGTGCCGCTCGCGGTGCTCATGGATCTGCTGAAGCATCCGCTGACCGACACGGGATTAATTACCTTTGCGCAGGACGCGGCCAAACTCCGGTAGAACGTTTTTGCGCACAAGTCCTGATCCTCACCCCAACCTCTAAATTTGTTTCAAGGCGAATTTGTGCCATGTCCAGGCACAATTTCCGGACTGCTCCATGAACCGGCAGAAGGTGAGGGCGGCTAGTCACGCCTGCTCTTCTTATCGCGCGTACTTCGGACTTCTTGAGCGAACAGAAGTTCCACTGGCGCTCTATAACGGACAATGACTCCCGAAAGGGAACGAACTCAACCCGATCTGAGAACAGAACGTTGCTGAGTCTCAAATTTAGGTGTGTTCCTCCCTTTCCTTTGTATGTTTGTCTCATAATGTATATTATGTTAACTTTGAGTCGTTCCTAGTCGAGTGGGGTATTCTGCATTAACAATTTCAACATCCTGATATTTAAGTTTTTACTGCTTTGTGCGGATAGGCGACGAGAACTTCTCCATTCGCTGACGGTTCCGAGCCGTGGTCACACCCCTGGCCCAGCCATCGGCACGCGAGCCGATTCCGAAACAGACGGATGCCCATGCTTCGAGCGTAGATTCCGGAGGACTCGCAATTAGGCCTTCAGGCGTCGGTTCTGGAATCTCCATCCGGCGTTTGCTTCATGAACCACTTCAACTCTTTCCAAGAACATCTATACTCAGAATATGTTGAGCGATGTCTGAAGAAACCTTGTCTCCAGACGGATCCACCTCAGGGACAATTCCAAACGCACTTCATTTCCCTGCTTGTGTTGCAAGGACATCCTCATTATGTTCTGGTCGCCTGGGCACGCCGGGGAACCCATGACGAGCTTTTCTCCATTTCCTCGGCCCATGCCCGGAAATTCGGCTTCCATATTTCGGCGTGGAAAGGTTTTTGCGTCCGCCTCCTTGTGGAGGTTTGTGTACGTCAACAAATCGCAACTCGAACCAAATTTGGACGATTACGGCCCGATCATGCATATCCATAAAATTTTCCGCACGATGCTGCTTCTCGTGATCATTCTTTCCTGTCCGATCCAGGCTGTTGTGGCCCAACAGACCGCATCCGGCGTTGCTCCGGATTTCGAGGAGCAGCCTCTGGCCGACCCAGCCGCCAACGCTCCGCAACAACCCGCAACACAGAATGCCACCCAGGATCCGCCAGCCGACGTTGCGCCCGCTCCTGCCGAACCTGAACAGACGCGCAACATCAACAACCAGACCTATGAAGATTGGCTGGAACGGTATCGCGCCTGGGACAAGCTCGATACCGTGTACGCGGAACAGCGCGAATCTCCGGACGCGACGTTGCGCCGCATCCAGAACTTGCTGGAGGCAGGCCAGCCCGACAAGGCCTACCAGCTTGTGGAGCAAACCCCGCCCTTTACGGAGAGCAATTCCACGGAAAGCACGCGGCTTTGGTACGGTGGCCGGGCATTGCGCGCCCTGGGGTCGCCCAATCAGGCGGTCATGTGGTTTTCCGAATCGGCAAAGCTGCTGCCCACGCAAGATCTTCGCGCCCGATTCAACAACGAATACGGACTGGATGTGGTCTGGAGCGATGTCTTCCGCAACCTTTTCTGGACCTATGTCACGACCTACAGCCTGAACCGTGAGGCCCAGGAATCCTTCCTGCAACTGGTCATTGATCAGGCGCTGCTGGTCTGGCCCCAAAGCCCGTTCTGGAACAAGGCTTCCGCGGTTTTCAGCGCCACGCAGGCCAAGCGTTCCCCGTCTCCCGAGGACACTGAAGCTGCATCCAGGGAAACATACTTCGTGAATAAGGCGGACCGGCAGCAAATCGTACGCGCCCTGGCCGCGTGCGGCCTGCAATCGCCCACGGCCAAGGCTCCGCTGGAGAACATCCCGAACGAGGCGGTTCGTCAGTTCTGGAACGATGTGCTCGAAGCCCTTTCCGGACAGGAGCCAGAGGATCACAATTCGCTCTTTGAAGAACAGCGCTACGTCAAGGCCGCTTCCTTCCTGGGATCCCAGCCCTTCAAGCATCTGATGAAGAATAGGGAGCATTGGATCTATTCGCCTGAAGACAAACGCCTGAAAGTGTTCGTGGGCAATATGCTCGCACTCTCTCCGGAACGGGCCCAGGCCATTTTCGAGTCGGGCGAGGAAGGCAAGCTCATGCCGGACGCGGAGCCCCTTGACGGCGTGGAGACCTTCCGTTTCGCACTGGCCGTGATGTCGGGACAAACCAAATCCGCGCGCAAGGCCTGGGATGCACTCCAGCCCGCGTATCTGCCGCTTTCCCTCCGACTCGCGGGCATGATCCTCTTTAATCTCGACGTGCGCGAAGTCACGGGCGTGGCAGATACGGACACACAGAGCAACCGCCTGCTCGCTTCCCTGGCCAGCGCGGCTGGAAATTCCCCGACCTTCGCCTACGAGGCGCCTTTCTGGGTCCGGGTCGAGTCGGGCAAGATCAACACGACCATGCTCAACACTTGGCCCCTGGACAAGGAGCTGGTCTT
Organism: Desulfovibrio sp.; assembly: GCA_050251775.1. Lineage (GTDB taxonomy): Bacteria > Desulfobacterota > Desulfovibrionia > Desulfovibrionales > Desulfovibrionaceae > Paucidesulfovibrio. The sequence continues at coordinate 26,868 of JBFWMD010000031.1, forward strand.
TGCGGGCTGGCGTGAGCAATGGCTTGCCGCCCCTTCCGCCGAACTGGCCCGCCGGATCGCCTTTCTTTTCCCGGACCAGCAGTTCGGCATGAAGTGCGCGCTCTATCTGGCCGGAAAAGCAGTCAGCGACAAGCAGCTTGGGCTGGCTTCCTATTATCTTGGCGCAGTGGCCCCGGAAGACGCCAACGCCACGCTTCAGGCCAAACGGCTTGAGATCAAGGCCGAGTTGGAGATCGCCCGGGACCTGATGCCTGAAGCCTACGCCACCTATCAGGAATTGCTGGCTTCCGGCGCACCCGTTTCCGATGTGACCCGGCTGAAGATCGCCTTCCTGATGCAGCAGATGGGCAACCTGGAAGGCGGCCAGGACAACCTGCGCAAGCTCTGGGACAAGCGGGAAACCTTTGGCACGGCCATGCAGGCCGAGATTCTCTTCTACCTCGGCGAGGGCGAGGCGGCCCTCGGCAACCAGGACCAGGCCCTGGACAGCTATCTTCAGCTGGCCTGGCAGTATCCGCAGGAAAGCATGTGGGCGCTGACCGCCATGTACCGCGCCGCCAACATCTACGAGCAGCGCGACCAGTACGAGCCCGCGGTCCGGCTGCTGCAAACCGTGATCAAGAACGCGGAAACGCCCAAACAGCGCGAAGCCGCCACCTCGCGGCTCGAGAGCATCAAAGGGAAGATGGGCAAGCCCTCGGATGCAGGGCCGGGCGCGCTGCCCTACCCGTTCTGAGCCGCTTGCTTGACGCGTGCTTGAAGCTTGGCGTATGCAACCGTTTCGGGTGTCTGTGGGTGATCTGCATCGCTCGCGGATGAAAAGGGAATCCCGTGTGAATCGGGAGCGGACCCGCCGCCGTGAATCCTGCAACCGACCTTCCATAACGCCACTGGGCCACGCGGCCCGGGAAGGCGGAAGGACCGGGGGATGAGCCGGAAGACCTGCCCGAGCAACTAGTATCGTTCCACCGGCAACGGGGGCTTTTTTTGCCGGCGGAACCACGTGGGGGAAATACGGAACCCCTGCGGCATGAGCCGCAGGGGTTCCGCTTGTTTCATCCCCCTCACCCGCCCCCTCTGCGGAGGGTATTCCATGCATTTGCTTTTTTCCTCTTCGTCCCGACCCGTCCCAGAACCGATCCGGTTCCGCGTCCTTGTTCCGTTCCTGCTCCTTTTGCTGCTCTTTGCCTCTTCCGCCCTGGCCCATTCCGCCAAGGCCGACAAGACCGGCATTCTCCTCGTGGCCTTTGGCTCCAGCGTCAGCGAGGCGCAGGTCGCCTTCAAAAACATCGACGCCAAGGTCCGCGCGGCCCATCCCGGCATCCCCGTGCAGTGGGCCTTCACGTCCCACATCATCCGCACCAAGCTGGCCAAGGAAGGCAAAGAGCTGCTCTCTCCGGCCCAGGCCCTGGCCCTGATGGCCAGCCAGGGCTACACCCATGTAGCCGTGCAGTCCCTGCATACCATCCCAGGCGAGGAGTATAATGGCTTGCTGGAAACCGTGCGGGCGTTCCAATCCTTCCCGGACGGCATTGCCCACATCGCGCTGGGCGCTCCCCTGCTCTATGCCACCGACGACCTGGAGCGCGTGGCCGACGCGCTGCTGGCCAATGCCCCGGCAAAGCGCTCCAAGGATGATGCCCTGCTCTTCATGGGCCATGGCACGCCCCATCCGGGCAACGTCTATTACATCGCCATGCAGGAACTCCTGCGCTCCAGGGACGCCAATGCTTTTGTGGCCACGGTGGAGGGAACCCCGGACCTGGATCAGGTCCGCAAGGGACTGAAGGACAGGAAGATCAAGAAGATCTGGCTGCTGCCCTTCATGTCCGTAGCCGGTGACCATGCCCGCAACGACATGTCCGGACCGGAGTCGGACTCCTGGACCAGCATCCTCACGGCGGACGGGTTCCAGTGCGCTTCCGTGCTCAAGGGCACGGCGGAGTACGACAACATCGTGGCCATCTGGCTGGAACATCTTGACGCGGCCCTGTCTCGGCTCGTACCGGTCAAAAAGTAAAGAAAGTCATCCATGCACGGCCATTCCCAGGAAAATTCATCGCCAACAATGCATCGGACGGGCCTCACCGCGCTGGTGCTTCTGGCCCTGACACTGCTTTCCCTGGGTCTGGCCGTGCTTCCCGGAGCCTATCCCATTCCCGCGTCCGGCGTGTTCCAGGTGCTCCTGGGCGCGCAGGGCAACGATCCAGCCTGGCAAACCGTGGTGCTGGACATCCGTCTGAGCCGCATCTGTCTTTCCTGGCTGGTGGGGGCCGGGCTGGCCTCGGCCGGGGTGGTCTTCCAGGGGCTTTTGCGCAACCCCCTGGCCGACCCCTTCACTTTGGGCGTTTCCAGCGGCGGCGCATTCGGCGCTTCCCTGGCCATCACCCTGGGGCTGGCCGGCTCCGCAGGCCTGTTCGGACTGGGCGCACTGCCCTTTGCCGCACTCCTAGGCGCGCTCGGCGCGCTCGCCGCGGTCATCGCCCTGGGTCGCATCGGTGGCCGCCTGCGTCGCGAAACCCTGGTCCTGGCCGGAATCGTGGTCTCCACTTTTCTTTCGGCCTGCATCTCGCTGTTCAAGGCCCTCAATGAAGAATCCGTCTCCGCCATTGTCTTCTGGATCATGGGCAGCCTCCAGGGTCGCGGCTGGGAGCATGTGTTTCTGATGCTGCCGTATTTTCTAGCGGGCATCGCGCTCATGCTTCTCTATTCACGCGAACTGGACCTGCTCTCCCTGGGCGAGACCCAGGCCCGGCAACTGGGCGTGCGCACTACGCGAACGCGGCTGGCGCTGCTCGCTGGCGCGGGATTGGTCACAGCGGCCGGAGTGGCTGTGGCCGGAGTCATCGGCTTTGTGGGCCTCGTGGTTCCGCACATGGTCCGGCTGGTCCTGGGCGCGGAACACCGCCCCCTGCTGCTCAATTCCGCGCTGCTGGGCGGGCTGCTGCTGGTCTGGTCCGATGTGGCCGCGCGGAGCATGCTCCCAGGCGGAGCCGAACTGCCCGTAGGCGTGATCACCGCCCTGCTTGGCGGACCGTTCTTCTGTTTTCTGCTGCGCAGGCGGCAGGGCGGCGCAACATGAGTGGTATTGACGCAACGCCCCCCTTGCTGGAGTGCCGTGAGCTTTCCCTGGGCTACGGCAAGGAAAACCTCGTGCTTTCCGGAGTGAATCTTCGCATCCAACGCGGCGAGCTGGTGGCCCTGCTCGGTCCCAATGGCGCGGGCAAGAGCACCTTGATCGCGGGCCTCTGCGGCATTGCCGCTCCGCAACGAGGGGAAGTCCTGCTCCAGGGAGAGCCGATTTCCCGGCTTTCCCCGCGCGAAGTGGCCCAACGCTGCGCCGTGGTTTCCCAACGCGCGGAACCGGCCTTTGGTCTCCGGGTCCGGACGCTGGTGGAGATGGGCCGGTATGCACGGCTGCCCTTTTGGGGCAATCCCGACCCGGAGGACCGCCTGGCCGTGGACGCCGCTCTGGAAGCCACCGGCACGAGCCCATACCGGAACCGCCCGGCGGACCAACTCTCCGGCGGGGAGATGCAACGTGTGTTCCTGGCACGAGCCCTGGCCCAGGAAACGCCGCTCCTGCTTCTGGACGAACCGTTTGCTTCCATGGACGCGGCCTGGAGCATCCGCTGCTTTGACCTGCTCCAACGCGGAGCCGCTCAGAGCGCCGTTCTGCTGGCACTGCACGACATCAATCTGGCCGCGCTGTACTGCACGCGGATCCTGTTCATCAAAAACAACGGCGTGGCCTTTGACGGCTCGCCCAAACGGCTGTTCACGGAAACAGCCCTGAGCGAACTCTATGAAACCGAAATCAAGATTGGAACACATCCCGTCACCGGCAGTCCCCAGGCCTTTCCCGTGCCCGGCGCCGCTTCTTGCGGCGTTTTGGGTCGTGGTAGTAATTCCTGTGCTGCTGACGCTGAGTCCAGCGGCAAACGCTGAATCGCTCCACATTCAGGACGACCTGGGCCGAAACATCGAATTGAACAAACCGGCGCAATGCATCGTGGCCCTCTACGGCGCGTTCAATGAAATTCTGTACGGCATGGGACTCGGCGACCGGCTCGTGGCGCGCACCGATGCGGACCATACCCCCGAGGCTGTGGCGGCCCTGCCAAGCATCGGCACGCACATGCGCCCCAATGTGGAGCGCATCGTGGGCTTGGGGCCGGACCTGGTGCTGCAAATGGGCGGCAGGAAAGAGGCCGTGCGCAGCGTGGAAGACCTGGGTCGCTTCGGCGTGACCACGGCTCTGTTCCAGGTTGCGAGTTTTGACGAACTCTTTTCCACCATTGAGCGGATTGGCGTGCTTACCGGAGCGCGGGATCAGGCCGCTGCCCTGGAACACTCCATGCGCCAGCGCCTGGACGCGGTGCGGGATCGGTTGGGGCAAGCCTCTCGGCCCCTGGTTTTCTATGAAATCCGTTCCGGCAATCTCCTGGCTGCGGGCCAGAGCTCGCTGGTCAGCGACATCATCCGCATGGCCGGAGGCGAAAACTGCGTCCGCCTGGAGGACAAGCTGGTTCGCCTCAGCGAAGAGGAATTGCTGCGGTTGCGTCCCGAGGTCTATGTGTCCCAGCGCGGCCCCATGAATCCGGCCCCGGTGAACGTGCGCAGCGCCGAACGCTTCGCCACGCTGCCGGCGGTCCAATCCGGTCGCGTGCTCAACGTGGACGAACAGATGTTTTCCCGGCCAGGGCCGCGCAATGTGGACGCGGTGGAACTGCTGGCCGGTTTTCTTCACCCTGAAATATTCCCGGAATTCGCCGCCCGTGCGGCGCAATCGGAGCCGATGCATGACTGACGAACGCGGCGTTCTCTATGGCGTGGGCGTGGGGCCGGGCGACCCGGACCTGCTGACCCTCAAGGCGATCCAAACTCTAAACAGGGTCGGCAGCATTTTTGCCAGCTCTTCGAGCAAAAATGGCTTTTCCCTTGCGGAATCCATCATCCGGCCGCACCTGAAAACCGATTCCCAGGTCCTGCGGCTGAAATTCCCCATGACCAGCGACGCAACGCTACTGGAAGAGGCCTGGACAGCCAATGCCGAGGCCGTGCTGAAGCGGCTGGCCCAAGGCGAGGACGTGGCCCTGGTCACCCTGGGCGATCCGTTGCTCTTTAGCACCTTCGGATACGTGCTGCGCATGGTGAAGCGGCTCTGTCCGGAGCAACAGGTCGAGATCGTGCCCGGCATCACCTCGTTCCAGCAGGCCGCCGCAGCCACCGGAACCATCCTGGCCGAAGCTGGAGAAACCCTGTACATTCTGCCCGGGACCATGCCCGCGCAGGAGCTGCGCCAGCATCTGGACCAGGCCGACAATTGTGTGGTGCTCAAGGCCTACCGCAACTTCGCCACCATCCGCGCAACCCTGGACGAACTCGACCTGAGCCGCAACAGCCTGTTTGTCAGCCGTCTCGGTCTGGAAGGCGAACTGATCTGCCGGAACCTGGATCAGGCCCCGGAAACCCCGCACTATCTCTCGCTGCTGTTGGTGAAAAAGAATTGAAACTCAGGTGTGTTCAGCCTGCTCCCGTGCAAAGGAAGCGGCCAACGGCTCCGCATGGTGCGCTATCAGCGCCCGGCGGGGCCGTTCCACTTCGTGCGTCAGGGTCGTCAGAATCCGACCGTTGAAAACGGAGCCCTCTTCGGCCTCCAGCGTGCCGACGCGCAAATCACCCTGCAACTCAGCCCCGCTCCGAAGGATCAGCTTGCCCTCGGCAACCACATCGCCCACTACCTTGCCGGAAACATCGAGTTCGCCCACGGTCAATGTGCCGCGAACTTCCGCCTCCGGTCCCACGACGAGCAGGCCACCAGTTCGGATGTCACCAGTGAAAATGGAATCGATTCTGGCGGTTCCGTTAAACTCAAGAAGGCCGTTCCAACGGCAGCCGCTGCCGAGAATGCTGAGTGTTTCTTGCTTGGACATGACCGAATCAAATAATCATATTCCGCAACGTCCGCAAGAAAATTTATGATTATTTTGTCAATACATTTAGCATGATACTATATTCACAAACGCTTTATTCTCAACAAAGCACTCTGTTTACCCGTGATGCTCGTTGCGTCTTTCCTGCGAGCGCTTTTGCTTGACATGACCTGCGTGTTCACATAGTTATAGCAAAAATTGACCAAAGGTCATTTTTTGACCAGTGGTCGGAGAGGCGCATGGCAAGAAGGCAGCAGGAAAAATCGCGACAGACCAAAGAGGAGCTTCTGGTATCGGCCATGTCGCTTTTCGGCCGCAAAGGCTTCGCCGCCACGACCATCGCCGAGATCACCAAGGAAGCGGGCTACGCCAAGGGCAGCTTCTACAGCCACTGGGCAGGCAAAGACGATATTTTCCTGGAGATCCTCGAACGAAAAATGGGCCAATACCGTGAGGAACGCTCCCGCAAAATCCGGGAGGCCGTCACTTTCGAAGATTGCTTCGATGTCATCTGGGACTTTCTCGAATCCATCATGGACGACATGAACTGGTCCAAGGTCTTCCTGGAATTCACCGTCCACGCCGCGCGCGACGATCGGCTCAAGGCTGAATTGAACCGCAGCAAATACCGCCTTTCCAACGAGATTTTCAAGGAACTCATCGGTGATTATGTCCTGGCCGATTGCGCTCCGGAAAAGATCGGCTCCCTGAATACCGCCCTTTTCGAAGGATTCCTGATCCAAAACGTATTGCAAACCGACGTGCTCAGCCGTCAGGACGTACGCCGAGCCGCGCTCGCCCTTGCCAAGGCCCATTGCCTCGGCGAACAAAAGCGTTGCGACGCCACTGCCGGAACTGAACGCGAGAACCCCGAGAGTAAGGAGTAACCATGCGCTGGCAAAGACTTTTTTTGCTGTTTCTGGCCCTTGCGTTGATGGCTCCGGCCCTGCCCGCCCAGGCAGGCCCCATCAAGCTGAGCTACAGCTGCTTCTTCCCGCCGACACATGTGCAGTCGCAACTGGCCGAGGCCTGGTGTCGTGAGGTGGAAAAACGCACGGACGGCAAGGTCCAGATCGACTACTACCCCGGCGGGACTCTGACCAAGGCCAACCAGTGCTATGACGGCGTGGTCGAAGGCATCTCCGACATCGGATTTTCCGCGCTGGCTTATTCCCGGGGCCGCTTCCCGGTCATGGCCGCCGTTGACCTGCCCCTGGGCTACACCTCGGGCATGGCCGCCACCAGCGTGGCCAATCTGGTCTTCGAGCAGTTCAAGCCTGCGGAGCTGAACGATGTACAGGTCATGTACTTCAATGCCCACGGCCCCGGACTGCTGCATACCAAGGGCAAGCCCGTGCGCACCCTGGAAGACTTGGCGGGCCTGAAGATCCGCGCCACCGGCAACAGCGCCCTGCTCGTCCAGGCCCTGGGCGCGACCCCCGTGGCCCAGTCCATGCCCGACGCCTACCAGAGCATCCAGAAGGGCGTCGTGGACGGCGGCATGTACCCCGTGGAGACCAACAAAGGCTGGAAAATGGCGGAAGTAGTCGATTACATGACCGAAAACTTTTCCACGGGTTACACCACCACCTTCTTCGTGGTCATGAACAAGGACCGCTGGGCCGAACTGCCCGCCGATGTGCAGGCCACCATCACTGCGATCAACAAGGAATGGATCGGCAAGCACGGCCAGGCTTGGGACGTAAGCGATGTGGTGGGCCGCGAAACCTTCCTTGCGGAGCCCGGCAACGAGATCATCCCTCAAGATCCGGCGGAATCCGCGCGCTGGAAGGCGGCGGCCGCTCCGATCCTCGACGCCTATGCCAAGGATGTCGCCTCCAAGGGCATCGACGGCAAGGCCGTGCTGGATTTCACTGTCAACAAGCTGAATGAGCTACAGAAGTAGATTCCCCATGACCAAGGAAAAGGCAGGCCCGGAGCCTGCCTTTTCCTTGACCCCAAACCGGCTCCGCAAAGCCCATGGTGATCCTGATGCAAGCGCTTTTCACCCTACTGGACAAAACCCGCGTGTACATGCGCGCCCTGGCCGCCTTCTGCCTCTGCTGCATGGCCCTGGTCACGGGAACGGACGTGGTCGGCAGGTTCGTGGGCCGTCCTGTTTTCGGCTCCGAAGAGATCGTGACCATGCTTGCCGTGTTCGTGGTCGGCCTGAGCCTGCCGGACGCCCACGCCGAACGCAGCCACATCGGTGTGGAGATCTTCGTGCGCTACATGCCCCGCGCTCTGCGGCGCGGCCTGCGCATGGTCACCACGGCCACCGCCCTGGGGCTCTTTGGCGTCGTTACCTGGCGCATGGCAGACTACGCTCTGACCATGCGCGAATCCGGCGTGCGCTCCATGAATCTGCAACTCCCGGAATATCTGGTCGTTTTCGTGCTCGCCTTCGGCTTCCTGATCTTCACCCTCCACCTGCTGCGGGACGTGCTGGAGTTCTTCAACCCGAATCCCGCCAAAGGGACGGATTAGCGCATGGACGCGACTCTTCTCGGCATCGTCGGCATCGTGGTCATGATCCTGCTGTTCATGACCCGCATGCCCGTGGCCTATGTCATGACCCTGGTGGGCTTTGTGGGCTTCAGCATCGTGGTTTCGCCCAAGGGCGGCATGAACCTGCTCTCCCGCAACATCTATTCGGCCTTTGCCTCCTATGATCTGAGCACCATTCCGCTGTTCATTCTCATGGGCCAGATCGCCTTCAACTGCGGCATCAGCCGCAAGCTCTACGACACGGCCTACCGCTTCTTCGGCCACGTCAACGGCGGCCTGGCCATGGCCACGGTCACGGCCTGCACCGGCTTCGGGTCCATCTGCGGCTCCAGCCCGGCCACGGCCGCCACCATGGCCACCGTGGGCATCCCGGAAATGAAGCGGTTTGGGTATTCGGACGCACTGGCCACGGGATCCGTGGCGTCGGGTGGCGGCTTGGGCATGATCATGCCGCCCAGCGTGGTGCTTATTGTCTACGGCGTGCTCACGGAACAGTCCATCGGCGAACTCTTTGTGGCCGGAATCCTGCCCGCTCTGCTGCTGACCCTGCTCTTCATCCTGGCCATCTGGATCGTCTGCCGCCTGGACCCGAACCAGGGGCCTCCGGGCGAACGTTTCAGCCTGGGGGACCGCCTGCGCTCCCTGTCGGGTCTGGTGGATACCCTGGCCGTGTTTCTGCTTGTGGTGGGCGGCATGTTTCTGGGCTGGTTCACGCCCACGGAAGCAGCCTCCGTGGGAGTGCTCGGCATGGCCGGACTGGCCCTGCTGCGGCGCAAACTGACCTGGAAAGCGCTGATCAAATCCCTGCACGAAACCCTGCGCACCTCCTGCATGGTACTTTTTCTCATTGCCGGGGCCGTGGTCTTCGGCAAATTCCTTGCGGTGACACGCATCCCCTTTGACATCGCCTCCTGGGTCGCCGCCTTTGACCTGCCCTCCTATGCCATCATGGCCGTCATCGTGCTGATCTACTTCATCGGCGGCTGTTTTATGGATTCCCTGGCCCTGATCATGCTAACCATCCCGGTGTTCTATCCCGTGGTCCAGAACCTGGGCTACGATCCGATCTGGTTCGGCATCATCATTGTCCTGGTCACGGAAATGGGCGTGATTACCCCGCCCGTGGGCATCAATGTCTATGTTGTCTACGGCATCACCCAGCAATTGCGGACCGGAATCCGGCTGGAATCCATCTTCAAAGGCATCGCCCCCTTTCTGCTCTCCATCGTGGTGGGCATCGCTCTGCTCTTCCTCTTCCCCCAGTTGATCCTCTGGCTGCCCGCGCTGATGTATTAGCGGGAACAAGCGAAAACAATACGACACCAAAAAGAACGCCCGATTTGCGCCGGGCGTTCTCTTTGTTTGACCGGTTCGTTGAACTGAACCGTCCTTATTGAATGGAGTACAAATGCCTATGCCGGGGAAACAATCTCCTGGAGTCGCTGCGTGGGTACGATGCAAGACATGGAGAGCAGCCAGAAGCCGAGCACCAGAAGGAAGAGGAACATGCCGAGCAGCCCGGTGCTATACATCCAACCGGAGAAGAACAGCAGACTGATCAGGAAGCCGACCGCCATGATCCCGCCGATGACGCCCATCAGCCGGCGTCCTTTGGTGGGTGCGGCGAACTGCCAGTTGCCTTCGGCCAGGGAAAAGAGCGTCATGGCCAGAATGTTCGCGGTCATGCCGACCCAAACCGGGTGGGTGTTCAGGAAAAAGCTCCCCACGGCCCAGCCGCCCAGATGGTTCCAGAGCAAACCGCCGCCGAACCCGGCCAGTAGCGCGGCCACAACCCCCCGACGAGTGGCCACGGGCCAGAACAAAGCCGTGACGACAGGGGCAAAGGTGGCGCCATTGCGGGCGGTCCAGGCAAAGATGTTCCACCAGGCGGTCTGCTCGGAACGCAGGAAGCCGAAGAGGATCATCATGCAGGTCAGCAGGAGCAAGGACCAGCGGGTGTAGCGCACCAGTTGCGCATCCGTGGCCTGCGGGTTCAATGCGCTGCCCACGTCGCGCCCCAGGCTCGTGGCGCCCGAGAACTGGCAGGGAGCGCCCCAACCCAGCGCACAAGCCCAGATACCAAGGCTGAAGATGCCCACCAGGGGGGCAGGCAGGTTCTGCATCAGATACGTGGGCACGGCCACGAGTCCACGGCTGATACCCGGCACGACCTGGTGTGCGGCCAAGCCCACCAGCACGCCCATACCGATGAAGATCACATTGAATCCCGCAGCGATGAAGAGTCCCTTGCGGCCTTCGTCCGCGGTCTTGCAGGAAAGCGCCATCTGGAACGCGGCCTGGGCCAGCAGCACGTTGATCCAGAAGGTTCCGAACCAGGCCAGGATGCGCTGGAGCCCCACTGCCTGCGGGTTGAACATCTCCGGTTGGGTCTGGGCCAAATCGCGCAGGCCGGCCACGCCCGGATTGACAAAGAAGGCATAGAGCAAGACAGCAAACATGGCCATGTAGACGAAGAAGTTGGCGGTCTGCGTGAAGGCCACGGACCACATGCCGCCTGAAACCAGGTAGATGTAGAGCAGGACACCCGTGATGGCCACGGAAATCATCAAATCCAGACCCGTTATGGCGTTGATGCAAGAGGCAAAGGCCAACGCCGTGGCCACGGACCACATGGGGAAGGTGAAAGCCGTGATGCCCCCGGCAATGGCTTTGGCCCACCGCCCGTACTTGTCGCCGATCAGGCCGGAGATGGTCACCATCATTTTCTTGCGCAACGGGCCGATCAACAGCACCGCGATGATCAGCACATGCGACATTTCGGCCACACCGTACCAAATGGCGGAAAGTCCCTTGAGATAGGACGTTTCCAAAATGGCGATGAACGTGGAGCCGGAAAACAGCCCCGTAATGCAGAAAGCAACGGTCCAACGGTTGAAGGAGCGCCCCCCCACAAAGAAATCTTCGCCTGCGGCAGACTTACGACGGGCAATCATGCTGAAGGTGATCAGCACCGCAGTATAGGCGAAGGTGTGAGTAGCCATCCATTTTGAGAATCTTCGTCACGTTAGGTGAGAACGGCTTTTCGCTCACTCCGCACGTTGGAATACCCTTTGCTACGCGCACGCGCGCGAGAAACACCTACCACAACGGCTC
>JBFWMD010000032.1:0-38092 GCA_050251775.1 Desulfovibrio sp.
TTCCTCAACACGGCTTGGGCGGCAAAATATGCAGATCAGCTTCGAAAAAAAGCGGATGGCTGGACAGCCGAGCGGCTGTGGTGGTCGGAAGAGATCATGAAGCGTCGGTCCGAGCTCAACATCCCGGACGCGCGGGGGAACTGACCGGGTTGGCAGGGGAGGGTTTGGCATTCTCCCGTAATCCGTCGGGAATCACCTCTTGTCCGGCGGACGCCGGGAAAGGGATTCTCTGCGTATGCTCCCGTATCCCACCTGATTTCAGACATATATTACCCCTTGAACATTGGGAGGTTCCCGCTCCCGGCATCGTCGTAGCTCAGCCCCTGTCCCGACGCGGACAGGGGCTTTCATTTTGCGCAAGGAGAAAGTGAAGCATGCGTTTTTAAGAGAATTGGCGACGGTTCAGGTCGCGTTGTGGAATACGGGCATGACGATCAGGGCCTGCGCAACGCAAAGTACGTGAACGGCAGGCTGACAGAGCGATTCCGCTGGCACGACCGCGCGCATCTGGCGGCTTGGTCCCACGTGGATGTCGCGAGCGGGCAATGGTGGGAAGTCGTCTATGGTCGTGATGGTCGGCCCATGGGACTGGTCGCGCAGGGCCAGGGGCAAGGTCAGGGACAAGGCGCTGAAATTCTGCTGCATACGGACCAGATTGGCAGCGTGCGCATGGTTGAATTTCCCACCGATGGCGTGGTAAAGGAAATCCTGTACGACGCATTTGGCAATGTGGTGCGGGACGGCAAGCCGTATCTACGCTCCCCCCTCGGCTTTGCGGGAGGCCTGCACGACTGGGATACCGGGCCTGATCCACCCTCAGGATGCTTCGGCAGGCGCGGCCCGTTCCGGCTCCGGCAGCAGGGCCAGCTCCGCCGCCTGCTCCATGCTCTCCACGAAGCGCACGCCCAGGGCGGCCAGCACCTCCGGCTCCACCCCCTCCACGGCTCCGGCACAGCCCGCGGGCAGCAGCACTGTGGCAAAACCCGCCTGCACAGCGGCCATGAGCTTCTCGCGCACGCCACCCACGGGCAGCACCTCGCCCAGAAGCGAAAGTTCGCCGCTGACCGCCACGTCCTGGCGCACGGGCCGCCCCGTGAGCAGCGAGAGCAGGGCCAGGGTGATGGTCACGCCCGCCGAAGGCCCCTCCTTGCTCACGGCTCCGGCCGGAATGTGGACGTGGATGTCCGAGGACTCGTAAAAATCCGCCGGGATGCCGTAGCGTTCCGCGCTGCTGCGGATGTAGCTCAGGCCGGTGCGCGCGGATTCCCGCAGGACCTCGCCCAGGGAACCCGTGAGCATCAGTTGCTGGTGGCCGGGCATGCGCGCCGCCTCCACCTGGATGATCTCGCCGCCGTTCTCGGTCCAGGCCAGCCCTGCGGCCAGGCCCACCTTCGCTTCGGTCCGGGCCGAGGCGCGGAAGTGGGGCGAAGGGCCGAGCAGCCGCTCCACGTCCCGGGCGGAAACGCGGATGCCCTCGGGGCCGGGCTTCTTTTCCAGCACCTGGCGCGCCAGCTTGCGGCAGAGGGAGGCCACCTGCCGCTCCAGCCCGCGCAGCCCGGCCTCGCGCGTGTAATCGGCCACGACCGTGCGCACGGCCTCCGGCTCGAAGCGCACCTCCCCCGGCTCCAGGCCGTGCTGGCGCAACTGCGCCGGAATGAGATGCCGCGTGGCGATCTCCGCCTTTTCGTCCGGGGTGTAGCTGGTGAACTCGATGACCTCCATGCGGTCGCGCAGGGGGCCGGGCAACCGCTCCATGACATTGGCCGTGGCGATGAACATGGCCCCGGAAAGATCAAAGGGCAGGCCCAGATAGTGGTCGCCAAAGGCCGCGTTCTGCTCCGGGTCGAGGATTTCGAGCAGCACCGAGGCCGCGTCGCCCTGGAAGTCCTGGACCACCTTGTCCATCTCGTCGAGCATGATCACGGGGTTGCGCGCGCCCGCCTTGGCCACGCCCTGGAGGATGCGGCCCGGCAGGGAGCCCACATAGGTGCGCCGGTGGCCGCGCAGCTCGGCCTCGTCGCGCAGGCCCGCCAGGGAAAGCCGGAAGAACTTGCGGCCCAGGGCCTCGGCAATGGCCTTGCCGATGGAGGTCTTGCCCGTGCCCGGAGGTCCGGAAAAGCAGAGTACCGGCCCGCGCAAAAATCGGGCCCGCCCGCTGCGCAGCAGCAGTTCGTCCACGTGGGCGCGCAGCCGGGTCAGGTTCACGGGTTTGCTCAGATATTGATCCGCGCCCTGGCGCATGGCTGTGACCGCGCTCTTGACCGTGGCATAGCCCGTGAGCATGATCACCCCGGTATCGGGCCAGCCCCGGCGCAATTCCTGAAGCAGTTCCAGGCCGTCCATGCGCTCCATCTTCAGGTCCGTGACCACCACGTCCGCAGGCTGCTCGCGCATGGCCGCCAGGGCCTCCACGCCATTGGACACGGCGCGGACCTCGTGGCCGTCCTTCTCAAAGACGATGGTCAGGTTCTCCCGGGCAATGGCCTCGTCGTCCGCAAGCAAAATCCGAGCCTGCCTGCGGCCACGCAGACTCTTCACGGCCAGAAACTCCAGGATGCGCTCCTTGACCCTGCCCAGGCCGAAGTGGCGCGCGTCCAGCAGGGCCGAGGCCCGCTCCAGGTCCAGGTCGTCCTTGGTGCTCACGTTCCAGGGCAGGGAAAGCAGAAATTCAAGGTAGTTACAGCTCAGGGCGTATTCCGGTGAGGAGCGATCCACCTTGGCCAGCCGTTCGCACTCGCTCCGCGCGGCCTGCCGCGCATGGTCCGGAAGCCCGGCGATCTCCACCCTGGCCCGGATATCCTCCAGGACAGGGTCCTGCTCGGGCAGTCGCTCCACGCGTTCCATGCTCCCGGTGGTCGGGGTCTGCTCCGCACCGGACAACGGGGATGGTCGGGACGCGGCTATTTCCCCACTCTTTTTCCAAAACCACCCCATGACACCGCCCTCCTGCGGGTTGATCCCGCCCCGGATGAGCCTCCGGAACGAACCAAGGACCTGATCCTCAATATGGCCTGAATAACACGCGGCCGGACCGCTGTTAACATTGCAATACGCAACAGGTGAATCCGACGGAAATCCGGCCTGCCCGCAACCCCGTTCCCAAGAGGGACCGACACTTTCGACAACACAACAACACCTTGTCGATATTGAAAATAAACCAGCAAAGATTTCGAGAAATGTTTCTCAAGCATCAAAGCCTTCCCGCTGGCGTGCTGGAGCAAGACGGATAAGCGCATTTTTTCGTTTCAAGTTTCAATTTGCAACACACAATACGCAACACACACAATATTTTGGAATTTATGATTTATTTTTTTGATCGCCTGAAACACTGTTGCCATCTGCAACAAGAATTCTCCCCCCCCTGCCCCCAGGAATCCCCCCTGGTCCGGGATGCAAGGAGCGATACGGGTTCGCGGACATTGGCACGGCTCTTGATATTTTACGGTCAAACCACAGGGAGGAACCATGAATATCGGAAAGTCCGCAAGAAGAATGTTCAACGGCCACTACGAGAACATGGCAACCGACCATTGCAACACCTGCCACGTGGGGACGTGGTTCATCAATCGCCAGCAGCACCTGGCCGAAGAAGCAGGAGGGTTCAAGTTGAAGACTTTATTCGACCGCTTCCGGAACAAGGCCCGCACCAACGCCACGAAGAAGAACGTTGCCGCTCCCGTTGCGCGGAGCACGGCGCAGCCCGCCGTCGCCCGCCCCGCCTGCAAGATCCTCGTGGTCTGCAAGGGCACGTCCTTCTCCAATGAGGTCATGGAATACGCCATCGACATGGCCGCCAAGACCAGAAGCTCCCTGGTGGCGCTGAACCTGGACGAGAACGGACAGAACTTCACCCAGTTCCAGAGCACCTGCGCCTCGAACATCAACGGGTTCTCCTGCCGTGCCGCCGAGGCCGGCCTGCGCTTCAACCATCTGGTGCGCACCGGCGTCGAGGACCATGTGGTCGCGGACCTGCACCAGGAAGACGCCGAGTTCCGGTACGTGATGAACGACGTGGCCGGCGAGTCTTCCCGCAGCCGCTCCATCCCCGTCTATACCCGCGCCACCCTGCGCGTGCGCTAGACCTCCTCATACGAACGCGACCGCTCCAGTACGAATACACGCAAGGTAGCTCCCATGACGCCTGAAATCATCCTCGTAATGGCCATCCTCGCCTTCGCCGTCCTGCTTTTCATCTTCGAATGGGTCCGGGTGGACGTTGTGGGCATCATCATGATGGTGCTCCTGCCGCTTCTCGGGCTCGTGACGCCCAAGCAGGCCATCAGCGGCCTGAGCAGCAACGCGGTCGTTTCCATCATCGCCGTGATCATCATCGGCGCGGGCCTGGACAAGACTGGCGTCATGAACAGCATGGCCCGGATCATCCTGCGCTTCGCCGGAAAGAGCGAAACTCGGATCATGACGCTCATCGCGGGCACGGTGGCCTTCATCTCCGGGTTCATGCAGAACATCGGGGCCGCGGCCCTGTTCCTGCCCGCGGCCAAGCGCATCGGCAACCAGACTGGCGTGCCCACGGCCCGGCTGCTCATGCCCATGGGCTTCTGCGCCATCATCGGCGGCTGCCTGACCCTGGTGGGCTCCAGTCCGCTGATCCTGCTCAACGACCTCATGGTCGTGGGCGGCAAGCACTACGATCCCTTCGGACTCTTCGGGGTCACGCCCATCGGCGTCCTGCTGGTGGTCGCGGCCCTGCTCTACTTCATCCTCTTCGGTCGTTTCATCCTGCCAAGCAAGAGCGGCGAGGACCAGAGCGGCCCCATGTCCGCCATCCTGGCGGACACCTACGGCGGCCTCGGCTCCCTCTTTGAGCTGCACGTTCCCGAAAACTGGGAAGGCTCGCGCAGACTCACGGCCCTGGAGCTGCGGCCCATCTACTTCTGCACCGTGGTGGCCATTGCCCGCGACAACGGGCACACCCACCTCTTCGCCCCCGGACCCGGCACAGACATCGAGCCCGGCGACGACCTCGTGGTCGTGGGGCCACACGAATTCGCCGAGCGCATGGCCGAGGACCTCGGCTGGGAGCTGCGACCCGAGCTGGTTTCCTTTGCCGAGGAACTCTCCCCGAACAACGCGGGCATCATGGAAGGCATCGTCACCCCCCGCTCCGAGCTGGTGGGCAAGACCCTGGCCGAACTGCGCATCCGCGACCGGCTCCAGGTCTCGCCCCTGGCCATCTTCCGGGGTGAGAAGATTTTCATCAGCGGACTGGTGGACATGGTCATCCGCCCCGGCGACGCCCTGCTGCTGCACGGCCGCTGGGAGATGTTCCACCTGCTCAAGGACAAGCCCGACCTCGTGTTCACGGAAAACGTCAAGGGCGAGATTCTGCGCACGGACAAGGCCAAGGTGGCCCTGCTCTGGCTGGCCGTCTCCCTGGTGCTCATCCTCGGGCTGCACGTCCAGCTCTCCATCGCCCTGCTCACGGGCGCGCTGGGCATGGTCCTGACCAAGGTCATGACCATTGACGAGGCCTACCAGTCCGTGGACTGGATGACCGTCTTCCTCCTGGGCGGTCTGATCCCCCTGGGCATGGCTTTTGAGAACACGGGCGCGGCCAAGTTCATCGCGGACACGATCATGGCCGCCCTGGGCACGCCCAGCCCCCTCGTGCTGCTCACGGTCATCGGCACCCTGACCTCGTTCTTCACCCTGGTGGCCTCCAACGTGGGCGCCACGGTGCTGCTCGTGCCCCTGTCCATGAACATGGCCCTCAACGCCGGGGTGGACCCGCGCGTGGCCGCGCTCACCGTGGCCGTGGCCGCTTCCAACACCTTCATTCTGCCGACGCACCAGGTCAACGCCCTGATCATGCGCCCCGGAGGCTATCGGACCATCGACTATGTCCGGTCCGGCGCGGGCATGACCATCCTCTATATGGTGGTTATGATCTCCGCCCTGATGATTTTCTACTAGAATAGAGTTCTGCGCAGTCGTAGACTCCCCTCCGCCCGGCAACAGGACAGGCTGCCGGACGGGGGGGAATGCGCCTTCGAGCCCCCTCGGCGGTTCCAGGCAAAGAGAGACAGTTTCGTTTCAAGGAGAAAACCAGTGCAACCCACGCTTGCAAAATCGTTCAGCAAAAATTTCCTCGGCAGTGCCCCCGGATGGTACAAACAAGTCATCCTGGGCTTTTTGATCCTCAATCCCCTGCTGTTGCTGACCACCACCCCGTTCATTACCGGATGGGCGCTCATCGCGGAGTTCATCTTCACTCTGGCCATGGCCCTGAAGTGTTACCCACTGCCCGCGGGCGGCCTGCTGGCTATCGAGGCCGTGATCATGGGCATGACCTCCACCGAGATGATCTACCATGAGGCCCTGAAGAACTTCGAAGTCATCCTGCTGTTGATCTTCATGGTCGCGGGCATCTACTTCATGAAGGACTTCCTCCAGTTCACCTTCACCCGCATCCTGGTGCGCATCCAGTCCAAGAAGATCATCGCACTGCTCTTCTGCCTGGCCGGCGCGTTCCTTTCCGCGTTCCTCGACGCCCTGACCGTCACCGCCGTGATCATGGCCGTGGCCTACGGGTTCTACAACGTCTACCACCGCTTCGCCTCGGGCGCGGAAGCGCAGGGCGCTCACGACCTCGTGAACGACGAGGCGGTCAAGGAGCAGAACCGCGCCGATCTGCTCGAATTTCGCGGCTTTCTGCGCAACCTGATGATGCACGGCGCCGTGGGCACGGCCCTCGGCGGCGTCTGCACCCTGGTGGGCGAGCCACAGAACCTGCTCGTGGGCGGCGAAATGGGCTGGCACTTCATCCCCTTCCTTGTGGAAGTCGCGCCCGTGACCATGCCGGTCCTGGCTGTGGGCCTCTTGACCTGTCTGGCCGTGGAGCAGTTCCGCATCTGTGGCTACGGCTTCCAGCTTCCGGGCAACATCCGCTCCTACCTGCTGGAAACCGCCATGAAGATGGAAGCCGAGCGCGGCGCCCAGGGCAAGGCCTCCCTGATCATCCAGGGGCTGGCCGGCATCTGGCTCGTGGTCGCCCTGGCCCTGCACCTCGCCGCCGTGGGCATCATCGGCCTCTCGGTCATCGTCTTTCTCACCTCGCTCACCGGCGTGGTCGAGGAAGGCCGCATCGGGCACGCCTTTGAGGAGGCCCTGCCCTTCACCGCTCTGCTGGTGGTTTTCTTCGCCATCGTGGCCGTGATCCACGACAACGAGCTCTTCGCCCCGATCATCAACTACGTGCTCAGCCTCAAGGGCCAGAACCAGCTCGCGGCCTACTACGTGGCCAACGGCCTGCTCTCGTCCATCTCGGACAACGTTTTCGTGGCCACGGTCTACATCTCCGAGACCAAGCTGCACTTCACCCAGATGCTCGCCGCCGTTCCCGACATCGGCATGACCGGCGCGCAGCTCATGGAAAAACTCACCGACCCGCACGTGGCCCGCGCGGACGTGCTCGCCACCCTGCCCCAGGCAGCCGCTGCCCAGGCCGGTGAACTCATGGCCCACTTCGACAAGCTCGCCGTGGCCATCAACACGGGCACGAACATCCCCAGCGTGGCCACGCCCAACGGCCAGGCCGCGTTCCTGTTCCTGCTCACCTCCGCTCTCGCTCCCGTCATCCGGCTCTCTTATGGCCGGATGGTGACCCTGGCGCTGCCGTACACCATCACCATGTCCCTGACCGGACTGGCCGCCGTGTACTTCTTCCTCTAAGCGTCCAGACCCTCATAGGCCCGGCCCCGCTGCGTCTGCCCGCGACGCGGGGCCGGGTCCCTTCTTTTCCGGCCTTCGGCTCCCCCTGCTTCCTTCTCCACCCTTCCGACTCACAGCGACTCACCCCTGCGACGGGACCGCAGAACGATATATTTTCGTATGCCTTGTATTTTTTCGTATCCCGAGTTAAAAACCTGTCAAGCAATTTATGACTTCCGTTTTCCGGCCATTTTTGCCCGTTCTCATCCGTTCTCACTCCTTCTCAAGGGAACGCTCAAAACCCATGCTACGGTTTTCGACAAAAGAGCGGCGTCCTTCCGGCGCGGCCGAAAACCGAAACAAGGAGCGAGGCCTCATGAGCGAGAAATGGGTTCAACACATTGGCGACGACCAGCTTGTCTACGGCATGCCCAAGCACATGTCCGGAGGCTCGGGAGGCGTGCAACCGGGATATTGGCATTACCTTCCAAAACCCACGGCCTGTGAAAAGTGCCGGACCATGGAAAAATTTTGGTTCAAGGAGCGGCCCGGACCCGTGCATCCGAACTGCCAATGCGAAGTGCGGCAGGAGCCGATGCCGCGCGTCGGCATCGTGAATACCTTGCAGGGATTTGAAGACAATGCCACGGAGAAGTTTGACGCGGGCCAGAAGATCACGGTTACAATCCAAAACCTGGGACCGTTTGTGTCGGGGGCGAAGATTTGGGTTGATCGAACGGAATGGAAATCCACCAACTATATGAAACCGGGCAAGTCCGAGACATTCACATTCACAAAACTTGGCGAGCTTCCGGTTCCGTGGGAAGTTTATATCGTAATCAAAGTTGGCGACAATTCGACGCTTCAATACACCATCAAAGGATAAGCCCGTCATGCCCCGACTCGTCTTCCTCATCCTCCTGCTGCTGCCTGCAACGGCCATTGCCCAGCCAAGCTACGATGTCTCCTGCGCCAACGTCACCCAAATCACGATCATCAAGATCAAGGACACCCACTGGAACGTGGACTCCTGCCAGGGGCATTTCCATATTATGGACCTGACGCTGACACCTGATGCGGCCCGGGAAGCCGTCAAGCTGCGCGATGCCACGCCCACGGAGCACATGCTCTACCGGGGAGAGGACTACTACAAGCCCCACATCGTGATCACGGCCCAGGGCGTTCCGCTTCACGATGATACCCCGGCCTTGTCGGGGATTACAGATCAAGGAGCGGTCATTGGCATTATCCGCGAAAAGGACGCCTTTGACGCGGCGCGGGCGGTCTGCCCGGCCCTGGTCCCGGACAAGGTGCTCATTGATGGACAATTGGAATAGGCGGACAGGTGGAAGAGTCGGACAGCGGGAAGAGCCGGACAGGCGCAATACCGCCCAAACAACACGATTTAAAGCGGCAGGCCCTTGGGCCGAACCCCTTGGGCCGAACCTCAGGAGCTGCCGCTTCACGGATGCACTTGCCATGAACAAACTTGCACTCCTCATCTTCCTGCTGCTGCCTGCAACGGCCTTTGCCCAGCCAAGCTACGATGTCTCCTGCGCCAACGTCTCCAAGATCATCATCGTCAAGATCAAGGACACCCATTGGAACGTGGACTCCTACCAGGGGCATTTCCATGTTCTCCACCTGACGCTGACGCCTGATGCGGCCCGGGAAGCCGTCAAGCTGCGCGATGCCACGCCCAGGAAACACATCCGCTACCGGGGAGAGGATTATTACGGACCGCGCATCGTGATCACGGCCCAGGGCGTTCCGCTTCACGATGACACCCCGGCCTTGTCGGGGATTACGAATCAAGGAGCGGTCATTGGCATTATCCGCGAAAAGGACGCCTTTGACTCGGCCCGGGCGGTCTGCCCGGCCCTGGTCCCGGACAAGGTGCTCATTGATGGACAATTGGAATAGGCTGACAGGTGGAAGAGTCGGACAGCGGGAAGAGCCGGACAGCGGGAACAAGCGGGCAACACTCCGGAAAAGCAAGCAAAACAGGCCCATGGATATCGTCCAGGGGCCTGTTGGTTTGCATTGATTCACAGGGTTCGTGCGACCCGCAGCCACGCTTCCACTGCGCAGCAATTCCGCTTCAACTGCCCAGCAGCGGACCGTACTGGCTGGGTCTGCGGTCGCGGAACACGCCCCAGGCCGCGCGCATGCGCTTCAGCTCCGCGAAGTCGAACTCCGCCGTGAGCACGGTTTCGGTCTCCCTGTCCGCCTGGGCCACGATCTCGCCCGTGGGGCCAGCAATGAACGAGGAGCCGTAGAAGGTGATGTCGCTGACATCGCCCTTTTCAAACCCGATGCGGTTGGACGCGGCCAGGGGCATCAGGTTCGCTCCGGCATGGCCCTGCATCACGCGGGTCCAGTGGCCCGAGGAATCCCAGTTCGGGTCGGGCGGCTCCGAGCCGATGGCCGTGGGATAGAGCAGCACGTCCGCGCCGAGCAGCGCCATGCAGCGTGCGCTCTCCGGGAACCACTGGTCCCAGCAGATGCCCGCGCCCACGTTGCCGTACCGCGTCTTCCAGACCTTGAAGCCCGTGTCTCCGGGATTGAAGTAATACTTCTCCTGGTAGCCGATGCCGTCCGGGATGTGCGTTTTGCGGTACACGCCCAGGATTTCCCCGTCCGCGTCGATCATGGCCAGGGAATTGTAATGGGCGTGGTTTTCCCGCTCAAAGAAGCTCACGGGCAGGACCACCTCCAGCTCAAGGGCCAGCGCGCGCATCCGGGCCACGGCCCGGTCCTCGTCCAGGCGGCGAGCCAGGGCGAAGTATTCCGGCTTCTGGTCCTTGCAGAAGTAGGGCGTGGCAAAGAGCTCCTGGAGAAGCACGATCTGCGCGCCCTTGGCCACGGCACGCCGCACCAGGGCCTCGGCCCGCTCGATGTTCGCTCCGCTGTCCTCTGTGCAGGCCATTTGCGTGGCCGCGATTACGGTCTTCATCTCTGCTCCTGCCCGCGCCTAGAACGGCGGCTTGAACGGCCCGGCGGGCTGCTGCTGGGTGATGCAATGGATGCCCCCGCCGCCCTTGAAGATGCTCAGGGAGTCGATGCTCACGAGCTTCCGGTTCGGGTAGAGCCGGCGCATGGTCTCCCGGAAGACCGCGTCGTTGGGGTCGCCAAAGGCGGGGATGATCACCGCGCCGTTGGCCACGTAATAGTTCACGTAGGAGAGGTCGAGCCGCTCGTCCTCGTAGTCCACCCGGGCGGGCTGGGGCACGGTGACGATCTCCAGGGGGCGTCCAGCCGCGTCGCAGGCCAGCTCCAGGCGGCGCATATTCTCCTCATAGATCTTTTTGTTCGGGTCCTGGGGATCGTCGCACGACTGGATCAGGACCACGCCGGGCCGCACAAAGGTGGCCACGATGTCCACGTGGCCGTTGGTGTCGTCGCCGTCCAGGCCGTCGCCGAGCCAGATGACCTTGCTCACGCCCAGATAGGCGGAAAAGAGTTCCTCGAAGTCGGACTTGGTCAGGCCCACGTTGCGGTTGGGGTCGAGCAGGCACTGCTCGGTGGTGATCAGCGTGCCCTCGCCGTCCACGTGGATGGAGCCGCCCTCCAGGATGAACGGGGCCACGTAGCGACGCATGCCCAGGTTCGAGAGGATGTTCAGGGCCATGGACTCGTCCGTGGTTTTCTCGTCGTAGAAGTGGCCCCAGGCGTTGAAGACCCAGTCCACTCCCGCGACCTCGCCCCGGCAGTTGGTCACAAAGGTCGGGCCGGAGTCGCGGGTCCAGGAGTCCTCCACATGGGTGGGCAGGACCTTGACCGCCGGGCCGCACATGTTCGCGGCCTCGTCGATTTCCTGCTCGTGTGTCAGCATGACCACTTCCTCGAACCCGGCAATGGTCCGGGCCACCTCGGCGTAGGCCAGCTTGGCCTCGTCCAGGGCCTGGCCCCAGAGGCTCTTCAGCCGGGGCCAGGCCATCCAGCAGCGCTCGTGCGGCGCCCACTCGGCGGGCATGTAGAACCCGTCGGACGCGGGCGTGCGCACCGGAATGTAGCGGAAGCCGTATTTGGGCGGAACCATTCTGCTGTTGTTTGCGTCCGACATGGGGACTAGGCTCCGGTGTTGATCATGACGTGCTTGGTGACCTGATAGTCGCCCACGGCCTCGGCCGAGAGGTCCTTGCCAAAGCCGGATTGCTTGAAGCCGCCGTGGGGGGTCTCCGAGGCCAGGGGCAGATGGTCGTTGATCCAGACCGTGCCGAACTCCAGGGCGCGGCTCACGCGCATGCTCCGGCCCGCGTCCCGGGTGAAGACCGAGGAGGCCAGCCCGTAGACCACGTCGTTGCCCATGCGCACGGCCTCGGCCTCATCCTTGAAGGTCTGAATCGTGAGCACCGGGCCGAAGACCTCCTGCTGGATGATCTCGGCATCCTGGGCCACGTTCGTGATCACCGTGGGTTCAAAGAAGTGGCCGTCCCCGTCCAGGGCCTTGCCGCCCGTGAGCACCTTGCCCCCGGCCGCGGCGGCCCGCTGCACAAAGCCGGCCACGGTCTCGCGCTGCCGGCCGGAAATCATGGGACCCATCTGGGTGGCCGCGTCGAACGGGTCGCCCACCTTGACGCCGCGCATGGCCTCCACCAGGGCTTCCGTGACCTCGGCGGCCAGGCTCTCGTGGCAGATGACCCGGGTGGCCGCTGTGCAGTCCTGTCCCGAGTTGCAGTAGGCGGCCAGGGAGGCCTTTTCGGCCACCAGTTGCACGTCCGCGTCCTCGAAAACCAGGACCGGGGCCTTGCCGCCCAGCTCCAGATGGACGCGCTTGACCGTTTCCGCCGCGCTCTTCATCACAGCTTTGCCGGTCTCGGTGGCGCCGGTCAGGCTGACCATGCGCACGTCCGGATGGGAGGTCAGCAGTGCGCCCACATTGCCCGCGAGCACGTTGACCACGCCGTCCGGAATGCCCGCCTCGGCGGTCAGTTCGCCCAGCAGCAGCGCGGTGCGCGGGGTCAGGGTCGCGGGCTTGAGCACGGCGGTGCAGCCCGCGGCCAGAGCCGGGCCGAGCTTCCACACGCCCATGAGCAGCGGATAGTTCCAGGGCGCGATCTGGCCCACAACGCCCACGGGCTCGCGGCGGTAGAGGGAGGTGTAGCCGGCGAAGTATTCCCCGGCGTGGTGTCCGCCCGTGTCGCGCGCGGCCGTGGCGAAAAAGCGCAGGTTGTCCACGCTGAAGGGCAGGTCGCCGCCCAGGCTCAGAAACGCATAGGGCTTGCCCGTGTCCTCGGACTCGATGCGGGCGAACTCCTCTTTGCGGGCGTCCAGCAGATCGGCCAGCTTCCAGAGCGCCAGGGAGCGCTGCCCCGGAGTGAGGCCGGACCAGCGTCCGTCATAGAAGGCGATTTTGGCTGCGGCCACGGCGCGGTCCACGTCGGCCTGGCCCGCGGCGGCCACTTGGGCCACGGTCTTTCCGGTGGCGGGATTTTCCACGTCAAAGGTCTTGCCGCTTTCGGCGGCGCACCACTTGCCGTCAATCCAAAGCTTCATTTCCATTATTTCCATGTTCGCATTCCTCGCGAAAGGCCGGTTAGAGGTGCTTGAGCACGTCTTCAAGCCGGTTCAGGGTTTCGTTCAGGATGTCATAGGAAACGTTCAGGGCCGGTTCGATGCGGATGCACTGGGCATTGGTCAGGGTTCCGGCCGTGAGCACGTTGCGCTGGAACAGGCCGGAGGCGACCTTGTAGCCCACCTCGCCGTCCACGAACTCCATGCCGATGAGCAGGCCCTTGCCGTGGATGTCCGCGAAGATGCCGGGATATTTCACGGCCAGCTCGCCGAGCTTGCCGAGCATGTATTCGCCCTTGGCCTTGGCCTGTCCGGGCAGGTCCTCGGTGAGCAGCACGTCGATCTGGGCCAGGGCCGCGGCACAGGCCAGAGGGTTGCCGCCCGTGGTGGTGGTGTGCATGAAGGGGTTCGGCTCCATGACCTTCCAGATCTTCGGGGTGGAGAGGAAGCCGCTCATGGGCACGACGCCGCCGCCCAGGGCCTTGCCCAGGCAGATGATGTCCGGAGCCACGTCCCAGTGGTCCACGCCGAAGATGGTTCCGGTGCGTCCGAAACCGGTCTGGACCTCGTCCGCGATGAGCAGCACGCCGTAGTGGTCGCAGAGCTCGCGCAGGCGGGGCCAAAAATCGTCCGGCGGCACAATGGCCCCGGCCTCGCCCTGGATGGGTTCGGCCACAACGGCGGCAATGCCGTCACCCACGGCCTGGGCTGCGGCCAGAACCATTTCCACGGCCTTGGCGTCGCCAAAGGGCACGTGGCGCACGCCGTCCAGCAGCGGAAGCAGGGGCTCGCGGTAGGTGGACTTGCCCATCAGGGAAAGGGCGCCGAGGCTCTTCCCGTGGAAGCCCTTGAGCATGGAGACAAAACCGCTCTTGCCCGTGTAGAACTTGGCCAGCTTCATGGCCCCGTCCACGGCCTCGGTGCCGGAGTTGGCGAAAAATCCGTACTGGATGTCGCCGGGGGTCAGCAGGGCAAGCACCTTGCCGAGCTGCGCCCGCAGCGGGTCGAGCATTTCCTGGCTGTACTGGGGGGAACGGTCCAGCTGGGCCTTGACCGCGGCCACGATGCGCGGGTGGCGGATGCCGGGTCCATAGAGGCCAAAGCCGCCGAGCATGTCGATGTATTCCCGGTCGAGCACGTCGCGGAGGATGGACCCCTGGCCCTTCCACTCCGTGACCGCAAAGTCGCCGGATTCGGTGACGGACTTGCGGTACTCCAGAAAACCCTTGTTGATGTGGTTCCCGAAGTTCGCCGCGGTGTCTTTGGCGAGCTGCCGCCGCTCCTCAAGGCTGATCTCCTCTTCGGTGCGGGTGATGATGTTGACGATTCGTGCGGCCTCGGCCTTTGCCTGTGCGATGTCGCGCGGCATGAAATGACTCCTTGGGGTTACAGGCTCCCTCCGTCGCTTCCGGCCCGGAGGGGCCCCGGAGCGGTGTCGGCCGCTCCGGGGTTGAGGTTGGAAACAACGGTTAACGGGTTTTGACCATGGTCCAGATTTCGTCGTAGATGCGGTTGTCCTTGCCCAGGTCGTTGATGAAGTGCAGCTTCTTCATGTAGTCTTCCGGGGGATAGACCGCCGGGTTGTTCTTGGAATCTTCGTTGATGAACGGCATGGAGGCCTTGTTCGGCGTGGCGTACTCGGTCCAGTTGGACAGGGCCGCGCCGGTCTCGGCGTCCAGGACGTAGTTGATGAACTTGTACGCGGCTTCCGGGTTCGGAGCGCCCTTGCAAACGGCCATGTTGTCCACCCAGGCGATGGTTCCTTCCTTGGGGTTGGCGAAGCCGATGCCGGGATTCTCCTTCACGGCGCGCAGGGCGTCGCCGTTGTAGACGATGGCGGCCACGGCCGTGTGGGCCACGACCTTGCTGCGACCGCCCGTGCCCACGTCAAAGCCCTGGAAGTATTCGCTGCCCTTGGTCTCAAGCATCAGGTCCACCAGTTTCTTCAGCTCGGTCTTGTCCGTGGTGTTCACGTCCATGCCCATGTAGGACTGGGCGCAACCGAGCATCTCGCGCACGGAGTCGATGAGCACGAAGGGACCCACGCGCTTCTGCGCATCAAACATCACGCCCCAGGAGGGCTGCTCGTCCTTGATGATATTCTTGTCGAAGAGCATGCCCAGCGTGCCCCACTGGTAGGCGGCGGTGAACTTGTTGCCCGGATCGTACACGGGACTGACAAACGTCTCGGCCAGATTCTTCAGATTGGGCAGCTTGGCATGGTCCAGCTCCTTAAGCAGATCGAGCTGGATCAGGGTCGGGATGATGTAGTCCGAAGGCACGATCACGTCATACTGGGACACGCCGCCGGCCTGGAGCTTGGCCAGCATTTCATCCATGGACTCGTAGAGGTCCACACGCACTTTGATGCCGGTCTGCTTTTCAAAATTGGGAACAAAGTCCTCGGGCATGTACTCGGACCAGATGAACAGCCGCATCTCCTCCTGGGCCGCGAAGGCCGGAAGCGCGAACAGCGCGAACATCAGCAGGGCCAGAAAAATCTTACGCATGGGTCTCTCTCCTTGGTTGGGCGTTGTGGATCGCTGCGAAGGTTGATTGATCGCAACACTCATCAATTCTTTATCTTTCTGGACATCCGGTTGGACAGGACCACCATGGTGATCGAGGCCAGGAGGACCAGGGTAGACAAGGCGTGGATTTCCGGTGTGACCCCGCGGCGCACCGAGGCGTAGATGTACAGCGGCAGGGTCACGGAAGTGGGGCCGGCCGTGAAGAAGCTGATCACGAAGTCGTCCAGGGACAGGGTGAAGGCGATCATGGCCCCGGAAATGATGCCAGGCTTGAGCAGCGGCAGGGTCACGTGCCGGAGCAGGTAGGCGTTGTCCGCGTAGAGGTCGCGGGCGGCCTCCTCCAGGTCGCTGGAGATGACCTCCAGCCGGGCGCGGACCACCAAGGCCACAAAGGCCACCTGGAAGGTCACATGGCCGATGATCATGTTCAGCATGCCCGGCTCGAACACGGAGGAAAAATAGCGCAGCAGGGCAAAGGCGATGACCAGGGCCGCCGCAAACACGATCTCCGGGAAGATCACGGGCATGTTCAGAATGGAATCGTAAAAGGCGCTGGCCCGCTTGGACCAGGGAAAACGATTCAGGCCGATGGCCAGCATGGTTCCGAACACCGTGGCGATGGCTGTGGAGACCACGGCGAGAAAAAGCGTGTTCGCCGCCACTTCCAGAATCATCTCGTTGTGCAGGAGCTTGACGTACCAGTCCAGGGTCAGCCCCTTCCAGTCCAGGCCGAAGCGGGACTTGTTCACCGAGAAGGAAGCCACGGCCAGCAGGGGCACATAGAGAAAGAACATCGCCCCCCAGGCCACCAGGGGCACGAACTTGGGAAGACGCCTCGTCATACCAGATCCCCTCCCTGCTTGACGTACTTGCGCTGGAGATGCAGCCCCGCCAGGGTCATGACGATGAGGCAGAGGCTGATGGCCGCGCCAAAGGGCCAGTCGCGGCTGGTTCCGAACTGCTGCTGGATGAGGTTGCCGACCATCATGTATTTGGCTCCGCCCAGGAAGTCGGGAACCACGAACATGCCCATGGCCGGAACAAAGGTGAAGGTGATGCCCACGGAAAGACCGGGAATGGTCTGGGGCAGGATCGCGTGCCAGAAGACCCGGGCCTTGCCCGCGTAGAGGTCGTTGGCCGCCTCCACCAACGCCCAGTCCAGCTTCTCCACCGTGGAATAGAGCGGCATGGCCACAAAGGGCAGGAAGGTTCCGACCATGCCCAGGTACACGGCCAGACCGCTGGGATAGAGCGGGCTGCCCGCCGGGATGAAGCCCATGGAGGCCGCGAACTTGGCGAAGGGCATCTGCGGGGCCAGCACCAGCAGCCAGGAGTAGGCCCGGATGACCAGGTTGGTCCAGAACGGGATGATCAGCAGGGTGAGCCAGGCGTAGCGGCTGCGCTCGGGCCGGTTGGCGATGTGGAAACAGAGCGGATAGGCGATCAGGATGCAGATCAGGGTGGTCCAGAAGGCCACGCAGATGCTGCGCCAGAGGATCAGCAGATAGTCCGCGGACCAGCCGAACAGGCCGAACCCGGCCAGCCGCTCGAAGTTCCCGAGGTTGAAGACCCACTCGATCTCGCCGTAGGTTCCGCGCGTGGTCATGCTGATGACGATCAGCAGCAGGCTCGGAATGGCCAGGAAGAGCAGAATCCACCAGAGGCCCGGAGAGATGTAGTAGAGACCGCGCCGGAGCAGCTGCGACTTGGAGGTCAGCTCGCCGCGCCAGATGGTCAGCTTGGAGGAAGTCTTAGTCATTGAGCACCACCAGTCCCTCGGGCAGGAGTTCCACCCAGATCCGGTCGCCCTTGGACAGGCCGCGCCGGGGCGCGCAGCGCATGCACAGCCCGCCCGTCTCCAGCCAGACCTCCACGTGGTCCCCCCGGTAGAACACGTCGGAAATGGTCGAACAGATGCCGTTCTCCCTGGGTTCTTCCGGACGGAGCACCACGTTCTCGGGCCGGATGGCCAGCAACCCCCTTTCCCAGTCCGGGGTCCGGGAGGCCCGCAGCAGGCCCAGGGGGGTCTCCACCCCGCCGGGGGCGTTGCGGCCCTCAATCATGTTGGCCTTGCCCAGGAAGTTGGCCACGAAGCGGGTTCCCGGCTTCTCATAGAGGGTCCGGGCCTCGTCGCACTGCATGATCTTGCCGTCGTGCATGACCGCGATGCGGTCGGAAACCGTGAGAGCCTCCTCCTGGTCGTGGGTCACGAGGATGAAGGTGGTTCCCAGGCGCTGCTGGAGCTGGCGCAGCTCGGTCTGGAGCGCGTAGCGCAGCTTGGCGTCCAGGGCGGACATGGGCTCGTCCAGCAGGAGCAACTCCGGTTCGTTGACCAGGGCGCGGGCCAGGGCCACGCGCTGCTTCTGGCCGCCGGAAAGCTGCTCGGGCATGCGCGTGGCGAACTCCTCCATGCGCACCATGCCCAGGCCCTCCTTGACCTTGCGGCTGATGGTGGCGGAGTCCACCTTGCGCGAGCGCAGGCCAAAGGCCACGTTCTCGGCAATGGTCAGGTGCGGAAAGAGCGCGTAACTCTGGAAGACGGTGTTCACGGGCCGCTCGTTGGCCGGGAGCCGGGTGACGTTGTCGCCCCTGAGCATCACCGTGCCGGAATCGGCCAGTTCCAGACCGGCCACGATGCGCAGCAGAGTGGTTTTGCCGCAGCCGGACGGACCGAGCAGGGTGAAGAACTCGCCCTTGCGAACCACGAGGTCCACATTCTGCAGGGCCTTCACCTCTCCGTACGTCTTGTAGATGGCGTATGCTTCCAAAGTCATGTGCTTGCACGCTCCTGGGATGGTTTGATCAGCCCACGCAGACGGACTTGACGTTCACGAATTCACGGATGCCGTTGACAGAGAGTTCCCGCCCGAAACCGGACGCCCCGGTCCCGCCGAAGGGCAGGTTCGCGTCGCTGCGGACCAGGCCGTTGACGAACACGGCCCCGCAGCGGATGCGCGCGGCCAGGGCCAGACCCGCGTCCACGTTCGCCGTCCAGACCGAGCCGCCCAGGCCGAACGGGGTGGCATTGGCCAGGGCCACGGCCTCCTCCGCGTCGGCCACGCGGAAGAGCAGCGCCACCGGGCCGAAGAATTCCTCCTGGCAGACCGAGGCGCTCGGGGGCACGTCCGCGAGGATGGTCGGGGGGTAGAAGAAGCCGGGACCTTCGGGCGCTTCGCCGCCGAGGAGCACCTTGCCGCCCGCCTCCTGGCAACGGCGCACCTGATCCCGCAGGTCCTCGCGCAGCCGCGCGGCGCTCATGGGTCCCATGTCCGTGGCCTCGTCCAGGGGATCGCCCATGCGCAGGGCGGACATCTGGGCGCTCAGCCGGGAAACAAAAGGATTGAAGACCGATTCGAGGACAATGAAGCGCTTGGCCGCGATGCAGGTCTGGCCCGTATTGCCGCAACGCGACAGCGCGGCCACGCCCGCGGCCTTGTCCAGGTCCGCGTCCGCCAGCACGATGAAGGCGTCGCTGCCGCCCAGCTCCATGACGGATTTCTTCAGCCGGGCTCCGGCCGCCGCGGCCACCTTGCGTCCTGCCGCGTCGCTGCCCGTAAGGCTCACGCCGATGACCGAGGCATGGTCCAGCACGGCCTCGACCTGTCCCGCGCCGATGAGCAGGGTGCGGAAGACGTGGGCGGGCAGCCCGGCGTCGCGGAAGATCTCCTCCACGGCCAGGGCGCACTGGGGCACGTTGGAGGCGTGCTTGAGCACCATGCAGTTTCCGGCCATGAGGCTCGGGGCCGCGATGCGGAAGACCTGCCAGAACGGGAAGTTCCAGGGCATCACCGCCAGGACCGTGCCCTGGGGCTGGTACATGACGCAGGCGGAATCCCCCACGCCGGCCACGGGTTCCGTGGCGAGCATGGCTTCGGCGTTGCGCGCGTAGAACTCGCAGACCGAGGCGCATTTTTCCACCTCTCCCCGGCCCTGGCGCACAGGCTTGCCCATTTCTTTGGCCATGATCACGGCCAGGCCGTCGCGGCGCTCGCGCAGGACGCGCGCCGCCTCCAGCAGGATTTCCCCGCGCCGGGCAAAACTCCGGTCCCGCCACGCGGGCCAGGCCGCCGCCACGGCGTCCAGGGTGGCCCGCGTCTCCTTGGGGGTGAATTCGTCGAACGTGGCTTCCACGTTGCCGTTGAACGGATTGCGGCTTTCAATGGGCATGGTTCCGACCTCCTATGCGCCGAGGCAGACCGTGCGGATGGCCTGTTCCAGAATGTTCAGCCCGCGCTCCAGCTCGGCCTCGCCGATGGTCAGGGGCATGAGCGTGCGGACCACGTTGCCGTGGTTGCCGCAGGAGAGGATCAGCAGGCCGTTCTCGATGCACTGCTTGACGATGGCCTGGGTCTTTTCCTTGGCGGGCTTGCGGGTTTCGCGATCCTCCACGAACTCCACGGCGAACATGGGTCCCAGTCCGCGCAGCTCGCCGATCTGGGGCACGCTTTGGGCCAGCTTGCCCAGGCGCTCGTGGAGCAGCTTGCCCAGGGCCTCGCCCCGCTCCAGGAGCGGCTCGCTCGCGAAGATGTCCAGCACGGCCAGGGCTGCGGCGCAGGAGACCGGGTTGCCGCCATAGGTTCCGCCCAGTCCGCCCGGATGCACCGCATCCAGGAGCTCGGCCCGGCCCGTCACGGCGGAGATGGGCATGCCGCCGCCCAGACTCTTGGCCACCAGGGTCATGTCCGGCTCCATGCCGTGGTGCTCCATGGCGAAGAGCTTGCCCGTGCGGCCCATGCCGGTCTGGATCTCGTCGGAAATGAAGACGATGCCGTGCTTTTCGCAGATGGCCTGGAGCTTGTGGAAGAACTCGGCGGGCGGGGTGATGAAGCCGCCCTCCCCTGCCACGGGCTCCACCAGGAGCGCGGCCACGTTGTTGGCGGCCACGTTGTTCAGGAAGAAGTCTTCGAGCTTGTCCGCACAGGCCACGCCGCAGCTCTCGCGCTTCAGGCCGTAGGGACAGCGGTAGCAGTAGGCGTAGGGGAAGCGATAGACCTCCGGGGCGAAGGGACCGAAGCCCTGTTTGTAGGGCATGATCTTGCTGGTCAGGGTCATGGTCAGCAGGGTCCGGCCATGGAAGGCCGTGTCAAAGGCGATCACGGCCTGGCGGCCCGTGGCCGTGCGCGCGATCTTGATGGCGTTTTCCACGGCCTCGGCCCCGCTGTTCAGGAACAGGGCCTTCTTGGGGAAGCTGCCCGGCGTGAGCGCGCAGAGCCGGTCCGCCAGGGTCACGTAGCCCTCGTACATGGCCACGTGGAAACAGCTGTGCAGCAGCTTGTCGGCCTGGGCCTTGATGGCGGCCACGACCCTGGGGTTGCAGTGCCCCACGTTGTTCACGCCGATGCCGCCGACAAAGTCGATATATTCCCGGCCTTCGACATCGTATATGGTGGCGTTCTCCGCTCTCTCGACAAAGACTCCGCAAAGATTGGACGCGCCCACGGGCACGGCGGACTTTCTCAGTTCCAAAAGGGAAGCATTGGTAGTCACTTGGCAATACTCCTGTTGCAAACGGTGTTGACAGGAATTTGCAGTCAATGTGCCCGTACAGATTATACGCTTAAATTCAGGATGTTATAAATTCAGAACATTTCCAGCGTGCTTCATTTCGATTCAGAATTGAATCGATGAAATCCGTTTCAAGCTTGTAGGGAAAGGGTTTCAGGCTTGATCCAGAATTGAATCAATATTTCGAATATTCAAAATTGTAGAAAAACTGCCGATTCCGGCAAAAACAGCCCGCACAAGCGGCACGCAAAATCCGAGAAAAGACTTCTTCTCTACTGAAATAATTACTTATCAAATTGATACAATTTTGTGAAACGCTTCGAAAATCAAATGCCGTGCCGGCGCAGCTTGCGCACGACTCCCGCCTGACTGATGCCGAGCATCTCGGCCATCTCCCTGGTGGTGGCGCAGGAAAGCCGCGCCCGCAGCAATATTTCGCGCTCCAGCGCCTCCAGCCGGTCTGGCAGGGAGGCTTCGCGCAGCAGGGACGCGGGTCCCGATTCGATTACTCGCAGCAATTCTTCCAGCGTGTCGGCCAGGACGCCGTTCTCGCAGAGGGCCGCGGCCTTGCGGATCAGTCCGTCCAGTTCGTGGGCGTTGCCCGGCAGGGCGTGCCCCTGGAGCAGGTGCAGAGCCCGGGGGGAGAGTTCCAGTTGCGTGCCCAGAGCCGCATTGGCCTGGCCCAGGAAGATCCGGGCCAGGGGCGCGATGTCCTCGGGCCGTTCGCGCAGAGGCGGAATCCGCAGGCAGAACATGTTCAGGCGGTGGTAGAGGTCCTCGCGGAACAGGCCGCGCATCACCAGCCGCTCCAGGTCCTGGCCCGCCGTGACAATGATCGAGCAGTCCAGGCGCAGGGGCTTGCGCGCGCCGCGCGGCAGGAATTCCCTTGCGTCCAGGCAGCGCAGCAGGTTGGTCTGGGCCTGGAGCGGCAGGGCGGCGATGTCGTCGAGCAGAAAGGTTCCGCCCTCGGCCAGGGCGAGCATGCCGGCCTTTTCCTTGCCCGCGATGCCGGGAATGGCGTTCTTTTCATAGCCGAAAAGCTCCGCTTCCTGGAGCCCCATGGGCAGACCCGCGCAGTTCACGCTGATGAACGGCCCGCCCTGGCGCGGCCCCTGGCGGTGGATGAACCGGGCCAGGGAATGGCGCCCCGTGCCCGGCTCCCCGGCGAGCATCACGCTCTGGGTCTCCAGCCGCGCCAGCTTCAGGGCCGCGTTGAGCACCCCGCGCATGGCCGGACTCTCGGCAACGATGTCCGGGCTGCCCTCCTGAAGCAGGGTCAGTTCCGTGAGCTCGTCCCTGGCCTTGTCACGGGCCTTGCGCGTCTCCTTCACGGTGGAGCGCATGTGCTTCAAGTCGGTCACGTCCTTTTCCACCACCACTACAAAAGCGATCTCGCCATTTTCGTCATGCGACGGCGTGCCCGTGACGTGCAGGTGCTTGCCCGAGGGGCTGACCTGCTGGATGAAGCTCGTCTCCCGGTTGCGCTTGAGCACTTCCACTGTGGCGGATTTGTCCATCAGCCCGCTGCCGAGCAGATCGTGGATGTTGCGGCCCACCACCTGCCGGGCGCGCACGCCGTTGAGCTTTTCGCTGGAGGCGTTGATGGCCTGGACCACGCCCGCGCCGGACACGATCCACATCCCGTCCGTGGCGTTGTCAAAGGCCGTGACGTACTGGTGCAGGGTGGTCTGGAGCTCCCGGTCCTCGGGCACGGGCTGGAAGAGCAGCACGGCCCTGCCGGACGCTTCGCCCACGAGGCTGACCCCGTAGAGCCGCCCGCCCAGCCCCACGGACACCGCAGGCAGAGCCGCCCGCCGGAGGTGGTGGCCGTTGAGCAGATCGCCCAGGGCCGGGTCGAGACGCGCGGCGTGCTTGCCGAGCAGATATCCGGCCAGGGCCCGGCCCTGGTCATTGCCGTCGATGATGATCCCGTCCTGGTCGCAGAGCAGCGCGGGAAACGGCAGACTCCTCAGTGGCAATGAAACGGAATTGGCGATGCGGGTATCCATACCCGGAGTATTGCAACCGGCGTTCCACTTTTTTCCCTAGCCCTGTTTCTCGGAACCGAACCCGGTCCAGATTTTTTCCCACGCTGCTCCTTGAGGTGTTTCCCCGCTGGTCCGGGAGATTTTTCTCCTGTGAATGCCGCGCACGGCCCTTCCAAAAAGCGCAATTCCGCCGCTGAAGCGGTTCCAATGCCCAAAAAAGGCCCGCAGGGAACCCAGCGGGCCGCGCCAGAACTCTCGGTCAGGTTTTGACAGATCCGGCAACCCTGATTAAATGATCCACTCGCAGTACTGACCGGTCAGTTCTGGCCAGCCCGGCGCAGCGAAAATTTACAACGAGATGAAGCCAACAACCATGCACCCCCACACCGACGACAAGCAGACCCGGATACTGGACGCGGCCGCCGTGCTCTTTGCCGGACGCCCGTTCCACAAGGTCCTGCTCAGCGACGTGGCCCAGTCCGCATCCGTGGGCAAGGGCACGCTCTACCTCTACTTCGCGAGCAAGGAAGAGCTCTATCTGGCCGTGCTCTTCCGGGAGTTCGCGGGACTCGTGGACCGGCTGCGCGCCCGCATCGACCGGGAGGGCGCGCCCGCCGGGGAGCAGATGGCCGACGCCGTGCGCGAAATCGTCCGGCATCTCTTCAACAAGACCGTGCTCGTGGAACTGCTGCGGGGCGCGGTGGTCAATTGCCCCAAAACCGGGGAATGGAACGACAAGCGGCTGGAGCTGCGCGACCTCATCGAGGCGGTCATCCGGCGGGGCATTGCCCAGGGAGTTTTCCAGGACGAGCATCCCCGGCTCTCGGCCCAGTACATTCCGGGCATGATCCGCTCCGTGTGCCTGTTCCTGCCCGAGGGAACGGACGAGGAAACCGTCTGCGCCCACGCCTGCGACTTCGTGCTCCGGGCCTTGCGCCCAACCCGCTGAGTCCGGGTTCCGACCACAGCCCAGAGCCAGACAGCCAAACCCGTACGCCGAACCCTCACGGCTTCAACGAATTTCCGAAGCGCGCCCAGGCCGCTCCATGAAACCGCAAGGATGCCCATGAATCAAAAGAGCACGGAAAACTCCGCCCCCGCCTCCGCCGCCAGGAGTCTCATGACCCGTCTCAAGCCGCCCCAGGACCGCCGGGGCAGAATTGTGCTCGCTGCGGGCGCGGGCGTTCTGCTCCTGGCTCTGGCCCTGCCCTTTTACCTCCACGCCGTGTCCCATGAATCCACGGACGACGCCTTTGTGGAGGCGCACGTGGTCAGCATGAGCCCGCGCGTGGCCGGGCACGTGGCCCGCGTACTGGTGGAGGACAACCAGATGGTGGAGCAGGGCCAGTTGCTGGCCGAGCTGGACCCGCGCGATTTCCAGGTGGCCCTGGAGGTCGCCGAGGCCCGCCTGAACTCGGCCCAGGCCGCCGTGACCGAGGCCGAGGCCCAGGCCGCCGCCGCGCAAAACGTGCTGGCCCAGAAAGAGGCCGGGCTTTCGTCCGAGCATGCGGGTCTGGCCCAGGTCCAGGCCGAGGTGGCCGAGGTTCGGGCCGGGTATGAGCGGGACGAGCACGACCTGAGCCGGATGCAGCGCATTGTGGAGGCCGGAGCCGTGAGCCGCCAGGAATTCGACCATGCCAAAGCCCAGGAGGCCATGACCCGGGCCAAGCTCAACTCGGCCCAGCGCCAGGTGGACACCCAGTCCGCGGGCATCCGCCAGGCCCTGGCCACGGTCAGGGCCGCGGAGGACGAACTGCGCCAGGCCCACGCCCAGGCGGATATCCGCCGGGCAGAGCTGCACGCGGCCCAGGCCGGGGTGGAACAGGCCCGGCTGAACCTCTCCTACACCCGCATCACCGCGCCCTGTGCCGGACATGTGACCAAGAAGGCCGTGGAGCCGGGAACCTACGTCCAGGTCGGGCAGAAGCTCTTCTCCGTGGTCAGCCCCGAGGTCTGGGTCGTGGCCAACTTCAAGGAAACGCAGCTCTCGGACATCGCGCCGGGCCAGCCTGTGGAAATCGAAGTGGACACCTATCCGGACGTGGCCTTCCACGGCCGCGTGGACAGCATCCAGCGCGGAACCGGCTCGCGCTTCTCCCTGCTCCCGCCCGAAAACGCCACCGGCAACTTCATCAAGGTTGTGCAGCGCATTCCGGTCAAGATCGTCCTGGACCAGCCCCAGAAACAGGGCCGCTACGTCCTGGCTCCGGGCATGTCCGTCGTGCCCAGCGTGGACATTTCCGCGCCGGGAAGCGCGGCCCCGCTCCGGGCCGAGCGCTCCGCCGCCCAGGACCCCACGGCGCAATAGCCATGTCCAGGTACACAGACCCGGAGGAAATGTCGCCGGGGGAACGGTGGACCATCGCGTTCACGGTCATGTTCGGCGCGTTCATGGCCGTGATGGACACCAGCGTGGTCAACGTCTCCATGCCGCACATGATGGGCAGCTTCGGTGCGGACCTCTCCTCCATCACCTGGGTGGCCACCAGCTACAGCATCGCC
Organism: Desulfovibrio sp.; assembly: GCA_050251775.1. Classification (GTDB taxonomy): domain Bacteria; phylum Desulfobacterota; class Desulfovibrionia; order Desulfovibrionales; family Desulfovibrionaceae; genus Paucidesulfovibrio. Next base: position 25,715 of record JBFWMD010000032.1, read on the forward strand.
GAGATCATCATGGTCACCATGTCCGGCTGGTGGAGCGCGCTTGTGGGCCGCAAGACCCTCTACCTCGCTTCCTTTGCCCTGTTCACGGTGGGCTCGATCCTCTGTGGCACGGCCACGAGCTTCACCCAGATGATCATCTACCGCGTGATCCAGGGCATTGGCGGCGGCGCGCTGATCCCGGTTTCCCAGGCCATCCTGCGCGAGACTTTCCCGCCGGCGCAGCAGGGCATGGCCATGGCCCTCTATGGCATGGGCGTGGTCCTGGCCCCGGCCCTGGGCCCCATCTGCGGCGGCTGGCTCACGGATGTCCTGGGCTGGCCCTGGATCTTCTACATCAACGTGCCGGTCTGCGCCGTGGGCATGGCCCTGACCATGAAATTCGTCCACGACCCGCCCTATCTGCGGCGCGGTGTGCAGTCCATCGACTGGCTGGGCATCGCCCTGCTCTCCGCCGCGCTCACGGGCATGCAGATCGTGCTGGAACGCGGCCAGGGCGAAAACTGGTTCGAATCGGACCAGATCCTTTACGGAACCCTTGCCACGCTGCTCTCGTTTCTCGGACTGATCTGGTGGGAGCTGCGCTGCCAGGACCCGGTGGTCAACCTGCGCGTGCTCAAGGACCGCAACCTGACCCTCGGCTCCACCATGGGCCTGATCTTCGGCATCTCCCTGTTCGGAACCACCTTCATCCTGCCCCAGTTCACCCAGCAACTGCTCGGCTACCCCGCGTTCCAGGCGGGTCTGGCCCTGGCGCCGCGCGCCGTGACCCTGCTGCTCTTCATGCCCGTGGCCGGCTGGCTCTACCAGCGCGTCGGGGCCAGAGCGCTGGTGCTCGCGGGCATCGTGATCATCGTCTGGTCCTACTACGACCTGATGCAGCTGAACATCCAGGCGGGCTTCCTGAACCTTGTGCCACCTCTGCTGATCATGGGCGTGGGCATGCCCTTCATGTTCGTGCCGCTCTCCACGGTCTCGCTCTGCACCGTGGCGCGCAGCGACGTGACCGACGCCTCCAGCATCTACACCCTGGCCCGGCGTGTGGGCGGCAACATCGGCTACGCCCTGGTGGCCACGCTGCTCGCCCGGGGTATCCGCGTGCATCGCGGCTATCTGGCCGAACACATCAGCGAGCTGAACCCGGCCACCACAGACTACCAGAACACCCTGGTGCAACTGCTGCACAACCTGGGCATCGACGCGCTCAACTCCTCGCAACTGGCGTTGGGCATGCTCGAAAAACTTCTGGTGCGCCAGGCCACCATGCTCGCCTACAACGACATCTCCTTCATCTTCGGCTGCCTTTTCTTCCTGCTCGTGCCCATGGTCTTTTTCCTGCCGAGCCGGGCGCGCATCCTCGCCCTTTCCATGCGCAAGGCCAAAAACTAACGCCTGCGCTCTGGATTCCCGGCTCAGGGCCGCGAAACGCTCTCCAGGCGGGTCGCGCAGCGCCCAGGACCCCATCGGCGCTGCGGGCAAAAACACCCGGCACCCACCTCAACTTCCACACTGGTCACGAATTCTCCAATCGTGTACGCTCGCTCCCAATCCGCGCGTCTTGCCGCACGCGCAGGCCTGAGGAGGACGCCATGCTCGCCTACTTCCGTGGAATTTTTTACTTGTTGCTCAGCAAAATAAAATATCACCTCACCACCTACACCCCGAAGATCGTCTCCGATTGCGAGGCATGCATCAACTACGACTTCAGCGTCGTGGAGGCCTGGATTGCGGCCGCGCAGCGGCTTGATCCGGAATTCACGCTCCAGGGAAGGACCGTGCTGGAAATCGGCCCCGGCGCCGACCTGGGCATCGCCACCATCCTGCTCTCCAAGGGGATCAAAAGATACTACGCCTACGACATCCATGACCTGCTGGAAAAGGTGCAACCCGAATTCTACGACCGGCTCGTGCAATGCATTGGCAACCGCGACGGTTGTGGTCTGCAAAGCGCCACACAGCTGCTGGACGCGGCCAGTGAGTATTCCCGGACCGGCGACGGCACGCTGAACTACATCTGCAAGGACTGCATCGATTTTCTGGAGATTCCGGACGGTGCAGTGGACGTGGTCTTCAGTCAGGCCGCCCTGGAGCACGTCCAGGACCTGGAAGCCCTGTTCACGCGGCTCGCGCCCAAGTGCCGGCCCGGAGCACTCCTCGTGGCCGAGGTGGACCTCAAGGCGCACAGCCGCTGGGTTCGCGACTATGATCCGCTGAACATCTATATCTACAATCAGGAGCTGTATCGGTTGCTCTCCCACCCGGCCACCCCAAACCGCGTACGCCCCCGGGAATACGCAGCGCACCTGAAAAAAACCGGCTGGACCGACATCCAAATCATCCCGCTCAAAACCGCTGACAAGGACTATGTGGACCACATCCGACCCAGCATCCAGCCACGGTTCCGCGACAATGATCTGTCTTGCCTGAGCATCCTGCTGCTTGCGAAAAAGGGAGAACAGCGGGCCTGAACCTGGGCCTGAACCTTCGGAAGACATGCAGGCCCAGCGGCCACAGTCTCGAACCCGGCAGGACCGTTGGAGATAAACACGTCCGGCGCGCCCCAGGCCGGAAAATCACGCGATTATTGCCTGTTGACGATCACACCGGGCCGACGCGACCTGAACGCGCTGTCCCCGGCAAAACAGTGTTGCATGAGCAACAACTCATGGCTGCTACAACGCAGCTGAGAATGGGACGGAACGGAAACACCACTTCAAACAAATCCGTTGCTGTTAAGCAAGACAGAGGAGACTGCATGCTCTGGATACGGGGAAGGCTAAGCTTGGGCCGTTTCGATGGATAAATGATGGACAAACCGTCCGGAGGCTGAAAGAATAACATGTGTTTCACGACGTGTCGCAGCGACCTGTAGCGACTTTCGAATTATATTCATCAAATTGCACTACTGTAATAGATTTCAGACACTGCTTGGCACAATATTTATGACAATGGTAAAGTATATTGGCATACTATTTCTCTGCTTTTCCTGCTCCGGAATCCTGAGCCTCATTTACTATTCCGTACGAGTACTGAAGACAAATGGCGGCAGACCGTTCATTTTCTTGATGCTAAGCGTCTTTATCTATTCTCTCGGATACATGCTTGAGCTTTCAGGAACCTCCGGCGAGGAAATCTTCTTCGCTCTCAGAGTAGAATACCTCGGCATTCCATTTGTTGCCGTTTTTTGGTTTCTCTTTGCATTTGAGTACAATAAGTACAAAATCAAAAACAAGCTACTGTACGCATCGCTTTTTGCGATTCCTTTCGTGACAACGATCCTGTTGTACACAAATGATTTTCATCATTACTACTACAAGGAATTCGGCGTTGACACCAGCGGCCCCTTTCCCGTCGCCTCTTTTGTGAAAGGCATCTGGTATTATGTGGAATTCGCCTACCATCAGCTGCTGAGCCTCGTCGGCGTTGTGCTCTTTTATGCCATGACCCGAAAGGCGAGGGGCTATCGCAAGAAGCAGGCAAATGTAATTTTTCTGGCATCGTTAATCCCTTGGGCCGGCAATCTGGCAGAGCAGGTGGGCTTAACCCTGCAAGGCATCGACATGGTTCCCTTCTACCTCGCGCTCCCCATGCCGCTCTTCGCCATCGCCATGTCCCGGCTGCGCATGTTCAACATCGCCCCCATTGCACGGGACAAGGTCTTTGAGACCATGCGTACTCCGGTCATTGTCCTGGATAAGAACTTCCACATTGCCGACTTCAACGCTTTCGCCTGCAACGTGCTCCCGGAACTCAGCCGGGAGGCGATCGGGCTCAGCGCGCACGAAGTGCTCGCCGCGCGAAACGGGTTTATGGACAAAATCATGATGGTGGACCAGGGCCCCATGGAGGTTGAGTTCAAAAACGACGGCGATACGCGTCACTTCAGCATCTCCGTCACCAACCTCGTGTCGACCCAGGGAAATGACCTTGGCTTGGCCATCCTGCTCTATGATATTACCGAAAACAAGCGCCTGCTCGACCAACTGCGCCAAATGGCTTCCGTGGATGCCCTGACCGGGGTGTCCAGCCGGGGTTTTTTCCTGAAATCATGCTTGATGGAAATAACTCGCGTGTCCCGCTACGGGGGAAGCCTGCCATTCATGCTCATTGATATCGACCACTTCAAACAGGTGAACGATACCTTCGGCCACCTTGCGGGCGACCTCGTACTGCGGAATGTCACTTCCACATTCCGGAGAATCCTGCGCGCAAGTGACATGATCGGACGCTATGGCGGCGAAGAATTCACGGTCATGCTCCCGGAAACGGATCTGGAAGGCGCGAAGAGCATGGCCGAGCGGATGCGCAAGGCGGTTCAAGACACCGTCAGCGTTTATGAAGGTCACGAGATTACCGTGACCATCAGCATGGGGATTGCCTGTTTCTCCTCGCCTCGCGGCGCGGTGAACACCGACGGCGACAAGGTGCTCGCCGACCTGCTGAAGGATTCGGACAAGGCGCTCTACAAGGCCAAAAGCCTGGGCCGCAACCAAGTTCAGTGGACAACCTGGGAAGATCATGCGCATTCTTGATTGTTCGTATTTTCCTGATTAGGATAACAGCATGCAATATCATACAATTTTTCTAGCTCGCCCTTTGAGTCCCGGTGATCCCATCTTTGCCAGGGATGACGATGGCTACCTGTTTCCCCGCATACTCCGCGCCTATGTTGAACATGGTCTGATGGATGCTCCGGTGCTCTCCATGCCGGATATTGTTCCGGACGAACATCGGCGAATTATCGAGGAGTGGGGGTTCGAGTGTTCGTATTCGAAGAGCGACCTTCCGCAGCGGCGACTATCGGAAAGCACCAATCAACGCATCGCACCGTTTTATCTGGTCCTTACTCCATACGCTCTCCTTTTGGACGCCGACGCGGTTGCCCGCGAGGTCGCAGATTTTCAAAAAAACTCCTTTGAGGCTGTGGAGTATCCGGGAGCCTGCACCGCCCATCATTTTCTGCTTTGCACAAAGAAAGCTGTCGAGATGGTTGCGGGCAAAACGGAAAAGGCAATCACTCCTTTTCTCTTGGTATCCCACCTCACCGGAACCCCACTGGCCGGCAAGGTGAGAAAGGATGACCGATGCCAGGCCGCCCTGCAAAGCCTGCTCTTCAAACTGCTATACCGGAATGATGACAACAGCCTGTCCCAGGACTGTATCTCGGCATACTTCCGGCAGACACCGTCAGGCGAATTGTTCCGTACTGAAAGCTACAACACCTATCTCAAGGAACATTTCGGGATTAATGGGTACGCAAAGCTGTCAAAGTATCTTCAACGGGACCTGGGCGATTTTACATTGGATTACGTTGCCAGGCAGATTCGCAACTTCCAATATCTGCTGCCGTTTTTACCAGCGCAGAAAAGAGAATTTGTTGAAGTGGGATTTGGCAGGTGTCCTGTTACCGCCATGCTCATGACAAACCTCTTTGATAACGGACATGCCGTTGAGCCTTTTTTTGAATATTCTGTTCCGTATGAGCTAATTACATACCTTTCCAGAGCATTGGGCGCATTGGACGGAGTCGGGCTTGAAACTTCGTCCTCTGAGCAGAGGATCAACTCCCGGTTGCATCTTCACCCTGGATTGCTGGAAGATACGGAAATCGAATCTGATTCCGTTGACTTTCTCTATTCCAAGACAGTCCTTGAGCATGTAGCGGAAGTCGAATCGCTGTCCCGCGAATGTTATCGCATCCTGCGACACGGGGGCAGAATGCTGCATGTCATTGACCATACCGATCATTCTGGCAACATCAGCTTCGGCCTCCTGTGCCATGAAAAAAGTGTGCGGAATAAAGACGGATCAGAGGCCATGTCCGCTCACCACAACCTTTTCAACCTTTGGCGGGTAAACGACTTCATCGCGCTCTGGGAACAGCTGGGATTCCAGGTCACTGTCGTGAAAAAATTGGTTCGCGTCGTCCCGCCGGAATCCCTGCACTCCTGTTGGAAGGACTACGCCGAGGAAGATTTGTATTGCTATACCTCCATCCTCCTCGCGGAAAAGGTATAGTACAGATCCTGTTTCTCCTCGCCTCGCGGCACGGTGAACACCGACGGCGACAAGGTGCTCGCCACGTTGCTGAAAGATTCGGACAAGGCGCTCTCCAAGGCCAAAAGCCTGGCCGCAACCAAGTTCAGTGGACAACCTAGGAAGAGCATGCGCATTCTTGATTGTTCGTATTTTCCTGATCAGGATAACAGCATGAATTAATCACTGCCCTTCCTTGGCATAGCGGATGACTTCAAATTCGATTGCACCTTGATCTTCAGTTTGTCCAAAGACCGCAACAGTTGCCGATACCGGCTCACTGAAATGATACACTCCTATGACGCTGCCCGGCCCTAACCCCGTATGCCCCCAGCTGTGTTGAGACGGAGCCGTATCCACCATCATCCCCAATCCATACCCAGGCTCCTTCCACGGACGGCCTTCAACCGACACATTCAAAGCTAGGGGAGACCGCATCGCTAACATCGTTTCATGGCTGAGGAGCTTGCCCACAGAAAGCCCCCAAAGGAATGAAACCGCAGCTGAGAGGGAACCGACCACGACACCGGGATATACCCAACCGGGATGGTAATGTTCCAGTTCGCTCAGCCCTGTCCGTCTCATATCTTTCAGCCCAAGAGCCAAATTCGCATCCTGAATACCCAATGGGGCGAAGAGCAACCCCGCCAGCGCTGAGGCTAAACTCCCATTCGTCACCCGTTCAATCTCACGGCAAACGTAAGCATATCCAATATTGGAATATCGCCAAGCAGTCCCAGGTTCAAAGAGCAGGACATTTGCATCGGCTTTCTTAAGCAATGTATCGAAACTCCATGGCTCCCGCCTTTGCTCAACGGCCTCCTGATACGCTTTCAAGCCCCAGTAATCCGGCACGCCAGCCGTATGTTGCAACAAGTGCCGCAGAGTATACGGTTTTCCCTTCAACGGCTCATCCAAGCAGAGTTTGCCCTGGTCAACCAGCACAAGCGCTGCCGCAGCCACAACGGTCTTACTGAAACTCCACCATGGAACAACTTGCGTCTCTCCATGATCTTTGACCGCTTTTCCCGTTACTCTCGCCCTCAACATGCCAATAACTCCCCGCGCAGTATTTCAAACTCCCAACAGCACAAGCGCAGACATTAGACACTAGACCTAGAGATAAAACCATTACAACAACGTTGCAAGGGCTTTATCTTTAATGGCGGAGACGACGAGACTCGAACTCGCCAGCCATGCCTTATTCGAGGCTTGGCTTTTTATAGACGGAGGAGTACACCGACAATATATGAACATACCTCAATACCACGAAATGATGATCCCCACGATCAATGTTATCGACGGGCTTGGAGGGTCAGGAACCATCCAGGAAATTGCCGAAGGGGTAATCCAGCTTCTCTACTTGCCGGAAGAAGTCACCTCACACCCGCATAACCCGGAGAAATCCAGTCAGACCGAAGTTGAGTACCGTCTTGCTTGGGCCAGAACCTATCTCAAGAAGTTTGGCTTGATTCAGAACTCAGAGCGAGGAGTCTGGTCATTCACTGAAAAATATCAACGCGGGATGAAACTCGACGCCGAAGAGATTGTCCAGACTGTTCGAGGGTTAAGCAAGAACTCGAAAAAGAAGGTGATCGACGAAGCTCCTGATGCCATCCCGGAAACGGGAGATTGGCGGGAGGTCATGCATCAGACAGTTCTAGCCCTTGATCCAAGCGCATTTGAACGCCTGACAAAACGCATCCTCCGGGAGATCGGCTTCGTCCAGGTCGAAGTCACCGGGCAATCCGGTGATGGTGGTATTGATGGAAAAGGAATCGTGAAGATTCAGGATGTCCTGAGCTATCACATTGTCTTCCAGTGCAAACGCTACAAAGGCTCCGTTGGACCGGGAGCAATCCGGGATTTCAGAGGTGCAATGGTTGGCAGGGCTGACAAAGGGCTTTTCATCACCACCGGGACCTTTACACGCGAAGCAACCAAAGAAGCCACCCGCGATGGAGCTTCACCGATTGATTTGATTGACGGAGATGACCTCGTGGAGATGCTCAAAAAACTTCGACTTGGCGTGAACGTTCGCATGGTTGAAGAGGTTGAAGTTGATAGCCAATGGTTTGAGAAAATTTAAGTCCCCTTCCGTGTTTACCATTAGGAGCAATGAATGAATCTTCAACAAGGTGACTTGGTAAAATTCATACGTCAAAAAGACTATGAATTCCTTCAAGAACTAGGACAAGGAGCCTGTGGGAAGACGGTTCTTTTACGTGACCCTACGATTGATGAAGAATTCGTATGTAAAAAGTATTCGCCACACTTTGAAGAATTAAAGGATGAGTTATTCCCTAACTTCATTAGAGAAATAAAAATACTCCATAAGATTTACCACAGAAGCATTGTAAGGGTATTTAACTACTACCTATACAATGAAGAGATGACTGGATTCATATTAATGGAGAGGGTTCACGGAGAAGACATTGAAGATCACATAAAAAGGAACCCAGACTCTATTAACGACTTATTTACACAGGCAATCGATGCTTTTTCATATTTAGAAAAAAATGGGATATTGCATAGAGATATAAGACCACAAAACATTCTTGTTTCCAAAAATGGACTACTAAAAGTAATCGATTTCGGATTTGGTAAAATCGCAAGCGGAAAACAAGGCTTTGACAAAAGTATTAGCATTAACTGGTGGTGTGAGCCGCCAGAAGATTTCGAGCAGGATTCATACAGCCACTGCACAGAAGTCTATTTTCTTGGAAAGCTTTTTGAAAAAATCATCCAAGATTATAAAATTGACTCATTCAAACATATTGTAACTCTACGAGAAATGACCAGAAAGTCCCCTTCTGAGAGGGTGGGTAGCTTTTCTGAAATAATGAATACTCTTCTATCAAATAGTATCGATGAGGTTGACTTCTCCCAAGCTGAACTATTCGCGTATCGCAAGTTTTCTGACCTCATATACTACCATATTGCAAAGATGGATTCTGACATCAAATATCATGACGATATTTTAGATGTCATTTCAATGCTAGAGTCAGCGTATAGAGACTTCATGCTTGAAGAGCATGTCCCGAATGCTTCTGTTGTCACGAATTGTCTAATTGATGGTCAATACAGCTATCGCCCAAAAGGAATGGATGTTGCCACTATAAAAACATTCATTGACATGTTCAGGTCCGTCACAAGTGAAAAGCAGCGCATAATTTTGGCGAATCTACATACAAAGCTCAACTCGATAGATAGGACCTCAAGATATAGCGGAATGGACGATGTTCCATTCTAGACCTAGCCGAGAAATCCACCTCGTTAAGCTAACTCATTCTATTTCGGATCAATTCTAAAGAATTTCATATGTCTCTCCCCAGGCTGCTAAAATCTGAAACTAAAACTTACAAACGCAGTAAGCGCCCCATGGGTCAAGGTGCGAACTCAACTGTATACCGAGCTGAATGCGAAGATGGAGGCCAGTACGCAATCAAAGTTCGCCACACTTCTTTATCCCAAAAGCAGCAGCAAAGGTTTCTCAAAGAGATCGAAATCCTTACTTCGCTAAAAGGGACCAAGGGAGTAATTGACATTCAGGACTCGTTTGGTGGCGATGATGCCTGCCCTCCATTTTACACGATGGATATAGGTATCCCCGCGCTTGAATGGGCTAAGGAAAAAAAGGAACCAGAAATTGCTTTTGCCTTCTTAGAGATCGCCAACACCTTGGAACGATTGAAAGCAGAAAAGACATCTCACCGGGATATAAAGCCAGAAAACATCATATTTATTAATGACAAGCCATATCTCTCAGACTTTGGACTAGCTCACAAGGAAGGGGAGCCAAGGCTGACCCTTGAGGGAGACAAACAAATAGGAGCCAAAATGACTATGGCTCCTGAAATGGTTCGTGATCCATACAGTGCAGACTACTACAAGGCCGATTCATATTCCCTAGCAAAAACTCTTTGGATACTTCTTACAAAAGACCAAAACTGCTTCGAGGGGTGCTACAGCACTCATGGGCAAGAAAGTCTGTGGAATTATGATGTTGAGATTTTGGGAGATATTGAAGCATATATGACCAATTGCACCAGTAATTCTCCTGACCTTCGCTGGAGCTATGACAAATCCATAAACTTTTTCAAAGAATGGTTGGATATAACAAATGAAGATGGAATCCGAAGCAAGGAAGCCTGGAGGCTTTTAAAGAAACGGATTTTCCCATTTACCCAGCCTGAAATAGCAGAATGGTCAAATCTTGATGACATTGTCCGCGTTTTCGAACTCGTTGTTAATAAACCCTGCTGGAACCATTCTTTCTTCCCAGATGGTGGAGGACTTGATTTAAGTGATGTTAAAAAATCCGAACAAACTGACTGCTTGGAATTTGTTTTCCATGGTTTTGTGAACATAATAAAGCCCAAAAAATTATCATTTTACTCGCCTGGAGGAGATGACTTTGGCGAACAAGATTATTTTATTCTTGAGGCTGACGAATTAGATTTTATTTCTGACCAATCAGGAATCAACGAGGTAGTAACCCAATTGTCGGCTACAGAGTTCACCGATCCCAACTGTGCGGACTGGAATGACTATAACGGAGAGAAACTCCCTGAGGGTGCTCGATTGTTAGTCCGATGGAGACAAGGAAAATTCGCGATATTCATGGGGGCCTCGCTGTACAACCAAAAAGGAATACTCATAAACGGGAAACTAGTTGATGCATACGAAGCCCCTCACAACTCCATAGACCAGATAGACTTTTTCAACTTCTTCAAAAAAGTGTTCAAGAACAAAGACCCTGAGTCCAAAACCACTTACACATATAAAGCTCCAACCTCCACCCGCTTAAAAAAGCAACTTCTGAGTCAAGCGCAGACAGACTTCATCAGACAATTCATATCTGATTTATCATCGATTGAGGGTGATGAACGAAAAACATTAACCGGCGAGTTGACTAAAATAGACTGGAAGAAAGCCAACTCTACAATGAAAAAGAAGCGCGATCTCGTAAAAAGACTCTCAGATGAGGAGCTTCAGTTACTAAATGCTGTGATGTACTCGGGAAGGAACAACAAGCCCCCATATGGTCTCTCACTGGACGAGCAATTGCCTTTACACCCAATCAGGAATGAAAATGAAGATGCAATAACGGGGAAGGCAATTCCTTCGGTACGCAGGTACCTGCAAGATGGGCTTGACATGTATACCTGACCCATCCCACTTCCCAAGCAAATCCGATAGGATAAATACACTTAGCCGGAAGCCGCGACAAAACTGACATTCCAACCCTGCGCGATTACTACCTAAAAATAAAAATGTGTCCGATGGATGTGTCCGATGGCCTCAGGACGTTGGCAAAGAAAAAGGATCTTAACCTAACAGGCTAAGATCCTTTATCTTTAATGGCGGAGCCGACGAGACTCGAACTCGCGGCCTCCGGCGTGACAGGCCGGCGTTCTAACCAACTGAACTACGGCTCCGCGTATATTATATGAGGGACTTTCTCCCTACATATCAAAGATGGTGGGCGGAACAGGGCTCGAACCTGTGACCCTCGGCTTGTAAGGCCGATGCTCTCCCAACTGAGCTACCCGCCCGTGGGAGTTCGGCTTGTAGCCGTCCCGCAGGAACTTGTCAAGCTTTCGGCTCGACTGCGGCGGCTTCGCTGGAAGCTGCGTTCGTCCGCGGCGGAAGGAACGTATTTCACAAGCCGGGCCTTGTTGTCAAACTCTTTTTGCAGTTTTTTTCCACTTCCGCAACACGCTGCCAAAATAGAACAATCCGACTCACGTTTCCGTCCAGAGCACCCGCTTGCCCTTGCGCGCGGCCCAGCCCAGGCGCATGCCCCGGAAATAGAGCGGAACCGGTCCCTGACCCGGCGGCGGCGTCAGTGACCGACCGGACATCAGCCCCGCGATTTCCGAGGGGTCCTGCACGTCCAGCGCGCCCTCGCCCGGTCGGGGCGGCATCAGCGCCCGGCAGAACGGGTCGGGTCGAAACTCGTCCCTGCTCAGCTTGCCCAGGGTCGCGCCCTGCCAGCGCGCACCCGCCGGGATCAGGCGCAGGGCCTCGCCGTGCAGGAAGACCACTTTGCCCGCAAACTCGCAGAGCATACCCGGCGGCAATCCCTCCCAGTGCAGCCCCGCCGGGCCCCGAAGCCGGTCCATGCGCAGGCGGCGCGCTTCGGGCGGCGGTCCACCCAGGGTTTCCACGGACCTCTGGCCGGATTCCCCGGATCGGCGCAACAACGCCACGAAAAAGCCCTCTCCCTCGGACTCCTCGGCCACACGGAGCACCCCCTGGGGGCAGCCCAGGCGCGGCTCATCAAAAACAAATCCCGGCGGCTTCGGCAACGGTTCCAGCTCCAGCCCCAAATTTTCCAGC
>JBFWMD010000033.1:0-35969 GCA_050251775.1 Desulfovibrio sp.
GCATGAAAGAAGAAACGGCAAGAACACGCCTCCGGCGGCCAACGGGGCAATGCCCCTTTGGAATCCCATTCGGCGTTGCGGGTTGCTGCCGCGTAGCGCGGCCGCAACCCGCAACGCAAAGGGGTTTGCCAAGTTTTGAAGCGTAACCGAACACACTGCTTGGCTTTGAAGCTCCAATTCGCGCGCGGGGCCGGATGCGCAGCATCCAGCCCCGCGCGCAAAATGGGGTTCCAAGGGGCCGCGGGCCCTTTGGCCGCCGGAGGCCTTCTTTTCTCTACAATTCTTCGGAGCGCATCAGGGCCTGTCGCATGCGGCGGCGGTTTTCGCCTTCGCGGAAGCGTCGTTCAGCGGTGGGCGTGTCGATATCCAGGGGCGGGACGGATTTGGGTTTGCCGTGCTCATCCAGGGCCACGTAGGTCACGTAAGCGGAGTTGGTATGGCGCACGTGTCCGGTGATGGGATTTTCGGCTTCCACGCGCACGCCCACTTCCATGCTGGTGCGTCCCACGTAGTTCAGGCTGGCCTTGAAGGTCATGAGTTCGCCCACGTAGGCGGGCTGGAGAAAGTCCATGCGCTCGAAGGAGGCGGTGACCACGTTGGCGCGCGCGTGGCGCATGGCCACCACGCCCCCGGCCGTGTCCACATGCTTGAGGATCACGCCGCCGTGGAGATTCCCGGCGGGGTTGGCGTCCTCGGGCAGGGCGATGTGGGACATGATCACCGCGGACTGGGAAGCCTTTTTCGGGGTCACTCTTTTTCCTCCCGGCTGCGACCGTATTCGACGCGCGCCTTGTAGACCATCATGCCGATGCGCTTGCCCAGATCCCGCTCACGGGTCTTGATCAACGCCTCGGAGGCCTCGCGGTTGCCCTGCGACTTGAGCAGGGTGGCGGATTCCAGGTCGCGCAGGTAGGCCTCGCACTCCCGGATGATCCCGGACAGATCGATGGTTTCCAGTTCCCTGGGCACGCGAACGGACTTGACCTTGCGGCTCATCTGTTTCCCCCCGGTTGTCTCTGGCGAGCCGGACCGCGCCCGCCGTTCGACGTGGCGGGTCGCATTACATTTTGATGTCGGTTCGTATCGGGCTTGTCAAGCGGGGGGAACGACAAAAACGGGGCCAAACGGTGGTTCAGGGGATTATTTTCGACGCAGCCTTTGGTGCAGGGCTGAGCCGAGGCTCCCGGCCATGCTGCGCGCCCGGCGTGCTGCCCGGGCGGCTCCCCGGGCCGCAGCGGACGCGATTTTCCCCAGGCCCCGGCCCTTGTCCGCAGCCAGGGTGGTCATGGCTTTGGCCGCGCCGCGTGCGGCCTCCGTCTGGGTTTTTCCGGCGGCCAGTTCCTCGGCAAAGACCTTGCGTCCGTGGGCCAGCACGTCCTCGCCCATGCCCCGGAGCTTTTCCACGGCGATGTAGCGGACAATGGCGGTCCAGAAGGCCACGTCATTCCCCTTTGCGGCTGCCCAGATACAGTTCGTAGAGCAGCAGGCGGCATTCGATCTTGGCGTTGAAAAAGGGAATCCGCCGCCGGGTCTTCAGGCCCACGCGCTTGGCCAGGATGGGGTTTCCCGTGAACACGCCGCCCGTGTAGCCGGGACAGCGCTGCTTGAAGAAATCGCCAATGCCCGCATAGACCTCGCCCAGAACATCCTCTTCGCCAAGGCGCATGCCGTACTCCGGGTTGAGAATCGCGCAGCCCGGACACTCGTCCGTCACGGCCGGGACCTCGGTTTCACGGAAGTCGCAGACCGCGAATTCCAGAAACGGCGTCAGTCCGGCGCGTTCGGCATTGGCGCGGGCCGCGTCCACAGCGGCGCGATCGTGGTCCGTGAGCACGATGCGGCCTCCCGGCGAATCAAACTCGGCGGCGCGGGCCTCATTGCAGAGCCGCTGATACGCGGCGGCATCGTAGGTCTTCAACCCCATGAAGGCGAATCGGTTCCGCAGCAGGCCGGGCGCACGGTTCAGGCCCAGGAGCGCGGCTTCGCAGGCCAGGGAGCCGCCGCCGCACATGGGGTTCACGAAGTGGCCGCGCTTGTGCCCGGCGGCCATGACAATGCCCGCAGCCAGGGTTTCCTGGAGCGGGGCCTTGTGGGGCTGGAGCTTGTAGCCGCGCCGGGACAGGGGTTCGCCCGAGGTGTCCAGGTAGAGGGTGGCGCTGTCGCCCTGCCAGTAGAGGAAGACCGAGGCTCCGTGCTGTTCCGGTCCGGAATCCGGGCGCTGTCCGGTTTTCTTCCGGATGCGGTCCACCACGGCGTCCTTGATCTTCAGGGCGGCGTGGCCGGAGTGTTCGCGACCCCGGTTGTTCACGGCGGCGCTGACCGTGACGTAACCGTCCTCGGGAATCCATTCCTCCCAGGGCAGCTTGACCGCGCGGGCGTGCAGCAGGCTCGCGTCCGGGGCGTGGAAATGTCGCAGTTCCAGCAGCACGCGGTGTCCGGTGCGCAGCCAGAGGTTCAGGCGCATGGCCGTTTCCAGGTCGCCCTGGGTTTCCACGCCGAGGGGCAGTTCGCGGCGCACGGGCAGGCCCAGGGCCTCGACCTCGGCGCGCAGCCAGGGGGACAGCCCCTTGGGGCAGGTGATCAGCAACGGATGGGTTTCAGGCATATGCCCAAGGCATACGATGCGGGGGCAGGCTTGGCAAGGGCCAAGCCGTTGGCGGACGGATCAGTCCGCTTCCGGGGGGGTGCGTGCGGGGTCCCGCTCCGCCGGGACAGTGGCTTTGATAGTGGTCGCGGCAACGGTTTCAGCTGCGACTTCGGCGGCGCGCAGAACCGGCACGCCGTCCGCCAGCAGGCAGGCCACGGCCAGACCGAGGGTCACGCCCGAGGAGCCGTCGTAGAGCAGGGAATAAACCACTCCCTGGGTCAGGGCCAGGGCCATGATCCCGGCCATGGCCCGGCCCGGCGTCACCGCTGTAAGCACGATGCTCAACAGCAGCAGGACCAGGGGCGGCAGCGCGCCCCAGACCAGGGCCGAACGCATCCAGAACGAGGGCACGGCGTGGGGCGGCAGGGTGAAGGCCACGTCCGGCATTCCCATGACCACAGCGGCCTGTGCGGGCAGTTGCAGATCCAGGGGCCAGGGGCCGAAACCCTTGAACAGGGCCAGGGGATGGCTGGCAAAGCTTTCCAGTCCGGCCAGCCAGGTCATGTAGACCTGCATCCGGCCGTCCATGCTCAGGGGCGTGCCGCCGAGCAGCGGGCCGGCCACGCCCCCGGCGCAGGCCAGGGCAAAACCGATGCGCGCCTCGATGCGCGTCCGCGCCAGGAAGAGATACGCCGCACCCACGGCCAGCAGCGGCACGGGCGAGCCGCAGCACAGGAATCCGCCCATGCTCAGCAGGGTCCACCCGGACGGGAACCGGCCAGCCCGGCCCGGATCGTCCACGCCCAGGAGCAGGGCCAGACCGAGCAGAAGCGCGTGCCGTTCGCCCAGTCCAGGGTCCAGCAACACGCCGCCCGGCACGATGAACCCGGCCAGCAGGCTTGCGTAGAATACGTCCGCCAGGACCAGAGCGGCCAGGAGTGCGCCGAAGCGCGCGAACCAGATCCGGGCGGGCGCGCCGAAGCTCAGGACCCAGGCCAGCCCCAGGAGCAGGAAGGCCAGGGGTGCGGTTTCCGGCAAGACCAGAATCCAGAAGCGTTCGGACGGGAAAAACGGTCCCTGGAGCCGGGGCACGCTCAGTTTGATCAGACTCAGGGCCAGAAGCGCGCCGCAGGCCACCAGGACCAGCCCGATCCAGAGCGGCACGGGCCGCAGGGGCTTGCGCCGCGTGGCCTGCGCTGCCAGGGCGGCCAGCAGTCCGACCCCGGCCAGGGCCAGCCAGGGCCAGCCCGAGGGGATCCACTCCGGAAGCCGAAGTACGGGAAAATGGCGGGCGAACGCCCCGGCCAGGGGCAACAAAATGTAGGCAAGCGCCAAAGGGGCGGCAGCCGCGAAGCCGAAGCGCCGGTCGGAAACGGACGCGTCAGCCGGGCCGATGTGGTCACGCATGGTTGTTTCCTCCCCCGAACAAGACTGCAAGGCAAAGGCGTGAGTCGTGAATCAGGTCTTGCGGTAGTATGCGGAGGCGCGCTTCTTCAGACGCAGGCGGTTGAAATATTTCATGGCTCCGGAAGCGGGCCGCGCCGGTTCGCCGTCCGGACCGTCCAGGAGGATGTCCAGCACGTGGCGCGTGGGCGCATGGGGTGCGAGGCGCTCCAGGCAGCCCGAACAATACACGGCCAGTTCCCGGCCCCGGGCCTCTTCCAGCCGCGTCCGCCGCCAATGTTCCGCCAGTTCCGGGTGGGCCACAGCCAGTCCGCCGCCTTCGCCGCAACAGATGGCCTTATGGTGGGCGTGGCGCATTTCCGATATCGAGCAGCCGTGATTCCAGAGCAGGTCGCGCACAGCGGCATGCACACCCTTTTCCGAGCGCAACACACAGGGGTCATGCACGGCGGTCTTGGTCCGCTGCATTCCGGATTCCGGTTCCGGGTCGTTCTCGGCCAGGACTTCGTAAACCGTGCGCACGGCAAACGACGGCCCGCCCTCACGCAGCGCATTGAAACAATTGGGGCAGGCCACGAGCAGCTCTTCCACTCCGGCCTCTTCGAGCCGGGCGGCCAGGACGCGGGTCTGCTCCAGGAAAAACCCCGTGCGCCCGAGCATCAAGGAGGGCTTGGCGCAGCAGTGCAGCACAAAGCCCGTGGCCGGGTCCTCGGCGCGCAATTTTTCCAGCACGCGCCAGACCGTGTCGGGCCGCGTGCCCGAGAGGGAACACCCCGGGAAAAAGACCCGGCGCACGCCCCTGGGCAGGCCATAAAAGGAAAACGTCTTGGTCAGGCCGGTGCGCTCGTAGCGCAACAGCGGCTTGTAGGGTTTGAGCAGGTCGGGGTTCGCGGCCACTGCCTCCCGCCGCAGGGCCTGAAACAGGGAGCGCGGGTCCAGGCCGCGCACCGGACAGACCTGCGTGCAAAGCCCGCAAAGCGTACACTGGAAAGCCGCCTCCAGAGTCTGTTCCGGGGTCAGCTCCCCCGAAAGCAGTTGGGAGGCGAAAGCACCGGGCATGCCCCACTGCTGCAGCAGCGGGCATTCCTTTTCGCACATCTTGCAGAGCTTGCAATTCTGAGACAGCGCCTCGGCGCAGTCACGCGACGTATCCGGGGAAGCGGCGGGCACAGGGGATTCCAGCATGGTCAGTGCTTACCCCCAACCCGTGGAAATGGCAAGAGATCGAAAATCATTCGCATTATAGTTCCACTCGCGCATCTTTTTTGATATATCCCTGCCTCGCAACGCTTGCGCAGGAGAGCTCCGTGAAACGCGCCTCGACATTCGCCCCGGCCCTTGCGGCACTGCTTTTCGTCTGCCTGACGCTGACGGGCTGCGGTGCGCTGGTGCGCAGCGCCACTTCCCCGATCATGGAAAATCTGGCCAATTCTGTGAAGCGCCAGCAGGACCTGGAAACGGTTCGCCAGGGCATCCCCTCGTACATGATCTTCATGGACGCCCTGGTCCAGGGGTCGCCTGACGATGAGGACACCCTTGCGGCGGCCTCCGGCCTGCTTACGGCCTATGCCGTGGCCTTCACTCTGGACAACGACCCGGAGCGGGCCAAACTGATGACGGCCAAGGCCCGCGAGTACGGCATTCATGCCCTGGCCCAGCGCAGCGACGCCTTTGCGCGGCTTTGGAACCAGCCCGCCGCGGAGTTCGGTCCTGTGCCCGCCAGTCTGGACAAGCGCGACCTGAAATACATCCAGACGGCCATCAACGCCTGGGGCGCCTACATCAAGGCCCGACCCGGCTCCTGGACCGACGTGGCCGACGTGCCCAAGCTCCAGGCCCTGGCCGAACGCCTGCTCGAACTTGACGAAACCTATCAGAACGGCGCTCCCCACGTGCTCATGGGTGTTCTCCAGACCATTCTGCCCCCGGCCTACGGCGGCAAGCCCGAGGAGGCCCGGAAGCATTTCGAGCGGGCCATGGAAATTTCCGGCGGGGCCGACCTGCTGACCTATGTGACCTTTGCCCAGAACTACGCTCGTCCCCTGCAGGACCGCGAACTGCACGACCGCCTCCTGGCCCACGTGCTGGAAACACCCGCCGACGTGCAGCCCGAACTGACACTTCAAAACGTCCTGGCCAAACGCCAGGCCGAAGTGCTGTTGCAGGAGGCCGACGACTTTTTTTAAGCTTCCGTTCCTGCCCGCGCCCAGGTCCGACGACTCCAGGCGCGCAGACACCAAGAACACGAGGACATTTCCACATGAATCGATTTTTTGCCTTTTCGGCCGCATTGGCCCTTGCCCTTGCCCTCTTCTGCGGCAACGCCCTCGCCGAGACCCTGAAAATCGCCACGCTGGCTCCGGACGGAACCACTGTGACCGCCTCCCTTCGCGAAGGGGCCAAGGAAGTGGAGATCGCCACCCAGGGCCGCGTGCAGATCAAGATCTACGCGGGCGGAGTCATGGGCTCCGACGCCCAGGTCATGCGCAAGATGCGCGCGGGCCAGCTCCAGGCGGCCACGCTTTCCGCCGGGTCCCTGGAGCGCGAGGACTTCAATTTCGGACTCATCGGCATGCCCATGCTCGTGACCACCCCGGCCCAGGCCGATGCGGCCCGCGCCGCTGTGGAGCAGGACCTCCTGCGGCGCATGGAAAAGAAGGGCCTTTTCTGTACCGGGCTGATCGAGGTCGGATTCATCCACATCATGGGCGCTGTGGCGGTCCATGGCCCGGAAGACATGCACAACATCAAGTTCTGGCTGCCCGAGGGCTCGCAGCTGGGCCAGGACGCCTTTGCCGCCTTCGGTGTCACGCCCATTCCCTTGCCCCTGCCCGACGTGCTCACGGGCCTCCAGACCGGGGTCATCGACACGGTGCTCTCCTCGCCCGTGGCCGCGCTGGCCCTGCAATGGTTCACGCGCATCAAACACATCACGGACGAACCCCTGCTTTATGCGTACAGCACCCTGGCCTTTCAGGACCGCGCCCTGGCCAAACTTTCCGAGGCCGACCGCAAGGCCGTGCTGGAAATCTTCACCCGGCGCATGAGCGATGTGGACAAAAGCGTACGGCTGGAAAACGATTCCGCCCTGCAGGCGCTCCAAGCCCAGGGCATCACCCTGGAGCCGGTCAGCCCGGAGGGCCACGTCCGCTTCAAGGCTGTGGCCGACGAACTGGTGGACCGCTATCAGAGCGAAGGCAAATTGGACGCCGGACTGCTGGCCAAGCTCCGGGCCGCCATCCAGTCCGTGAACTGACCGGAAACGTCCATGGAGAACCGACCCCAGGAATCGATCCCCAGCCGGGTGCTCCACGCGCTGGAATCCGTGGAGACCAGCGTGCTCGTGCTCTCCCTGGCGGGCATGATCGTTCTCGCCGTGCTCCAGATCGTGCTGCGCAACGCGGTCCAGTCCGGCCTGATCTGGATCGACCCGCTGCTGCGCCGCCTCGTGCTCTGGATCGCGCTGCTCGGGGCCATGGTCGCCTCCCGCAACCAGGACCACCTCTCCATCGACGTGATCAACCATTTTCTGCCGCCGCGCGCGGCAGCGCTCTGCAAGGGACTGGCCTATCTCTTCACGGCCCTGGTCTGCGCCGCCCTGGCCCACTCCTCGGGCCTGTTCCTGCTGGACGAATACGAGTACGGCATGGAGGCCATGCAGGGCGTTCCCTCCTGGATCTTTCAACTGATCATGCCCCTGGCCTTCGCGGTCATGGCCCTGCGCTACCTCGCGGCCGGAGCGATCCTGCTGCGAAATCTGGCGCGCGGAGTGGTCACCGGGGGGCGCGTATGCTGATCAAGCTCCTGCTCGGCCTCTTCGCCCTGATGGGCACGCCGCTCTTCGCACTCATCGCGGCCATGGCCATTCTCGGATTCATGTCCGACGGACTGGACCCGTCCCTGGTGGCCATGGAGATCCACCGCCTCGTGGACACGCCCGTGCTTGTGTCCATTCCGCTGTTCACCTTCGCGGGCGAGCTCATGGCCCGCTCGCGCACCTCGGAGCGGCTGGTGGGCTTTTCCAAGGCGCTGCTCGGCTGGATGCCCGGCGGACTGGGCATCGTGACCCTGTTCGTCTGCGCGGCCTTCACCGCTCTGACCGGGGCCTCGGGCGTGACGATCATCGCCCTGGGCGCGCTGCTCTATCCCTCGCTCACGAGCGAGGGCTATCCTGAACGCTTCAGCCTTGGACTGGTGACCACCTCGGGCAGCCTGGGCCTGCTCTTTCCCCCGGCCATTCCCCTGATCCTCTTCGGCATCATCGCCCGCGAGGACATCAACAACCTGTTCCTGGCGGGCATTGTGCCCGGCGTGCTCATGATCGTGCTGCTGGCCCTCTGGTGCGTGCGCCAGGGGCTGAAGAGCCGGATCAAGTTGACGCCCTTCCGCCTTGCGGACATCGCCACGGCGGCGCGCCGCGCGGCCTGGGAACTGCCCCTGCCCGTGATCGTGCTCGGCGGCATCTACTCGGGCTGGTTCGCCTTGGGGGAGGCCGCCGCCGTGACCGCCGCCTACGTCCTGCTGGTGGAGGTGGGCATCTACCGCGACGTGAAGCCGCGCGAACTGCCGGAAATCATGCGCCGGAGCATGACCCTGGTGGGCGGCATCCTGATCATCCTGGCCGTGTCCCAGGCCTCCACGAACCTGCTCATCGACCAGGAGGTTCCCCAGCGGCTCTTCGAGTTCGTACAGAACTTCGTGACCAGCAAGTGGACCTTCCTGATGCTTCTGAACGTTTTTCTGCTCGCACTCGGAGCGGTGCTGGACATCTTCTCGGCCACGGTGCTGGTGGTTCCCCTGCTGCTGCCCATTGCCGCGGGCTACGGTGTGCACCCCGTTCATCTGGGCATCATCTTTCTGGCCAACATGGAAATCGGCTACTGCACGCCGCCCGTGGGTCTGAACCTGTTCATCGCCAGCTACCGCTTCCAGAAGCCGATTCTGACCACCTGCCGCTCCACCCTGCCCTTTCTGGCCATCCTCGCCGCCGTGGTTCTGCTGGTGACCTATGTCCCGGCGCTGTCGCTCTGGCTGCCCGGGCTTTAGGCCTTCGGGCTTTGGGCGGCCCCGACCAGACCAGCGCCGACACCGTCCGGGCTCTCGCGGCGCGGTTGCTCCGGGCGCGCGGCCCGGAACCGCGCGGCCTTGGACCTTTGGCGTCCGCCGCAAACGGGGAAAGGGCGCGGATCGCTCCACGCCCTTTCTGGGAAGGAGGAATGGCTATGACCTCAAAGGCTTCCACGGTGTTCACTGTCCGCATTCCTGAGAACCGGAAAGCACCGCATTGGACCCGAAATTTGGCAGTCCATCCATCCGGCACTGGTTCCTGTTCCCATAGCATAAATTTTATTATTGCGTAAAGAGTCTCGGAACTTTTTTCCGCATCTCTTTGCTTTTCTCCGCAAGCTTGCTCCGCAGCGCAGGAAGGACTACAGTTAGGAAAAATTTCCCCCGACGACACGAGGTTTTATGCCCGAGCTCTTCGAGACAGCCCTTGCAGTCGACCGCCAGAAATCGCGGCTCGCGGCCCGCTTGGGCGCGACAGCGGCGCTGCTCCTGCTCCTGGTGACGATCCACGTCCCCCTGCTGCACGATACCGTGTTTGAAAACCCGGCCCTGGCCCAACTCGACGAAGCGGGCTTCCAGTACATCGACGGCGCCCTGGTCAAAGCCGGGGCCGCCTTTGGCGCGGCGCGCGTGGCCAACGCCTTCATCTCCCTGCTGCAATCCACGGAAGTGGAGGCGGGCATCGGCGTGGGCGTGGTCGTGGGTGTGGGCGAGGTGCTCGACCCGATCAACGATCTTGTGGAACGCTTTTCGTGGGTCATGCTCGCGGCCCTGACCTCGCTCGGGGTGCAGCGCTTTCTCCTGGAAGTCTCGCCCTGGATCTGCGTGGATGTGCTGCTCTCCCTGGCCTGCGTTGTCGGCTTGGTCGCGGTCTGGCTGCGTCCGCGAGGCAACGCCACCGGCAGAACGGCCCGCATCGCGCACACCTTGCGCGTGGTGGGCGTGCGCGTGGCCGTGCTGGCCGTGGCCGTGCGGCTGCTCGTGCCCCTGGGCGCTTTGGCCAACGAATATGTCTACGAACGATTTCTGGCCGCCCGGCAGGCCGATGCCTCGGCCCAGGTGGAACTCTTTCGCCAGCAGATGCGGGAGCGCGAAAACCAGGGTGCGCTGGAACGGCTCTCCAGCGTTCGCGCCGCCCTGGAGCGGCTCCAGGGAATGATGGAGGATTTCGGGAAACACGTACTGGAATTGCTCGTGCTCTTCGTGATTCAGGCCGCTGTGCTGCCTCTGGCTACGCTCTGGATCATTTTCTGGCTCATGCGTCGGCTCGGGGCGCGGGTCGGCATGACTCCGGCTTTGCGGGAATGACCGCACACTGACGGTCGCGCTCCCCCTTCCCTGTTCAGCATTCGGATTTGGAAATACGGTTTCGCCCGGTCTGCTTGGCCCTGTAAAGCGCCTCGTCCGCCCGACTGGTCAGGTGGTCCAGGCTTTCGCCCTCCTGATACTCCGCAACGCCCAGACTCACGGTCAGATGGCAGACCATGGGACTGACCAGACGGGCTTCGTCCACGCCCCGCCGGATGCGTTCGGCCACTTCCTCGGCCCCCTCAAGTCCGCTCTCGGCCAGCACGATGAATTCATCCCCACCCCAGCGGGCCACGAGGTCCGTGGGCCGGATATGCTCGCGGATCAGTTGCGCGACATCCACCAGCACCCGGTCGCCCTCCAGATGTCCGGCCCTGTCGTTGATCTTCTTGAACCCGTCCAGGTCCAGCAGAATCATCGAGAAGGCATTGTTGCCGCGCGCATGTCGCGAGCAAGCCTGCACGAAATGCTCGTCAAAACGGCGTCGGTTGGCCACGCCCGTGAGCTCGTCCGTAACGGCCATGCGCTCCAGGCGGCTCTGGAAATGGTTCACGGCCAGCATGCTCACAAGGATGACCAGAAGCGTGGCCACAAAACCACCCGTGAGCGTCCGCGTGAGGTTGCCCTCTGTGGCGGCCAGCAGCGTCTTCTCATCCTGTTCCACCAGCACGAACCAGCTCAGTTCGGGCACATAGCTCGCGGAAAGCAGCACCGGACCGTTCGGCCCATTGTATTCGTAATTGCTGGCCCCTTCCTGGGGGCTCAGGATGCTCTCCGCGATGTCGCGAATGCCCTCGGCCTGGCGAATGTTCATCTTGTTCACCAGGGAAATGTCCGAATGGGCCTGCACCAGCCCCTGATCATTCACAAGGTAGACCCGGCGCAGGTATTTTTTCTGGGTTTCGCTCAGCAGGCGGGCCACGCTGTCCATGCGCACGCCCACTCCGGTGACGCCGAGCAGGTTGCCGTCATAATCGTCGACACGATGGTTGATGAAGATGGTCAGGATGCCACCTGTGACCTCGTCCGTGTCCACGTCCAACTGATACTCCAGACCACTGCTCAAGAAATTGTAATACCAGACATCATGCTCGTTGTTCGGGCTGACGATCTTGTGAATGCCCTGGTAATGATAATAGCGATGGGTTTTGGTCGAAACGAAGAAAACCGAGAAAAACCCGTACCGGGATCGGATGTCCCGCAGGTAGCGCGTGACCGCGTCCACATCCTCGGTTTCCTTCAGCGCCCAGGCGCGCAGAAAGGCGTCGTTGGCCATGGTTGTGGAGACCAGAATGGGCTTGATCAGACTGCTGTGGATTTCGGAATAGATGTTCTCCCGGATCAACGGCAGGGAGGAAGTCATGATTTCCTCGCGCATGGATTCGCGCGAAGTCTGATAGTTCAGCACGCTCAGAACCACGAATGCGGTCAATAGGATCAACGTCAGCGCAATGATCAGCCTGACCTTGATGCTCAACTTCTGCATGCCCCCCCCAAAAGAATACTGTTGACCACTCCGTCGCATGAAAAAGGCCCCCGTTCCTCGGGGGCCATCATGTCAGTTGTCCGGCGCAAAGTCATCCGTTTCTGCGCATTCTGCGCATCCCCGCAAGTCCCATCAGTCCTCCTCCGAAAATCCAGAGTGCGGCGGGAAGGGGCGTGGCATAGTTGGCGACCACACCGTCCAGGTCGTAGCCGTCGCCGCCGCCCGTGAAACCCGAGGCCAGACTGATGTCCCGCAACAGCAGGGCCGTGGTGGAACTGATCAACCCGTTGAAGTCAAAGGCTCCGTCCTGCTGGGCCGTGCCGAGCAGAACCCAGCCCGGATCGCCCAGGGCCTGACCGGAGTAAACCCCGTTATAGGCCCAGACCTCGGCGGTTTCCTTGTAGGATCCCCAGTTGTCCGCCTGGGCTCCCCAGGTGCTCTCAAAGATCTGAAGGTCAATGCCCGCACCGTCCACAATGGCGTTGCTGAAGGTCAGTACGATGCTGCCGCCGAAACCG
Organism: Desulfovibrio sp.; assembly: GCA_050251775.1. Taxonomy (GTDB): domain Bacteria; phylum Desulfobacterota; class Desulfovibrionia; order Desulfovibrionales; family Desulfovibrionaceae; genus Paucidesulfovibrio. The sequence goes on from JBFWMD010000033.1 coordinate 12,371, forward strand.
AGGGATGTGAAATTCTCCACGCCGCTCTGGTCATCGGTCAGCGGGTCGTAGCTCAGCGCGTTGGTGGGATCGCTCCGCAAGGGGTCGATGGTCCCGCTGGGCGTATAGCTCGCGTAGCCGGAAGGCATCACCGAAGCCAAGGCCGGCAATGCGCTGAAGATCACCAACAACGCGGAAAACGTCAGTGTTCTCAGGGTGTTCATAATACCTCCTTTCCGCGCTGAAGAGCAGCGGTATTATGATAATAATTATCTTTCGCAAACAAGCAAGGCTTGCATGCCAAATACCGCTCTCTTCGTTTCTCGGCGCTAAAAGAAAATCAGGGTCAGGGGATGGCTGCGTTCAGAAGGGTTGCCAGAAACGCCCCGCACCCTTGATATCGTCCAGGGTGAAGGCGTTCTTAAGGTGCTGAACCGAAAAAGATCCCTCGAATGGAATCACGGAAAGCAGGTCGAAGCGGCAGGGGCAATGCCAGAGGCCCTGCTCCGAAAGATACAGCGCGGCGGCCCTGGCCAGCTTGCCGCGCTTGGCCGGAGTCAGGGCGTCGGCAGGGGTCCCGCGCGCATCCTCGGCCCGGGTCTTGACCTCGGCGAAAACGAGCGTGTCCCCGTCCTCGCAGATGATGTCGATCTCCAGCCGCCGACTGGACCAGTTGCGCGCCAGGATGCGGCAACCCGCGTCGCGCAGATGGCGCGCGGCCGCGTCCTCGCCGGAGCGGCCCAGGATCAGGTGGCGGGCAAGATTGCTCAGAGGCCCGGAAGACACGCCTGCCTCCTCTTGCTCCGCTCTTCCCCGCCCTGCTCGACCCGTACGCCCCGGAAGGTCAGCCGGTGCATGCGGCACGGCCCCAGCTCGGCCACGCGGGCCATGTGCTCCGCGCTGCCGTAGCCCTTGTGCCCGGCGAAGCCATAGCCCGGATAGCGCCGGTCCATGACCTTCATAAACCGGTCGCGCCAGACCTTGGCCAGGACCGACCCGGCGGAAATGACCGGAAAACGAGCATCGCCCTTGACCTCGGACCGTTGCCGAAAGCCGCTCAGGCCGCAGGACTCCAGCGCGCGGACCGGAATCGTCTTGTCACCGTCCACGAGCAGCAGTTCCACAGGAACGCGCATGGCCCGCACCGCCCTGCCCATGGCCAGAAATGTGGCCTGGAGAATGTTGACCTCGTCGATTTCCCACGGCCAGGCTATGCCGATGCCAAAAGCCACGCAACGACCGCGGATCAGCGGATAGAGCGCCTCCCGCTTCTTTTCCGTGAGTGCCTTGGAATCCGTGAGGCCCGGCAGCTCAAACGCCTCGGGCAGGATTGCGGCCCCGGCCACCACCGGCCCGGCCAGACAGCCGCGCCCGGCCTCGTCCACGCCCGCGATGCGCTCACAGGGCGGTTCGTCATTGTAGAGCGTTCCGTATTGCCGCATGGGACGGCGAATACTACGAAAACGACCCAAGAGCCAGCATGGAGTCAGACAGGGAGGCGCTTCCGGCCCCACTGCCCGCCGCGCGCAGCGCGAGCGGTAAACGGGGTCTGGGGCCGCGGGCTCCAGCCGCCGGAGGCCTGCCCCGCACGGTCGCCGGAAGCCTGCCTTTCGCCCTTCAGGGACGCGCCCTTCCCGTACCGCCGCCAACGCTTTTTGTCCGAACGCAAAAAAGACGCAACCCTTTGCAGGCCCGTGGGCTTGCAAAGGAATTGCGCCTTTTTGGTCCGTGCTCGGAAGCGCGGGCCAGGGGTCGTTCAGACCGGGATTACTCCCAGATCTGCTTGGACTTGATGCGGGCGGCCTTACCGCGCAGACCGCGCAGGTAGTAGATGCGGCTGCGGCGGACCTTGCCCTCGGAGACCATTTCCACGCGCTCGATGAACGGGGAGTGCATGGGGAACACGCGTTCCACGCCCACGCCGTCGGACACCTTGCGGACGGTGAAGGTGGAGTCGGTGGTACCGCGACGCACGCGAAGCACCGCGCCCTGGAAGACCTGGATGCGTTCCTTGTCGCCCTCGATGATCCGCAGGTGAACCTTGACGGTGTCACCGGCCTTGAACGCGGGCATGTCCAGGCGCAGATGCTCCTGTTCGATCTTTTTCATGATTCCCATGTTTCCTGCTCCTTCATCTCGATATTTGTGCTCAGTACACGTCCCCCAGGATGCGGTCCACCGTAATGGCGACTGCGGACCTGACGGACAGGTGGTTGTAATCGTCCAGACAACGCAGGGGCCGCATCAGTTCCGCCCCCTCGAACGCCTGCGGCGCAAGCCCGGAACCCGTTCCGAACAGCAGCAGCACCGGCTCGTCCTGGAGCCAGCCGCGCACCTCATCCGGCGTCCGCAAGGCCCCTCCCTTGGGGTCCATCCGGGCCGAAGTGGCGACAATGCGCGGACGCTGTCCGGTTCGCTCCTCCACCATCCCTACGGCCTGTGCGATATCCGAGGCCACTCGGGCCTCCCGGAGCGCATCGGCCCGGTCGGGGTTGGCTTTGCCGCCGGCTCCGCGCACCCAATGATCCAGGAGTGTCGCGGCCAGTTCCCGCTGGTCCTCGATGGGTGTGACCAGAATCAAACCACCCAGCGCGTACGTGCGGGAAACGCGGGACATATCGTGTATGTCGAGATTTGTCAAAGACACTGCCACAGTGTCCCCAAATTTATTCAGCACCGGGTAGTGGACCAGTGCCAGGTGGAGATTCCTGCCGCAGGTGGCGCAGGGCGCGGATTTGAGGGTCTCCAGATCCTTCGGGGCCAGGGGCGCGGCGTCCAGCAGCTCGGGCCGGTGGCGCAGGGTGTTCAGCACGGACTGCTCCCGCCGCCAGTCCGCCACGCGGCCATGGTCGCCGGAAAGCAGGATGGGCGGGACCGCGCGCTCTTCAAAAATTTCAGGCCGCGTGTAGTGCGGATATTCGAGCAGGCCGGAGGAGAAACTTTCCTCCTCCAGGGATTCTTCCTTGTGCATGAACTCCGGCAGGAGACGGGACACGGCTTCGACCACGCACTGGGCCGCGGCCTCGCCGCCGTTGAGCACGGCCTCGCCCACGCTGACCAACTCGATGGGGAAGAGGTCCAGGATGCGCTCGTCAATGCCTTCGTAGCGGCCGCAGATCAGGGTCAGGGCCTCTTCTTCGGCCAATTCCCGCGCGTAGTCCTGGGTCAGCTTGCGGCCGCGCGGCGAGAGCAGCAGCATGCGGCCCGGCCGCTTGAGGGCGCGCAGGGTTTTGGCCAGCGGCTCCACGAGCATGACCAGCCCGGCTCCGCCGCCGTAGGGCTTGTCGTCCACGGTCTGATGGCGGTCAACGGCCTGGGAGCGCGGGGAAACCCGTTCGAACGTGACCAGCCCCTTGTCCACGGCCTTGCCGAGCAGGCCCACGGCCAGGGCCGAGTCAAAGAACTCGGGGAAGATGGTCACGAGATTGAAATGCAATGGTCTTTCCTTGCCCGGCCCGACCGGGGAAGTCCGGCGTGGTTGACCGCGTCCGGATCAGTGCTTGTCCGCCGGAGCGGTCGGCGTCAGATACATTTCCACCAGCCCTTCGGGCGGAGCCACGGTGATGGTCCCGGCCTCCGGGTCCACATCCACCAGGAATTCGGGCACGGCGGGAAGCAGGATTTCCTTTCCGGAGTCGTGCGCAATGGACCAGACGAGCTGGCCGGGCGTTTCCAGGAAATTTTCCAGGACGCCGAGGCGGGTTCCGTCCTCCAGGAGCACGTCCAGGCCGAGCAGGTCGCGGAGGTAGAACTCGTCGTCTTCCAGCTCGGGCAGGTCGGACTCGCGGACAAAAACTTCGCGTCCGCGCAATTCCTCGGCGCGGTTTCGGTCCGCGACCCCTTCCAGGGTCAGCAGGAGCCGGTCCTGATGTCCGCGCGCGGCGCGCAATGCGAACCGGACGGGTTTTCCGCGTCCGGTCCCCAGGAGCACGGCGGCAAGCCCAAAGAATAAAGCAGGGGAGTCCGCGTAGCTTTCCACGCAGATCTCCCCGCGAATTCCGTGCGGCTTGATCACCTTGCCCACCAGGACCAGTTCGCGGTCCGCAGCAGTGGGATCAGTCATGTAAGCGCAAACCCGTTGTTGGCGGCTATTCGAGAATCTCCAGCACGGAACGCTTGTGCGCCTTGGTGGAAACGGCGCTGAGCAGGGTACGCATGGCTCTGGCCGTGCGTCCCTGTTTGCCGATAACCTTGCCGAGGTCCTCTTTGGCGACCTTGAGTTCAATAACAGATGTCTGCTCGCCTTCGATCTCCGAGACAACGACCGCGTCAGGATTGTCGACCAACGATTTGGCGATGTACTCGATCATCTCTCTCAGCATGACTCCACCTCCGCTCTCGGCTGATTGGGAATGTGCGCGTTCTGGGGGAGGCGAAATCCGGGCTGCGGCGTGCAGACCGGACTCGGTTTAGCTGGCCTGCTTGAGCAGCGCGCGGACCGTGTCGGAAGCCGTGGCTCCGCTGGCGATCCACTTGTCCAGCTTCTCCTGGTCGATCTTGATCTCGGCCGGGTTCGTCATGGGATTGTAGTAACCCAGAAACTCCAGGGGGCGCCCATCGCGACGGGCATCACTGTTGGTGGCAACGATGCGGTAGAAGGGACGCTTTTTGGAACCCATACGAGTCAGTCTGATTTTAAGAGCCATTCGTCTTTACCCCCAATTATTGCTAGATATGTTGTTGTCACAAAAAATGCAATACCGTACGCCCAAAACACGGGCAAATATAACGTCAGCGCTTTTTGCGCTGTTTTTTGCGCATCTGCTTCTGAAGTTTCTTCTTCTTGCGTTCGGCTTCCAGCCGCTTCGCGGACTTGGCCTGCACCGAGGACGGACCATCCGCGCCCATGCCGTCCATGCCCAGGCCTTCCATACCGGGCATTCCCTCGGCGCCTTTGGGCAGCTTCGGCATCTTGGGCATCTTGCCTTTCTTGCCGCCCATCATCTGCTGCATCATCTTGCTCATCTGTTCAAAGTTCTTGATGAGCTTGTTGACATCCGTGACCTGCATTCCACAGCCTTTGGCGATGCGTTCCTTGCGGCTGGCGTTGAGCAGCTTCGGGTTATGCCGCTCCTGCATGGTCATGGAATTGATGATCGCCTCGGTGCGATTCATCTCTTTCTCGGGCATCTGCGCATCGCCGAGCTGCTTGAGCATCCCCCCCATGCCCGGGATGAGCTTGAGCAGGCCCTCCATGGAGCCGAGCTTCTTCAGGCGGCGCATGTTGGTGCGGAAGTCCTCCAGGTCGAACTGGGCCTTCTGCATCTTCTTGGCCATGCGCTCGGCGTCCTCTTCGTCAAAGGCGGTCTGCGCCTTTTCGATGAGGGTCATCACGTCGCCCATGCCCAGGATGCGCGAAGCCACGCGGTCCGGATGGAAGAGCTCCATTTCCGAGAGCTTTTCGCCCAGGCCCACGAACTTGACGCTCTTGCCCGTGACCGACTTGATGGACAGGGCCGCGCCGCCTCGGGCGTCGCCGTCCATCTTGGTCAGCACCACGCCGGAGATGTCCAGCCGCTCGTTGAAGCTCTCGGCCACGGTCACGGCGTCCTGACCGGTCATGGCGTCGGCCACGAAGAGGATTTCCTGGGGCGAGCATTCCCGCTTGATGGCGGAAAGCTCCTCCATCAGCGTCTCGTCCACGTGCAGCCTGCCCGCGGTGTCGAAGAGAATCGCGTCGCAGCCCGCTTCCGCCGCCTTGCCCAGGGCGTCCCGGCAGATGTCCACCGGGTTCATGCCCGTGGTGGACGGGTAGGCCGGAACGTCGATCTGCCTGGCCAGCGTGAGGAGCTGGTCAATGGCCGCCGGGCGGTACACGTCCGCGGGCACGAGATAGGGCTTGAAGCCCTTGGCCCGCAACCAGAGCGCGATCTTGCCCGAGGAGGTCGTCTTGCCCGAACCCTGAAGGCCGACCATCATGATCTTGAGCGGTTTGGAACCGCCGAGGTTCAGCCCCTGCTGCTCGCCGCCGAGCAGCCCGACGAGTTCCTCGTGGACGATCTTGACGACCTGCTGCGCGGGGTTCAGGCCCTTGAGCACGTCCTCGCCGAGGGCCCGCTCCTTGACCTGATCGACGAACTGCTTGACGACCTTGAAGTTGACATCGGCCTCCAGCAGGGCGAGGCGCACCTCGCGAAGCCCCGCCTGGATGTTGCTTTCATCCAGCCGTGCTTGCCCCCTGAGCTTCTTGAAGGCTCCCGTCAACCGGTCTGACAGATTGTCGAACACCGCAATTCCTCCAGGTATCTCCTTTTGCGCCCGAACCGCCACACTCGGCAGACCCGGACAAAGGGACTGTGTGTTAAAGGAGAACGTGCATCAAGTCAAGAGCCGCGCCAGGCAGCCCCCTTGACGAGCGCCCGGCCCCCCTGTATGTTCCCTTTCAGTTCTTTGCCTTTTCCATTCAGAGTGGCGAGAGAGATTCGGCTCAGTGACCGCCACGGCAACCTGCTTTCAGCAAGGTGCCAATGCCGACCCGCAAGGGAACGATGCTGGAGATGACCTTCTCCGCCCTATCGACCTCTCCTTTGCGAGAGGTTTTCTCGTTTCCGGGCCGACGATGGAAAGGCAGCCTGTGGGCGATTTGTCGCGATTGCTACCCACAGTATAAAAAAACCTGGCTAAACCGCTTGAGGGCTCAGGCCCTCCGGGCAAGGAGGAACGCCCAATGACCCTGCGACCGCTTACCGCCGAGGACCTTGTCAAATCCAACCGCCAGGCCCTGGCCTTTCTGGACACGCCCGAGGGAGCCGTGCTCGCCTCCGGACCGGTGCGCCCCATCAGCCCCGTATCCCCCGAAGGCGATGCGCCCGACCCCGACGTAACCTTCCATCTCGGCCGGAACGACGCCTCGGAATACGCCATCCGCGTCATCGGCCACGGCTCGATTCTCTCCGTGCGGCGCACGCCGTCGCCGGAACGCATCGCCCTGCGAGAAATCAACCTGCCTGCGGACCGCCCCGTGTTGCTGCTGGTCGAGGCGCCGGACGAATTCGAGCCCGAGGGGCTCCAGGTGCTGGCCCGGCTCGTGGACGGCCTGGGCAGGCCGCCCCTGCTCCATCCTGGCAGCATTCTCGGAACACCCGATCCCGAGTTCTAGCGCGCCGGTCGGATAACCCCGCATCCGCGCAAAAGGGGCGGCCCCAGGGCCGCCCCGTCGTTGTTTTCAATAGCCGCCTCCCCCCGCCCGGATTCTCTTCGGGAATCCCCGGCGGTCCGGGTCTCAATACCGGCCGAATTCGTCGTCATCCAGCGCGATCACGTCCTCGGGACGGATGACCTCGGCCGCACTCTTCGCCGCTCCGCCCGCGCCGTTCTGATTTCCGCCGGCGGCCCAGGCTCCCTCGGAGGCGGGCCGGGCTGAAGCAGTGCTCCGGACTTGCCGGGCCTGCGCCTGTGCGCGGGGCTTTTCCTCCTTCCGCCCAGAAGCGGACGACGGGGAAGACGACGTGGAGGGCGGCAACTGGGGAGCCCTGTTCCCGTTCCTGTTGACCAGCGCCAGCCTGGGCGCGTTCACTGCCCGCATCTCGTTGCGATGCAGCCGGAACCGGCCCACGAGCCGACGCATTTCCACGGCCTGGCTGGAAAGCTCCTCCGAAGCCGAAGCGGTTTCCTCGGCATTGGCCGTATTCTGCTGCGTGACCTGATCGATCTGGCCCAATCCGATATTGATCTGGTTCACGCCCTTGGCCTGCTCGTCGCTGGCCGCGGCGATTTCCGCCACGAGATCCGCCACCCTGGCGGCCTTGTCCACGATCTGTTGCAGCGATTCCGCGGTCTGGGCCGCGATTTCACTGCCCTTGCCCACCTTGACCACGGAACCTTCAATCAGCTGTGCGGTTTCCTGGGCGGCCTTGGCGCTGCGCGAGGCCAGGTTGCGGACCTCTTCGGCCACCACGGCAAAGCCCTTGCCATGCTGCCCGGCCCGGGCCGCCTCCACAGCCGCGTTCAGAGCCAGCAGGTTGGTCTGGAAGGCGATTTCGTCAATGACCTTGATGATCTTGCTGATGGCCTGGCTGGACTGGTTGATGTCCTGCATGGCCGCGACCATGTTCTTCATCTCCCGGTCGCCTTCCGTGGCCGCATCGCGCGCCTGGGAGGCCAGCCGGCTGGCCTGGGAGGCGTTCTCCGCATTGGTCCGGGTCTGGGAACTGATCTCCGTGACCGAGCTGGTGATCTCCTCCAGGGAGGAGGCCTGCTCCGTGGCCCCCTGCGAAAGGGCCTGGCTCGATTCGGAGACCTGGCCGGACCCACTCTGGACCTGCTCGGCCGCCGCCCCGATCTGGCCCATGATGTCGTTCAGGCGGGAAACCATCTCGTCCAGAGCGATTCCGAGCCGGTCATCATTCGAGGAAATTTCCACCTCGTGGGTCAGATCGCCCGCCGCTATGGACTGGGCCAGCTCCACCCTGACCCGCTGCGACTCCACCAGGACCTGGAATCCTCGCGCCAGATCGCCCAGTTCATCCCCGCCTTTGAGGAAACCCTCGGGAACATCCGAGTCCAGGTTGCCGGTCGAGAGGAGTGTCAGATGTGCCGACGCCGCCTTGATGATCTTGGTGACGCGGGCCACGGAGAGGAAGATCACCACGCCCACCAGGAACAACGCGAACACGCAGCCAAGAAGGGCGATGTCGCGCATACGGATCAGCGGTTCCTTCAACTCGTCCAGGGGCGCGGTCACGGCCACAATCCAGCCAGTGGCCGGAACGTCGTGGTAAGACATCAGTTTCCACTGGGACTGTGCAGCGTACCAGTATTTCTGCACACCGACCTTGTCTTGCAGCAGTTGCCTGCCGAACTCGGTCTTTGAGGTATCCTCCTTGAGCACGAGTGCGGCGTCGGGGTGGCTGATAACCAGGCCCCCCCCGTCCACGACATACGCGTAACCGCTGCTGCCGATTTTGATCCTGTCCGTAATGGCCGAGGTGGCGCTGTCGATGCGCAACACACTGGTGAACACGCCCACCACGAGCCCTTCAGGAGATTTCACCGGCTCGGCCAGGACGATGATGGGCTTCTTGCGCACGGCGCTCAGCAGTGGTTTGGAAATGACTTCCTCCCCTTGCATGGCGGCCATGAAATAATCACGTTTTGAAAGATCCAGGCCGACCCGTTCCGGGTTGCCCGAGGCGACAACGCGCCCTGAAGCATCCAGAAGGTTGATGGCTTCGCAGTAATCATAATCACGCAGCATCCCGGCGAGCAGTGTCGCGGCATCGTTGTAAGCTTCTTCCTCATGGAGCAGGACGCGATAGCATAACTTGTTCTCTGACCAATTCCGCGCGTCACGCTTACGGTCCGCGATCCAGAGATTCAGGCTTTCCGCCGCACTCTCGGCCTCGCGCATGGCACGGCCTCTGATCTGCTCCGCCACGATGCTGGTGGACTGTAAATACATGAAGACCGTGAGCCCCATCAGCCCCAACAACACGATGCTGAGAATGGGCAAGAGCAGCTTGCCCTGCACGTTCAGTTTAATCTTCATTTTCTTCCTCGGAATTGCATGATTTTCTTGCTACTGCGGCACGACGTGATCCATTCTCCATTGCTGCATGCCTGCCAAGGAGGCCGGTAAGACTGCTCTTGCGTTCTGGCATTGGTACAAAAGAGAGACTTCAACCGCAGGACAGCGCGACACGAATTAAGCGCGAATTCAGTAACTCTCCGATTTGACGTTTTATATACTTTATTCATCAACAATACTGAGAGAGTGAACACATAATAATCTTCAACAGCCAGAATATGTTTATTGCTTATGCATTGAAAGTGAACCATGATTTTCTGCGCAGTTTGGTACTGGCAGACAGCATTTATGCTTTGTGCAGATAAAATTTGTGAATACTATACATTGCCAATTAAATGTATTTCGAATTTTACCCTTACAAGCACTCTTTTTTGCTCCGAAATCTACCCTTCAGCACAAAAACAAGGACTCTTGTGCACTCGCTCCTGCCGTCACATCTGGAACCAGTGCGACCATGCATGGTGGAACGGCTTGCCATCAACGACGCATGCGGCGACCACCTGCGCCGAAGAGCACTCCGCCGCAAGCGCGGCCTTCAAGGGCAACAAAGCCGGAGCCTCCCTTTTCCGAAGCTGCGGGCCACTCAGAACGCCACGGGGTGGACGAAGCCCACCCCGTCTTTTTGTTCGCATTCCCAGTGGGGGCACACGCCTCTCCATTCCGTTCGCGCGGACTCTGTTCCGGGAACCGCACAAGGCGCGTCTTCCCTCACGAACATCCCTCAACGCGTCGGATGCCTCCTCAATCCGCTAATACCGGCCGAATTCGTCGTCATCCAGCGCGATCACGTCCTCGGGACGGATGACCTCGGCCGCACTCTTCGCCGCTCCGCCCGCGCCGTTCTGATTTCCGCCGGCGGCCCAGGCTCCCTCGGAGGCGGGCCGGGCTGAAGCAGTGCTCCGGACTTGCCGGGCCTGCGCCTGTGCGCGGGGCTTTTCCTCCTTCCGCCCAGAAGCGGACGACGGGGAAGACGACGTGGAGGGCGGCAACTGGGGAGCCCTGTTCCCGTTCCTGTTGACCAGCGCCAGCCTGGGCGCGTTCACTGCCCGCATCTCGTTGCGATGCAGCCGGAACCGGCCCACGAGCCGACGCATTTCCACGGCCTGGCTGGAAAGCTCCTCCGAAGCCGAAGCGGTTTCCTCGGCATTGGCCGTATTCTGCTGCGTGACCTGATCGATCTGGCCCAATCCGATATTGATCTGGTTCACGCCCTTGGCCTGCTCGTCGCTGGCCGCGGCGATTTCCGCCACGAGATCCGCCACCCTGGCGGCCTTGTCCACGATCTGTTGCAGCGATTCCGCGGTCTGGGCCGCGATTTCACTGCCCTTGCCCACCTTGACCACGGAGCCTTCAATCAGCTGGGCGGTTTCCTGGGCGGCCTTGGCGCTGCGCGAGGCCAGGTTGCGGACCTCTTCGGCCACCACGGCAAAGCCCTTGCCATGCTGCCCGGCCCGGGCCGCCTCCACAGCCGCGTTCAGGGCCAGCAGGTTGGTCTGGAAGGCGATTTCGTCAATGACCTTGATGATCTTGCTGATGGCCTGGCTGGACTGGTTGATGTCCTGCATGGCCGCGACCATGTTCTTCATCTCCCTGTCGCCTTCCGTGGCCGCATCGCGCGCCTGGGAGGCCAGCCGGCTGGCCTGGGAGGCGTTCTCCGCATTGGTCCGGGTCTGGGAGCTGATCTCCGTGACCGAGCTGGTGATCTCCTCCAGGGAGGAGGCCTGTTCCGTGGCCCCCTGCGAAAGGGCCTGGCTCGATTCGGAGACTTGGCCGGACCCACTCTGGACCTGCTCGGCCGCCGCCCCGATCTGCCCCATGATGTCGTTCAGGCTCTTGACCATTTCGTCCAGGGCCAGGCCCAGGCGGTCCTTGTCAGAAGCGACCTGCACTTCGCGGGTCAGGTCGCCTCCCGCAATAGCCTTGGCCAGCTCGGCGCGAACGCGCTGAGCATCGACCATGGCCTTGAATCCCCGGGCCATGTCGCCGAGCTCGTCATTGATCTTGAGCGCCTGCACAGCCACTTCGCGGTCCACGTCGCCCTCGGCCAATTCCTTGAGATGTGTGACCGCATCACCCAGAACACGGGTGACCTTGCCCACAAAGTAGAAAATGACCAGCGCGACCAGCAGGAGCACAACGACTCCGCCCAGCAGGGCATAGTTGCGAACCTTCTCCAGCGGCAGGAGCAACTCGGTCAGGGGGGCTGTCACGGCCACGATCCAGCCGGTGGCCGGAATTTCGTTGAATCCCATCATCTTCCACTGCGACTGCTGGGCAAACCAGTACTTGTACTGCCCGTTCTGCCGCTCAAGCGCGACCTTGCCGAAATCGGTATCGGCCACATTCAGTTGCATAATGAAGGTCTGGTCCGGATGGCCAAGCACCAGGCCCTTGTTGTCCAGAACAAAGGCATAGCCGTTAGCACCGATCTTGACCTTGTCGATGAAGGTGGAGGTCATCTGGTCCAGCTTGATCACGCCGATCAAAACGCCAAGAATCCGAGCTTCATCGCTTCGGACAGGAACAGCGATGACAAAGATCGGCTTTCCGGAAACTCTGCTCTTGAGCGCTTCGGAGATGACCACCTCGCCCTTGACGGCCTGCTGGAAATACTCCCGGTCGGCAAGGTCGATCCCGACCGTGGCCTGTTCCCCACCAGCCACGACCTTGCCGGACGAGTCCAGCAGGTTGACCGCCTCGTAATATGAAAAATCCGTCAGCTTGCCCGACAGGGTGCGCATGGCCTCGGGGAAGGCGTCCTCGTCTCCCTCAAGAAACCGCAGGTAGCCGCTGTTGCGCGCCCAGTTCTGCATGTCCCGCTTGCGCCCTTCGATCCATTCCTGCATGGCCCGGGAGGCCGCCTCCGATTCACGCTGGATGCCGTTGCCGATTTCCTTTTCGAGCAGCGCGGACGACTCCATATAGGTGAACAACAGCAGGCCCAGAATGCCCAGAAACACCACGCTCAAAATCGGCAGGAGCAACTTGCCCCGAACCTTCAGGACGATCTTCATGGCCATATGGAACCCCCTCATTGCACGGTTGAATCCTGACGGCTCCCCCCGAAGCCGGTTGTACGCCAGCCGTCGGCTATCCGCTCTCCCTCCCTAGGGAATCTGGATGCCGAGCAGCAACATATCGTCGGACTGGCGGTAGCGGCAGAAGCTGCGCGCAAAGCGCCAGACGCTCTGGACCTGATCGCTGAGGTCGAGGTCCGAAAAGATATCCAGGGCGCGGAGCAATCCCCGCTCGCCGAGCACTCGCCGCTCGCCCGAGGGGCCGTCTACACTGTGCGCGTTGAGCAGCCCGTCCGTATACAGGAAGAATCGATCCCCCGAATGGATTTCCAGCTCCACCACGCCGAATTCGACCTCGTCCATGAGTCCAAGCACGGAACCAGACACAGGAACGCTTTCGGAAGACCTGGCCCCTGCGCGACGCAGGAGCATGCGCGGATGCCCGGCGGAAACCACCCGCGCCGTGCCCTCCACAAGGTTCAGATTCAGGCCCTGGGCCGTGACCATGCGTTCTTCGCGGGAGTTGGCGATCAGTTCGCGATTCAACTTCTGGAAGAACTCCCCCCCATCCGGTCGCAGGCGACAGCTTTCGTCGAACTGGCTCTTGATCAGCACGGTCTGGTAGGAAGCGGCCAGATCGTGTCCGGCCACGTCGGCCACCAACACGTTGCAGCCCTGCTCCGTGTCACAGATGCCCATGTAGTCCCCCCCCAGATCGCGGTAGGGGCGTGAGCGATACTCCAGGGGGACTTTGAAGCCATGACGGTCCACGTCCATCAGATCGGAATAGGTACGTACCGCGCGGGCCATTTCGCCGCGCAGGTCATGCAGGTCGCGCCTGTAGGCCTGGACCTCGCGGTCCAGGCGCAGATTCGCCTTGCGCAGGTCGCTCTGTTCGCGTTCGCGCTGTTGCTCGCTGGCGCGCTTCTTTTCCAGTACCTGGGCAACCTTGTCCTGAACCTCGCCCGGTTCGAACGGCTTGGAAAGATAGTCGTCGCAACCCAGCCGAAGCAGCTCGATGAGCATCTCCTTGTCACCGTGTCCGGTGATGACGATGATCGGGAATTCCCGCCCGTCGTTCTTGAGCCTGCGAATCAACTCCATGCCGTTCATTCCCGGCATCTGGATATCCGTAATGAGCGCATCCACGGTTTCGCCCCGCTCCCGCAGCTCGCTCAGCCGTTCCAACGCCTCGCGCCCGTCCACGCAAGCCGTGATGCGGTAGCCCTTGTTCTTGAGGACGAATGACAGTGAAAGCCGCAATCCCGCGTCGTCTTCCGCCAAAAGTATATGTTCCGACATGCGCCCCCCTCTCAGAACCGCCACTTTTTCATGTTTACCATGAAAGAATCGTGCCGTCTTCCGCCGCAAGCGAAAGCCGCGCACTGGCGTGGCATTGCTCCCACTCCCCCCGCGAAGAGAGTGGAACGAAACGTAACACAACGTTACCAGATTCTTACAGTGCTGTTGAAAGGCAATGATTATTCGACTGGAACGGAATAACCGCAGGTGCGTTTTGCAACACCCTCTTTACCGACGGCGTTCAGGAGGTCCGCTTCAGCTGGCGTGCAAGCGCCTGGCGGGAGATGCCGAGCATGTCCGCTGCGGCGCTGCGGTTGCCTTCGGTGCGGCGCACAGCTTCCTCCACCAGGGCGGCATAGGCTTCGCGCTGCTCCGGAAGCCGCTCCAGCCCCCGCAGAATCTCATGGAAGGAAGAGGCGGTCGGTCGGACATCGGAGAATCCGCGCCCCTGAAAAGGCCGGAGCGACAGCCACCCCGACGTATAGCCCGCCACCGCGTCCCAGACCATGCTGCGCAGCTCGCGCACGTTTCCGGGAAAATCGTAATTCGCCAGACGCGCGCACAGCCCCGAGGGCACGGGAGGACGGGCCTTGCCCAGTTCCTGGGCGGCCTGCTCCAGAAAGCAATCCAGCAGGACGGGGATGTCCCCGCGCCGGTCGCGCAGGGGGGGCAGGTGGATGCGGTGGCCGGAGAGCCGGTAATACAGGTCCCGGCGCAACTTGCCCTCGTTCTCCAGTACCTCGGGATCCTCCATGGTCGCCGTGAGGATGCGCGCGCTGGAGCGTTCCACCCGGTCCGAACCCAGGGGGAGGTATTCCCCTTCCTGGAGCAGCCGCAGCAGCTTGGTCTGGGAGAGAATGCCAAGATTCCCGATCTCGTCGAGAAACAGGGTTCCGCGCGAGGCTCGGGCCACAAGGCCCTCGCGAAATTCCTCCGCTCCGGTGAAGGCTCCCCTGCGGTGGCCGAAGAGTGTGTCCGAAAAGACGTTGTCGTCCAGCCCGGCGGCGTTCACGGCCACAAAGGGACCGCTCCGCCCGCTGAGACGATGCACCGCCCGGGCCATGAGCTCCTTGCCCGTGCCCGTCTCCCCGGTGATCAGCACGGGCAGCGGAGTGGCGGCCACGGCCTCGGCATATCCAAAGAGCGCGCGCATCTTCTGATCGCGGGTGACCAGGGCGTCGAAAGCCTCGGGATGCACCGGCCCGTGCCCCAGAAAGGCGTTCTTGAGCTTGGTGTTCTCGCGGCGGACCTCGGTCAGTTCCACAGCCCGGCGCACCGAGGTGATCAGCCGCTCCTTCTCCGTGCTCTTGAGGAAATACTCATAGGCCCCGTCCTTGATGCACTGCACCGCGATGTCCAATTCGTCCTGTCCGGAGAGCACGATGACCGGCAGTTCCGGGTGTTCCGCCACCACGGTGCGCAGCAGCTCCTGCCCGGAGAGGTAGGGCATGCAGAGGTCAAGGAGCAGCACACTGACATCCCTGTCCGCGAGCAGTCCCGACACCTCCCGGCTGTCACGGCAGGTGAGCACGTTGCGGATGCCCGCGAGCCCGAGTATTCCCCGCAGGCTTTCCAGCCAGGGAACCTCGTCGTCCACCATCAACAGGGGACGTTCGGGCCAGGTTTGGCTCATGCCGAGCCCTCCCCGCTCAGCAGCGGCAACTCCACGGTGCAGACCGTTCCCTTGCGCGGCTCGGAAAGGAAATACATTCTTCCGCCATGTTCCTCGATGATGCCATGAGACACGGACAAGCCCAGACCGGTCCCTCCGTTGTCCCGCTTGGTGGTGAAGAACGGTTCGAACACATGGCGGATGTCGTCCGGAGTCATGCCGCGCCCCTCGTCCGTCACCGTGATCTGCGCGAATTTCCCGTCAGGACTCGCTCCCACCCGAAGAATCACGGCCTGTTCCGGATCAGTGAGCGCCTCGCAGGCGTTGATCAGGGCATTGACGAGCACCTGCTCCAGCCGCTGAAAGTTGCCGAGCACCCGCACGGGCTTCTCGCTCCAGACCGCCTCGAACCGGTTGGTGCATTTCTTGATCTTGTTGGTCACCAGGCCCGCGGCGGCCTGGGCCACGTCGTTGATGTTCACGATCTGGTCCCGGCCGGCCACGTCCTGCCGGGCAAAGCCCTTGAGTTCGGACACGATGCGCTTGATGCGCCGGGCGGACTCCACGATCTGGTCGAAAAGCGCGTCCGCCTCGTCGCGGATGACGCTGTATTCCAGTTCCCCCAGGAGGAAATCGCCGCGTTCGTCAAAACGCTCCTCCAGAATGGGTCTGACCCCGCGCCAGATCTCGCGCAGAGTCGGGGCGTTCAGGGTGATGATTCCGTTGGGATTGTTGATCTCGTGGGCGACGCCGGAAACCAGCGTCCCCAGGGCCGCGAGCTTGTCCGCCTGGATGAGCTGTCGCTCGCGCTCCTTGGACTCCTCCTGCGCCCGGACGCGCTGCGTTATCTCGCGGACAGAGACCACCACACCCACCACCTCGCCGCCCACGTTGCGGAACGGGGTGGATACGGAACGGAAATGGCGCAGGCTCCCGTCCAGCTCCGGCTTGCAAAAAACATGACCCGTGCGCTCGGTCCCCGCCCGGAGTTGAACCAAAGGGCAGGCGTCCGCCTGGCAACGGTCATCCGGGATAATCTCGCAGCACCTGCCGCCCTGGGCCGCCCCCGGATCGAGTCCGAACATCTCGGCCATGGTTCTGTTCAGCCGCTGGACCGTACCGTCCAGACCGAGCAGAGCCATGCCGTCGCCCGTGCTGTTGAAGATCTGGTCCAGTTCGCCGTGGGCCTGAAGCAGGCGCTGCTCCGCCTGCCGCCGCTCCATGAACGCGCCGATCATGTCCGTGGCCGTGCGCAGGAACAGGCGTTCCGCCTCGCTCCACTCGCGTTCGTTCCGGGTGTCGTCAAACCCGATGAAACCGCTCCAGCGGCCCTCGACCCGCAATGGCAGGGCAAGCAGCGATTTGATGTCATATCGCGCCAGTTCTTGCTGCTCGATTCTCGGGAGATCCCGGAACAGGCTCTGGATGATTTCGCCCTGTTCGAAAAGATTGCGCCAGCGCGGGATGATCTCGTCATAGCGAGCACCACGAAGCTCCGGCACGTCCCGCAGCCGGGAAACTCCGGCCAACACGGACTCAAACGAGAGTCGATAGCAAAGCTTCCCGTCCGCATCGCTGTAATTCTCAAAGACATACGCCCGGCAGGCCGAAGTGGCCGCGCGAAGCTCCGACAGGATCTGGTCCAGGGCGTCCTGCTGCCGCGCCGAGGAAAGCAGCAGCGTGGCGCAACTGTTCAGCACGGTTTCGTAGGCGAGGCTGCGGGCCAGGCCCTCTTCGGCAAGCTTGCGGTCCGTCACGTCGAGGATGATGCCCTCGATAACCGGCACTCCTTCCTCCCCACTGATGCCCACGCAGCGCTCCCAGACCCACTTCCGCTCCCCGGACTGCGTGACGATCCGGTAGGAGAGCTCAAAGGGACGCTCTCCGGCCAGGGCGCGGGCCACCTCCCGCTTGAGCCGCTCGCGGTCGTCGGGGTGGACCAGGGCGTTCCAGCTCTTGGCGCGGTTGTAGAGCAGGGACTCGGGGCCGTATCCCGTCAAGGCGCGGCAGCCCGGACTGACGAATTCCAGGGTCCAGTCGGAGTGAAAGGCGCTGCGGTAGACCATGCCGGGCATGTTCATGATCAGGGTGGAGAGGCGGCGCTCGCTCTCGGAGAGGGCCTTTTCGGCCAGCTTGTTGGCGGTCACGTCCTGAATCACCGCCATGCCTTCGGCAACCACCCCGCGCTGCGAGTTGCCCCCGCGAACCGGAAGGGCGTGCAGCCGGAATATCCGGCCCGCATAGGTCATCTCGAAGACATGCTCCTCACCCCGGAGTGCCTTGCGGAAATACCGCTCCGCCGCGCGGGCCACCGAGGGAGGGAAGACCTCGCCCGGCGTGCGGCCGATCATGCCGCCGTCCGCAAACCCCACGCTCTTGAGCCCGGCGCCGTCCGCCAGGAGAAACCGCAGTTCATCGTCAAAAAGCAGCACGGCGCCGTTGGGAAAATTTTCGGCCAGGGCGCGATACTTGGCCTCACTGCGCCGAACCTCCTCGCCCGCCCGCACCAGCGCGTCCACGTTGCGCAGGCTGCCGATCATGCGCACGGGTTCGCCCCCTGCCTCGGCGGTCAGAAATCCCGCGTGGTCTTCCACATAGACGTAGCCCTCGTCCTTGCGCCGCAGGCGGAACACCGCATTCCACTCCCGGCCCAGGCGCACGGCCTCCTTCCAGAGCGCCAGCACCTCCTCCTGCTCGTCAGGATGGATCTCCCCGGCGAAAAACCGGTCTCCGCCCTGGCCGTACTCCTCAAGGCTGTGCCCGGATACCCCTGCAGCATCTCCGCTCCAGACGGTTTTCCCGCTCCCCAGGTCCATGTCGTAGACCACCTGGCCGGGCCGGGCGGAAATCATCCGGTAGCGCGACTCGGCATGGCGCAATGAACGCTCGGTGCATTCATGCCCGGCGATCTCCCTTGCCAGGGCAGCGTTGCGCCGGGCGGCCTCGCGCAACGGCAGCACCAGCGGCACGAAACCAAGCAAAAAAAGCACGCCCACGAGCAACCCCGTGCGCAGCGTCTCCTTCCTGGCTTTGGCCTCCAGGTCCGCGACATAGGTCCCCGTGCCCATCAGGCAGTCGATCTCGGGCAGTGGAAGAACAAAAGCCATCTTGGATTTAGGCTGGCCGGAGTTGGGTTGCCGTTTTAAATACCGGATAAACGCGCCGTTCGGATTTTCGCGCGCCGTGCGGATCATTTCCCGGATGACCCGGTTTCCAGAATCGTCGCGCATATCCCAGAGGTTTGTGCCGACCATTTCCGGCTGGGTCGGGTCCACCAGCAGCACGCCGTCGTCCGTAAGCAAAAAGATATAATTGCTGAGTCCGTCCTCCTGGTAGCGCATCCCCCAGAGCAGTTCCGCAACGCGCGTTCGGCCCTGGTCTGTGTCCAGCCTGCCGTTGCGCACCTCGCGGAGCAGGGGCTCCACGCCGCCGTGCGCCACGCTGAGCACCCGCCGCAACCCCTGGCTCCGTTCTTCCATCTGCTCCGCATGCTGCCTGTCGGCCAGAAACGCGAACAGCAAAAGATAAAAACAGGCCACGAGCGCAAGACTCGCAGTCACTGCGACCCAGAGGCGGTTGAAGGGTTGCCGCTTGTTTCGGCTCTGCAATTTCATCCCTCTCGTCATTGGTGTCGGCGCGTGGCGACATTCCCGGCAATCGGCAATGGATATACCTGTTTTTCACTGCCCTGCCTAGACGGAGAGGGAATATTTGTCATTCGCAGCGTTGCCAGGGTTCGTTGACCTTGCGGTCCGAACCGGAAAGCAACACCGTATCGTTCAAAACCAGCTCTAAAAGGGGTGTCACGGGCTGGTATTCGTATTCCACGCGCACCTCCACCATGCCGCAGGGACAGCCCGCGTCGTTTTCCACCCCCGCGCCCGAGGCTGTTGGCGTGGGCCAACTGGCCACCTCCACTCCGGTCGTTCCCGGCAACCGGGACATGACCCGCTCCACCTCGGAACGAATCAGGGCAAGACGCGTGCCCTCTTCCTCGCCCTGACCCGTGGTGGCGAACCGGGCCCCGGCCTGGGCGGCCTTGCGCACCGTGAGCCAGTCCGAAAAAAGATTCCCCGATTCCAGCAGGCCGAGAACCAGGAGTACCAACAACGGGAAGATCATGGCGAATTCCACCACGGTCATGCCGCCCGAATGTGCGGTTCTGCTGCGCATGGCTTCCTCCTAATTGAGCAGCCGCCAGCCGAGCTGTCTGCCGATCTGCTTGAAAACGTCGCCGATGTCGTAGGCCGAAGGCGCATCGAAGTAATGGTCGTTGGTTCCGGCCTTGCTGGAGGCCACCTGCTTCATGAGCGACACGTCCACGGCATCGGACGAACCGAAACGGATGGTGAAGATCTCCACGCCCGCCTCCTTGGCCCGCCGGGCCTCGTCGAGCATGGCCGTGTTCAGGCCGCCGCCGTCCTCGCAGTGGCAGTCCGTCTCGCCCATGCCGTACCAGGCGTTTGTCCAGTAGTTGTTGGGTCGGTAGTTCAGGCTGTACGGTCCCCCGCACTCGCCGTCCTCGTTGTCGCCGTCCGTGAGCAGGATCAGGACCTTGCGGATGTTCTTTTCGTCCTTGCCCTCGGTGAAGGGCGCTTCCGGGGTGAGCACTTCGCGGCCCCACTTGATGCCTTCGGAAATCACCGTGCCCGAGGCGTCGCCGTAGCCGTCCATCTCACCGATGGCTGCGAGAATGGCGTTCTTGTCCGAGGTCAGAGCGCTGGTCACGGGGATGGAATCGCAGGTCTCCAGGCTGACGTTGCGCCGGGTATAATAGGGCAGAGCCCAATACAGGGGCATGTATTCATCGCGCAGGCCCTCGTTCAGCGAGCCGTCCGCATTGCGGCAACCGCCGGGCAGGCCGTCCACCCCGGAGGGAATGCGCACCTTGCCCCGAAAGGGAACCAGACCCACCCGCGTATCCGGGGAGGCATGGTCCGGCAGGATCAATTCCACTAGGTCGTTGCAGGCCATGCGGGTCTGCTCCAGGGGCGCGCCCTTCATGGATCCGGAATTGTCGATGGCGAAAACAATTTCCAGATGGTTGAATCCGGCACAGGCCTGGGCCTCAATATGATTGGAACCGATGCCCAGAGCGCCCAGCAGCAGGGTCGAGACCTCGGCCCCGGCGCGCACGCAGACGCTGCGCACCTCACCGCCCGGAGCGAGCGAAAGAATGGCGGCCTGCGGATAATTGCGGGTCAGCATGGCCTGGGTCGCACTGCGCACGATGCCCTTGTCCGTGTCCGGGTCATAGGGCAGTTCCAGCGCTCCGGCCAGGGCCGCTGCGTCCACGGCGTTCTGAAGCCGCGAATGGGCGATGTAGAGGTTGCCCGCGTCCAGAGCCAGGCCCACAGCGCCGAGCAGCACGGGAATGAGCACGGCCAGCACCACGCTGACCGCTCCGGCCTGTGACCCGCGACAGGCGGCACGCTTACGGCAGCGGCATGGTCGTGCTGGCGTGGAGCACCGGAGCGGCGTCCCAGAGCAGGCCGAAAAGCCCGCTTCCCGCGCCGAGGAAGGATTGGTAGGCATAGGATACCTCGACGGTCACGGTCTGGCCTCCGCCTTCCATGACCACTGTGGTTTGCGGATCATCTCCCGGCAATTGTTCGGCCACGCTGTCCACCAGCGCGACCACCCCCGAAGTCTCCCCGGCCCGGAGCACCAGACGCGCGCCCTCCCGGCTCGCATCGCTCAAAATGGAATACGCGTGCATGGCGCCCGCCCCCTCCACGAGCAGAAGCAAAAGCACCAGCAGCATGGGCAGGGCAAGGGCCAACTCCATGGCGGCCAGCCCGCGCTGGCCGTCTCCGGATCGCAGAACCCGACTCGGCCCGATCCCGGAGGACAGATCAATGGATGTCATGCGCTTTTCACCGCCGTTGTTCATTTTCACGAACCGATCTTCTGGCTTGATTCCGAACGACGGGCCCGGATCGCCAGCCCCGTGCATTCTGGTCTAGCAACAGCCATGCCAGGAGCCATTCCCACGACAACAAGAAACTATCCAAGCTGAATATAAGATGTTTTTCAAAATTCAAGAACAGTGTTTCTTCCGCCCTTCCATTGAAAGAACCCCTTGATCCACTGAATGTGGATTGTCGCCCTCAATTGCTGTAGTGTAGGGCCGCAAGGGGGGACCATGTCGGAACGAATTCTTGTGGTGGACGACGACGGCGCGTTTCGGGGCATGCTGCGCGAGGCCCTGGAGGCCCGAGGCTGGGATGTGGGCGAGGCGGGCGACGCCGAGTCCGGTATCCGCCTTGTGGCCCAGGGCGGATTCGACATCGTGTTGCACGATGTGCGCCTGCCCGGCATGGACGGCATCGAGGCCCTGGAGCACCTGCGCCGGGCCGACCCCCTGGTGGACATCATCATCATGACCGCCTACGCCTCCCGCGACTGCGCGGTGGAGGCGCTCCAGCACGGCGCCTACGACTATTTCACCAAGCCTTTCAGCCTTGGGGAGATGGAAGTGGTCATCCGCCGCGCCTTGGAAAAACGCCGCCTCCAGCACGAAGTGGCGGAACTGCGCCGCTCCCTGGGCAACCGGGGACCGTCCGAACGGATCATCGGCCAGAGCGCGGCCATGCGCCGCGTGGTGGAACTCATCGAGCGGGTCGCGCCCCTGGAAGCCAACGTGCTGGTCACCGGGGAAACCGGCACGGGCAAGGAGCTGGTTTCGGACACGATCCACGCCCTTTCCGAACGGACCGGAGGCCCGTTCATCAAGCTCAACTGCGCGGCCATTCCGGAAAACCTGCTCGAATCCGAACTCTTCGGCCATGAAAAGGGCGCGTTCACCGGGGCCGGGGCCGCCAAAAAGGGCAAGTTCGAGCTGGCCCAGGGCGGAACCATCCTCCTGGACGAGATCGGGGACATGCCCCTGCACCTGCAACCCAAGCTGCTGCGCGCCGTGGAACAGAAACAGGTGGAGCGCCTGGGGGGGGCCAAACCCGTGTCCTTTGACGTGCGGATCATCGCGGCCACCAACCAGGACCTGGCCGAGCGCGTGCGGGAAAAGCAGTTCCGCTCGGACCTCTTTTACCGCCTGAACGTGGCCGCCATCCCCCTGCCCTCCCTGCGGGAACGCATGGAGGACATCCCCCTGCTCTGCGAACACTTCCTCGCGAACATCAACCGCAAGCTCGGCACGGACATTCGCGGAATCTCCAAGAGCGGAACGCGGATCATGTTCGGCTACCACTGGCCCGGCAACGTGCGCCAGCTGGCCAATACCCTGGAGCGCGCCGCCATCTTCTGCCGGGGCGGGGTGATCACGGACGAGGATGTGAACATGGCTCTGCAACGTTCACCTGCGGATATTTGCGGGGCTTGCCCCGCGGACGTTCCCACCCTGGGCATCCCTCCGGAGGGCTCGGTGCAGCTCAAAGACGCCCTGCTCGAATATGAGCGCGACCTGATCATCAGCGCCCTGCGCCACTCCGGCGGCGTGCAGACCGAGGCGGCCAAGCGCCTGGGCGTGTCGCCCAAAAACCTCTGGAACAAGCTCCAAAAGCACGGCATTGACCCCGCCAATCTGGACGAGTAGCCCGACGCCCTGTCCGCATTGAAGTTTCCGCTTTGGCGGGTCTGCCGGACAGCCTTTCGAACAGTCTTTCAACCTGGACCTCGGCAACCCGCATCCCCTTCACCAAGTCCTTCACCCCAGGCCATCCATTTTTTGTGGATGAATCCATCGCGCCTGAATAGCTGATCAACTCGCCTCATTTCCACTCCCGGCTCGGATAGGGACCACGAATCGTGGACCGGGCCGAACCTTCCGCGCTCCGACCTCCCTCGCTCCCGCAGGTGCGACCGCTTCGCAACACCCCGTCGTCAGGGAACAAAACATCGATCCGTACCCTGCCGGTGCACTTTGGCACGCGGGTTGCTCAATAGAGCGCGAGACCAAGAAACATTTCGCCCAAGCGAAACCAAATCCACCTTTGGAGGAGAGAACCATGTTGAACCGTATCATGAATCTGGTGAAGGACGAGCAGGGCGCCACCGCTCTGGAATATGGCCTCATCTGAACCCACTCAGGATAAACGGTTGAGAACGACGTTATAAATGGGACTAAATGGGATGATCCGGGATTCTTCGGGACGGGTCGACTTGAAAAACAGTTTCATATTGTGAAATAAAAAAGGTCAATCC
>JBFWMD010000034.1:0-35258 GCA_050251775.1 Desulfovibrio sp.
CGAGGGGATCAAATTCGGCGGTCGCGATGTCGCGACGGCTGGGGCGCATGTCCAGTCACGCTGAGTGCAACTGTATATACACATCCGAAACGGCTGGTAAAGTCTTTCGTCCCACGAAAAACCGGATCGGATGGCCTGCATACGCATCGCCCGGCAAAAAATAACACACGCCACAATAATATTTGTTACCCTGAAACAAGAGTCCGTATCGTCACCGCGCACGCTCACGAGGATGCCCATGCCCCAAAAATTCGAACGGGAATTCACCGCGATTGCACGCAGTTTTCTCCTGACATTCTTCAGTCTCGCCGCGATCACCGCTGTCGGCGTCTATTCCCTGTACCTTCAGGATGTCGCGGAGCGGCACGCTACGATCATGCGCGAGCAGCAGAATTCCGTGAATGCCCTTTCCCGTGCCGTGATTCGTGAATTGCGCAGTGTGTATCACGACCTGAAACTTCTGGCCAATCATTATGAATTGCACCATTTTCTGGACAACCTCTCCGGAGGAGACCCGCACATTCTCGAATACGAGATGCTCTCCCTGGCAAACGTCACGGATTTCTACGATCAGATCCGGCTGATCGCGCCGGACGGCATGGAGCTGGCGCGCGTCAACTACAACAACGGCAATCCGGCCATTGTCCCCCACCGGGAACTGCAAAACAAGGCCAACCGGTATTATTTCCAGGAAACGGCCAAACTGCCAAACGGCGAAATCTACATCTCTCCCCTGGATCTGAACGTGGAGCGCAACGCCATCGAGTTGCCGATCAAGCCCATGATCCGCGTGGGCATGTGTCTGCGCGGCCCGGACGGCAAGCTTCGAGGCGTGCTGATGCTCAACTATCTGGGACAGCGACTGCTTGACGCAGTGCGCCGCGCCGCGCTGCGCTCCTTGGCGCAGCCGATCATGCTCAACCAGGACGGTTACTACCTGCTCGGACCAAATCCGGACGACGAATGGGCCTTCATGTATCCGGGGCGCGAGGCCCGCTCCTTTGCACACGCCCGGCCCGAGGCCTGGGCAACCATCGGCAGGAGTTTTCACGGCCAGTTGAAACGGCCCGAAGGACTGTACACCTATTCCACGGTCTTTGCGGCCCCTCCCGGCGCCGAAACGCGCCGGAGCCTGGACGCGCGGCAATGGAAGATCATCAGTTTCGTGCCGGACAACCGCGCGGTGTTCAATGCGGCAAGCAGAGAAAAATACATCACCCTGTTTTTCGGAGCGTTGCTCATTGCGCTTTTTGCCGCTTCCATGCGTGCGAGGCTCGTGCGTTCCAATACGCGTGCGCACGCCCACCTGGAGTCCGCCCGCCAGATCGCCGTGGATGCCAACAAAGCCAAAAGCGAGTTCCTGGCCCGCATGAGCCACGAAATCCGCACGCCCATGAACGCGGTCATCGGCATGACCTACCTGATGTTGCGCACGGAGCTGTCGCCCAAGCAGCAGGACTATCTGCAAAAAATAGACATGTCGGCAAAATCTCTGCTGACCATCATCAACGAGGTCCTGGATTTCTCCAAGATCGAATCCGGACAACTCGTGTTGGAGAACACCGAATACCAGCTGGACAACGTGATCAACAACACCATGAACATCGTCAGTCTGGCCGCCGAGGAAAAGGGCCTTGAGCTGGTGGTCGTGGTCCGCAGCGAGGTTCCCAACGACCTGAGGGGGGATCCGCACCGCCTGGGGCAGGTGTTGCTGAACCTGCTGGGCAACGCCATCAAGTTCACGGAACAGGGCGAGGTGATCCTGGGCGTGAATTTGCTGTCCCGCAAGGGCAACAAGGCCGAGCTGGAATTCACCGTGCGTGACACGGGCATCGGCATTCATCCCAAACAGGCTGCGAACCTCTTTCATCCCTTCATGCAGGCGGACGGCTCCACCACCCGGAAATATGGCGGAACCGGGCTGGGCCTGGTCATCTGCAAGCGCATCGTGGAGCTGATGGGCGGCGAGATCAGCCTGACCAGCGAGCCGGGCGAGGGCAGTTGCTTCACATTTCAAATTCCCGTGGACATCCAGCCAGGCAGGCAGGCGAACCAGTACCTCTCCCCGGTGGAAATGCGCGGAATGCGCATTCTGGCTGTGGATGACAACGGCATTTCCCGCGTGGTGCTGACCAAGATCCTCAAGAGCTTCGAATTCCGCTGCGACCCGGCGGAAAACGCGACACAGGCGCTGGAACTGCTCGCCAAGGCCAATGCGGAAGAGGACCCCTACCGTCTGGTGATCACGGACTGGCGCATGCCCGGCATGGACGGGCTCGAACTGGCCGCCAGGATCAAAAACACCCCCGATCTTACGCCGCCGCCCAAGGTGGTCATGCTCACGGCGCATGGACAGGACGAAGCCATGCACCGGGCCGAACAGCTCGCTCTGGATGGCTTCATGCTCAAGCCCTTCAACCGCTCGATCCTGTTCGACACGATCATGGCATTGTTCATCAGCTATGACGATGGCGAGCACGAACAGCACAGATCGGCGCGCCCCAGGGACGCGGCGGGCGTTCCCAAGAACATCCAGGGCGCCCTGGTCCTGCTCGCCGAGGACAACGCCATCAACCAGCAGGTGGCCATTGAAATTCTGGAGAGCGCGGGCATTGCCGTGGATGTGGCCTCCACTGGAGAAGAGGTCGTGCGCATGGTCTACGAAAAGCCCTACAACGCCCTGCTCATGGACATCCAGATGCCCGGCATGGACGGATATCAGGCCACGCGCATGATCCGTTCCTCACCGGAATTCGACCGGCTGCCGATCATCGCCATGACCGCCCACGCCCTGAGCGCGGACAAGAAGCGCTGCCAGTCTGCGGGCATGAACGACTACGTTTCCAAACCCATCGACCCGGACCAGCTCATCGGCACTTTGGGCCGCTGGATCGATGTGAACAGCCCTCCCCTGGCTTCCATGCCTCCGCTCTCGGAGCTGCCTCCCTCCTGTCTGGCCGACTTCTGCATCGAGGGCGTGGACGTTCGAGGAGCGCTGAACCGACTGCGGGGCAACAAAGCGCTCTACGTCCGGCTGCTGCAAAGTTTTGCGGCGGAATGCGCAGCCATGAGCGGAGACATCACACGCCTGCTCGGTAAGAACCAGCGCCCCGGCGCACAGCGCCAGGCCCACGCCCTCAAGGGGGTGGCCGGGAACATCGGCGTGGTCGAGGTGGAGCAGGCCGCTGCCCGGCTCGAAACAATCCTCAAGCAACCGGACGGGGATCATGAATCCGCTCTGGCCGAACTCCAGGAGAGCATCGCACGCTTTCTCCAAGCGTTGCGCCAAGCCCTGCCGGATAAAAACGGCCCGGCAACAGCAGAAGTGCGCACTCCTCCGCAACGGTACGAGAAACCTCCCGACCTGGGAAAACCTCTGGATGAACTTCGTGAGCTCGTCGAAGTCGCGGACATTGCCGCCCGCACCCAACTGTACGGAATGATCGACGACCTGCGCGACCTTGCCCCGGAGCCCACCGAGCGGCTGGCGCAACGGCTGGCCGTGTTCGACTTCGCAGGAGCCCAAAAGGACATCGAAGAACTCATCACGGAATACCAAAGACAACTTGGGGCTTCAAAATGACGCAAAAGGCACGCATTCTTGTGGTGGACGATCAGCCCTTCAACATCGAGGTCCTCAGCGAGCTGCTGATCGCCGAGTTCGATGTCAGCGTCGCGGTAAACGGTCCGGATGCCCTGGAGCTGGTCTACGGGAAAACCCCGCCCGACCTGATCCTGCTGGACATCATGATGCCCGGACTGGACGGGTATTCCGTCTGCCGTTTGCTTAAGGCGGACCCGCGCTCCCAGGACATTCCCATCCTCTTCGTCACGGCCATGAGCGCACCCGAGGACGAAGCCCACGGCCTGGAACTCGGCGCCGTGGACTACATCACCAAGCCCTTCAGCGCGCCTATCGTGCTCGCCCGCATCCGGACCCATCTGATCCTGGCGAACGAAAAGAAAATGCTCGAACAGACCGTGCAGGAGCGCACCCGCGACCTGCTCCAGGCCAAGGAGACGGCAGAGCAGGCCAGTTCGGCCAAAAGCGCGTTTCTCAGCAACATGAGCCACGAATTGCGCACGCCTCTCAACGGTATCATCGGCATGACCCAGCTGCTGCTGACCACCGACCCCTCAACCGAGCAGCAGGCCTTTCTCACGGATGCGCTGACCGCCGCCAAACACCTCCTGGAGCTGGTGGAAGACCTGCTCCAGCTCTCCGCGCTCGAATCGGGAAACATGGCCGTGCAACCCGCCCTGACCAGCCTTGCGGAGTCGCTCGCGCCCCTGCTGGCCATGTACGGCAAGCAGGCCACGGACAGTGGCCTGGACTTCTATTGGGACATCCACCCGAGCGTACCCGGCAAACTGATCTTTGACGCGCCCAAGGTCCGTCAGGTGCTCATCAACCTTCTGAACAACGCCCTGCGCTACACTCCCAAGGGCGAGATCACGGTTTCCGTGCACGAATGGAGCTGCCAGACCGGCCAGAGTCCGGAAGATTCGAAGCATACCGTGCTCTGTTTCCAGGTCCGCGACAGCGGCATCGGCATCGAGGCGGACAAGTTGCAACACCTGTTCGAAGCCTTCAGCATCGGTGAGGACTTCATGACCAAACGCCGCAGCCGCGCCGGGCTCGGCCTGGCCATCGCCAAACAGCTCGTGCGACGCATGGGCGGAACGATCTGGCTGGAGAGCAAGGAGCATCAGGGCACGACCGCCTACTTCACCGTTCTCTGCGGCAACGCCGGAGAACTGCCCGCAGACTAGGGGACAAGGTTCCGAGGGAGGCCGACACGGAGCACGCCGGACCCCGGTCCGCTCTCTCCGTCTTGAGCCGTTGTGCGCACAATGCTACCATGGCGGCAATCATCCCCAAGGAGCAGCAAGACATGAAATTCCCAACCCCCTCGACCCTGGCGATCCTCCTGGCGGCCATGCTCTTGGCGACCCTTCCGGCCCCCCGCTCAGCCCAGGCCGGGGATTTCCAGCCCCTGGCCAAGGTCAAGGCGCTTTACGCCCCCTACCAGGGCCTGGCCCCGGTTCCGGAAATCTTCCTGGACCAGCTCGCGCCCATTGCCGCGCCCAAGCTGCGCGCCCTGCTCGACCACGAGCTTTCCTGCCAGCACCAGTACCTCAAAGCCTGCAACTACCCCTTCAACGTCATCGTGAACGGGGAATCCTACCAGCTCTCCGAACTGCGCTTCGAACTGGCCGCGCCCAGCAAGGAGACCGTGAAGATCACGGCCATGTTCAAGAACTTCGGCCAGCCCTCCCGACTGATCTACCTTTTCCGAAAATCCGGCACGAACTGGCTGCTGGAGGATGTGCAATCCCTGGAAGGCGAGGCCTGGACCCTGGTCAAGCTGCTGCGCTGAACCCGAGGGCGTATCCTCGCGCCCGGAAATACAAAAAAGAACTCCCGATCCGCACGGCACTGCCTTCTGGAGGATGGCAGATCTGTCGCCGCGCGGACCGGGAGCGTGTCGAGGGAGATATGGCGGACTACTGTCTCTCTATTGTTCCTTCTTGAAGACGATCAGCGGACAGTTCTTGCAGACATCCGCGCCCGGGAAGCCGTCGCCGGGCCGGGTGATGGAGCTGCTGCCCGCGGCGATACGCTCCTGGAGGCGCTCGAACACGGCCGGGAACTGCTTGCCGGGAATGACCACGTTGATCTCGCCGCGCTCGGTCTTGCCCGCGTTGTAGCTGCCGGAGCAGGCCGGGAGCATATTGAACTCCTGGGCCATGAAGGTGCGCACGTTGCCGCCGCAGGCCGAGGAGTTCATGGTGATGGTCGGATGCAGCGGATGCGTGTCCGTGGCGGCCATGTAGTCCACGGCCAGGTGGTAGGCCTGCATGTTGTCACAGTAGAAATGGACCGTGTCCGGCTCGTAAAGCCCGTCCACAGCGCCCAGCGGAGCCACGGCGATGCCGATCAGCCCCTCGGCCAGACGCGCCTTGGAACGCACAAAGCGCTCGGCCTGGGCCAGATCCTTGGTGTACTTGGCGTGGCCCTTGATCTCGGCGTCGTCCAGCTCCTTCCAGCCGAAGCTGTACTTGGCGTTGCCGCAGCCCAGCCCCTCGGGACCGGAATAGACGATCTGGCCCTTCATGCGCGCGGCGATCTCCCACTGACAGAAGGTCATGGCCTTGACCGGGGTGTGGATCTCCGGCGCGTTCTTCTGGAAGTGGTCCAGCTCGGCCTGATCGTAGAAGAATTTCACGGCGATGGGATAATGGTAGAGCCGCAGCTCCTTCATCAGGACTTCCTGCATTTCCTTGTACGACATGGCGTGGCATCCTTGTGCTGTATGGTTGTTATGGATAGCGCCGACGGAACCGCCGCCCGCGCCGGGCCGGAATCCGAAACCGCCGTGCATGAGATTTTGCTCTCGCAGCCGGATTCGCTTCTATTTTTTTTCTAACAACATCCCGGAAACGGCACAATGGCTTGAGTCTCATGTGAAAATGAGCACTTTTGATTGTGTTAAAAATAACATAGACCACACATCCGGCGCTTTGCTTGTGAAAAAACGAACTTAAAGAATTCCAGACAAATGAGATGTCGGGGCAGGTTGACAACCGAAGAGGTATGCACCCCGATGCGATGGAACAAACTGTCGCTTCTGTTTTTACACTCATAGACCTAATCTTTTCCACAACGAGAGTTGGAAAACACAGTCGTCGGCTTCCTGCTCCATCCGAAAGAAGAGGGGGGCAGGCAGAGTAAGCGTCATGATATCGTCCCGGAAACGTCTGCGCATGACCTCTCGACCATCGCTCCCCAGCATGCCCAGCACCGCTCTGGGAGCCGCTAATTCCGCCTCGGCATAGGCAAAAGCCGCGATGCTGCAACAATCGGTGCCCTGAGGAGCCCGCAGAGGATCGGTTCCTTGCATAACCGACCCCGCGAGCGTCACAAGGCAGGATAACTCAACCGGGTTGACCGGGAAGATGACGGCTCGGATATTCTCATCACCAGAAGTGAGGCTCAGCGGCTTGAACAGCACATACCTGTGCCCAATGTCGTATCGCGGGAATTCATGAAGAATCCACTCTCTGGCCAATTCCGCAGTACAGTGCCTGCGCTCACCATACTCGTACATAGCGCGCCAGTTTTTGGGCGCAGCCTCTATTTGGGCTTGATAGGCCGCCAGGTTACTTGTGGATTGAAGCCCTTTGCTGAACAGGGCGGCATGCAAATCCAACTGCTCGTCCGATATATCGAAATCGCACCCAAAGCCCAAAGCCGCGCGACCTCCTGTGCAGACGATGCTCTCACGGCTACCGCCCGCAATTCTGCCGTCTACGCTTGCCGCTGCGAATAAATAGAGGACACACCCGAATTTACCTTTTTTGAACTGGAATGCATCCGCAGGCAGGGTGTCGCTCCAAACAACCGCCACCGGATCGGACTCCGGACGTAGGTTTTTCACGATCAAACTTTCCATGCTGGCTCCTTTTGTGAACTACTTACCTCGTCTTGTGAAATTTGAAGTGCGTATTCAATGACTGGCATTTTTTGAGAACATATTTATTACTCCGCCTTCTCATCCTCCAAATCCACGGTGGCCTGGGTGCGCTCCGAGATCAGCGCATTGAACTCGTCCACGGCGAGCGGCCTGCTCTCCGAATCCAGCTTGTGTTCCTTGGGTGCGTGGAACACGCAATACTCTTTCCCGTCCTCCGGATCGGTCCAGATTGGTTCCTGCGGGTCCGCCCACTCGAACTTGGCGCATTTGCAACAGGCCATGCTTCCTCCGCGATTATCGTTTCGGAAGAACAATATAGAATGCATCGCCCGGCAACAAGTCCGCCGGGCGCGCAAAACAGCCCGCCTCCGCTCGGAAACCCAAAACGCCCGCGAACACCCCGAACCGGCACAAAAAAAGAGAGCCCAAAACAAAAAGGGCCGGATCATTGCTGACCCGGCCCTTTGAATTCCGTGTGGTGGAGACGAAGAGATTTGAACTCTCGACTTCTGCCTTGCGAAGGTGTTTCAACAGACACAATAGCAAGGATGTCCTTACAATCAGCTGCTATTCCCCCCAATCTATCGCCATTAGCGCTGGCATTATGGGTGAGCCAGAGGTGAGTCTGGCCGCCTCGGCTCGGACACCTGGCCTGCATCAAATCGTCATCGCGACCGCGTCTGCGGGCGCGTCATTTCGTGGGCCGCGCCGCCCCTCCTGCCTCGCCTCCCGCTTTTTTATAAGAGAGCTTTCGATTAGGTCTAAGGCGACAACAATCAATCTTTTAGTACCCTTGGGTCCTCCCGCATGTTTCTCTAATACGGGAGCATTCGACCGCGAGTTCTGCGCGAGTGGTACGCAAAACGATTTTTACAATTTTACAATGCGTGCGCTGATCGGCTGCACCTGTATGCGAGATTTCGATAGCGAACTCTGGAGGTGCGCGGCATGAGCAAGGAGGAGATCAAACGGCAGGTAGACGAGGCCGTGCGCACGGAGCAGGAGCAATATCAGAAATCAAAAGATGAACCGCCGTCTGAAACAACGACAGCACCGGGATACATTGACCAGCTCAAAACGGACTACGACGACAACCACATGGGCGACGCCCGGAGGTTTTCAGAACGGTTCTGCGGAAAGTTGATCTTCGACAACACTCAGGGCAGGTGGTTCCGATTCGAGGACACCCATTGGGGTGAGGACCTGGGCCGGACGCATCGTCACAGCCTGACGCATATTGCCGAGGATTACCGCCAGCAGGCGCGGTTCTACGGTCAGAAAGCGCAGGATATGCAGGCATCTGATGCATATCTCGCGCTGGAAACAAAAACAGCCAGGCGGGAAATGCTGGATCCATTGCTGCGACAGCAGGCCGCGTGGGAGCGGCGGGCAAAAGATCTGAAAGACCCTGGTAGAATTGGAAAAGTCCTGGATCTGGCGAGCGTGGCTAACCCTGGCTATCTGGGGATTTTGGGCACGGAGTGGAACGCCGACCCGTACCTCTTTGCCTGCGCAAATGCGGTAATCGATTTGCGCACGGGCAAAGCCCTCCCCGCAAACCCTCTTGACTACATCAACCGCGCCTCGGGCATTCTTTGGGACAAACTCCAGGCGGAGAGCGATCTGTGGGAGACGTTCTTGCAGCAGGTCTTCGCCGGAGACCAGGAGCTCATCGACTACGTCCAGCGATGCACGGGGTACTGGATAACAGGACTCTCAAACGTACAGGAATTTTACTGTTTTTGGGGTCCTCAGGGCCGCAATGGCAAAGGAGTTTTTTTCCGGACCATACGCCAGATCATGGGCACGTATTTCCAGCAGATACCCCCCAAATTTCTGCTCGACGAAAAGGCGCTTCAGTCTTCTGACAAGCCGGATCAAATACTGGTGTCCCTGGAGCACACGCGGCTTGCTTGCGCCTCCGAAGCTCCGAAGCGCGCGCGCTTCTCCGAGGGCGCAATCAAGGCTCTCTCCGGAGGTGACCCCATCACCTGCCGGGGCCTCTACTCCAACAATATCACCGAGTATATCCCGAAATTCAAAATGTTGTTCGTGACGAACCGGGTTCCGTCTGTCTCTGGAGATGACAGGGCGTTTCAGGAGCGGCTGCGGATCATCAAGTTCGGCTGCACGTTCCGTCAGGGAGCAGAACCAGACACCGAGGCGCGTGTCTATCCCATGGACCCGCAGCTGGAGCACAAACTCCACCAGCCAGAGCACCTTTCCGGTATCCTGGCCTGGGCTGTGCGGGGAGCTGTGGAATTCCTCAAGACGATGGATCTGACACCGCCGGCTTCTGTCCTCGCGACCACCGAGGATTACATGGCATCAAACGATTTTGTAGGTGAGTTTCTGGAGCAGTGTCTGGAGGTCACCGACGCGACGCCGACAGCGGCGACAGATTGGACGCGAACGCAGATGAAGGACATTTATCAGGTATTTCAGCGCTGGTGCAAGGAGGAGAAAAGCATCCCTGAATCGAAAATCATGAGCCAGAACGCGCTGGGCAAAGACTTCACCAACCGCACCGAGCTGGTCAAGGTCCCGCCGAAAAACAAAGTGTTTTACAATGTCGTCATTCGCGCCGAGTGGCAGACCGAGGGCAAGGGCCATGATCTGCCGTATTGAAGATCGAAGCCGCGAAGCGAGGACTAAGCGAAGTCTGCCAGCATCTTTTTGGCGTGATTTTGGACTGTTGCCTTTATTCTACCTTACCTTCTTAGACCTTTATACCTTTGTAAGAAAGAAAGTATGTAGGAAAAAAGGTAAAGTGGTAAAGAGATATTTTTTTAGTGGGGAGGTTTTTTGCTGGAAAAAGGTCGTCTTGTCTAAGCTAGGATACAAAATTAAATTATCGCGCTTGGTTAGTCAAGACGACCTTCCTGTTAATAACATCGAAGCTTCGACCTCTTTGTTTTGCCCCTCCTGCTTTTCGAGCTTTGCTCCCCTTGTGTGCCGCCTTGATGCCTCCGGCAGTGGGGGGCGGCAATGAGCATCGCCATGGAACATCTCGCGACTGCTGAGCGACGTACGTTGGCGGAGCAGCTTCTGACGGATCCTCGCCCCCACGGAGACACCGAGATTGGAGGGCACTGCCCGTTTCACGTCGAGGCCACCCCCGGCGGTGCGTTTTATTACGATTTCGAACGAGACCTGGCCTATTGCCACTCCTGCGCGACCAGCTCGGACCTGGTCGGCATCTACAACGCCGTCCACGGTCGTGGAGTTGCGGATGCTGATGGGTGCGCGGAATTTTTGCGGACGTACTGCAAGGGCCGCATCCAGGAGCAAGGGCCGCGCCCCGCGCGTCCGGCGGTCAGGACCGTGGACAAGGTCGTCCTGCCTCCCGAGGTTTGGAGTAATCGGGCGGAATCGTTTGTGGTCCATTCCGTGGAGCGGCTCCAGGGCATGCCGGAGCGGCTTGCGGAGCTGTCCCAATACGGGATCACGGCGGAGACGGCGCGCGTCTGCAAGATCGGCTGGAATGATCGTGACAAGTACCCCCCGGAAAAAGCTTGGGGCCTGCGCGGTACGCGCGATGACGGCCAGGGAAAAAAAATCTGGCTGCCTGCCGGTCTCGTGATCCCTGCTGTTCATGAGGGGCGCGTGGTAAAAATCAAAATCCGCAGAGACGACCCTCGGTTGCCCTGGGCGCAGGACAAGCTGCGGAAATATTGGGAGGTGCGCGGGGGCGCGAACCGCCTGTACCACGTTTACGGGAAGCCGGCATTTCGCGTCTGGGTGCTGGTGGAGACGGAGCGCGACGGAGCGCTGGTCTGGCAGGAAGGGCACGGCCTGGGTGTGGGTGCAATGGGCACAGGCGGAGCTGCCAAGCGCCCCGCTGGGGTTGTGGAATCTATACTCCGGCGCGCGGATTTGATCCTGAACGCCATGGATTTTGACCAGGCCGGAGCTCTGGCCAGTCTAGATTTTTGGCAGGTCGAGTATCCGAACGCCGTGCGCCATCCCGTGCCCCCGGCGCTGGGCAAAGACGTTGGCGAGGCCGTGGCGAAGGGGTTGAGCATTCGCGATTGGATCATGTCCGGCATTCCCAATTACGTCTGGCGCAAAATGCAGGAGCGCGCCTCGCAACCAAAAAGTTCTGCGGACGCGCTTTTCCCCGGCTACGGCATGCAGCATGCCCTTTCCGCCATGTCCGATTTGCCGGAGTGGTCTGCTGCTCTGGTCGGTTTTTGCGAGCGGGTGTCCAGGGCGAAATTCAAAATTTATCTCGACGAATTCGGCATGCCGTTCGTGTATGTCGCAAGGCAAAGCCAGCTGGCAAATGCCCGTGAATCCTTGCGTAGATTTTCTGACGAATTCACCCAGCGCCAGCGTCTCGACGAAATCGAGGCCAGACTGTGCGACGTGATCCAGACGTACTACGCGGACGTATTGGAGGTGAGAAAATGGGTGGCAGCGTGATCTGGTTCTCCACGCCTCGACAGGTGTATCAGTACCTGACCTGTCCTCTGGGAGAGTCGTTTGTCTGCGGAGACGGCGCAGCGATCAAGGACAAGGGGGCGGTGTACAAGGTTTCCGAGAAGACGGTGTACAACCACTGCAACGATTTAACCGGTCCGTCAAAGCTCCGCCAGCGGCGCGGCGGTGGGTATGCGTTGCGCACGGTTGAATCGTATGCGCGTGCGCATCTGCCCAAGGTCATTGACGCATCTCCGGAGATGGACGCTGACGTGCAGGATGCGGAGCATGTCCCTGGAGCTGCTGAGCGGCGCACAACTGCCGATGCCCAGCTCAAGGAAGTGGAGGCCAAGCGTAAGCAGCTGCTGCTGGAAAAAGAGCTGGGATTGTACACGCTCACGTCGTCCATCGAGCGTGAGCTCGGCGAACGCGCTCAGGCTTTCCGCCTGTTTCTGACCTCCTTTGCCAGGGACAACAAGTCCGAGATCATTTCCCTTTTCGGCGGGGACATCGACGTGGCGCGGGAGATCATCGAGCTGGTGGCAGGGGACCCGGACCGGTCCGAAGCGCTTTCCGGCTGGGCCTTTTCCCGCAGCGCCATGCTTTTGGAGCTCTACAAACGGCGCATCCGCGAGGCGCTGTCCACGTTCGCCGCGGGCGAATGGTTTACGGACGAGATGCGCGAGGCATGGGACGCCTACGAAAAAGGACGCCTTGCCGAGCGGGAGGCGGTGCTGTCCGCGCTGGTGACCGAGGCCGGGGGTGATGTGTCCTGCCTGGGCGAATTGCTGGAGCGCTACGACGTGCGCATGCTGGAGGTGGAATAGTGCAGTCCCCCATCAAACTCTACGCTGGGGAACGCAGCGTCTATGAGTCGCAGCCCTGGAAAAGCACCGCGGATTTTGCTTCAGAGGATTTCGTGCTCGTGGCCGGGCCGTATGCCGGACAGAAATTTCGGCATGACCGTGCCCCCTACGCCCGCTGGATTATGGACCTCTGGGACATGCCCAGCCTGCGCAAGCTTTTCCTCGTCGCCCCGTCGCAAACGACCAAGACGACCATTGCCTACGCCTGCCTCTGTTCGGAGATCCGGCGCGACCCGGCTTCGTTCGGCGTGGGCATGCCCGACGAGTCGACCATGAAGCGCATCCTGGAAGAGAAGCTCGGGCCACATTTCAAGCGCAGCCCGGTGCTCCGGGAACTGCTTTCTTCGGATGCCCGGCAGGCCATCCGGCGCGACGCCATCCAGATGCGCTTTGGCACAGGCTACGGGATGTTCGCAGGTTCGGACGCCAGCGCGTCCTCGGTGTCGCTGCGGGTGATCGTCCTCGACGAGGAGGACGCCTACCTGGACAAGCAGGCCGTTTACCGAATGGAAGAGCGGGCGCTCTCCTACGAGGAAGAGGCAAAGATTTTGCGGGCGTCCAAGGTTCGCGGAACCGAATCCGAGTCCACGATCTGGCGCGACATGCGCCGCGAGGCCCAGAGCATCTATCAGGTCGAGGCGGTCTGCCCGAATTGCGGATGTGCCCAGATTATGACCAAGGAACGCATCCGCGTGCCGCAAGGCGTGCGCGACCCGAAGGTTATTCTCCAGCAGCGCATGGCCTGGTACGAGTGCGAGGGGTGCGCCATGCGCTGGAATGACCACTACCGCAACTTGGCCGTGGCGCGCGGGCGGCTGGTGACGGATACTCCCGTCCCACATCCGCAGACCGTGGGCGTGGTCATCCCCTCCTGGTGCAGCCGCAGTGTATCGCTATCCAAGGTCGCCGCCGACTGGTTCACCGCGCTGGAGCGCGGCACACCCAAGGCCATGGCCTGGTTCGACAATTCGCATTCATCCAAGCCGTACAAGGTCGTGTCGGTCAAGACCAGCGAAGACCAGATCCGCGCCCGCGTCCTGCACGACCGCCCGGCCAGGGTGGTCCCTGCCGGGGCAGTGGCCCTGACCCTCGGCATCGACACCCAGAAGGCGAGCTATTATTTCGTCGTGCGGGCCTGGGCTTACTCTCTGGAGAGCTGGCTCGTGGATTATGGCGAGCTGCCCAATGACACGGCCTTACACGACCAGATTTTCAAGACCGCCTACCCGGTCGAGGGGCGCGACGACGTGGTCATGCCGATCTGGCGAGCGGCTATCGACGTGGGCGGGACTGAGGACAAATCCCACGAGCAGGGCTGGTCCAGGTCGCTCCAGGTCAAGATGCTGCTGCAGGAGTGGGATTCGGACAGGGTTTTCGGCGTCAAGGGCGCGAGCCGTGCGCAGGACAAGACCGTGCGCCGCACGGAAGTCGGCGTGGACAAGGATGTCCCCAGGGAATTCCAGGAGAATATGCACCTTTACATCCTCGACACGGTGGACCTCAAGGACCTGGTGCTCATGACGAGGATGCACCAGGAATCGCTCCAGCCCATGTGGCTGCACGCGGAAGCCGGTGAGGATTACATTCGCCAGCTCTGCGCCGAGGAGCGCGAGGACGGGAAAAACGGGCGCAGCGTCTGGGTCCAGAAGAAATCTGCGAACCACTACCTGGACTGCGAGGTCTACGCCGCGGCGCTGGCCCACCCGGATTGGACCCCCGCGCTTCAGACGCTGTCCTCGCCTTTTTACAAATATCTCGACACGCCGCGCGCGCAGCGTCGTGCGCCTGTCAGTGGACTGGCCGGGAAGCTCTCCGGCAGAAACCTCAACCCATTTGCGAGGTGAGCATGGAGATTCCCATTGAGCTGCTGCGCCGGGTCATTCGCGACGTGCGGACAAAGACGGTTGTGGATTGGAGTCCGAAGCGCGGGGCCGTCTGCCCGATTTGCGGGCAGGCGCGTTGCCGCGTGTCCTCGACATTGAGCTGGTGCGGGAGCGTGCGGGAACGGTACCACCGTTGCCAGCGCTGCGGGCATAATTTCAAAAGCCTGGAAGAGGGTTAGATGCGAAGTCTATCCCAGTATGCTCTTGGTGTGCCTTTTGATTCCAGGTAGGCGTGAAAATTCTTTTCTTGACTTATGCCGTGTATATCTCTTTCTGTTTATCTAAAACAGGAGGATGTTGTGCTCAAGTGGCTATTGGGAAAAAAGGGAAGCAAAAAGAGTACAGATTTTGACAACGGCGACTGGAAAAGCAAACGTCGATTTATTCGCGACGAGAACGAATACGGCGTCGCGGCTTGGTTGGCAAGAGAGGAGGATACGCCGCCTATTGATCGTGCCTTTATCGCGCGGTTCGGTGGATTCGATTTTTTGTTTAATTTTCGCATGTGGGCTGGATGCGTGAAGCATTGCAGTATTGCGGAATACTCCCCGGTCGGAGACTATTATCGCTCGCGCTTTGAAGCCCTGGCTTCTTCTGGCGCGGTTGTCACCGGGGCTGGTGTCTCCAACAGGGCGCGGCTTTATGTTTTGTCCATACGCGGACTGCGAGATGCGGCGGCGGAACTTTCTCCAGGGCTTAAATTCAAAAGCATTGCAGCCGGGGTGGAGAAACTAGAGAGTGTCGAAGGAATTGAGGATTGGCTGGATAAGAATGTTCCGGCTGCTGATGTTTTTGAGATCGTTCCGCTAGAGTTTGATCAGGAGGCAATTGAAAAGCAGTGGCGCAGCTATGAATCCAAGGCGAACAGGATAATCATGGAAGAATCTTGACGCGCGTTCGGTTTTCGGGCAAGTGGAAATCAGGAGCTAGTCACTCCTTTAGCCTAGGACGGCCCCACGCCCGTCAGACTTCGTGGGATTTTTGCTTTCCAGCCCCTGGAAAGAAGCTCGGCAACTTTCGCCGGGTGTTGGGGAAATACAAGACCCGCAAGGGAAAATACCCAGCCGCTCCTAGGCGGTGACTAGCACCCGGCCTTTGCCGATAGTCCGGCAAGGGCAACAGTCAATCCTAGGAGGTTCCGTCATGGGCCGCACGACCATCAACTTTTCCCCTTCAGAATTGGACGCACTTTGGGACAAGGCTGCCGCCATTGAATCCGGGCTGCGCTGCCTCTCCGGGCTGCTGAGCAACCTGGGTGTTCTTGCCACTGGCAGCGAAAGCGCACGGCTCATGGGGCTTGCCAACCTGCTGAACATGCAGGCGGACGCGGTTGCCACGCTGCTGACCCCGCTGGACAGCTTCGCACCGCACCCCACGGTCCAGGATGCGCAGCCGGAGGTGGGCCATGTCTGCTGATCTGATCCCCTTTGACTTTGACGGCAACGCGGTGCGCGTGGTCCTGCGCGACGGCGAGCCTTGGTTCGTGGCCAAGGATGTCTGCCAGTGCCTCGGAATCGTTTGGAAGGGGTCCGACAGTACCGGACCCCTTTTGGACGATGATGAGTGGATTGCGTCGGTAGTGCCGACACCAGGTGGTCCGCAGAAGATGGCCTGTGTCTCCGAGTCCGGCCTTTACTCCCTGATCTTCACCAGCCGCAAGCCTGAGGCCCGGCGCTTCCGCAAGTGGGTCACCTCCGAGGTGCTGCCCTCGATCCGCCGCACGGGCGGCTACGCTTTTCTCGCTGGCCAGCCCTGCCCGCTGGAGTTGCCGCCCCACCCGCGCAAGCCCGCCATCCGCGCCCAGGCCCTGAACGCCGCTGTGCAGACCGCCAAGCTTACGGGGCAGGCGGACGAGGAGCAGGTCACGCGGCTTTTCGCGCACTTCTGCCGCCTCATCGCGCCGGATTCCGTGGTCTCCGATTGCAGCGAGCTGGAGCAGGACGAGGACGGGGTCATGCCGCTGGTGGGCGAATTCGTGGAGCGCTGCGCCCGGGTGACGAGTGTCGATCCCAATGCCGCGCCCCGCCACCTCAAGACCCAGGCCAAAGATATCTACGCCGCGTTCGTGGACTGGTGTCTGGATAGCTGCGGCTTGCTCCGCCGCGACGTACCCACGCACAATGCCTTCGGGGCGAGCCTGCGCCGCATGCCTGGGATTTTCCGCGTTTCCCCGGTGAACAAGGTTTTTTACAACCTCGTTTTGCACGATAATTGCTGATCAGCGAAAGCCGTTGGCGCAAAAGGCTTTCGGCACACAAGGGGCGGACTTCGGTCCGCCTTTTTTTGTGCCTGTTCCGTATGAGATTTACAGCCCTGTAAAACTTACAGCGCTGTAAATCTCATACGCGCGATCGCTTGCCGCACACCCGCCCTGTCGGGGTATGTCGGACGGGACGGTAAAACCAACCCGAGTTTTCCGAGGGGAGCGACACGTGAGCGACGACATCAAGACCCAAATGGACAAAGCGGTCACCCGCAGCGCCGAGGCCGAGGAGTACGAATACGCCGGGCGCAAGGTCAAGCGGACCGGTCTGGCCGAGCTCGTGGGCGTCCGCTCCGACCTGCTTGCCGAGGAGCGCGTGGCCAGCAAAGGCAATGTGCTCCAGCGGGCCATGCACGGCGCTGTGAGGCGCGGCTGATCATGGCTCGGTCGTCCCTGGTCCGTCGCCCCTGGCGGGGTCGCCATGCCCGGCGCGAAAGCGCGTCTCTGCGCGGCCCGCTTGCCAACTGGAACAACTCGATCATCAGCCGTGGCGAGACGGACCGGCAGATGGAGCGCTCCGCAGAGCGCGCCCTCGATCTCTACACCAACGATGCCATGGCCCATGGCGTGCTCGAGACAATGCTGGTGGAGGCGGTGGGCATCGGCCACACGCCGCAGCCGTCGCCGAAAACATCCTGGCTGAATCTGGACGTGGAGTGGGAGGACAAATTTCAGGACGCCTCGCGCCGCGCCTGGGAGTCCTGGGGATTGGACTGCCGCAACTGGTGCGACGCCATGAGCCGTCTGAACATTTACGGCCTCCAGGGCCTCGCCTATTTCGACTGGCGGCTGTTCGGGATCGGCGTCACCCAGGTGGTCTCCCGCGCGGACAATCTCCGCCCCCTCTCCCTGGCCCTGCTGCCCATCAGCCCTTTCCGGCTGGCCACGCCCTCGGACGCCACCAATGCCGACATCTACGACGGCATCGAGGTGGACGCCGACGGCAACCCGCTGGCGGTCTGGTTCCGCAAGCCGTCCGAGTACCTGGGCACGG
Organism: Desulfovibrio sp.; assembly: GCA_050251775.1. Lineage (GTDB taxonomy): Bacteria > Desulfobacterota > Desulfovibrionia > Desulfovibrionales > Desulfovibrionaceae > Paucidesulfovibrio. The sequence continues at coordinate 17,907 of JBFWMD010000034.1, forward strand.
CCACGACCGCGAATTGCACACGCATTCCGTACCGCGATGACGCCACTGGGCTGCCCCGAATCCTGCTGACCACGGACGTGCGCAACGTCTGCGAGTATCGCCAGGATTCCGTGCTCGGCCCCATGCTCGGAGAAATCCGCCACTCCAATGACCTGGCCGAAGCCGTGGTGGTCGGGGCCATGCTCCGCAATCTTTTCACGATGTTCGTTCAGGATTACGGCGCCGGGGCCGTGGACAAAAACACCCCCTGGCACGAGCGCATCATCGAAACGGAAAAGGGCACGATTCTGGCCGGCGGCAAGAATGAGAAGCCCATATTTTTCGATCACCAGGCCGCGCCGAGCGGCTACGGCGATCTCTTTTCCGGGATCATCGACCGCCTGGGCATGAGCACGGGGCGCGGCGCGGAGAACATCCTGCGCCGCTTCCAGGCCAGCTACAGCGCGAGCCGGGCCAACATGGAGAAGGCGGACCAGTTCAACGAGCGCGAGCACATGGTCCTGAACAACCGGTTCAACCAGCCGGTCTGGTCGTGGATGCTCTACGAAGAAATGCTTCGTGGTCGCCTGCCTGTCCGCTCGCAGAGCGATTTTCTGGAAAATCTTTACGGCTACACCGCTTGCGAGTGGCTGCCGCAGCCGTTCCGCCACATCGACCGGGAGAAGAACGCCAAAGCCAACGCGCTGGAGCGCCAGGGAGGGACGCTGCTGCTGGAGGATATTTGCGGCCAGCGCGGACGCGCCTGGAAAGACACCCTGCGCAAGTACGCAAAAGAGCTGAGCTTTGCCAAGGGACTTGAAGACGAGTTCGGAGTGAGGCTGCCGCTTTTCGCGCACCTCGGCATTGAGGACGACCCGGCCGCGTCTGACACCGCCCAAAATAACGGGAGCGATAATGAAAGCACGACGAGCAATTAGTCTCCTGGCCGGGCAGGTCTGGGCGCTCGAGCCGGAGAAGCTGGAGGCCGTGGCCCAGCTGGTTGAGGACCTGAGCCTGGGCCGGGATACCAACTCGGAGCCGTTCGCGGCCATTGCCGGGGAAGGTCCGAGTGTGAATCGGCCTTACGTGGTGGAAGACGGCGTGGCCGTCATTCCCGTGGACGGCGTGATCGCCTTCCGGATGAATTTGTTCCAGGCCATGAGCGGCGGGACCAGCACCGAGATGCTCGGCAAACACGTGCGCATGGCCGCTTCCGACAGCTGCGTCGAGGCGATACTCCTTGACGTGACATCCCCTGGCGGCGCTGTCCACGGGCTGTCCGACCTGTCCGCAGAGATCCGCAAGGCCGCGTCTGTCAAGCCGGTGGTGGCCTGGACCGGCGAGCAGTGCTGCTCGGCGGCGTACTGGATTGCCAGCGCGGCCAGCGAGATCGGCTGCTCCGTCTCCGCCTGCGTCGGCTCCATCGGCGTGTACGCGATCCACGTCGAGACCTCGGCCAAGGACGCCAAGGACGGCGTGACCCGCACGATCTTCAAGGCCGGGACATACAAAGCCGCAGGAAACAGCGCGGAACCTCTTTCTGACGACTCCCGCGCCCTGATCCAGCAGCAGGTGGATCAGTATTACGCGCTTTTCGTGGACGCCGTGGCAGAAAACCTGGGCCGCAGCGTGGACGAGGTGCTCTCGTCCATGGCCGACGGTCGGACCCACATTGGGCAAAGTGCCCTGGACCAGGGCTTTGTCAATTTCCTCGGCGACCGTGCCGCCGCCATTGCGCGTGCGCGTGCCCTCGCCAGCACACTCAACCAGGAGGCAATCATGCCCGCCGGAACCACTCTCCCCGGTGGCCTCGGAGCCCAGTCTGAAAGTGGCTCCGGAGCCGTGACTCTCTCGGCGATCACCGCCGAGCAGCTCAATGCCGAGAATCCCTCGCTTGTCGAAAGCCTTCGCGCCGAGGGCGTGCAGGCCGAGCGCGCCCGCGTGACCGAAATTCTGGAGGCCGGGGGTGACTCCCCCGCTGCGATCCAGGCCGTCAAGGAAGGAACCGAGCCCGCCGCCTTTTACAAGGCCGCGCTCGAGGCCGAACGCAGTGGCCGGGGCAGCGCCCTCAAGGCCATGCAGGAAACCCTTGCCGAAAGCGTCGGGCAGGACGGCAAAGCCGCGTCGAACAGCAAGCCCACCGACTTCATGGCCCTCGTGGAAGAGCACCGCAAGACCACGGGCTGCACCGGCAGCGAAGCGGTCAAGGCTATGGGCCGCAAGCACCCCGACATCCACAGCGCCTGGCTTGCCAGCCAGGAAAGGAGCTAGGCCATGAGCTGGAAAGATACGGGCATCGGCGCGCATGTCGCCGCCGTGGATCTGCTCGAAGGCCGCCGCGTCGCCCTCGATACGGACGGGAACCTGGTCTACGCCGGAGCGTCCGAGTCCGGCCTCGGCGTGGCCAAGTACGACACGGACGCCGAGGAAGCCTGCGGCGTTGCGTACTGGAACAAGCCCGGAACCATGCTCATGGTCGCTGCCGGTGCTTTTGCCGTGGGCGATCCGGTCTTTGCCGCTGCCAGCGGCAAGGTCCAGGGGCTTCCGGCGACGCCCGGCGACTACGTGCGCATCGGCACGGCTCTCGAAGCCGCCACCGCTGACGGCGACCTCGTGGAAATCATGCCCGCCGAGGTGGGCGTGCTGGTTCCCGGCTCCCTGCTCGCCGGGCAGACCGTGACCCTGGGCCTGCGTCTCGATGTCAACAGCTCCGGAGAGCTCGTCGCGGCCACCGCGTCCGCCCTGGGCGTTGGCTCGGCCCTCGCCGCTGCTGCTGAGGATGCGGCCGTGTCCCTGCGGACCTTTGGCAGCCAGCTGCCCCTGCCCATGATCGCCGCCGGAGCCGTGACCCTGGGCGACGAAGTCTATGCCGCTGCGAGCGGCAAGATCCAGGCACTGCCCACTGCCGCCGGGGATTACGTGCGCATCGGCACGGCTCTCGAAGCCGCCACCGATGACGGCGACGTGATCCTGGTCCTGCCCTCGGGCAGCGGCGTCACCGTCACTGTCACCGAATAACCGCAAGGAGAGCGAATATGATTCCCAACAGCGGTAAAGAGAGACTGCGTCCTGACCTCGCGGTCATGGTTCAGGAGACCATGACCGGTGCTCCTGCCATGGGGTTCGTGGCCAGCGTGGTCGCGCCCTATTTTCCGGTCGCAACGCAGAGCGCGGATTTCCCGGTGCTCCCGGCTGCGGCCGCGTTTAACGTCGAAAACGTCCACCGTGCCCCCGGTTCCGGCTACAGCCGCAGCGCCGAAACCTTCGAGGTCGGGCACTACTCCTGCCGCGAACGCGGCCATGAGCAGCCCATCGATGAACGTTTCAAGGCGATCTACCGCAGCGTCGTGGACATGGACGCTGCGGCCTTGGACCAGTGCATGGGCAAGGTGCTCCGCGCCCACGAGATCGAGGTGGCCGGAAAGATCACCAAAGCCTCGAATTTTTTGAACAGCGCAGCGTCCGTGAAGTGGGACGTGTCCGCCACTGCCGACCCCAAGGCGGATATCGACGCCGCCCGCGAGGTCGGTCGCAAAAAGGGCATTGTCTACAACAGACTGATCATTTCCTGGCCGACCTACCTGGACCTGATAAAGGTCCAGAAAGTCACTGACGCTGTCCACTACATCTTCCCGGACACCAAGCGCACCGGGACCATCGGGCTGACCCATCTGGAAGCGTATCTCGACATTCCCATTGTCCTGGCCGGGGCGCTCGCGAACGGCGCGAAGCGCGGCAAGAATCCCGACCTCCAGGACATCTGGCCGGACACCGTGGCCGTGCTCGCCCGCGTGGCCGACCCCGGCTCGGACATTGTTGAGCCGAGCATTGCTCGCACGTTCCTTTGGAACGAGGGCGCAAGCAGCGAACTGATCGTCGAGGAATACTACGAGGAGCAGACCCGCAGCTCCATCCTCCGCGTGCGGCACGACATCGACGTGCGCCTGCTCAAGTCCTACGACGACGACGGCAACGTCAAAACGGACATCTCCAAGAATTGCGGCTACGTGATCACCGGCATCAAGACCTCCTAGGCCCCTCCCTGCCCGCTCTCCGGCGGCCCTGCCCCGCCTTTCCACAGGGCCGCCGGAGAGCACCACCTCAACCGCTGGAGCGCAGCATGGATTTGAGTGTGATCATGACCGAAGCAGCCACCAGGGCGCACGATCTTTGCGCCGAGTGGTCCTGGCGGGCGCTCTGGGCCTGCGTAGGCTCGATCTGCTCCTGGCTGCTGGGCGGCTGGGGAGAGGCCATGACCGCGCTCGTGGCGCTCTACACCCTCGACTTCGCCCTGGGCTTCGGCCTGGCTTGGCGGGACGAGACGCTTTCCGCCGTGCGCTTCCGCGGGGGGCTCTACAAAATTTTACTGTACGGCCTGGTCATCATGGTCGCCAACCTGCTGGACCTGGCCGTGGGCGACCTGCCGTTTCTCGACAGCCCCGTGCGCGCCCTTTTTATCCTCTACCTTGCGCTCGGAGAATTCCTTTCGGCCTGCAATCATATTTCCAGCCTGCACCCCGGCATCCTGCCCTCCGGTCTGCTGATCCGGGTGCGCAATTACCGCAGGGGCATGTCCCGCGGGGACTGCACGGAGGCAAGCAATGCCCGCGTTTGACCAGCATCATCTGCGCATCAATGACGAAGGCTTGCGAATCATCAAGCAGTTTGAAGACCTGCGCCTGCGGGCCTATCTCTGCCCCGCCCACGTCTGGACCATCGGTTACGGCCACACCGGACCAGACGTGCACCAGGGCGCGGAGATCGACGAAGCCCGTGCCGATAAGCTGCTCGCTGCCGACCTGGACCATTTCGAGCGCGGCGTCGCCGACATGACGCGCGGCCTGGGCCTCAACGGAAACCAGTTCTCCGCATTGGTCAGCTTCGCCTACAACGTCGGCCTCTCGGCGCTCCAAACCTCCACGCTGCTGCGCAAGGTGCGCGAAGGCGACCTCTTCGGAGCGGGCATGGAGTTCCCCCGCTGGAACAAGTCCGGAGGCCGCGTCTTGCCCGGACTCGTGAAACGCAGGGCTGCGGAGCGCGCCCTCTTTGAAAAGCCGAAAGCCGGAGGTGCGCAATGATTCTCGGATCGCTGCTGTCCACGGCCAGGGGCTGGATGTCCGGATCGTCGGTCAAAACCTATGCCCTCATCATCTCCGGCGTGGCCGTGGCTGCGCTGGTCGGCTGGCTGTTCTGGTCGCGCGCCGAGCTCAAGGCGGACGTGGCCGCAGCCGAGGCGCATATCGTAAGCCTGCGCGCCGGGTATCAGGCCTCGCAGGCCGCCCTTGTGGAGCTGACCGACGAGGCGGCGCGGATGGACCGCGCACTGGCCGCACGCGACGCCGAGCTTAAGGAAATTTCAGCACAGCGCGATGCTGCCCGCACCGCATGGGAGGAGGTCAAACGTCATGACTCGACCGCTCGTGATTGGGCTGCTGCTCGTATCCCTGACGCTGTGCGCGGCTTGCTCCGGCAGGAATGAGGTGGTCACCGTGCCCCAGATCATCCACGTCCGCCCGCCTCGGCATCTGCTCATGCCGACCCCTGTCCCCACCTGCGATCCGTGCGAGGTCAATGAGGATTTGCTTCGCTACGCCGAGGATTTGCGCGCTGCCCTGCTCCGCGCCAACGCGGACAAGGCTGCCCTCCGTGAAAGCACGGAGGGCTTGCAATGAGCCTGCGCTTCATCGCCGACGCCTCGGACCTCATTGCGCTGCGCCCGCATCTGGCGAAGGTTGTCAGCGACCTGCCCGCAGCCGCTGCCCGCGCCCTGAACAAAACCATCAAGGGGCTGCGCACGGAGGTCGATGCCGAGGTGCGCGCCCGCTACGCGGTCAAAAAGAAGGACGTTTTCAGTACCATGAGCGTGATCAAGGCGCACAAGCGCAACCCGGAAGCGCGGCTGAGAATCAAGACGGCGCGTTCCATTCCCTTGTTCCGTTTCGCCGCGACCCCAAAAGAACCGCGAGAGGAGCGTCCGAAAAAAGGTGTTTCCGGGGTGTCCGTGCGTGTGCTCGTGTCCGGCGGACGTAAAAAACTGCACAAGGTTTTTGTGGCCAAGATGAGTTCCGGCCACGTCGGAATTTTCGAGCGGACTTCGAAAAAGTCACTGCCAATCCACGAGCTCTATGGACCGACATTTCTGCCCTATTTGCAGCGCGACGCCGTGGACGAGCGCATCACGGACCGGGCCAATGAGAGGCTCTGGAAAAATCTGGAGCACGAGGCGGACCGAGAATTGAAGAAAGCGGGGTTGCGATGAGTCTCAAAACCGACAGCGTGGCCGATCTGGGGACGATCTGGGGAGACTGGGAGGAGGATGTGGAATACCGCCCGGACGGCGCCGAAACGTTCTTCGTCAGCGGTCTCTTTGACCGGGAATACCTCGCCATCGACACGGGCGGGGAATCCTACGTCACGAGCACGCAGCCCGTGCTGCGCCTGCGCATGGCCGACCTGCCGCTGGAGCCGGACGTGGGCGACCGCGTGGTGCTGGACAGCGGCGAGTACGAGGTAATCGAGCCGCAGCGCGAGGATCCCGGCGTCTGGATGCTGCGTCTGCGTGAGGTGGTCCATGCATCCTCGTAGCCTGATCCGCGCCGCTGCCGTGGCCGCGCTCTCCGGAGCAACCGATGCCGGACCGCGCGTCTATCCCTCGCGCACCCGTCCGCTCAACGCAAGGCTGCTCCCGGCCATCGGCGTCTACATCACGGACGAGAGCGCGGACGACGGACAAACGCGGCCCCGGACCTACGTCCGCACTGCCACCCTGGCCGTGGACGTGATCGCGCAGGAGGACGAGGCTTTGGACGATACCCTGGACACGATCTGCCTCCAGGTCGAGGAGGCCCTGCTTGTGGACCCGCTCCTGGGCGGTGTCTGCGACGACCTCGTCTACCGGGGAACCAATGTGACGCTCGTGCCTGCCCGCGACAGCGACCCCGGAAAAGGCGCGGCCATGCTCACGTTTGATGTGGAGTACCGCACTGAGCAGCCCGAGCCGACCCTGGACGATTTCCGCACCGCCGTCATTGACTGGGATCTGGCCCCTGATCCGGACGGAGATGTTGACGCGGAAGATAAAATTACACTGCCAATTGAGGAGGTTGACGAATGAAAATTTTTATCAGGCCCGTGGACGGTCGCCGCGTGCTCGACCCCGTGACCAAGGAGCCGCTTCCCCTGGAGGGCAAGCGCGTGGAAAAGAGCAGCTATTGGCTGCGTCGGCTGACGAGCGGCGAGGTGGAGACGGTCGCGCCCAAGGCCGCTCCCGGCAGCAAGAAAAAGGAGGCGTAAGCCATGGCCATTTCATTTCTGGAAATCCCCTCGAACATCCGCACGCCCGGCGTGTACGTTGAATTCGACCCGTCCCAGGCCCAGGGCGGTATCAGCGGACAGCGCTACCGCGTGCTCCTGGCTGGTCAGCGCACCAGTTCCGGGACCGTGTCCGAGCTGGTCAAGACTCGCATCACCAGCGCGGAAACCGCGAAAACCTCTTTCGGCCCCGGTTCCCAGCTCGCGCTCATGGCCGCCGCCTTTCTTGTCAACAACGCCACCACCGAGCTGTACTGCATGGCCGTGGATGACGACGAGTCGGCCCAGGCCGGCAGCGGAACCCTGACCCTGACCGGCACGGCCACCGCTGCCGGAACGCTCGCTCTGTACGTGGGCGGCCAGCGTGTGCGCGTGGCCGTGGCTGTGGACGATACCGCCGCCGAGGTGGCTACGGCGCTGGCCGCAGCAGTGACCGCCGCCACGGGTCTGCCCGTGACCGCCGCCGCCGACGCTGGCGTGCTGACCATGACCGCGAAAAACAAGGGCCTCACCGGGAACGACATCGACCTGCGCCTGAACTATGCCAGCGACGAGTCCACCCCTGCCGGGCTGACCGCCGCGATCGTGGCCATGTCCGGAGGCTCGGCCAACCCGGATCTGGACGAACTCATCGCGGCCCTGGGCGACGATTGGTATCACCTCCTGGCTGTGCCCTGGCGTGACTCCACGAGCCTCGCCGCCCTGGAGGCCGAGCTGGACGACCGCTGGGGTCCGCTCCGGCAGATCGAAGGGCATTGTATCACCGCCGACGGCTCGGACCTTTCCGGACTGGGCACGCTCGGCAACAGCCGCAACAACCCGCACTTGACGATTATGTCCAGCACGGGCTCGCCCACCACTCCCTGGGAGTGGGCCGCCGCGATCTGCGCCGTGGCCGCGTACTACGGAGAGATCGACCCGGCCCGCCCGTTCCAGACGCTGGGGGTGGAGGGCGTGCTCGCGCCTGCCGAGGCGGACCGTTTTACCCGCGCCGAGCGGAATTTGCTGCTCTACGACGGCATCTCGACCCACACCGTGGACGAGGACGGGACCGTGCGCGTGGAGCGGCTGATCACGACCTACAAAACCAACGCGGCTGGCGCGGACGACACGGCCTATCTCAACGTCAATGCCAAGCTCACGCTCGGCTATCTGCGCTACGACCTGCGCGCCATGATCGCGTTGAAATATCCGCGCCACAAGCTCGCCTCGGACGGAACCCGCTACGGCGATGGACAGGCCGTTGTCACGCCCAAGACCATGAAGGCCGAGGTCGTGAACCGCGCCCGCCTTTGGGAGACCTCCGGGCTGGTGGAGGGCGTGGACAACTTCAAGTCCGCCATGATCTGCGAGCGCAACTCCTCGGATCGGGAGCGCCTGGACATCCGCCTGAATCCGGACCTGGTCAATGGATTCCGTGTGGCCGGCGTCCAGATGCAGTTCCTGCTCTAACACATGACCGGGGCCGCAAGGCCCCCCGTATACAAGGAGAACAACATGGCTTCCAACCGCATCGGCGGAATCATCTACCTCCGCATCAACGGAGAGCTTTTCCAGGCCAAAGGCGATTTCACCTACAACCTGGGGAAAAACAAGAGAGAAGGCAAAATGGCCAGCGACGGCCGCCCCGTGGGCTACACGGAGACGCCCCAGATCCCGTTTATCGAGGGAGAAATCCAGGACAATTCTGATTTTGACCTGGCCTCCTTTGTGGAGCTGGACGGCGTGACCGTGACCCTGGAACTGGCCAATGGCAAAACCATCAGCCTGCGCGATGCCTGGTACGCTTCGGAAGGCACGGGCAACACTTCCGAGGGGAACATCGGCTGCCGCTTCGAGGGCAAGAGCGCCGACGAAATCTAGGGGGAAATATCATGGTCGAACTTCCGTTTGTCTACAAACTCAAGGTCCCGGTGCTCGGCAAAGAGGGTTCCGTGCTGCTGGACGAGATCAAGATCACCCGCCCGCTCAAGGCCAAGGACCTGCGGCACATCAAGGGCACGCCGACCATGGGCGACCTGCTCATAACCCTTGCCAGTCTCGCGGGCGTGCCGCCCAAGCTGATCGACGAGCTGGAGTCGGTGGACACGTTTCATCTGATCGGCGTGGTTACGGATTTTTTTCCGGATTCCCTTCGGACTGGCGAACAGCTGCCGGAGTCCTTGCAGTAGACCTGCACGTGCAGCCGTCGGAGTTTTGGGAGATGACCGCCGAGGATCTGGAATTCTGGGCCGACAGATTGAATGAGCTGAACCGCGCGAGGAAGCCGTGAGCAAAAAAGAGCAAAAACTCGATTACGTACTCGGTGTGCTGGACAAGTTCACCGAGCCGCTGCGTCGGTTCAACGCCCGCGTCGAAGAAGCGGTTGCTCCGATCCGCAAGGTGCAGAAAGCCACGATATCGTTGGGCAAGGAATCCGGGCTCGGAAAGCTCACGAATTCGTTTGGGAAAATCCGCTCCAACGCAAGGGGGTTGGCGGAGGAAATTGGTTCTATCGGCACAAAGATTGGAGTCCTCATGGCTGCGGCAGGATACGTCCTGACAACCCAGCTCATCGCCCCGGCCACCACGTTTGAAACCATGAACGCGACTCTGGAGCAGCTCGAAGGCTCCACTGCTGGCGCGCGCAAAAGTATGGATTGGATTGTGGATTTTGCCGCGACCACGCCCTACGAACTGGAGCAGGTCACGGCCTCTTTCGTGAAGCTCCGGGCCTACGGGCTGGACCCCACAAACGGTCTGCTGCGCACGCTCGGAGACACGGCCTCGGCCATGGGCAAGGATGTCAACGACGCCGTGGAGGCTATTGCCGACGCCGTGACCGGGGAAAACGAACGGCTCAAGGAATTCGGAATCAAGGCCGCTGTCTCCGGAAGCCAGATCGTCTACACCTACACGGACAAGCTCGGACGCCAGATGACCAAGAGCGCCGACCGCAACAACAGGGCCATGATCCAGAGCACCCTGGAGGCGATCTGGAACGAGAAATACGGTGGGGCCATGGCCAAGCGCAGCTCCACCATGGCCGGGATGTGGTCGAACCTCAAGGACGTTTTCACCCAGATTCAGCTCAAGATTATGAACGCGGGCGTTTTCGACTGGCTCAAGGACAAGCTCTCCGGTGTGCTCGGAACAATCAACGCCATGGCCAAAAGCGGCGAGCTGGACCGCTGGGCAGAGGTCATCGGCGGCAAGCTCGTGGCCGCGTTTGAAGCGGCCTGGGAAATCGGCACAGCCATGGTCTCGGTGCTTGGCTCGTTGTTCTCCGGCCTGTCCAGCGTGGCCGATGTGCTCGGCGGGTGGGAAAATCTGCTCGGCGTTCTGGCGACCCTCGTGGCAGGCAAGGTCATTGTGGCCGTGGTCACGCTGACCGCAGCCGTGGCCAAGCTCGGCCTTGTGATTCTGACCACTCCCGTGGGCTGGATCATGGCTGCCATCGCCGCCATTGCCGCAGCGGTCTATCTGATCATCCGCAACTGGGACGGCATCGCCGCGTTTTTCTACGGCCTTTGGGGCCGGGTGGTGGAAAGCTTCCAGTCGTTCGCAGCCAGCATCGGCGCGCTCTGGGACGGCGTCCTGGGCATGTTCAGCTCGGTGGGCGACGCGATCATGGGCGCGTGGACCGGAGTCTTTGACTGGTTTGCCGAAAAAATATCCTGGATCACGGACGCGTTCGGAACGGTGGCGGACGTGTCCGGAGGCATTGCCGACGCCGTGGGCGGAGCCTGGGATTGGGCCGTGGGCAACGACAATCCGCAAAAAGGCGGCGCGTCCGGCTCGTGGTCCGACGCTGCCGGTCAGATCGCGGAGCGGCGCAGCCTTGAGCGCACCGAGCTTTCCCAGACCAAGGAAACCAAAGTCCGCGTCGCATTCGACAATCTCCCGCCCGGATCCCGCGTGGTGCGCGAGGGCTCCGGAAAAGATGATATCGACATGGACATGGGCTGGGCCATGACCACCCTGTAGGCGTGAGGAAGCCATGAGCTGGAAAGATAACCTTCAAACCGCGTCATTTCGGGGCGTCGTGTTCCACGTCGAGGGAGCGGACCTTGTCGGTGGGCGTCGCGGAGTGGTCCATGAATTCCCGCAGCGGGACGAGCCCTACGTCGAAGACCTTGGCCTCAAGCCGCGTGAGATCAGCTTTGAGGCGTTCGTGATCGGCGAGGACTACGACACGCAGCGCGACCGCCTGCTCGACGCCCTGGAAACGGCAGGTTCCGGCCTGCTCGTGCATCCGTTCCACGGCTCCGTGCGCGTGGCCAGCACCGGATTTCGCCTGCGCGAGGGCAAATCCACCCTGGGCATGGCTGTATTTTCGCTGACGTTCACCCGCACGAATGCGCCCGGCTCGCCGTCGAGCGAGGTGGACACCGTGTCCCTGGTGGGCACGGCTGCGGACGAGGCCCAGGCTGCCGCCGCCTCGGCCCTGGACGCGGCCGTGGACTTTTCCGGATCGTCCTTTGTGCTCGACTCGGCGCACACGGTGGCGCTGGGCATTGCTTCCGGCGTCTCTGCCGTGCGCACCGCCGTGGGCGACGCCGCGCTTTACGCCCAGAGCTGCGCCTCGATCCTCGCCACGAGCGTGACCGACTTTGCCGCGTCCTCGGTTTCCGGCCTGCTGTCCCCGCTCTGGCAGGACTTCGGCGACGCCGCACTCGCCGCTGCCGGAGCAGCCGTGCGCTATGCCGAGATGCAAAGTCTGCTCGGCCTCGTGCCGTTGCCTGTTGCCCCGGCCTTCGCCACGCCGAGCCGCCTGCTGGAGCAGCAAAACAACACGGCCCTGGCCCTCTTTACCGAGCGCATGGGCGTTGCCGAGCTGGCCCGCTCCGCAAGCCTGATCACGCCATCGTCCACAGCCGAGGCCGCGAGGCTGCGCGAGCAGGTCACCTCTGCCATTGACGGCGTGCTGGACGCGTCCACTGACGACAGTACGTTTTCCGCGTTCACGAGCCTGCGGGCCAAGAGCGTGCGCGACCTGGCCGCCCGCGCGCGGTTCGCGCCGAGCGTGGTTTCCGTGACCCCGACGCCCACGGCGTCGCTGCTTTCCCTGGCGCACGACAGCACCGGAAGCCTTGCCGGACTGGACGACCTCGTTGCCCGCAACCGCATCCGCCACCCTGGATTCCCGGGAGGCGAGGCTTTGGAGGTGCTCCGTGCGAGCTGACGAGCTGACGCTGAGCGTGGACGGACGGATCTGGAGCGGCTGGAAATCCGTGTCCGTGACCCGCTCCGTGGAAGCCGTGGCCGGGTCGTTCTCCATTTCTCTCCTGGACCGCTGGTCCGAGGAAATGTCGTCCCTGCCCCTGACCGTGGACATGGACTGCGTGGTGGAGATCGGTGGCGACCCCGTGATTACCGGAGCCATCGACGAGGTGGGCGCGGAGATTTCTGCCCAGGGCCGCGCCTTCACGGTCTCCGGACGCGACCGCACCGCCGAGCTGGTGGACTGCTCCGCAGTGCATGACCCGGGCGAATGGTCCGGGCTGGACCTGCCCGATCTGGCCTCGCGACTCGCGGAGCTGTTCGGCGTGCGCGTGCTCAATCTCGCGCCGCGCGGCGAGAAATTTTCCGTCTGCAAAATCCAGCCGGGCGAGACAGCATACGAAGTCCTGGAGCGGCATTGCCGCTTGCGCGGGGTGCTGCCCACCAGCGATACCTCCGGGAACCTCGTGCTGGCCCTGCCCGGCGCGGCCAGCTGCGACGAGGCGCTGGTGGAGGGCGAGAACGTCCTCTCGGCCTCGGCGCGATTCAGCCGCAAGGACAGATTTTCTGATTATTTCGTGCGCGGGCAGGCCCAGGGCACGGACGAGAGCTACGGTGCGAACGTCGCCCACGTCAAGGGCGCGGCCCAAGACCACGGCCTGCGCCGCTGGCGTCCCCTGCTGCTCACGGCGGAGGGCCAGACCACCAGCCGGTCCGCGCGGGAGCGTGCGCGCTGGGAAGCGGTTGTCCGCGCGGCTCGCGCCGCACGCTGCACGGTCACAGTGCAGGGCTGGCGACAGCGTGCCGGGCGCGGCGAGCTCTGGCCTGTCAATGCCGTGCTGCCGGTGCGCATCCCTTCGGTGCGCATCGAGGGGGAAATGCTGATCACCCAGGTGCGCTACAGTCTTTCCGGGTCCGGCTCTGTCACCGAGCTGGAGCTGGCCCGGCCCGACGCCTTTGCCCGCGAGGAGGATTTCCGCGAGGTCGTGGCCTCGCTGGCGAATTCCGCAGACCCCACTCCCGCGGCGGTCGCGCCCATCGATTACGGCCCGGAGGTCTACGGACGATGATCGGCATCAAGAAGTTGCTCGCCCCGATCCAGCGCCGCGTCATGCTCATGGTCGGCCGCGCCGTGGTCCGCGCCGTGGCAGACACCCCGGCCATGCAGGAGCTGCAAGTGGAGCTGCTCGCCGGAGAGCTGCGCGAGCGCGTGGAGCGCTTCCAGCAATACGGATTCAGCAGCCACCCGCACCCCGGAGCAGAGGCCGCCTGCGTGTTCGTGGGCGGCAACCGCGACCACGGTCTGATCCTGGCCGTGGACGACCGCCGCTACCGCATCAAGGGTCTCGCCCAGGGCGAGGTCGCGATCTACACGGACGAGGACCAGTCCGAGGGCGGACACCGTCTCGTGCTCCGGCGCGGCGGGGTCGTGGATGTGCATTGCCGCCATTTGAACCTGCACGCCCGTGAATCCCGCACCCTGGACGTGGCCGGCTACGGCGAGACCCTGACCCACCTCGGCGGATCGTCCTGGCATCAGGACACCTACCACGAGGGCGCCACTGTAACCTCCACCGAGCACGGCATCCAGCCCCCGGAGGTTCCTGATGCGTGACCTGCTGCTTTCCTGGTCCGACCTTGCGGGCGACCTCGCCCTGGATGATCTCGGGATGGACATCTCCGGGGACGATTCGCTCCAGACCGCCGTGCTCGTGTCGCTTTTTACCGACCGGCTCGCGGACGACACGGACGAGCTGCCCACTGGGGAGACCTCGCGCCGGGGCTGGTGGGCGGACGAAACCATGGGCCGCGCTCCGGACGGCACGCAGGACCGCATCGGCTCGAAGCTCTGGCTGCTCCGGCGCGAAAAGGCCTTGCCCGACGTGGTGGCCCGCGCCCGCGCCTACGCTGCCGAGGCGCTGGACTGGCTCATTGCCGACGGCATGGCCCAGCGTGTCGAAGTGGAGGCCGAGCGCCAGGGGCTAGGCCCCGGCGGCGACGCGCTCCTGGCCCTGCGCGTGGTCGTGGACGGTCGCGAATTTTCCTACACCCTGCCCCTGGGAGGATAGCTCATGCCCTGGACACGCCCGACCCTGGCCCAACTCACCGAGCGCATCACCACGGATCTTGAAAGCCGCCTGCTCGACGGCGGCGGGGCAATGCGCCGCTCCGTGGTGGGCGTGCTTGCCCGCGTTTTTGCCGGGGCTTGCTACCTCTTGCACGGATTTCTCGAATTCATGGCCCTGCAGCCCTTTGCGGACTCCAACGAGGCGGAATTCCTGGCACGCAAGGCTTCGGTCTGGGGACTTTCCCGGGTGGCCGCCACTTTCGCCTCCGGTTCTGTGATTTTCAGCGGCCCGAACGGCGCGGTCATCCCGGCGGGAACCGAGCTGCGCCGCGCGGACGATGTGCTTTTCCGCACGACTGCGGACGCCACCATCAGCGGGGGCACGGCCACGGCCACGGCCACGGCGCAGCTCTCCGGAGCGGACGGCAACACCGACGCGTCCACGGCCCTGTCTTTGCTGTCCCCTGTCTCCGGCGTGACCGCTGCTGCCGTGGGCACGGGCGGCATTGTCGGCGGCGTGGACGAGGAGGGCGACGAGTCCCTGCGCGCCCGGCTGCTGGACAGGCTGCGCCAGCCGCCCCACGGCGGTTCGGCTTACGACTACGTGTCCTGGGCGCTGGAGGTTTCCGGCGTGACGCGGGCCTGGGTCTACCCGTCCTGGGTCGGCGAGGGAACCGTGGGCCTGACATTTGTGCGCGACGGCGATACGTCGCCCATCCCGGACTCCGAGGACGTGGCCGCCGTGCAGGACCATATCGACGAGGTCCGCCCCGTGACCGCAGAGGTCACTGTTTTTTCCCCGGTCGCCGCATCGCTCGACGTGGACGTGCGCATCACTCCGGACACGGTGGCCGTGCGTGCCGCCGTGCAGGCGGAGCTGGCCGATCTCTTCCTGCGCGAGTCCGAGCCGGGCGCCACCATCCTGATCAGCCGCCTGCGCGAGGCCGTATCCGTGGCTGCCGGTGAGGTGGACAACGTGATCCTCTCGCCCACGGCGGATACGACCCACGCGGACAACGAATTCCCGGTGCTCGGCACAGTGACCTGGGAGGCATGATGCAGCGCAGCGCAGCAGATTACGCCCGGATGCTCGCGGGACTTTTGCCGCGCGGCTGGGCCTGGACCCGCGAGCCCGGATCGCGACTCTCTTTGCTGCTCGCGGGGCTCTCCGAAGAGCTGGCCAGGGTGGATGCCGCAGCCTGGGAGCTGCACGACGAGAGCGACCCGCGCAGCACGGTGCGGCTCATCGGCGAATGGGAGTCCGAGCTGGGCTTGCCGGACGCCTGCTCTCTCTCTGCCCAGACCCTGGCCGAGCGTCGCGCAGCCGTGTTGCTCAAGTTCACGGCCACGGGCGGGCAGAGCCGCGCTTATTTCAAGGAGTTGGCAGAGGCGTACAGCGGGCAACCCTGCGAGGTGCGGGAGTTTCGGCCATTCCGGGCCGGGAGTTCCGCAGCCGGAGACGCCCTGACCAACGACGACTGGACCCACGTCTGGGAGCTGCACGCGGCTGGTCTCGTTCTGCGCGAGTTCGCCGCGGGCGGCGCTGTCGCCGGGGAGCCGCTGCGCTCCTGGGGGAACGAGACTTTGGAATGCGTGATCAACAGGCTCAAGCCAGCGCACACGCGCGTCATCCACAGCTACGGAGAGTAAAGCATGAAAAGAATTGACCATAGCACCGCAGCGGACGAGCGCTTTACGGAGGGCAACCCGGCCACGGGGACGCCCGCCACCGTCGTCACGGCGGACTGGCTCAATGGCATCCAGGAGGAGCTGGTCCACGTGATCACGCAGGCCGGAATCACTCTGGACGGGGAGGACCTGACGCAGGTCTACCAGGCCATCGCAGCCATGATTGCGGACGGTGTCCCGGATCTGTCCGCGCTTATCGAGCACCTCACGGACACGAGCGACCCGCACGATACAATCACCACGCTGGACGCCAGGACGGTCTACGACACCGCATACATCGGCGGCGGGGCAATGACCCCGAGTTTGACCGCCGGGGCTATCCCGTCAGTGGCGGAAGATACGTCGAGCGCCTTGAGCCGCTCCGTGATGCTCTTTGGTTCGGCCGCCGACAGCTCTGCCGGAATGGCCTTCCCGATGCCTGGCAACTGGGACCCTGCCACGCCCGTCAAGGCCCGGCTTTTTTGGACAGCTCCAGGCGGCAGCGCAGGCGACGACATCGGATTTACGCTGGCAGCGAGGTCGCTTGCCAATGACGACGCCCTGGACCAGGCACTGGGCACGGCTGTGATCCTTTCCGACCAGCTGATCGCCGCAGGAGACCTGCACATCAGCGCTGCGAGTGCGGCGCTGACCGTTGCTGGTACGCCCGCAGCCGGACAGATGCTGCGGCTGCGGCTCACCCGCGACGTGAGCTCGGGAGCATCTCCTCTGTCGGAGGACGTGCAGGTGATCGGCCTACAAATCCAATACGCAACCACTGGCCAGCAGGCAGCGTGGTAAGGGGGTAGTTATGCCGATGATTTCTGTGGGCAACGCTGGTGGCGGTGTGGATTCCCTGGGCATCAAGTTCAACCCCGTCCCCATTTTGGAGGAGGACGCGGACGACAACTCGCTCGTGTGGGGCTTTACCGGAGGGTCCGGCGAGAATGAGGTGGGTACGGGCGGCGGTCCCAGCCTGACCGGCGCGGATCGAGTGCTCACGCAGTACGGCTCCGTGCCCGGAGCGGTAGACGGCGGACGTAACCTTGCTGATGTAAACGACTATTTTATGTGCACTCCCACTGCGCTGAACCGATTCAATTTGGCTGACAATTTGACAATTA
>JBFWMD010000035.1:0-34162 GCA_050251775.1 Desulfovibrio sp.
GAGTTTGTCCATTTCCGGCGCGGTCAGGAGGTTGGGCAGCAGATAGACGCGGGTGATGCGTTCATCGCGCAGATATTCTTCGGGGTTGACGTTGAAGATTTGTGCGGGGGGCATGAATTCGTCGAGTCCGTCGAGGATGTTGCGGATATCTGGCGTGGAAAGGGGGGCGATGCTGCGTTCTGCGTCCACCAGCGCCGCAGGGGAGTAGACGCCATTGATCACGAGCCATGCGAGCAGGTTGGCCGGGTCGGCATCCCGGACCAGGGGTTCGTTTCTGCGGGTGGTGGCCGCGCCGCGAAGTCCGGCTTTGCCCTGTGCCAGCCAGATAGGGGGTTTTCCGAGATTTTTTTCAGCGGAGAAATGCAGTTCGGCAAAGTATCCGCGCCCGATGCCAAGCATGGGCACGCGGCGGATTTTGTGTTTGCGGCGGGCGAGGATGGCGGAGATGCGGCGACCGAGCCGTGTGAGGTCCTCGGGGGCAATGGCGGCCGAACCGGCTTCATGGCGTTGCGTGGCCCGGATGCGTTTGTAGGCGGTGGTCATGAAATGACTCACGGCGTCGCCCAGGGCCAGGGCGTGGGCGAAGGTGTGCGCCGCGCGACTGGGATCGGGAAGAGTGTTGCCGTCCCCGCCGAAGAGAAAGGCGAGCAGACACTGGTGTTCGCTGGTGAGGGGGCGTCCGAGCATGCGGGGCATGCCTGCCACGTCGGCCTTGAGGGCCAGGGCCTCGGTGAGCAGCTTCACGGCCGCGCGGTCGCCGGTGTTGCGGTAGTGGTCGCGCACCAGGGCGGACATGGCGGCGTAGGGATCGGTCTGGCAACCTGTTCCGGCCCGCATGGTCAGATTCAGTTTGATCTGGTCGCAGAGGAGCAGGCTTTTGCTTTGATCGCTGGCATATTTTTCCAGCAGCCCGAGCTTGAGCACGGACTTGAAGGGACTGTCGATGCTTTTAACGATCTGCCAGAGCGCCGCGCCGAAAAATTCTTCCGGCGGAATGCGCGAGGCGTGGCCCGCATCCATGAAACGGCCTGGATCGGCCAGGGGATCGGTTATCGCGACCCGGAGATATGCCCGATACGTCTTTTCTTCGGCGCCGGGCGGCGTCAGCCACCAGCCCGGAATTCTGCCCGCCACGATCAGGGCGGTGCGGTAGAATTCCTCCTTGAGCATCAGGGCCTGGGCCGTGCCGGAACTTTCCTTGTCGCTGAATCCGAAATCGTTTTTTTGAACGCCTTCAAGGCTCATGAGGAAGAAGTGTGCCTCCAGCCCGAAGGTTTGTTCGGCCCAGAGGCTGAGCGCGTCGAGTTTTTCCTTGAGTCCGAGAATGGCCTCTGGGGAGGCCGTGGCCGCATCGTAACAGACCCAGAAGTCCGCGTCCGAGGCCCGTGTCTGGGCAACGCTTCCCACGCTGCCGATGGTGGCCAGGGTTTCGATGACCAGAGCCTCGCCCGAGGGCGAGGAGCCGCGCAGGCCGGGGAAGTACTGTTCCGCGAGGTCCAGGGCCTCGACTCCGGGCACGTATCCGGCGATGCGGCAATTGGGGGCGGAGGTCAGGTTGTGGGCCCGTTCAAAGACCTGGCTGGAGAGCAGATAGGGAATGATCGTGAGGAATTGCGGCCCCTGCATGGCGGCTTCGGACCATTGCAGCCGCCGCTGGTTGTTCAGGCGCATGCGTGCCTCGCGGAGGGCCACATCGCGGTGGCGGACCCAGTGGTCGGTGCAGCGACGCAAAAAGGCGGCCTGGACCGGCGAAGATGCCGGAGCGGCCGCAGGTTTGCGGCTGAGCCTGCGGAGCGCGGACTGCTCGGATCGGGTTGCCTGGTGTTCGGCTTCCTGCAGATCCAGCAGCCCAATGCCCGTGTTGGAACCGATGACGCGGCAGCGTACGGCGCAGGTGCGGGTCATGGACGAGGACTGAAACCGGGCATTGAGAAAAATTTCGTTTGCGAGGGTGCAGTTTCGCCAGTGCGTGCCCGCGAGTTCGACGTTGACCCAGAGGTTGTCCGTCAGAGACGTGTCCAGGAAGAGCATGCTTCTGGACTGGACCTCGCGGAACTGGCTTTGGCCCACGGCGCAGCCGCGCAGCCGGGTGTAGTGAAACCGGGGCGTGCAGAACAGGCATCCTGTGAAAAAGCTGCGTTCGATGTCGCATTCCTCGAAATTGCAGTCTGTAAAGACCGCACCGCTGAAATCGCAGCGGGTGAATTCGCAGGAGAGCAGGGCGGTGTTGTGCAGATGTGCTCCGCGAAAGCGGCAATTGGAGAAGGAGCAGCCTGTGAAATCCGCATCCCGGATCATGACGCCCGAAAAATTCACGGCCGAGAACTGGGAGCGGACGAACTGAACGCTGGCAAAGGAGCTGTCGGCCAGATCGAGGTTGGCGAGATTGCGACCGGTAAAGGCGGTTTGGCGAAGCGAGGATCCTGGAAAGGATTTATCGCGCGGATTGGGGACCTGTTTCAGAATGCCGGCCAGGGACTGTTTCTTATCCGGCAGCAGCCGCGAGAAGAAGCCTTTGCCCTCTTCTGTGCGCTGGGGTTCGTCCCTGAGGGGCGGGGGAGTCTTCAACCGCAGTCCGGACAGCCCCGCTTTTTTTTCCGTGGCGAGCAGCTGCTTGAAGCGCTGGCGGGAAAGGGGGTCCAGTTCCGCGCCGGACCGGAGGCAGGACGCGGCAAAGGCGGGCTGAAATCGGGCGGCGGAGCGGAAAATTTCGCCGTGGATCCGTGGCCGCACGGTTTCAGGCAGGGCCGCGAGGTATTGGCGGCAGGTGGCTTCGGGAAATTGCCCGGCCAGGGTCGGCATGGCCTGGGCGAGAATCGGGGACTTCCCCTGGAGCAGGGCGGCCAGCTTGCCCGCATTACTCCAGTTGAGTCTGGCCAGTCCGGCCACGCAAGCCAGGACTGTGTCGGTTCCGGCGGATTTGAGGATCGTCTGGAGCGCGCCAATGACCTTGGCGTCGCCGGGCGCGGCGGTGTTGGAGATTTCGCGGATGATCTCCGGCCCGACCGAACCTTGTCCCTGTGCCAGATGACGGGCCAGTTTTGCGGCGATGTCCGGTTGTGCGAGGGTTCGGGCGCAGCAGCAGAGCATGGAGGAGATCTCCGGGCTGACCCTGGCGGAAAGCCTGCCGTTGATCCAGACGCCCAGGGGGCCGGCTAGGAGCGCCTGGCGCAGGGGGGGGGAAACCGTGTCCTGGGCCGCGTCAACACTGGTCAGAAAGTGCAGGAGTTCGGGAATGTCGGCTTGGCTGAAGGCTTCGAGGAGTGGTTCGACCCACGTGGTCGGGGTTTTCTCCGGGGTGAAGGGCGGTCGGCAGAGTTCCTGGAGCAGGCCGAGTCCGCATCCGGCGGGGAGATTTTCCAGTAGGCCCTTGAAGGTCTCGGCGGGAATGGTCTGGCGCAGCAGCAGGCGGCGGGCCAAGACCCAGCCGGGCCTTCCGAGCCGGAGCAGTCCGTCTACTCCGGCCTTGAGGTTCGCATCGCCGCGTTTGGAGGCGGAGAGATTGTAGAGGTGGACCGCTGCTTCGACAAAGGTGGCATGTTCCTCCGGGGCGTTTCGGGAGGTGGTGCGCGCGCGGACCAACTTGCGGACGTTTTCCGCGTAGTCGAAATCCTCCGCTGGTCTGGCGGGGTAAAGTGAGTCTCTGAGAGCATCCACCAATTCGCGTGGAGAGGCTTGTTCGGCCATTAACCTTTCCGGGCTTTGAAGTTCGCATGCGGTTACAGCCGCATCCGTCCAGTTAAGCTCCGAATTTGCAGTTTTTCATGGCTGAAGTCAAACCGTACGATGGCGATTTGCGGTTCTTCAGTGGAAGTGGAAAAGGGAATGGCGACACCCCGGATCAGGCCATGCGTGATCCGGGGCGTCGGTTACACGTCGGATGAATCGTGGGAGCAGCTGATCGGGTCGGAGCAACGCCAGGTCAGGCGGCGTTCCTGAATATCGAAATACGGGGTCACAGACTCGTCGGAACCGCAGCGCTCGCAACAGTGCCGCTGGCCTGCGTCAAAGAAGTTGATCCTGCGCAGTTCGTCGCTGAACTGACGTACAATGGGGAACATGGGATGGTCGGCATGGCGTTTTTCATCGCGGCTCTTGAGCCGTCCGTCCTTGTTGACGTTGATGTTGATGGTCCGCACCTTGGAGAGCACGCCTTCCTTTTTGTTCATGACGAACTTGACGGGCTCGGTCCACTTGCAGACGATTCTGTTGCTACTCGGGTTGTAATGGCAGGTCATTCTTGTTTCCTCCGCGTTGGCCGGTTCGCGGGGCGCAACCGGGAATCCGCGCGGCGCTCCCGATTTTTGGGCGTGCGCCGCAACCAGGACCGGCGAACCGGTCCTGCAATGGCTGCGGTTGAAGTGGGAAAAGCTAGGATCTAGGCAGCGTAATCCAAAACCCGTCGTTCGGAGACGACCTGCTTGATGAAGGCGACGCATTCGAGGTGATCGGGGTGCGTCGCATACGTGGCGAGGTCTTCCATGCTGTCGAACTCCGAGTAGAGGACAATGTCGCATTCGGGAGAGGATTCTCGAATGTCGTGGCTGATCTCGATGCGCTTCAGCACGGGAATCTTGCCCATCAACGCTTCCAGCATGCTCTTCATTTTCTTGGCGTTTTCCGCAGCCGCGGCTCCCAGAGCCTCCGGTTTCAGTTTCCACATCACGATGTGCTTGATCATTCCACTATCCCTTTTTCTTTACTTGAATATTTAGGCGCTGTGCGGACGAAGTCAATATCTCTAATAGGATTTGTTCTCAAAAATAATGCTGCGCTCGACTTTGGCAGCGCTGGCAGTGCCGGTCATGACCATGGCCTGCGTGAGCTGCGTCTTCAGTGTTTCGATGTACTTGGCCACGCCTTCGCGTCCGCCGCCCACCGTGGCTGTGGAGAAGGGGCGGCCGATGAGCACGGCATCCGCGCCCAGGGCCAGCATTTTGAGCACGTCGCCGCCGGTGCGCACACCGCCATCGGCCAGGACCACGGTCTGGCCGCGCACGGCTGCGGACACGGCGGGCAGAACCTCGGCAACGCCCGGGGTATGGTCAAGCACGCGTCCGCCGTGGTTGGAGACCACGATGGCGTCCGCACCGCAATCCACGGCCAGCCGGGCCTCGTCCGGGGTCATCACGCCTTTGAGAATGAATTTGAGGTTGGTTCGTCCGATGATTTCTTTTAGTTTTTCAGGCGTCTTGGGGGAGACAGGACGGCCCATGAGCCGCAGCGTGATCAGTCCGGCCGCGTCGATGTCCATACCCATGATGGTCGCACCGGTCTCGGCGATCTGATCCATCTTGGCGAAGAGTTCCTCGTCTTCCCAGGGCTTGATGAAGGGGATGCCCTTTCCGCCCACGGAGCGGATGGCCGCGAAGCCGCTCTTGTAGATGACTTCGGGAACGCCGTCGCCTGTGCAGCCCAGGACCCCTGCGTCGTGACAGCCCTGGAGTTTGGCCGCGATATAGTCCTCTTCAGTCATGGCGCCAGCCATGTTGAAGGAAACGCCGCCGATGGGCGCGGCCAGCACGGGAATGCTCAGGTTTTCGCCCAGAATCT
Source organism: Desulfovibrio sp. (assembly GCA_050251775.1). Classification (GTDB taxonomy): domain Bacteria; phylum Desulfobacterota; class Desulfovibrionia; order Desulfovibrionales; family Desulfovibrionaceae; genus Paucidesulfovibrio. The sequence continues at coordinate 5,554 of JBFWMD010000035.1, forward strand.
GGACCGAGGTGTCCGGCTCACTGACGCCGTGGATCAGGCGCATGTTCAAGCGGCAGCGGGCCAGGGCTTCGACGTTGGCCTTGAAGGATGCCCCTGTGCCCAGTCCGCCCATGCCCGGGACCTCGCCCGCACAGACACGACCGTCGCACACGGTGCAGACACGGCAGGTTCCCTGGAAGCGTTCCTTGGCGTTTTTGCGAATCTCTTTCATGCGAATTCTCCCTGGTTTTGACGCCGTCTCCCGGCCCCTGTGCGCCGGACCCCGAGGGGGGCCCGGACGTAAGGGATAAGGAGGTGGCTATTTCTTTTTCTGTTCCGCCACGGCCTCGGCAATGTGCCGGACCCTGATGGAAAGTCCTCCGGCCTCGGCGCCGCCGCGCAGCTGCATGATGCAGCCCGGGCAGTCCGTGAGCAGTTCCTCTGCTCCCGTGGCCACGGCGTCCGCGAGCTTCTTGCGCAGCAGCTGGGCGGACAACTCGGGGAATTTCATGGAGAAGGTTCCACCGAAGCCACAACAGACTTCTTCCTCATTGCAGGGCTGGTAGTCAAGGCCGGCGGTACGCATCAGCTCGCGCGGGGCCTCGTGAACGTCCAGGCCCCGGCAGAGGTGGCAGGGCGCGTGGTAGGTGACCTTGCGGCCCTTTTCCTGGAAGCGCTGTGGCTTGACCTGGAGCACGTCATGCATGAAGGAGCTGTAGTCGATGACCTTTTGGGCAAAGGCCTTGGCGCGCGGCTCCCAGACGCTGTCGCCTTCGAGCAGCTTGGGGTAGCCGTGCTTGAGCTGCGAGGCGCAGGAGGCGCAGGCGCAGAGCACGTACTTGGCGTCGCTTTCCTCAAAGGCGCGGATGTTCTGCTTGGCCACGTCACGGGCGGCCTTGGTCTCGCCCATCATCTGGGCGGGAAGGCCGCAGCAGGACTGGTCCATGGGGAAGTCCACGGCCACGTCGTTGCCTTCCATGGAGCGCAGGGCCGCAGCAAGCTGGTCCGGGTAGACGAAGTCCTGCACGCAGCCGGAGAACAGGGCCACCTTGTGCTTCGGGTTCGCCACCTGGGGCTTGAGGTGCGGCCAGAGGTCGCGGAAGGCCTTGTCAGCGATGGCGGGCAGGGCGCGGAAGTCCTGTTCCTTGGAGAAGACCATGGGCAGGTGGCGCAGGTAGCCGTTCTTCTCCTTGACCGGAGCCTGGGCCCAGCGGGCGGCCTTGAGCAGTCGGTGGAAGAGTTTGCGGTTGGCGAGCACCTTGCCGAGCAGCACGGACTTGAGCGGATGGCCTTCCTCGTCCTGGATGCGGGCGTGAATTTCCTTGATCAGGCGGGGCAGGTTGATGCCGCCCGCGCAGATGTCCGCGCACGCGCCGCAGTTGATGCAGTTCTGCACGAGGTTGCGGGCCTTGTCCCGACCGTGGAAGAAGTAGGTCAGGATCAAACCGATGGCGCCGATGTAGATGTGGCCCATCTTATGGCCGCCCACGAGGCGGTAGACCGGGCAGACGTTGGCGCAAGCGCCGCAGCGCACGCAGCGGAGCACTTCCTTGAAGATCGGGTCCTTGGCCAGGGCGCGGCGGCCGTTGTCCAGGAAGACCACGTGCATTTCCTTGCGCCCGCTTTCGGCGGCCTTGCACTCGGTGGCCCCGGTAATCCAGGTCACGTAGGAGGTGATGGCCTGGCCCGTGGCGTTTTTGGGCAGCGCCTTGATCACGCGCAGGGCGTCATGCAGGGTTCCGGTGAGCTTGTCCAGTCCGGCCAGGGCCACGTGGACCCGCGGCAGCGTGGTCACCAGACGGGCGTTGCCTTCGTTGGTCACGATGCCGATGGTGCCGGATTCGGCCAGACAGAAGTTCGCGCCGGAGATGCCCATGTCCGCTTCGGCGTACTTGCGGCGCAGCTCGCGGCGGGCCACCTTGACCAGCTTCTCGATGTCCGAATCCTGCTCCTTGCCAGTGACATCGCCGAAGAGGTCGGCCACCTGGAAGCGGGAAAGGTGGATGGCGGGCATGACCATGTGGGTCGGGCCTTCGTGCCGCAGCTGGATGATCCACTCGCCCAGGTCCGTCTCGGTGACTTCCAGGCCGAGGTCTTCGAGATGGTGGTTGAGCAGCGTCTCCTCGGCGGTCATGGACTTGGATTTGACGATTTTCTTGCAGCCCGCGTTCACGGCGATTTCGCCGATGATCCGGTTGGCGTCGTCGCCGTCCTTGGCCAGGTGGACCTTGACGCCCACAGCCTCGGCGTTCCTCTTGAACTCCTCGAAGAGCTCGTCCATATGGGCCGCGGCTTCGTCCTTGGATTGGGCGATCTCCTCAATCAGGCTCTTGACATCGATGCCCTTGAAGGCGTTGGCGCGACCCGCGCGGTAGGCCACGGCAAAGGTGTCCAGCGTCTTGCGCAGGAACTCGTTGTCCAGGGATTCGCGCAGCTCGACGCGGTATTCGTTGAGGTCTTTTGCGTTCTGCATGGGCTAGCCCTCCATGAGCAGGATATGCAGTTCAAGGGGGCCATGCACACCCAGCGCAAGGACGCGCTCGATGTCGGCGGTGCGCGAGGCGCCCGTGATCAGAGCCGTGTAGCTCGGTCCGTTGCCCAGGCGCTTGGCCAGTTCGCTTTCCAGGTCATAGGAAGTGGCCTGGATCAGGGACTTGGGCAGCACAGCAACGTGGTATTCCGCGACCATGGTGGACAGCCGGACTTCCTCGTCGCTGGATTCGAGCATCAGGGAGCCGGTTTCGGCGATGCCGCCCTGACAGAGGGTCAGACCGATGTCGATGCCGGCGAGGTGCTTTCGCAGCCCTTCGCGGATGCAGTCGAAATCCTTTTCTTTGCAGAGAGTCTGCAATTTGGCGAATTCAGCGTCCGAGAGGTTCGGCGCGGCCACGACTTTGCGCTGCTTGGCGTCGCAAAGTTTCTGGGCCGGGTCGGAAACAGCCTCGCCGCAACCGGACATGAGTAACTGACAGGCTTCCTTCTTGTCGCAGAGATCCACGGCGTATTGAAACGCCTCATCCAGATCGGCGACTTCGGAAACCAGAGCTGAAACCAGCTTGGCCTTTTCCTTGAAGAGTTCGATTCGTTCGCTCATGGTGTATCCTTCCGGCGCCTATACCTTCGCAACGAGGTCGCGGGTCTGGCGCGCGATTTCCAGTTCTTCATTGGTGGGGATGACCCAGATCTGCACGCGGCTGTCGTCGGCATGCACGGCGCGCGGCTCCTTGACTCGTCCGGTGTTCTTGGCCGGATCAATGCGGATGCCGAGCCCTTCCAGGTCTCTGAGTATCTGCGCCCGGGCTTCGTCGTCGTTCTCGCCGATGCCGGCGGTGAAGACGAGAGCGTCCACCTTGCCGTTCAGGGCCGCGTAGTAGGCTCCGATGTAGTGGCGGATGCGGTAGGAGAACATCTCCAGGGCCAGGGCGGCCTTGTCATCACCCCGTTTCACGGCCGCATGGATGTCGCGCATGTCGTTCATGCCGCACAGTCCGAGCAGACCGGAACGCTTGTTCATGATCGTATCGACCTCCTGGAGGGTCAGCCCCTGGGCGCGTTCCAGGAAGGGGTAGGCTGCGGGGTCGATGTCGCCGCAACGCGTGCCCATGATCAGGCCCGCCAGCGGAGTCAGCCCCATGGAGGTGTCCACACACCTGCCGCCCCGGACCGCGCACATGGAGCAGCCGTTGCCCAGGTGCAGGGTGATCAGGTTGCAGTCTTCAGCCGGCTTGCCGAGCAGTTCGACAGCCCGGTCCGTCACGTATTTGTGCGACGTTCCGTGGGCGCCGTAGCGGCGCAGGCGAAGCTTCTCATACATTTCGTAAGGCAGGGCGTACATGTACGCCTCGGGCGGCATGGTCTGGTGGAAGGCCGTGTCGAAGACCACCACCTGGGGCACGCCCGGGAAGAAGTGCTTGGCCGTGCGGATGCCCGCGAGGTGCGCTCCGTTGTGCAGCGGAGCCATGAGGATGGTGTCCTCGATGGCCTGCTCCACCACGTCGTCCACCAGGCTGGGAGCGGTGAACTTGTCGCCGCCATGCACGATGCGGTGTCCCACGGCGGCGATCTCGGAGATGTCCTTGATCACACCCTTGTCCGCGTCGGTGAGCAGATCGATGACCAGCTTCATGCCGTGTTCATGGTCCGGGATGGGCTGTTCCAGGTTGGTCCTGTTTTCGCGTTCGGTGTCTGGGAACGCCTTGTAGACCAGCGCGCCCGTGGGCTCGCCGATACGTTCCACAAGACCCGAGGCGAGCACCGTCTCGGTGGTCATGTCCAGCATCTGGTACTTGATGGAAGAGCTGCCGGCGTTGATGACAAGTATCTTCATTGGGTTGCCTTACAGAAGTCCTTTTTCGGCCTGCGCCTGAATGGCGGTGATGGCCACGGTGTTGACGATGTCGGGAACGGTGCAGCCGCGCGAGAGGTCGTTCACGGGCTTGTTCAGACCCTGGAGAACAGGGCCGATGGCCACGGCGCCGGAGGCGCGCTGCACTGCCTTGTAGGTGTTGTTGCCGGTATTCAGATCCGGGAAGATGAACACCGTTGCCTTGCCGGCCACTTCGCTGAAGGGCAGCTTGGTCTTGGCCACTTCCTCGTCAATGGCCGCGTCGTACTGGAGCGGACCTTCGATGAGCAGGTGCGGGGCAAGCTGCTTGGCCAGGGCCGTGGCCTCGATGACCTTTTCCACGTCCGCGCCCTTGCCGGATGAACCCGTGGAGTAGGAGAGCATGGCCACGCGGGGCTCCACGCCGAAGATGCGCGCGGTTTCAGCGGAGTTGATGGCTATTTCCGCGAGCTGGCGGGCATCCGGGTTGGGGTTCACGGCGCAGTCGCCGTAGACCAGGACCTTGTCCTTGAGGCACATGAAGAACACGCTGGAGACGATGGACGCTCCGGGCTTGGTCTTCACGAACTCGAAGGCGGGCCGGATGGTGGCCGCCGTGGTGGTCACGGAACCGGAAACCATGCCGTCGGCCTGCCCCTTGTGCACCATCATGGTGGCGAAGTAGGTCGGGTCGAGCATCCGGTCACGGGCGTCCACCTCGCGCAGGCCCTTGTGCTTGCGCAGCTCGTAGTAGGTTTGTGCGTAGTGTTCGAACATTTCCGCTTTTTCCGGGAGGATGACCTCCGCACCGGAGATGTCGAGGCTCATGCGTGACGCCTTGCTGCGGATTTCGTCCGGGCGGCCGAGCAGAGTGATGTCGGCCACGCCGCGCCGCAGCAGGATGTCCGCCGCGCGCAGGATGCGCTCACCCGAGCCCTCGGGCAGCACGATGCGCTGCTTGTGGAGGCGGGCCTTTTCCACCAGTCCGTATTCGAACATCTTGGGGGTGACCCGGCTCGAGCGGCGGCTGACCAGACGGTCGCGCAATTCTTCCGTGTTCACATGCTGTTCGAACACGCCCAGCGCCGTGGCGATGCGCTTGTCGTCCTCAGGGGCGATGCGTCCGTAGAGCTCGCTGAGCCGCTGTGTGGTGGGGAAGGTCGAATCCGCCGAGGCGAGCACGGGCACGGGCACGCCGGTCCAGCCCATGATCAGCTTTTTCACGCTCTCGGAAGGCTCCAGGCCGCCCGTGAGCACGATGCCGGAGATGTCCGGATAATTGGACGAAAGCCGGGAAGCCAGGCTGGAGAGGATGATGTCCGAGCGGTCGCCGGGCGTGATGATCAGCGCTCCGGGTTCCAGGTAATCCAGGAAGTGGCTGATATGCATGGCCGCGACGATGTAGGACAGGGCCAGGTTGTCCAGTCCGATATCGCCGAAGAGCGGCTTGGCATTCAGCCAGTTGCCCACGTCGCCCACGGTGGGTTTGCCCAGGGCATCCACTTCGGGAATGGCGTAGACGAGCAGGGGCTCGTCGCAGCGGGCCACACAGCGGATGTTCTTGGTGATCGCCTGTACGTCCGTGGAACTCTTGACCTTGTTCACGATGCACGCGGTCACGTCCACGCCCTTTTCCTCCAGGGCCTCCACGTTGATCTGGGCGGAGCGGGTGATCTCCGTGGTGGTCTGACCGCCGTTGCCGTTGCAGACCAGCAGCGCGGGCGCGCCGAGGTTGGCGGCGATGTCGGCGTTGAGATCGAACTCAAAGGCCGGGTCCTGGCCCTGGAAGTCCGAGCCCTCGCAGAGCACGAAGTCGTATTCGGCTTCGAGTTGCTTGTATTTCTCCAGGATGTCCTCCAGGAGTTGGGCATACTGCCCAGCTCCGATCCTCTCCCGCACCTCGCTCAGGGTAAAGCCGTAGGCGCGCTCGTATTCCTGATTGATGTTGAAGCGGGAGAGGATCAGGCTGATGTCATGATCCCTGCCCTGAGTGGCCTGAATGATGGGCCGGAAGATGGCGACCTTGCGCAGATGGCCGGACAGCAGTTGCATCAGGCCAAGCGCAATGGCGGACTTGCCGCTTCGCGGCCCGGTGGCGGTAACATACAGGTTCTTGGACATGGATTCGTTTCCTTGTTGTTCGGTTAATCGGCCGAACTGATCATCTCCGCATAGCATTCAATGACGTGTTTGACCCGCACTCCCTTGTGCCTGTGGGAAAGCATGTCCGTGAGCTGCATCATGCAGGCGGGACAGGAAGTGGCGGCCACGTCGGCGCCGGACGCGATGACGTTGTCGGCCTTGCGTGAGCCGATTTCCTTGGACATTTCATAATGACTGACGTTGAAGCTGCCGCCGCAGCCGCAGCACACCCCGGCCTCGGCCATCTCCACGAACTGGTAGGCGGGGTTGGCCTGGAGCACCTTGCGGGGCTGGGCCGTGACGCCGAGAGAGTTCTTGAGGTGGCAGGGGTCGTGGTAGGTGACCTTGGGAGCCTTGGAAGACGCGGTCTGGGGTTCGACCTTGAGCACGTCCACCAGGAACTGGCTGATGTCCATGGTCTTCTTCGCCAGTTCCTTGAGAGCCTGCACGTCCGCATCCGCCCCCTGGTACATGGTGGGCCAGAGTTCCTTGATGGTCGAGGTGCAGGTGGCGCAGGGCGTCAGCAGGTAGTCGAACTTGCCCGCGCGGAACTTGGCGAGGTTCTGGCGGACCAGGGTCTCGAAGGTGGCGCGGTCGCCGCTGGACAGGGCGGGGATGCCGCAGCAAGCCTGTCCCGAAGGCAGATACACGCCCACGCCGTGGTGGTGCAGGACCTTCAGCGAGGCCTGACCCACCTCGGGGTACATCTTGTCCACGACGCAGCCGGGGAAGAAGGCCACGCGAAGGCCGCTCTTGCCCGCTGGCTCGTCCAGGGAGGACACGAGCTTGCGCAGCGGTTTCGCGGCCAGTTCCCGGAAGTGGCGGTCACCCACCAGGGGCGCGTTGAAGCGCGCGCAGGAGGAGCCGATGATCTGGTCCGCGGGCTTGATGAACAGGCCCTGGAACTTGCTGGCCATGCCGGTGAGCATGTTGAACAGGCCGGGGTGGGCCAGCAGACGGCGGAAGATCAGCTTTTTGGCCGGGGAAAGGCCGAAGTAGCCGGTCATGACCGCGCGGGCCTTGAGGAAGATGTCCATGACCTTGACACCGCTGGGGCAGTTGGCCTGGCAGGTTCCGCAAAGCAGGCAGTTGTTCAGGGTGTTGTTGACGCCTTCGGCGTCCTTGAGGATTTCGCCGGCCAGTCCCTCCAGGAGGGAGATCTTGCCGCGCGTCACGTCGGCTTCTTTGCCGGTGCGCTTGAAGATCGGACAGACCGCCTGACACAGGCCGCACTTCATGCAGTTCACGAGCTGGTCGTCCAGCTCCTTGAGCATGTTCACGAGTTTCTTGATTTCAGCCATGATGTCCCCCTTACCAGCCGATGATCTTGCCGGGATTCAGGATGCCCTTGGGGTCGAGGACGGATTTCATCTTGCGGGAGTAGGCCAGGGTAGCCTGGGAGGTCTCCTTTGCCAGATACTTGGACTTGGCCATGCCGATGCCATGCTCGCCGGAAAGCGTGCCGCCCATGCCGAGAGCCTTATCGAAGATCTCATCAATGGCCTTTTCCACGCGCTCCCACTCCGCCTTGTCGCGCTTGTCCGTAAGAATGGTGGGGTGCAGGTTGCCGTCGCCCGCGTGGCCGAAGGTTCCGATGGTCAGCTCGTACTTCTTGCTGATGACGTTCAGGGCGTCGATCATGGCCGGAATCTTGGAACGGGGCACGGTGGCGTCCTCGAGCACGCAGGTGGGGCGCAGCTTGGCCAGGGCGGGCAGGGCGTCGCGCCGAGCCTGCCAGACCTTGTCGCGCTGGGCCGCGTCCTGGGCCACGGTCACGGAGCTGGCCTTGTTGGCCTTGCAGATGGTCTCGACCTTTTCGGCTTCCTCGGCCACCTGGGCCGGGTGGCCGTCCACCTCGATCAGCAGCATGGCGGCGGCGTCCACGGGCAGGCCGGCCTTGCGGAAGTTCTCAATGGTGCGAATGGTGAAGTTGTCCATCAGTTCCAGGGTGGCGGGCACGATCTTGGCCGCGATGATCGCAGCCACGGTGTCGGCCGCGGCGTTCATGGACGGGAAGACCGCCATCATGGACTTGGCCGCGGGAACCGGCGGAATGAGTTTGAGGGTGATGGTTTCGAACACGCCCAGGGTTCCCTCGGACGCAACCATCAGGCCGGTGAGGTTGTAGCCGGTGACGCACTTGACCGTGCGGGAACCGGACTTGACCAGTTGGCCGTCCACGTCGAAGAAGTCCACGCCCATGACGTAGTCCTTGGTCACGCCGTACTTCAGGCCGCGCAGGCCTCCGGCGTTCTCGGCCACGTTGCCGCCCAGGGTGGAGACGGCCATGGAGCCCGGATCCGGCGGATAGAACAGGCCGCGCGAGGCGACCTCGGCCGCGAACTGGGCCGTGACCACGCCGGGCTGGACCCGGGCGTAGAGGTCCTGCTCATTGATCTCAAGGATCTTGTTCAGGCCGTTGGTCAAAATGACCACACCGCCCGGATGGGGAATGGTGCCGCCGGAGAGGTTGGTTCCGGCGCCGCGCACCGTGATTTTCAGTTCGTTTTCATTGCACAGGGCCACGGCCTTGCCGAGGGCTTCGCTGTTGGTGGGGCGCAGCACCAGGGCCGGGGTCTTGGAGTCGAGCACCGCGGCGTCGTAGGAATAGGAATGGAGATCGGTTTCGGACGTGAGCACGTTCTCCTTGCCGAGTAGCGTCTCGAATTCTTTGATCAGTGCAGCATTGGCGGACATATCGGTCTCCTGAAATGGTTCGGCCCGGGGCCGGGGCTGCCGGTCCCCGGGCCGTTGTTGTTACCTGATTATCTCAGTCTAACTCGTCTTTGCCCATTAGAACAGGTGCGGCACAAAGACGTAGCAGAGCAGGCTGGCCACGATGCCGACCACCAGGCCGTAAAGCAGGAAGGGCCACACGGTACGGCGCAGGATGGTTCCTTCCTTGCCGGAGAGGCCGACCACGGCGCAGACCGCCACGATGTTGTGGATGCAGATCATGTTGCCAGCGGCGCCGCCAACAGCCTGCGCAGCCACGATGATCTGGTGCGGCAGGTTCAGGGTCGAAGCCATGCCCCACTGGAATTCAGCGAAGAGCAGGTCCGACACGGTGTTGGAACCGGTGATGAACGCACCCAGACCGCCCACATAGGAGGCGAACATGGGCCAGGCGCTGCCCACCAGGCCGGCGACGGCCTGGGCCATGGCCAGAGGCATGGAGGGGTAGCCGTTGGGGTTCAGGGCCGCGTCGCCGATGCCGGAGCCGCGGAAGATGGAAACCAGGGCCACGGCTGCGAACAGGGCGATGGTCGGGTTCTTCATCTTGGCGATGGACTGGGTCCAGGCGGTCTTGACCTCGGAACCCTTCATGCCATGGAGCAGCACGGTCAGCAAAGCCACGAGCACGAAGGGAATGGTGCCGGGCAGGTAGAGGTAGGCGATGGAGGCGCTGACGCTGTCATAGCCGAGGATGCCTTCCCAGGAGATCTTCTGGGCGGCCAGGAAGCCCTTGAGGCCCAGTTCAGGGATGCGGGTCACGACCAGGATCAGGCCGATGAGCACGTAGGGCAGCCAGGCGCGGAACTGGCTCATGTGAGCCTTGAACTCGCAGGTGTCGGAGCCCTTGATCTCGCCGGTCCACTCGGCGTCCCAGTTGGCGCTGGGGCCGAAGTCCCAGGTGTCCTTGGGCACGCAGAAGCCGGCCTTGGCGCCGGCCACGACCACGCCGAGGCCCACGAGGCCGCCGATCAGGGACGGGAATTCCGGGCCCACCAGCCAGGCGAAGACCATGTAGGGAATGGTGAAGGCCACGGCGGCGAAGAGGCAGAACTTCCAGGCCTTGAAGCCGTCGGCCCAGGAGCGCTTGGGACCGAAGTAGCGGGTGATGAAGCCGAGCATGAAAATGGGCAGGATAAAGATCATGCCCACGTGCATGATGGTGGCCCACTGGCCCACGACCAAGTTGAACTGGTCCATGTTGGCGAAGTTCAGACCGGGGATGTTGGCGCCGACAGCGGCTTCAACAAGGCCCTTGAGGAACTTCAGGCCGAGCACGACCGGGGTTCCCACCGCGCCGAAGGTCACGGGGAAGGAGTTGAACACCAGGCAGATGACCGCGGCGGCCAGGGGCGGGAAGCCCAGGCTGAGCAACAGCGGGGCGGCCAGGGCGGCCGGAGTGCCGAAGCCCGCCGCGCCTTCGATGAAGGCCGCGAACAGGTAGCCGATGATGATGGCCTGCACGCGGCGGTCGCGGGAGATGTTCTGCATGCCGTGCTGAATGGTCTCCATGCCGCCGCTGTGCTGCAGCGTATAGAGAATCAGAATGGCGCCGAAGACGATGATCAGAATGCCGATGGCGGTGATGAATCCCTGAATGGTCAGGGCGGCGACATAGCCGACGGGAAGCTGCCAGGCCAGAATGGCGCCCAGGGCGCAGGCAAGCCACGCCACGGGCATGGCTTTGGTGGCGGGCCAGCGCATGCCGACCATGAGCACCAGGGCCAGGACAATGGGAATTACTGCGACCAGAGCCAGAACTTCAATAGACATGTGTTCCCCCTCCAAATGCATAGGGTCGTTTCTGCAATGCTCCCAGGTGGGAGCCGGGCGGAACGCGGGGACGGAATTTCGCGGCCCGCCCGTTTCCTCAAAGCACTTGCCAATCGATCAATCCTGTCGTTTGCAAGCTGATCGTACCCATTAAAGCGCTGGGTCCGCGCATTGGCGTTATCTCGTTCTCCCCCTTCGCAGAGCCGCCCCGCACGCTGTGGGGCGGCTCCTTGAGGGAAGAGGGGAGAGGAGGTCTTACTTGCCGGCGCGACCGTCGTCGCAGGGCTCGCCGCCGCCGGGGCGGGCGTGCTCGGCCGTGGCCACGGTCTCGCAGGCATCCGGAGCGGCCTGCTCGCCGCCGTTGACGGGCGCGGCCTCGGCCATGCGCTTCAAGCGCTCGTAGCGGAGCACGTAGTCATGCTCGATCTTCTCGCGCAGGCGCTTGGACTCGCCGGGGAAGGTCCGCTCCAGCAGGGCGTAACGGTTTTCGCCGGAGAGGAATTCCTGGATGGAGCCGTTCGGAGCCTTGGATTCCAGCACGAACGGGGTCTTGTTTTCGTCGGCCAGCTGCGGGTTGAAGCGGAAGAGCGGCCAGTAACCGCACTCCACCGCGAGCTTGCCTTCGAGCTGGGACTTGCCCATGCCCTTGCGGATGCCCTGGTTGATGCAGGGAGCGTAGGCGATGATCAGGGACGGTCCGGGATAGGCCTCGGCCTCCTTGATGGCCTTGAGGGCCTGGGCCTTGTCCGCGCCCATGGAGATGCTGGCGACGTAGACGTAGCCGTAGGTCATGGCCATCTGGCCGAGATCCTTCTTGCCGGTCTTCTTGCCGGAGGCGGCGAACTTGGCGATGGAACCCAGTGGCGTGGCCTTGGAGGACTGGCCGCCGGTGTTGGAGTAGACCTCGGTGTCCATGACCAGGACGTTGATGTCCTCGCCGGAGGCCAGCACGTGGTCCAGTCCGCCGTAGCCGATGTCATAGGCCCAGCCGTCACCGCCGAAGATCCAGAAGGACTTTTTGGTGAACAGGTCGGCCATGGCCGCGATTTCAGCCAGTTCGGGGTCGGTGGTTCCGTCCAGGAGCGCCTTGAGCTTGTCGCCGTATTCACGGGACTTTTCGGCGTCGTCCTTGCCTTCAAGCCAGCCGGTCAGCGCGGCCTTGAGCTCGCCCTCGGCGGTCTCGGCGGCCTGGGCCACCAGGCCGGAGAGGCGGGCGCGGCGCTGGGCAACGGCGATCTGCATGCCGAAGCCGAACTCGGCCGCGTCCTCGAACAGGGAGTTGCCCCAGGCCGGACCGTGGCCGTCCTTGTTCACGCAGTAAGGCGTGGTCGGAGCCGAGGCGCCCCAGATGGAGGAGCAGCCCGTGGCGTTGGCCACGATCATGCGCTCGCCGAAGAGCTGGGTGAGCAGCTTGACGTACGGGGTTTCGCCGCAGCCGGAGCAGGCGCCGGAGAATTCCATCAGGCTCTGCTGGAACTGGCTGCCCTTGACCGTGTCGCGGCGGGCCACTTCGGTCTTGTAGGAGACGGTCTCACTGAAGGCGAAGTTCTCGGCTTCGGCTTCGGCCTGGGTGGCGATGGGCTTCATCACCAGGGCCTTTTCCTTGGCCGGGCAGATGTCGGCACAGTTGCCGCAACCCAGACAGTCCATGACGTTGACCTGGAGGCGGTAGCTGAGGCCCTTGAGTTCCTTGCCCTTGGCCTCCTGGGCGGCGAAGGAGGCCGGAGCGCCCTTCATCTCGGCCTCGTCGGCCAGCACCGGGCGCAGGGCGGAGTGCGGACAGACAAAAGCGCACTGGTTGCACTGGATGCAGTTTTCCACGTTCCACTCGGGAACCAGGATGGCCACGCCGCGCTTTTCATACTTGGAGGTGGCCACGGGGAAGAGGCCGTCCGGCTCAAAGGCGGACACGGGCAGGGAATCGCCCTTCTGGGCCAGGACCGGGCGCATCACGTTCTTGACGTAATCGGGCTCGTCGCGGACCACGGGGGCCTCGTCCTGCGCATCGGCCCAGGAGGCGGGGTAGGCCACGGCCTTGAGGGCCTCGGTGGCCAGGTCCACGGCGTCGTTGTTCATCTTGACGATCTTCTCGCCCTTCTTGCCGTAGGCCTTGTGGATGCCTTCCTTGAGCAGGGCCACGGCCTTCTCGAAGGGGATCACGTCCGCGACCTTGAAGAAGGCGGTCTGCATGACCATGTTGATGCGGCCGCCGAGACCGACCTTGCCGGCCAGGGCCACGGCGTCGATGGTGTAGAACTTGAGCTTCTTTTCGGCGATGGTCCGGCGCATGGCCGCGGGCAGCTTCTCTTCCATGTCCTCCAGGGACCAGGAACAGTTCAGCACGAAGCTTCCGCCATCCTTGATGCCGTCGAGCACGTCATAGAGGCGCACGTAGCTGGGGTTGTGGCAGGCCACGTAGTCCGCGCTGTCCACAAGATAGGTGGACTGGATGGGCTTTTCGCCGAAGCGCAGGTGGGAGACGGTGATGCCGCCGGACTTCTTGGAATCGTAGGCGAAGTAGCCCTGGGCATAGAGGTCGGTGTTGTCGCCGATGATTTTGATGGCTTGCTTGTTCGCGCCCACGGTTCCGTCGGCGCCGAGGCCCCAGAACTTGCATTGGACCGTTCCCTTGGGGGTGGTGTCCAGTTTTTCGGACACGGGCAGAGACATGCCGGTCACGTCGTCGTTGATGCCCACGGTGAAGCGCTTCTTGGCCGCGCCTTCCATGTTGTCGTAGACGGCCTTGACCATGGGGGCGTTGAATTCCTTGGACCCCAGGCCGTAGCGACCGGCCATGACCTCACAGCCGCGGCCGGCTTCGGCCAGGGCGGCGCGCACGTCCAGGTAGAGCGGGTCGCCGGAAGCGCCGGGCTCCTTGGTGCGGTCGAGCACGGTGATCTTGGCGGCGCTGGCGGGCAGGGCGGCCAGGAAGGCGTCCTCCACAAAGGGGCGGTACAGGCGGACCTTGACCAGGCCGACCTTGCGGCCCTGGGCCGTGAGGTGGTTCACGGTCTCCTCGATGGCCTCGCAGGAGGAACCCATGGACACGACCACGTGCTCGGCATCGGGCGCGCCCACGTAGTCGAAGAGGTTGTACGCGCGGCCGGTGATGCTCTCGACCTTCTTCATGCAGGACTGCACGATGCCCGGCAGGGCCAGATAGAAGGGGTTGGCAGCCTCGCGGGCCTGGAAGTAGATGTCCGGGTTCTGGGCGGTTCCCCGGATGTGCGGGTGCTCGGGGTTCATGGCTCCGGCGCGGAAGGCCTCGACCATTTCCATGTCCACGAGCTTGGCCATGTCGGCGTAGTCGATGGTCTCGATCTTCTGGATCTCGTGGGAGGTCCGGAAGCCATCGAAGAAATGCACGAATGGCACGCGGGATTCGATGGCGGCGAGGTGGGCCACCAGGGCGAGGTCCATGACTTCCTGCACCGAGCCGGACGCGAGCATGGCGAAACCGGTCTGGCGGGCGGCCATGACATCGGCGTGGTCGCCGAAGATGGACAGGGCGTGGGCGGCGAGGGCACGGGCCGTGACGTGGAACACGCCGGGCAGCAACTCGCCTGAAATCTTGTACATGTTGGGAATCATCAGCAAGAGGCCCTGGGAGGCGGTGAAGGTGCTCGTGAGCGCACCCGCAGCCAGGGATCCGTGGACAGCGCCCGCAGCGCCCGCTTCGGACTGGAGCTGGCGGACCAGGACCGGCTGTCCGAAGATGTTCTTGCGGCCCTGGGCCGCCCACTCGTCCGCAATCTCACCCATGGTCGAGGACGGGGTGATGGGGTAGATGGCGGACACCTCGCTCATGGCGTAAGCCACGTGAGCGGCAGCGGTGTTGCCATCCATGGTTTTCATTTGCTTGGCCATTGGGTTCTCCTTTCCATTGTTTCCGCATTCCGGCGTAGACAGCCGTCATGTAATGGTACTCTCCTATCTCAAGAAGCGTGCCATCGACCTTGTTCGTGTTATAGCTAAGTAAAATCAGTGTGTTGTACTCTACTCACCTGGTGAGCTCGCTTGTTGTCCTCCCATGGTTGTCTGAAAAAACAGACACGATTTCTTCTTCCATATTTGGTGCTTTTTGCTGAAAACCCTTTCGCCTCGTAAAGAGAGGTGGGATGAGGCCCGAAGGGACTCGGCGGTCCGGAAAAGAATTTGTCTTATTTTCCGGACAACGACATCCGCGCGGCGCGGTTCGGAGGAGTCCATGAAGGCGGGGCAAAGCTGTTCATGGAGAGTATAACGTGCTATGGGCGTATATGGTAGGAATCCGGTTCGGATAAGTGAAACCGGTATGCTATCTGCATTGGAAACTCGTTCTTAAAATGAAAGAGACGAGAGGTTGAATCATGCTACGCCGTTTTAGCATCCGCACGCGATTATTTTTCCTGTTGGGTCTCATCGTCCTGTTTCTGGGAGGCGCCATCTTCACCTTCCATTTCAATGCGAACATGATCCGGAACATGGGCGTGGAGGCCTCTGCGGAAGCCATGCTCCAGGGAGAAAAATTTAAGATCAAAGTCGCCACCCATTCGCTGGCCGTGGCCTTGGGCGAACTCGTTAAAGACGTTCAGGGAGAGGCCGAACGCAAGGAATTCCTGCGTCGCACCGTGGACACGATTCGTTTCGAGGATGACGAATCCGGTTACTATTTCATTTATCGGGGCACGGTGAACGTGGCCCTTCCGGCCAAGAAGGAACTCCAGGACAAGGATCTTGGGGAGCTCAAGGACAAGAACGGCGTCCAGCTCGTGAGCGAGTTGCACAAGCTTTCCGAGGCCGGCGGCGGATTTCTCGAATACATCTGGCCCAAGCCCGGAGCCGGCGACGTTCCCAAGCTCTCCTATGCGGAGATGATTCCGGGCACGGATGTCTGGATCGGGACCGGCGTTTACATTGACAATGTTCAGAACGAAGAGCAACGCATTTCCCGCATTATTTCCGGCCAGGCCAACGATTCGCTGACCTGGGTGCTCGGTGCGTTGCTCTCCCTGCTGCTCCTCGTCCTGTTGCCGCTTTTCTGGATGGTGGTGATCAGCATTGTGCGTCCCGTGTCCGAATGCGCCGCCCTGGCCGAATCCATCGCTGCGGGCGATCTGGAAGTGTCGCTCAAGGCCGAGGGGCGCGACGAGCCTGCCGCGTTGCAGCGGGCCTTCAACAGCATGGCCGCCTCGTTGCGCGGCAAGGCCGCTTTGGCGGGGCGTATCGCCGGACGCGACCTCACGGGGGACGTGGTGCTGTGTTCGGACCGTGACTCCCTGGGCAAGGCCCTGCAGGAAATGACCCGCAATCTGCGCCAGCTTTTGGGGGAGGTGCGCGCGGCCAGCGTGCAGATTGCCGCCGGTTCCTCAGAAGTTTCGGATTCGAGCCAGTCTCTTTCGCAGGGCGCCACCCAGCAAGCCGCGTCGCTGGAGCAGATCACCAGTTCCCTGACCGAAATGGGATCGCGCACGCGGACCAATGCGGAACATGCCACCAAGGCGAGTGAGATCGCGCGGCAGCAGCAGGAACAGGCCGGCAAGGGAGCCAAGGACATGGCCCGCATGCTGGAAGCCATGGAGGGAATCCGGAACGCCGGACAGAGCATCGCCCGGATCATCAAGGTCATCGACGAAATCGCCTTCCAGACGAACCTGCTGGCATTGAACGCGGCCGTAGAGGCCGCCCGGGCCGGAAAGCACGGCAAGGGTTTCGCCGTGGTGGCCGAGGAGGTCCGCAACCTGGCCTCCCGCAGCGCCAAGGCCGCGGAGGAGACCTCGGGCCTGATCGAGGACACCATCAGCCGCGTGGAGCGCGGTGCGGAGCTGGCGAACCTGACCTCGGAATCCCTGGAGCGCATTGTCCAGGGCGCGGGAACCGTCACTGAGCTGGTGCAGGACATCGCCTCGGCGTCCAGCGAACAGGCCGAAGGCATCTCCCAGGTGGGCGACGCCCTGGCCCAGATCGACACCGTGACCCAGACCAACACCGCCAATGCCGAGGAGACCGCCTCTGCCGCAGAGCAGCTTTCCAGCCAGAGCGTCCACCTGCGGCATGCGCTGGAGAAATTCCGGCTCAATGATGCGGCTGCGCCACAGGCCGCTCTGGACCGGACTCCGGATACGGAGCAGTGTGGCGGCCTGGTCGAGGAGTACAGGGATCCCAGGAAACCCGGACTCGCTGCCGGCCGGGGGCGTGTGGCGCTCGGGCCGGGGGCGGACGGGTTTTCCAGGTATTGATTTCCGGAAACGGACAGGGAGCGGCAAAAGGGGCCGAAGCACGGCATTCCGCGCTTCGGCCCCTTTTTAGGGCCGTCAGTCTTGGGTCTTGAGGTCGTGCTTCTTCAGCAGCGCATAGAAATGAGAGCGCGAAAGCCCGGACGTGTCCAGAATGGTCTTGATGTCGCCGTCGCAACGTTCCACGAGGGTTTCGATGTATTGTCGCTCGATCTGGTCCTTGAAGTCCTTGAGCGAGGGCATCTCGCCCTCCATGAGCGCGCCGGGCAAAAACGGGGCGGCGGCCAGGGCCTCGGCCCGGTCCCGGGCCTCGGCCTCAGCCTGGGCGCCGGGGCGGCGGGCGCGTTCGTCGATCTGGACCTTGGCCACTTTGATGCGCAGTTCCTGGGGCAGGTGCATGGCATAGATGGTGCGTTCAGCTCCGGCCGCGATGAAGGCGCGTTCCAGCACGTTGCCCAGTTCGCGGACATTGCCCGGCCAGTCGTAGGTCTCCAGGACGCTGAAGAATTCCGAGCCGAAGCCCTTGATGGGGGCGTCGTAGCGCTCGCAGAGCTGATCCACGAAATGCATGGCCAGGGGTTTGATGTCCTCGCGGCGCTCGCGCAGGGGGGGCAGGCGAATTTGCACGGTTTTGAGTCGGAAATACAGATCGCTGCGAAAGCGCTGCTCGTCCACGAGGTGCTGCAGCTCGCGGTTGGTGGCGGAGATGAGCCGGAAGTCGCTGTGGACTTCCCGGGCCTCTCCCACAGGGCGGAAGCGGCGTTCCTGGAGCACGCGCAAAAAGGATTTTTGGAGCGAAAGTGGCATTTCACCCACTTCGTCCAGGAAGAGCGTGCCCCGGTCCGCCAGCTTGACCAGACCGATGCGGTCGCGGTCCGCACCGGTGAAGGCTCCTTTCTTGTGCCCGAAAAGAGTGCTTTCCACGAGGTTTTCCGTGAGCGAAGCGCAGTCCACAACCACGAATTCTCCGTCGGGCCGGGCGCTGTTCTCGTGGATGGTCCGAGCGAAAAGTTCTTTGCCCGTGCCGGTCTCGCCGGTGATCAGCACGTTGGAATCGGACTGGCAGGCCTGGGCCACGAGGTCGAAGCAGGAACGCATAGCCTGGCTGCGGCCGACCACGTTTTCCAGGTTCAGGGCCACCAGGTTGCTGCGGTTACGTTTCTCGTCGCGATATTTCAGCGCCCTGCTGAGGGTCAGGGTGATTTCTTTGACCGGCGAAGGCTTGAGCAGATAGTCCCAGACGCCGCCCTGAATGGCCAGTTCCGCGCCGTCGGCGTCGCCCCTGCCCGTGAGGATGATCACTTCCGGATTTCCGGGCATGGCCTTGACCTCGGGCAGGTGGTCCAGGCCGTTGCCGTCGGGCAGCCGGATGTCCAGAAAGACCACGTCGAAGCCGCCCCGACGGAGCATGCCCATGCCCTTTTCCAGAGTGTGGGCGCTTTCGCACTCGTGGCCCAGACGCGTGCCCAGGCTTTCAATGGTTCCGCAGACCTCATGGTCGTCGTCGATGATCAGAATCCGGGCCATCAGCTCATTCCTCCCCGCGTTCGTCCAAGGTTTGCCGGATGGCCTCGGAAAGGGAGACCTGATTGTAGGGCTTGAGCAGTCCCCGGCGGACTGCGGACGAGTCCGAGGCCTGCTGGAGCGCGTCCTTGCGTCCGGAGATCAGGATCACGGGCAGGCCGGGATTCACGGCCACGGATTTTTCCGCCAGTTGCAGGCCGTTGGTTCCGGGCATGTCGTAGTCCGTGATCACGAGGTCGAAGCCGCCCACGTTGAGCCGCAGGGTTTCCAGGGCCTCGTCCGGATCGCGCAGGGCTGTGACCCGGTAGCCGAGCTGTTCGAGAAGCCGGGGCACGGTTTCGAGTTGGTCCTGGTCGTCCTCCACAAAGAGGATGCGCTCGTCGCCGCGCTGGGCGCCGCTGCGTCCGGAGACGAGAAGCTGGCCGTCCGATCCGGTGCAGGGCAGATAGATTTCGAAGCAGGTTCGCTGCCAAGGTACGGAGCTGACGCGCACACCGCCACGGTGGGCCTGGGCGATGCCGTGGACAACAGCCAGTCCAAGGCCCGTGCCTTCGGTTTTGCCCTTGGTCGTAAAGAAGGGGTCGAAGATCTTGTCCACGATGTCCACGGGGATTCCCGGTCCGTTGTCGCAGACCCAGAGCTTGAGGTAGTGGTCCGAGGGGATGTTCAGCAGTTCGGCCTTTTCCCCTTCGACATAGGTTCGGGTCAGGCCCAGTTCCAGAACACCACCCTTGGTCCGCAGCGCCTGGAAGGAGTTGGTGCAGAGGTTCATGACCACATGGTGGATCTGGGTCGGGTCGGCCCAGATGCGCGTGTCGTTGGCCTCGATGCTGGTGCGCACCTCGATGTTGCGCGGAAGCGAGGCCTTCATCAATTCCACGGCCTCGTTGATGGTCTCGGCGATGTCCGCGATGAGAAAGCCCTCCTGCGAGGGACGGCTGAAGGCCAGGATCTGCTTGACCACGCGCGAACCCCGATCCGCGGCCTTGAGCACACGGGCCAGATCCTTGTGGGTCATGGACTGTGCTTCCACGTCGCTGATGGCCAGTTCCGTGGAGTTGATGATGCTGGTGAGGATGTTGTTAAAGTCATGGGCGATGCCGCCAGCGAGCGTGCCGATGGCCTCCATCTTCTGGGACTGGAGCAACTGGCGTTCGAGGTTGACCTTGCGGGTGACATCCTCGGCCGTGCTCAGCGTGCCCATGACCTTGCCCTTTTCGTCGGGCAGGGGAACCTTGTGGATGTCCAGCCAGACGCTGTCCCCCTCCTCGTTGGCCACGCGCAGGCTTTGTCCCAGGAGTGGTTTGCCGGTTTCAAGCACTTGCCGGTCCCAGCTGGCGAGCTGCCGGATCAGCCTGCCGCCCTTGAAGATGTCCTCGTCCCGCTGGCCGAGCACATCGTCCGGGCTGGCGATGCTGAAGAAGCGGGCAAAGGACTTGTTCGCGCCGAGGTAGCGCTGGCGCTTGTCCTTCCAGCAGATCAGCAGGGGCAGGGTGTTCATCAGGATTTCCTGGAACGAGAGCTGGGCCTTGATTTCCCGTTCCACGCGGCGGCGGCGCAGAATGTTGAAGGCCAGCAGCACCAGGATCAGCGAAAGAACCACCATGGAACCGAGAATGGTCCAGAAGAATTTGGGTTCGATGCGGTAGAAGGCATCCGGCTCATTGATGATCTCGCTGCCCTCTGGCAGGGAGTCAACGGGAATATTGAACCGTTTGAGCACGTTGTAATCGAAAGCGTACGGTCCTTCGAGAGTGTGCTGAGCGGGAATGTCCGACGCATTGGTTCCGTTGAGGATCCGCTCGGTCATGCGCGCAGCGGCCCTGCCCATTTCCGAACCCGAAAGCAGCTTGCCGCCCACGATGCCGTATCCCAGCAAAAATTGCCAGGAACTGAAGATCATTACATTGGAGTGAGCGTGGAGGATGGAGAGGACCTCTTCCACCGTATAGAGCTCGCCATGGGCGCCCTTGTAAAAGGGCGTGAGGAACAGGGCGGATTCCGGACCCAGTTTTTCGACGTTGCTCAGGGTCTCGGCCAGGGTTTGGGTTTCCCAGTAGTCGAATTTGAGCCTGCCAGCGAACTGCCGGGCCTGCTGGCGGACCTGATTGGTGATGGCCTGGGAGGTGACGGACTGGTCGCTGATGACCACGATGTGTTTCAGGCCCGGGCGCAGCTTCAGGGCCAGATCAAGGGTGGCCACCACGTCCGGGTTTTCCGTAATGCCGGTGAACCCTTTGTGATCGATGACCATCTGCGGGTTGTAGTAGTTGATGCCGCAGAACACGACAGGTACGCCTGGGAAAAGCTCGTCGCGATACCGGGTCATGAAGCTCAGGGCCGTGTTGTCCGAGGCAATGATGACGTCGAAGCGGTCGTTGGCGAATTTGGCCTTGAAATAGGCGTGCAGGGCGTCTTCCACAGCTTCGGGCGCGTAGCGCTTGGTGTCCATGTATTCGATCTGGAGATCCACGGTCAGTCCGCTTTCAGTGAACTGCTTGCGCACGCCGTCCAGAATGTCGTCTGACCAGGCATAGCCGTTCTGGTAGGAGTTCAGAAGGAGAACGCGCCGCTTGATCCCCTTGGCTTCGGCCTGCGGTTCGGGCAGGAGCAGCGCCAGGGCGCATGCCGTCAACAGCGCGAAGAGGAGCGCACGGCCGAACCCGGCGTTTTTTTGAGAGCGAGTGAATGTGTTCATGCTGAACTGCGGCTACCCGACGAGGCGTGTGCCCGTCAAGACGTTGGGAGCGGCATTTCGTGGCGCGATTCCTTGCCGCATCCCGTGAATGAATCCTCCTTTGCCGGATGGCAACCAGGAGTACGGAGTGGGATGCCCGCCACAGGACGCCCGCCGGTCCGGTCCGCATCCTGCGCCATGGCCTCCGATGCCGAATTCATATCTTTTTTGTCCGCATTTGCAAGACACCGCGTTCCGCTTTTTCCGCGGTGGGCCAGCAGCGGCGCAGGCTCTCTGTGTGTGCATGATAAATTGGATTTTCGCTCGGGAAGCGCCAACTTCGTTCGTATTTTTTGTAATAAATTGATAATAATAAGATTTTCTGAATAGCGCATCAGGCAATAGTTGCGCCATTTTTTCCCAGAACTAGCAATGGCGTGGTATTCGCGCGAGCCTGCGCGATGGCAATACTTCTTTTGATCATGCTATAAGGTTAATGATTAAAGATGGTTAAGTGTGCTCATTCTGCCTGCGTTTCGCGCAGGCGTGGCCCCTTTGGCATGCTCTCTGCTCAAAGGGGGCAACGCTCGAATGGCGCCACGCCTTTTCGGGCCAACCCGAGCCAACGCAGAGAGGACGGATTCTTGAACAAACATCTGCTAGCCATCCTGGGCGTAACCGGGGCGCTCTTTCTGGCCTCGGCCGTGGGCTACATCCTGCCAGCTCCGGCGGACGGCCCGCCCGCCCGCGTCATTCTGGACAACACCGGCGGACGTGTCGTCTTCGCCCATCTCGTTCACGCGCAGGATTACGGTCTGGATTGCGCGGACTGCCACCACGACGAGGGGGATCCGGAGCGGCCCGTGCCCTGCGGAGCGTGCCACCCCGCAGCCTTTGACGCCTCCTGGGCCGCCGAGCATCCCAAGAGCTTCGCCGACAAGAAAATGTGTCTGCGCTGCCACGACAAGGACCCCTCCGGGGGCGTGGCTCCGGAGGACAAGCCGGACGCGAGCTGGATACCCGTGCGTACGGAAGCCTTCCACAGCCAGTGCATGGGCTGCCACGAAAGCATGAGCGGTCCGGCGGGCGACGGATCCTGCAAATCCTGCCACGCGGGGATATGACCATGAGCATGAATCGCAACGTGTTTTCGCTTCAGGCGGAACTGTCCGGAAAGATCATCGAGATTCCGGAACCCGATGAGGTCAGCCTGTTCATCTGTGGCTACGACATCAGCGCGGAGCGGGGCAAGGCCGTCAAGCGGGGCGAGCCGCTGGCCGCGCATCCGCGACCTAACGGGGGCGCGGCCAACGCGCCTATCGCCGGTAAGGTCTCCAAGATCGACTTCGCCTACCTTTCCATCAAGGTGGACAAGAAGACCGAGGACGCGGACCCTGTGGATGTGCGCTCCCTGCGCCCCGGCGTGGAACTCAATCAGACCATGCGCGACCTGGGCATCAGCGTGGAGCGCTTCCACGAGGCGGAAACGCTGATCGTCAACGGACTGAACCCCCAGCCCGGCATCAACATCGCCGAGCAACTCCTGCGGGATGAGAACGAAACGTTGCGACGGGGCCTCTCCCTGGTCCGTAAGGCCGTAACCCCTCGGCAGTGCGTGCTGGTCACCGGAAACGGCGATTATTCCCTGGAGGGCTGCACTTCACTGCATGTGAAACCCGTGTATCCCAACAGTCTGCCCCAGCTCGTGGCCAAGGCCGTTACCGGAAGCGAGAACAGCGGCGACGCCGTGGTCTTCAGCGTCCACAAGCTCTGGCAGGTTGGCCGGGTCGTGGAAACGGGCCGGGCCATCGACGAAACCGTATTCACCCTGGCCGGGGCGGCCTACCGCGCCCGCATCGGCACGCCCATCGTCGACATCCTTGATTTCGCCGGAGTGGGAATCCATCCCGGCGACCGGCTGGTGCTTTCCGGGCCGCTCACGGGCTACACGGTCTTCAACGTCGATCACGGGCTGGAAAAGGGCGTTTACGCGCTGAACGTGATCCCCAAGGACGCGTTTCCGTCCATGGAGGACCGCCCCTGCATCAATTGCGGCGAGTGCGTTCTGCACTGCCCGGCGCGGTTGCAGCCGAACCTCCTCTCCCGTTTCGCGGAATACGGATTGTTTGAACGTGCCCGTGAAAACGGTCTCGACGCCTGCATGGAATGCGGGCTCTGTTCCTACTGGTGTCCGGCACTGCGGCCCATGCAGCATTATCTCCGCTTTGCCAAGCAGCAGCTGCGGACCGACAAAGACCGCCTGACTGCGGGCTGGACCCGCTGATGTCCGGCGACATGGAAATCCAATTCGAGGTGAACCCTTCATGATGAAACAAGCAGCCATCATCAAGCCCCATGCGGATATCTCCATCCGACTGACGGTGGGGCCGCCGTCCCACTGGCGTTCCGGCCGGACCATCCAGAGCCGGACGCTGGAATGCGTGCTGGCGCTCGTGCCGGCGCTGCTTCTGGCTGTCTGGCGCTTCGGCATGGGCGCGGTGGAGGTGGTGGGCATGACCTGCGCCGCCGCTGTGGCCTGCGAGGCGCTTATGTGCAGGCTCCGCAAGCAGCCGCTTTCGATCGACAACTGGAACGCCTTTTACACCGGGCTGCTTTTCGCCATGCTCCTGCCGAGTGGCGCGCCCTGGTGGCTGGCCATCGTGGGCGGTTTTGTCTCCGTGGCTCTGGGCCAGACCCTTTTCGGCGGCCAGGGTTCCAACCCCTTCTGCGCCCCCGCTTTGGGCTGGGCTGTGTGCAAGGCTTCCTGGCCGCAGTTCATGGACGTGGATCTGGCGCTGGCCGCGCTGCCCATGAACGACCCCCTGGCCACACTGAATTACTTTGGCGTGTCCGGATTGGATCAGTTCGAGATGATCCGCCTTTTCCTGGGCGAGCAGGTGGGCGCCGTGGGCGCGTCGCAGGTCGCGGCGTTGCTGGTCGGCGGGCTCTGGCTCATGGCGCGGGGGATTCTCAAGGTCTTCGTGCCTCTGGCCTTCCTGGCAGGCGTGGCCGTTACCGCAGGCGTACTCTGGTACATCGACCCGGCGCAGTACGCCGCCCCCCAGTTCCATCTGGTCACGGGAGCCGTGATGCTCGCGGCCTTTTTTCTGGCCACGGACCCCGGCTCCTCCCCCTGCGGCCGTCTGCCCATGATCCTATTTGGGCTCACGGCCGGCGCGCTCACTGTGGTCATCCGCACCTACGGAGTGTTCCTGGACGGCGCGCCCTTTGCCGTGCTGCTGGCGAACCTGCTGACCCCGCTGCTGGACCGCATCCGGCCCCGACCCTTTGGCGCGAGGAGGAAGAGCAATGCGTGAACTCCTGAAAATGGTCCTGGTGCTTTCGCTCATCGGCACGATTTCCGGCTACGGTCTGGCTTCGCTCAAGCAGGCCACCCGGGCGAGCATCGAGGAACAGGTTCTGACCTACGTGCAGGGGCCCGCGCTCCTGGGCGTGCTGGCGGGTGCGGAAAACGACCCCATCAAGGACCGGCGCAAGCTGGCCTTGGACGACGGGAGCGAGATCACGGTCTTTCCCGGATTCCAGGGCGGCAAGCTCGCCAGCCTCGCTTATGAGACCTTTGCCTCCGGCTATTCCGGCGACATCGGCGTGATGGTCGGTTTCAACCTGGATTCGGACACCGTGCGCGCCGTGGGCGTGACCACCCAGACCGAAACGCCGGGCGTGGGCACGCGCGTGTTCGTGCCGGGATTCTACGACCAGTTCGCGGACCATCCGCTGACCAGTCTTGATCTCAAGCGCGACAACGGAGACATCGACGGCGTGTCCGGGGCGACCTTTTCCTCGGTGGGCATGGTCAACGCGGTCAAGAAAGCCGCCGCACTCTATCCCGGGCTGAAGGAAAAGGCCCGCAGCGCCTGGAACGGTTGAGGAGGAACCATGCAACGCATCTGGAAGGAATTCATCAAGGGACTCTGGAAGGAACTGCCCCCGTTCCGCGTGGTTCTCGGGCTCTGTCCGACCCTGGCCGTGACCTCCTCCGCGGAGAACGGTCTGGGCATGGGCCTGGCCGTGGTCTTCGTGCTCACGCTTTCCAACCTGATTGTCTCGCTCTTGCGCAATCTGATTCCGTCCAAGGTCCGCATCGCCTGCTTCATCCTCATCGCGGCCTCCCTGGTGGTCACGGTGGAGTTGCTCATGCAGGCCTATGCTTACCCGCTCTATCAAAAGCTTGGCATCTTCGTGCCGCTCATTGTGGTCAACTGCATCATCCTGGGCCGGGCCGAGGCTTTCGCCTCCAAGAACCCTCCGCTCGCGTCCGTGGCCGACGCCCTGGGCATGGGGCTTGGATTTACCATGTCCCTGACCGTGCTGGGCTGCATCCGAGAGCTGTTCGGCAACGGCACGGTCTTCGGCCTGCAGTTCTCCTGGGATTCGTTCCAGCCGTTCAGCATCATGGTTCAGGCTCCGGGCGCGTTCATCTGCCTGGGACTGATCCTGGCGGCCATGAACGCCTTCAGTTCCTGGTACAGCCGTCGCCACGAAGGTCCGCCGCCGCGCGCGGTGGAGGCCATCGCCTCCTGCACCTCTCCCGGCATCGTGCATTTGGCCATGGCTGAAGAGGAATCCGCCGAGGCCGACAACACAACCGGCCGGAACGGCCACTAGGCCCACGCGCCAAGAGGAGATCGGGATATGGATTATTTCCTGCTCATCATCACCGCCGTATTCATCAGCAACATCGTGCTGGTGCAATACCTGGGCTCCTGTCCGTTCATGGGTACGTCCAAGGCCATCGGCGTGGCCCTGGGCATGGGCGGGGCCGTGGTCTTCGTCATGACCATGGCCACGGCGCTGACCTGGCCCATCCAGCATCTGCTGCTCGCGCCACACGGCGTGGACTATCTCCAGACCATCATCTTCATCCTGGTTATCGCTTCGCTGGTGCAATTGGTGGAGATGTTCCTGCGCAAGTTCGTGCCACCGCTGTATGCCTCGCTGGGCATCTACCTGCCGCTGATCACCACCAACTGCGCCGTGCTCGGCGTGGCCATCCTGGTGCAGCGCAACGGCCTGCCCTTTGTCCGCAGCGTGGTCTATTCCCTGGCCGCCGGGGCGGGCTTCCTCCTGGCGCTGGTGCTCATGGCGGCCATCCGCGAGCGCTTCGACACCGCGCCCATTCCGCGCGTGTTCCGGGGCACGCCCATCGCGCTGATCACGGCGGGGGTCATGTCGCTGGCATTCTATGCCTTCCGGGGCATGGGCGGCTGACGGCCCGGTTGCGCCTGAAGAAGAAATGACTGCAACGGAGTAGATATGATCGCTTCCTCTGTCGCCATTGTGTTCGGATTGAGTTTCATTGCCGCGGTCCTTTTGGCCGTCGCCTCCCGTGTTTTCCATGTGGAGGAGGACCCGCGCGTGGCCGCTGTGGAGGCGTGCATGCCCGGCGCCAACTGCGGCGGCTGCGGCCAGCCTGGTTGTTCCGCTGCTGCGGCCGCCGTGGTTGCGGGCGAGGCCCCGCCGGAAATCTGCGTCGCGGGCGGTATGGATGTGGCCGCAGCCATCGCCAGGGTCATGGGCCTGAGCGTGGATTACCGCGAGCCGCAGGTGGCCGCTCTGATCTGCTCGGGTGGAAACCGGGCCAAGCGCATGTTCGCGTACGAAGGCGTGCGCGATTGCCGGGCCGAGGCCATGCTCTACGGCGGCGAGAAAAGTTGCGGTCTGGGCTGCATCGGCATGGGCTCCTGCGTGCGGGCCTGCCCGTTCGACGCTATCCGGCTCGGCAAGGACAATCTTCCCGTGGTCAACAAGGCCCTCTGCCGCTCCTGCGGCAAATGCGCCGAGGTTTGTCCCACCGGAGCCATCCGCATCACCAGCTTCTCGTCGAGCCTGCTGCATGTGAACAAGCTCGTGGACTGCCTCGCGCCCTGCATGCAGAAGTGCCCGGTCCAACTTGACGTGCGCACCTTCGTGCAGCAGGTCAAGACCGGCGACCTGCACGGCGCCCTGCTCACACTCAAGAATCGCAACCCGCTGCCACTGATTGTGGGCCGCATCTGCCCGCATCCCTGCGAAGACATCTGCCGGCGTAAGATCGTGGACGAGGGCGTGGGCATCAACGCACTGGAACGCTATGTGGCGGACTGGGAGATGAATAACGGTCGCGTGCCCATCCACGTGGCCCCGGAGACGGATCGCAAGGTGGCCATTGTGGGCGGCGGTCCGGCCGGGCTCTCCTGCGCTTACTTCCTGCGCCGCCTGGGTCACCATCCCGTGATCTTCGAATCCCATTCGGCTCTGGGCGGCATGCTCCGCTACGCCATTCCCGAGTTCCGGCTGCCGCGCAACGTGGTGGACTGGGAGATTCAGGGCATCCTGGCCCTGGGCGTGGAGGTGCGCACCTACATGACCTTTGGCAAGGATTTCGATTTCAAGGATCTGGAGGAGCAGGGCTTCGAGGCCGTGTTCCTGGCCACGGGAGCCTGGCGCAACCCGCGCCTCTATATTCCGGGCGACGATGCCCGCAACGTGGTCGGCGGCGTGGACTTTCTCACGGGAGTGGGCTCGCGCTGGACCAATCTCAAGGGCAAGCGCGCCGTGGTCATCGGTGGAACCAACTCCGCCATGGACATCGCCGGCAGTCTCGTGCGGCTCGGCGCGGAGCAGACCAGCGTGATCACAAGGCACATTCCGCGCAAGATGGCCGCGAACAAGTATGAGATCGAAAAGGCCGAGGAGATCGGAGCGAAGCTTTTGTACCAGACCACTCCTCTGGCCTTCGACCTCGACGAGTCCGGGCGCGCCGTGGCAGTGCGTTACATGCGCTGCGAATACCCCGACGCGAAGAAGGCTGCGGGCGAACCGCGCCCCATACCTGGCAGCGAGCAGCTTCTGGAGGCGGACCTTTTCGTGGTGGCCACGGACCGTGTGCCCGACCTGAGTCCCTTCCTGGACAAGCGCGGCCTCGGCCCGTTCAAGCTGACCAAGCAGGGGACCATCATCGGCGACGACATGACCATGCGCACCAACCTGCCCAATGTTTTTGTGGGCGGGGAACTGCGGCGCGGGCGTTCCATCGTCATGGAAGCCGTGGCCGACGGGCGGCGCGCGGCCCGCTCCATCCACAACTTCGTGACCACGGGCGACGTGCCCATACCCACGCTGCCGCAGGAACGGGTCGTGCCCGAGTCCCTGCTCAAGGGCATGCGCGTGCGTTGGCACATCCCCAAGGTGCAGCCGTCCGAGTTACCGTTGAAGGCACGGCTGGAGCGTTACGCCCTG
>JBFWMD010000036.1:0-33936 GCA_050251775.1 Desulfovibrio sp.
TGATACTGATGAAGAGATGCTCGGCCACTTCGCGATTCTTCTTGCCCCCACCCACAAGGTGGAAGACTTCGCGTTCGCGGGCCGTCAGTGCCTCCAGCGCGGTGGGAACCTTGCCGGATCGGCGCGCCGAGAGATAGCCGGTGGCGAGTTCATGGGCGGTGTTGGAACTGAGGTAGGTCTGTCCGTGGCAGGCGCTTTGCAAGGCCTTGCAGACTTCCTGCAGGGGGTCCTCCTTGAGCACATAGCCCCTGGCTCCGGCGTCGAGGGAAGCAAGCACGTGTTCCTCGCTGCTGCGGGAGCTGAGCACCACAGGAACCACTCCTGGAAAGGCGCGTTGCATTTCCCGGAGGCTGCGCACACCGCCGCCCTGGGGCAGGGAGAGATCCAGCACCAAGACATCCGGCTTGACTTCCTTCATCAAGTCCACAGCCTCTCGCCAGTCGGAAGCCTCACCAAGGACCTTGAAGCCCTTCAGGTTTTGAAGCACGGACTTCAGCCCTGCACGAAGCAGAGGATGTCCGTCAGCGATGATAACTCCGAATTCCTCTTCCATTTCTGCACATTGTGTATGGTTGAAGGTTCAGTTCCAGGAATGGGAATGGTGATTATCTAGCATAGCGGCAGAGTATGTAAAACCCTACTTTTTCACGGCCTGGGAAGGGTAATCGTCCTGTCCGGAATATAACCCTATTTCCAGGCTCGCCCAAGAACCTTCGCAAACCGGGGCCTCGCAGGATTCGTCGGACAAGTATTTCGACATGCCGGGCCTATGCATCCAATAGAATAATCTATTTTTAAGGAAGCATGCCGCAGCCGATGCCAACGTATCTTAGAAAATCGACAACTCCTTTGATTGTCGTGATAAAACAACAAAAAAATCCGCGCCGGAACCGGGCGGACGAGTTGCGCAAAAAATGTTTCACCCTCCGCAACGCCGATATTCACCGTGCGGAACCGTCTCGCTGAAAGCGAGCCAAGAACGTGGCGAAGGTTATCCGTCGCGCCGGACGGCTTCCACGATTGTCCGCAATGTCCGGGAGGCCGTCTCCGGACTGGGAGCAGAACAGATGGCCGAAATCACGGCCAGCCCGTCCATGCCCGTGGCCAGGACCTGGGCCGCGTTTTCGGCGTTAACGGAGCCGATACCCACCATGGGAAGCGACGAGGCGGAGCGGACCCGGCGCAAGCCCTCCAGTCCCCAGGGGGCGCTGTGGTCCGGCTTGGTCGCGGTGGCATACACCGGTCCCACGCCGAGGTAGTCCACTCCCAACTTCTCCGCTTCCAGCACGTGCTCCATGCATTCCACGGACAGTCCCACAAGGGCTCGCGGCCCCATCAGGGCGCGTACGTCCGCCGGGTGCATGTCGCTCTGCCCCACATGGACGCCGTCCACACCCGCAGCCAGGGCCACATCCACGCGGTCGTTGATCAAAAGCGGCACGTCCAGTGGCCGGAGCAGTTCCACAAGCCGGCGGGCCAGCGCCACGAAATCGCGCGTGTCGCAGTGCTTCTCACGCAACTGCACCATACTCGTGCCACCCCGGACCGCACCAGCGACCACGTCGAGCAGGTCGCGCCCCAGGCAGAGCGCCCGGTCCGTAACAAGATAGACTCCGTAATCCGGCTGCATCAGACCGCCTCCACCTGGACCAGCGCGCGAAGCTCCTCCTCCCGGAGGTTATAGAGCGCATCATAAAAATGCAATTGCAGTGTACCGGGACCGGCGGCTTTGTCCGCGGCCAGACGGCCCGCGGCAGACATCACCACCATGGCCTGGGCCGCTCCCAGGAAGGCGTCCTCCGCAACGCAGAGAAACGCCCCTGTCAGGGCACTCGCCGTGCAGCCCAGGCCCGTGACCAGCGGCATCATCTCATGTCCGCCGCGCACGGCCAGGGTACGACTGCCGTCCGTGATGTAGTCTGTGGCGCCACTGACGCTGACCGCGCAGTCGAACATCCGGGCCAGTTCCCGCGCGCTCTCCACGGCCTCGTCCGCGCTTCTGGTGGAATCGGCTCCTTTGGCCGAGCCTTCGACCCCGGCCAGGGCCATGATCTCCGACGCATTGCCACGCACCACCGCCGGGGTGCATTCCTTGAGAAAGCGGTAGGAAGCCTCGGTCCGCACGGAGGTGACGCCCGCAGCCACGGGATCAAGCACAGCGGGAATGCCGTTGCGCCGGGCCACGGCCCCGGCCATGAACACACCCTCCAGGAATTCCCGGCTCGGCGTGCCGATATTCACGACCAGAGCACCGGCGAACCGGGTCAACTCCTCCAGGTCGGCGGGGTAATGGGTCATGGCCGGAGAGGCCCCCAGGGCCAGCAGCGCATTGGCATTGGAGTTGGCCACAACGTAGTTGGTCACGTTGACCACCAGGGGGCGAATGGCGCGCATGCGCTCCAGGTCTTGCATCAGGTTCGCGAAAAAAGGCATCTTCATTCCTTGACGGTTGAATGGTCGCGCCCGTTGGCGGCGCTTTCCAGAAGTTTCTCCACGGAGCGGACCTTTCCACGCATGCGGCCCTCGACGCCGGAGCGGTAGTCCAGGCTCACGGTCAGGTACACACGATCGCAATCCCCCTGCAACTCCAGAAAACAGTCACGAACCACGGCCATGACCTCGTCATAGTCGCCCTCGATGCAGGTTCCCATGGGACCGAGTTCGTGCGGCAGGCCGCTGGCCCGGATGACCCGCAGAACGCGCCCCACCTGGGCGGAAAGCTCCACTCCCTTGTCCAGGGGAAAAACCGCGAGATTCACGATCACGCTCATGCCGTCCACCGCCTTAGGGTTATCGATTTCGCAGCGCCCACAGTTTTTCCCCGGCCCAGGACGAGGCGGCCAGATGGCAATGGGCCGCCGCGCTTCCGGTCAGGCCCAGCCCCTTCACGGCGTCGGAAGCGCCGCGCCAGTTCCCGAATTCCATGGCCTCAATGATTTCCAGCCAATTCTTGGCCGGGCACGGCCGCCCCTGGAGCGCCAGGGTCAGGTCTTCCGCCAGCACGAGATCACCGAGAATCTCCCCCATGGGCAGGCCGAGCATGGCGTCCACCCGGGACAGCAGCCCGAGCAGGAAAAGCCCCCCGGACGTGAGCGGCGGGTTCTCAGCGGCCTCGGCCAGACATTCGAGAAAACGGGCCCGCTGAAGGCTGATGTAGGTCAGTTCCTCCCCTTTGTAGCTGCCGTCCATGTCCGAAATGACCACGATCATGGCCCAGCGCCGCAGGGGTTGCAGCCCCAGCAGGGTCACGGCGTGCCGGATGGAGGTGATCTGCGAGCGAAAACCGAATGCGGCGGAGTTGATGAACTTGAGGAGCCGCAACGTCAGTCCGGGATCCGAGGAGATCACTTCGAGAATTTCTTCGGGGTCGGCCTGGGGATCGCCCAGAATCTTGAGCAGCCGGACCTTGGCGAGCATGCCCGAGGTGAGTTTTCGTCCCGGCAGCATTTCCGGCTTGCTGAAGAAGAACCCCTGAAACAGGTCATAGCCCAGGGACAGGAGCAGTTCGAAATCCTGCCAGGTCTCCACCTTCTCCGCCAGGGCACGGGCGCCGAAGTCCTTGAGCCGGTCCAGAATCTGGCCCCAAAGCGCTCTGTCCAGTTCCAGCACATCGACCTTGACGATGTCCGCGATGCCGAGAAAGGCGTCGCGCTTGGGCTGGCCCGCATAGTCGTCCAGAGCCAGGGTATACCCCTGTGCGCGCAACTTCTTGCAGGCTTCCAGCACCTCACGCTCGGGCGGGACCTGTTCCAAACTCTCGATGACGCAACGCTCCGGCGGCAAAGTCAGGGCGGTGTCGTTGAGCAACATGCTCCGCGTGAAGTTGATGAAGAAACGCTTGTCGTCCGTCAGATTGGAGGCGGCCAGCGACATACCGTCCACCAGCACCTTGGATGAAGCCACATCCTCGTCCGGGAAAACAGCCCGGCCCACGGTTCCGCTGCCTCGAAAAAGAAGTTCATAGCCAATGATCTGCCTCTTGCGGGAAAAAATCGGCTGCCGGGCGACGAAAACATCTTCATATACTTGATCATTTTCTATTTTCTTCATCACCGCCCTTCCTCTTCATATTCGAATGGAGGGGAAGTATGACCTGAACCAATCTCGAAGACAACCCTTCCGTGGCGTGATACTGTTTTTCTGATTTTACTCTTGACACGGCTAAAAGTGAATAGTAATTATTATCAACAAGAGAGAAGCTTCCAACAATCACATAAAAAAACAGGAGAATTAACGATGGAAAATTCCATGCCTCTGCTCGGTCAGGCCATGCCGGAACTCAAAGTCACCACCACTCACGGCGAAATGACTCTTCCCAACGATCTCAAGGGCAAGTGGATGGTCCTTTTCAGCCACCCGGCGGACTTTACTCCGGTCTGCACCACGGAATTCGTGGCCTTCCAGAAGCGCTGGGAGGAATTCGAAAAACTCAACGCCAAGCTTGTCGGTCTGTCCATTGACCAGGTTTTCTCCCACATCAAGTGGGTCGAATGGATCGAGGAAAAGCTCGGCGTGGAGATCAAGTTCCCGGTCATCGCTGACGACCGGGGCGAAGTGGCCCAGAAGCTCGGCATGCTCCATCCCGGCAAGGGCAGCAACACCGTGCGCGCGGTCTTCTTGGTCGATCCCAAGGGAATTCTGCGCCTGATGATCTACTATCCCCAGGAAATCGGCAGGAACATGGACGAGATCCTGCGCGCCCTCAAGGCGCTCCAGACTTCGGACGCCAACGGGGTGGCCATTCCGGCCGGCTGGCCCAACAACGAGCTCATCGGCGGCAAGGTCATCATTCCGCCCGCCAAGGACACCGTGGCCGCCAAGAAGCGCCTCAGCGAGCACGATGGCTACGACTGGTGGTTCTGCTACCGCGACCTCTAAAAAATTCGCACCTGAATACAAAACGGGAGGGCCTGGCTCTCCCGTTTTTGTTGCCCTCCAGCCAAAAATACATCTAGGTGCGTCAGATCTCCGCCACGCGAAGCTCCCATTCCAAGTCCTCCCGCAACCCTTCAAGATCACTCAGGCGACTTGCCTGCCCCGCCAGGGTCACGGCCAGCGGACAATGGCCGTCCGCCCGCACCCTGCCCACCAGAGTGCGCAGTTCCGCGCCGCTGAGCAGGACGCCACGCGCGAGGAGCAATGGCCCGGCCTCTTCCCCCACGTTGTTGAAGAGCTTGAGCAGAATCCGACCGTCCCGCTGTTCCGATTCGCCGCCCTTGAAGGTGATGTCCCGCCGGAATCCGGCCACGGGGCTGTTGCGGCCCATGCAGATGCCCACCAGACCGGGCATGGCCCCGGCCAGGGCCAGCTCGTCCCCGTCCGAGAGGATGGCGGACTCCAGGTTGTCCACGGGACAGCCGTTGATGAACACGGTCCGGACGCGTTTTTCGATGTAATCCGGCTCCAGGCCGAACTGCTCCACCAGGACGCGGGAAAGAGGCAGGCCCGTTCGGCAGTAGACCCGGACGCCACGCCGGAAGGGAGATAGCCAGAACAGTATCTCGCCGGGCTGAACAGACACGCTCACCAGTATCGACTCATGCATATATTGAACCTCCGCTCATGATGCACCATGAACATTATCTTCAACAACGTCAATATCATGCCATGAAATACATAATTTAAAATTATTGACATAACGATGCGAAGGAGGTGTCATTCTGAAAGGAATGCTCGACCGAATCCGCATCAGTTCGCGGATACAATACAAAACAGGAGATTGTACCATGAAAATCCTGCGCATCAACACCCGTACCAGGCAGTACACCTTTGAAGATCCGGGCAAGTACGCCGGACTTGGCGGACGCGCTCTGACCTCTCGTCTGGTTCTGACCGAAGTTCCGGCCAAATGCGACGCCCTTTCCGCCGAAAACAAGCTCGTGGCCGCCGCGGGCGTGCTCACCGGCACGGCCGCGGCCAACTCCGGCCGCGTTTCCGTGGGCGCCAAGTCGCCGCTGACCGGGACCATCAAGGAATCCAACTCCGGTGGCTCCTTTGCCCAGAAGCTGGCCAAACTCGGGATCATCGGTTTGGTCCTCGAAGAGCAGAGCGACTCCTGGATCAACATCCAGATCACCAAGGACGGCGTGAAGATCGAGGACGCGGGCAGCATGGTCGGCCTGGGAACTTACGCGGCCATGGACGAAGTCCGCGCCCGCTACGGCGAAAAGGCCTGCGGCATGCTCATCGGCCCGGCCGGCGAGAAGCTGCGCCGCGCCGCCTCCATCCAGTTCTCCGACCCGGAAGGCCGTCCGGCCCGCGCCGCCGGTCGCGGCGGACTGGGCGCGGTCATGGGCTCCAAGAAGGTCAAGGCCATTGTCCTGGACGACAAGGGCTGCGGCATGGTCAAGTCCGCCGACCCGGAAAAGTTCAAGGCCGCCAACAAGAAGTGGATCGAAATCCTCAAGGGACATCCCGTCACCGCCGAGGGTCTGCCCGCCTTTGGCACGGCCATTCTGGTGAACATCATCAACGAGGCGGGCGCCCTGCCCACCAAGAACTTCAGCGGTGGCCGCTACGAATTCGCAGCAGACATCTCCGGCGAGGCCATCGCCGAGAACATCAAGAAGCGCGGCGGCAAGACCAAGCACGGCTGCCACCCCGGCTGCGTGATCCAGTGTTCCCAGGAATACGTGGATGCGGCTGGCAAGTACCTGACCTCCGGGTTCGAGTATGAAACCGTCTGGGGCTTCGGCGCCAACACTCTGATCAGGGATCTGGACATCATCGCCACCCTGGACCGCACCTGCGACGACATGGGCCTGGACACCATCGACATGGGCGGCGCCCTGGGCGTGGCCATGGACGGCGGGGCCATTGCCTGGGGCGACGGCAAGACCTGCATCGAGATCCTGCGCAAGGCCGCCACGGACGATGAACTGGCCGCCACCATCGCGGACGGAACCGCCGCCATCGGCAAAAAACTCGGCGTGAAGCACATTCCCGTGGTCAAGGGCCAGTCCCTGCCCGCCTACGACCCGCGCGCGGTCAAGGGCGTGGGCGTGACCTACGCCACCACGACCATGGGCGCGGACCACACCGCCGGATACGCGGTCTGCCAGAACATCCTCAAGGTCGGCGGCGACGTGAACCCCCTGGACAAGATGGGCCAGGTGGAAATCTCCAAGAACCTCCAGGTGGCCACCGCCGCCCTGGACGCGGCGGGCCTGTGCATCTTCGTGGCCTTTGCGGTTCTGGACTCGCCCGAAGGCGTGTCCACCATCGCGGAACTGGTCTCGGCCCACATTGGCCAGCCCTTTACCGTGGACGACGTGGTCAAGCTCGGCGTGAGCGTGCTGGGGGACGAAATCGACTTCAACACCGCTGCGGGCTTCACCAAGGAAGACGACCAACTGCCCGAATTCTTCTCCAAGGAGCCCCTGGAGCCGCACGGCACGCTCTGGGACTTCACCGTGGACGAATTGCAGGCCGCCAAGGTCAAATAGCGGGCCGAACCAACGGCAATCCCCAAAGGCCCGGCATACAGCCGGGCCTTTTTTCTCCCCGCGCCAATGGTCTGGAGCGTTGCAACGGAACCAGCGACTCATTGACCGGACGCGCCGACTGTGGATAGGCTGGGAGCATGAACATCGAACTGAAATGTTTCGCCACTCTTGGCAGCTATCTTCCGGAGAACGCCGACGCCTTTCCCCTGCCGGACGGAGCCACGCTGCGCGAGCTGCTGGCCGCGCTGAAGATGCCCGAGGCGGAGGTCAAGATCCTTTTCGTCAACGGGCAAAAACGCGAGCCGGAGCACGTTCTCGCGGACGGTGACCGGGTCGGCCTGTTTCCGGCAGTGGGCGGCGGCTGATGCTTGGGCAACGGATTCTTGATCTGGCGCGGGACACCGCCTCCCCGCGCGGCGGACGGATGCGCCTGCTGCGCTTCGCGGACGCCCGGCGCCTTGCCCGCTCCGAAGGCCTGGATCTGCTCGGAGTGGAGCAGGCCGCGCTTCAGGCCGGAGTCGTGCCGGAGCACTACTCCCGGAACATGGACTCGATCACCGAGGCGGAACAGCTCAGGCTGCTGCGCTCGGACGTGGCCCTGGTGGGCCTGGGAGGGTTGGGCGGCGGGCTGCTGGAATCCCTGGCCCGCACCGGCGTGGGCCGCATCCGCGCGGCGGACGGCGATGTCTTCGAGGCCTCGAATCTGAACCGCCAGCTCCTGGCCACCACCGCCACCCTGGGCCACAGCAAGGCCGAGGCGGCCCACGACCGCTGCCGGGCCGTCAACCCCGCCGTGCGTTTCGTGGCCCGCGCCGACTTTCTCGACAGCGTGGGCCTGGAGGAAATGCTCCAGGGGGCCGACCTGGTCCTGGACGCCCTGGGCGACCTCGCATCCCGGCGCAGCCTGGCCGTGGCCTGCCGCAACGCGCGCGTGCCCCTGGTGGCCGGAGCCCTGGCGGGCTGGAGCGGGTACGTGGCCCTGGTACGCCCCGGCCAGCCGCATCCCGTGGAATTCATGGGCGGGGACGATTCCGCCGAAAGGAAACTCGGCTGCCCGGCCCCGGCCGTGGCGCTCATCTCGGGTCTCATGGCCGCCGAGGCCGTGAACGTGCTCCTGGGCCGCTCCCGGCTGGACGGCAAAATGCTCGTGGCCGACCTGCGCGGCATGAATTTCGAAACGGTCAGCCTCTGATCGGGCCGGACACTCCGGACCGGGTCAGCCCGAATACTCCGGGGCTTCGTACAGACCGCTCTTGCCGCCGCTCTTGCGCAACAGGCGGCACTCTGCAATGACGATGTCCTTCTGCACGGCCTTGCACATGTCGTAGATGGTCAGGGCCGCGATCTGAGCCGCCATGAGCGCCTCCATCTCCAGCCCGGTGCGGCCCGAGGTGTGCGCCTCGGCCAGAATGACCACGCGGTTGCCGTCCTGGTCGATCTCGAAGTTCACGTCCACAAAACTGAGCAGCAGCGGATGGCAAAGCGGGATCAGTTCATGGGTGCGCTTGGCCGCCAGGATGCCCGCCACCTTGGCCACGGCGAGCACGTCGCCCTTGGGCAGGGCCTGACGCACGAGCAGGTCCATGGTCGCGGGCGCGAGGCGCACCTCGGTGCGGGCCAGGGCCCGGCGGTCGGTCTCGTCCTTGCCGCCCACGTCCACCATGCGCAGATTGCCGTTCTCGTCCACATGGCTGAGCAGTTCCCCGGCCGATTCCTTTTTCCCGCTCATGGGTCAACTCCTTGGAGAAATGATAAATCCTTTCAATCAAAGACGAGTTCATTTATACGGTAAGTATGCGGCTGCGCAAGCCCTGTGAATCCACCCCGAGCCGGGGAATCTGGGAGTGTCCATGTTTTTCGACGTTGTTTCCCGCGCGGAGTTCCTGGAGCGCTGCGCTTCCTTTCCCATCACGGGTCCGGAAACCATTGCCCTGGAAAACGCCCACGGCCGCGTGCTTGCCGAGGACGTGTACGCCGGGGAATACCTGCCCCAGGCCGCCCGTTCCTGCATGGACGGCTATGCGGTGCGCTCCCGGGACGTGTTCGGCTCGGGCGAATCCAACCCCACCTACCTCGAACTCCAGGCCGAGATCGAAATCGACGCCTTTCCCGATTTCCGGCTCGAACCGGGCCACTGCGCGCGCATCCCCACGGGCGGCTGCCTGCCGGCGGACGCGGACGCCGTGATCATGATCGAACACACCCACGATATGGGCGGGACCATTGAAATCCGCAAAAGCGCCGCGCCGGGCGACAACGTCATGCGCAAAGGCGAGGACGCGGAACCGGGTAAGATCGTTTTTCCGGCCGGAACCCGGCTGCGAATCCAGGACGCGGGCCTGCTCGCGGCCCTGGGCTGCGGCGAGGTCCGGGTGCGGCGGCGGCCCCGGCTGGCCGTGCTCTCCACGGGCAACGAGGTGGTTCCCGTGGACGCCCGGCCCCGGCCCGGCCAGGTCCGCGACGTGAATTCCTTCACTGTGCGCGCCCTGGCCCGCGCCGCCGGAAGCAAGGCCGTATTTCTCGGCATTGTCCCGGACAAGGCCGTTGCCCTGCGCACCGCTCTGGAACAGGCTCTGGCCGACAACGACGCCGTGTTCCTCTCGGGCGGCAGTTCCATTGGAACCCGGGATCTCACCATGGAGGCCCTGGAAACTTTGCCCGAGACCCGGGTGCTGGCCCATGGTGTGGCCATGAGTCCGGGCAAGCCCACCATCCTGGCCCGCCAGGGTTCGCGGGCCGTTCTCGGCCTGCCCGGCCAGACCGCCTCGGCCCACGTGGTCATGCTCATGCTCGGCCTGCCCCTGCTGCGCAGGCTGGAAGGGGACGCCGCCGCCTTTGACGAGGCCACCCGCCCAAGGCTGCGGGCCGAACTGGCGCGGAACATTGCCTCCCGCCAGGGTCGCGAGGACTTCATCCGGGTCCGCCTGGAGCACCGCCCCGGAGACCTGCCCCTGGCCCATCCTGTGCCGGGCCGCTCCGGGCTGATGCGCACCCTGGTGCAAAGCGACGGACTGGCCGCGATCCCCGCGTCCAGCGAGGGACTCTACGCAGGCGGGGCCGTGGATGTTCTGCTCTACTGACGAACCGCGCAACACACGAGAAGGACATGAAAAAACGTAATGTCTACCTGGACCTGATCTCTCCGAGGGAAGCAGTGGAGCGGGCGCGGGCGGTGCTGGACCGCAACGCGCTGATCCGCACCGAAACCGTCCCCACCCACGAGGCCGTGGGCCGGACCCTGGCCTCGCCCGTGTATTCGCGCTGTTCCTCGCCCACGTTCCACTCCGCGGCCATGGACGGCGTGGCCGTGCGCGCCGCCGACACCTTTACCGCCAGGGAGGACGCTCCGCTGGAACTGCGCCTCGGCGAGGGCTATCTGCCCGTGAACACGGGCAACCCGCTCCCCGAGGGCCGCGACGCCGTGATCATCATCGAGAACGTGATCCAGACGGAAGCCTCCACCATCCGCATCGAGGCTCCCGTGTTTCCCTGGAGCAACGTGCGCCGCATCGGCGAGGACATCGTGGCCACGGAGCTCCTGCTGCCCCAGGGCCGGACGATCACGCCCTACGACCTGGGCGCGCTGCTCTCCGCTGGCATCTGGGAGGTGGAGGTCTACGAGCGGGTGCGCCTGACCTTCCTGCCCACAGGGGACGAGGTGCTGGACTTTCTGGACAGGCCCGACCCCAAGCCCGGCCAGGTCATCGAGAGCAATTCCCAGGTCTTCATGGCCCTGGCGCGCTCCTGGGGCGCGCTGGCGGACCGCGTGCCGCCTGTTCCCGACCTGGAGGACGCCCTGACCGAGGCCGTGGACGAGGCTCTGCGATCCGATGCGCACATCGTGGTCGTGGGCGCGGGGTCCTCCGCCGGAAGCAAGGACTACACCAAGACGATTTTCGAACGACTGGGCACGCTGCTCTGCCACGGCATCAACGTCATGCCCGGCAAGCCGACCCTGCTGGCCGAGGCGCGGGGCAAGCTGCTGGTGGGCGCCCCAGGCTATCCGGTCAGCGCGGTGGTCTGCCTCGAAGACGTGCTCGCGCCCATCGTGGCCTGGCTCGGCAGGCGCACGCTCATCCCGCGCTACAAGCTGCCCGTGCAGCTCATCCGACGCACGCCTTCCCGCCTCGGACAGGAGGAGGTCGTACGGCTGGCCGTTGGACTCGTGGACAACCACTACCTTGCCGCGCCCCTGGCGCGCGGCGCGGGCATGATCACCTCTCTGACCAAAGCCCAGGCCTTGACCCGCATTCCGCCCAGCAAAGACGGCGTGGAGGCGGGCGAATCCGTGCTGGCCGAACTGCTCGTGCCGGAAGAGGAACTGGCCCTGGTTCTGGTCCATGTGGGCAGTCACGACAACACCCTGGACCTGCTGGCCAACGAATTGATGGGACTGCCCCGACCGCTGCGCCTAACCTCCAACCACGTGGGCAGCATGGGCGGCCTCACGGCCCTCAAGAACCGCACGACCCTTTTCGCAGGAATTCATCTCTTTGACCCGGAGAGCGGCGACTTCAACTTCCCCTTTCTCCAGCGCTACCTGCCGGACGTGCGGGTCAGGATCGTGAACCTCGCCATCCGCCATCAGGGACTGATCGTGGCCAAGGGCAACCCCAAGGGCATCCGGGGGGTGGAGGATCTGGCGGGCAACGGCGTACACTTCATCAACCGCCAGCGCGGCGCGGGCACGCGCATCCTCCTGGATCACCATCTCCGCCAGGCCGGAATCTCCCCGGACCGGATTCGGGGATACGACCGGGAGGAATTCACGCACATGGCCGTGGCCGTGAACGTGCTCACCGGCGCGGCGGATTGCGGCCTGGGCATCCACGCGGCGGCCAGGGCCCTGGACCTGGACTTTGTGCCCCTGGCCCGGGAACGCTACGACCTGGCCTTTCCTGTGGAACACGAATCCGATCCGAGGCTCCAGGCCCTGCTGCGACTCATCCGCACCGAGGACTTTCAGGAAAAAATCAAGGCCCTGGGCGGGTACGAAACGGACCTGACCGGCCTGGAAATGCGGCCCGGCATGGGCCTCGGCGAGGGAGGAGACTGACATGGCGGGCCGCGAAACCTCCCCAGCGCTCCAGGGTGGCATGGAAATCCTGCGCCGGGCCTTCTGCCTGGGGCTGCTTCTGACCGGGGCCTGGTTCTTCCTAACCCCGGCGGAACAGCTGCTGCGCTTCAGCCTGCCGGACCTGCGCGCCCAATACGAACGCAACGCCGTGCTGCACGGAGAGGTGGTCCCCGGCTTCGGGGACTGGCTCGAACGCACCCTGGAAAACCGTACCCTGACCGTTTCCGGCCCGGACTGGGCAAAAATGGCCAGCGCCCTCGAAACGCTTGACCGGTCCGGCAACGTCCCGGCGGAGCTGCCGAAGCGTCTGGCCCGCCACCTGGACAAGGACGGAGACGCGTTCTGGTTCGCGGCGGACGATCCCCTGGTCCTCCCGCTGCGTCTTCCGGAGCGGGAATTCCGCTACCTGCTCGCCAAGGACACGCCCCAGGCTCGCCCCCTGGGCGCGAGCTACATGGAAACGCGCCACGCGCGGGGCGCTCCGGACCAACTCCGCCATCCGCGGCGCGCCCTGGCTCCCTGGCTGCTGCTCGCGGCCCTGGCGGCCTATCTGCTCCCGCCCCGGCCCGCGCGCCACGAAGGGGCGGCCCGCTACGGAACCGTCAGCGCGGTGCTGCTGCCCGACCTGCTCGGCATGGCCATGACCCTGTTCTTCTTTTCCCTGCCGCTCCTGATCGTCGGTTCCACCACCGACCCCGGAGAACTGCTTTCCCTGGATCGCGGCTGGGCCTACATGACCTGGGCCTTCTGGGGTCTGGCCCTGATCTGCACGAGCCTGCCCGCCACGGCCGCCCGGTACGCCTGCTTCGAGGCCCGCGCCCTGCCCGAGGGGCTGGAGCTGCGCACGCTCTGGAAGCGGCGGCTGATCACCTATGCGGATGTGGAGGAAGCCCGCGCCTACGACGGCGCAAAGCGGGCACGGCTGCTCTCGCGGCTGCTGCTGATCTTCGGCGGGGGCATGCCCCAGGCCGTGGGGCTGGCCCTGCTGCTCACCCGCAACGTGGAGTGGGGCCTGGAGCTGCGACTCGGCGGAGGCGAAAGCACGCGGCTGATGTGCAACAGCCTGCGCAACGCCGGAAGCCTGCTCTCCGCTCTGGCCGAGGCGGGAATCGCGGTTCCGGAGACATTGCGGAAAGCCTGCGCCGAGGCTTGAGGTCAGTCCTTGCGGATGTCGTCCTCGTCCCGCTTGGGTTCGTTCACGGGAATGAGCACCTGGATGGGTTCGACCACGCCCAGCCGCTTGTGGACAGCCCGCAGCTTCTGGATGAGCACGGAGTTGAGTTCGCGCCCCTTGCGCAACAAATGCAGACCGTTACGCGTCATCACGGCCTGATCCACGAGCATGCCGTGCCGCAGATCCTTGACCGCCAGGGTCTCGGACTCGAAATGCGCCTCCTTGCCCAGACAGCCCTCCAGATAATAGAGCATCACGGGGTCGTAGCGTTCGATGTGCTCTTCCATGTGGTGGAAAGCCTTGGCAAAGCTGTTCTCGCGGGTAAAGGCGATGTCAAAATCAATGGCCACTCGGAGAATACGCGCGCCCAAGGGGATATCGTCCCCACTGATCCCGTCCGGCGGAATGCCGCTGCCGTCGTAGTTTTTTTCCTGGTAGGCGACCATCTCGGCCACATCCTCCAGCCGGGGGATGCGCGCCAGGAGATTGCGCCCGATGAGCGGATGCATGTCGTAGAGCTGTTTCTCCTCGGCATTGAGCTCCTGGCCCTTGGCAATTTTTTGCAGCGTCTGCTCCGGCAGGACCACGCAGCCGATCTGGGAGAGCATGGCCGCCACCTCGAACTTCCACATCTCTCCAGCCGAGGCCTGCTGCGCAATGGCCCGCGCGAAACGGTTGACCCTGTTTGCCCGGCCAAAGGCCACGGGATTGACCAGCGAAAGGGTCTCCGAGAGCACGGAAATACAGCCCTTGAGCGTTTTTTCGAGCAACTCCCGCTCCGCTGTGACCAAATCGAACTGACGCAGGCAGTCGTCCAGCACTGTAGCCAGGGTTTCGTCGTCACAGGGCTTGGTCAGAAAGCGGAAGACGTGTCCTCGGTTCACCGCCGCCACGGCGGAATGCAGGTCCGCATAGCCCGTGAGGACCACACGGATCGTGTCGGGATTCAATGCCCGAATCTCCTCCAGCAGGCTGATGCCATCCTTGCCGGGCATCTTCAGGTCCGAGACCACCACGGCATAGGGGCCGCCGCCCTCACGAATGCGCTCCAGAGCCTTTTCCGGACCCAGGGCCGTTTCCAGATCGTAGCGGCTGCCCAGGGAACGGCTCACGGCCTTGAGCAGCAGCTCGTCGTCGTCCACAAAGAGTATCGTCTTATGCATCGGTCCCTTCCAGCATGTTGTGGCAGGCTTCGACCCAGCCCGGAAGCTTGTCGACCAACCCGGTGCGGATCGCATAGTGCAGATCCAGAGGATGTTCCGCGTAGCTCT
Organism: Desulfovibrio sp.; assembly: GCA_050251775.1. GTDB lineage: Bacteria > Desulfobacterota > Desulfovibrionia > Desulfovibrionales > Desulfovibrionaceae > Paucidesulfovibrio. The sequence goes on from JBFWMD010000036.1 coordinate 14,968, forward strand.
TGTTGATGACCACCAGAAGGTGATCGATGTAATTTGCAAAATGGGTCGTGGTGACGGGCAGCTGCGGTTCCTCGAGGCTGGCGGAGGGTTCGTGGTGTCGGGCCACGGCCTTGACCACGCGCTCGGGGAAGCCCCAGAGGCCCAGCAGGTAGGCTCCCAATTCCGCATGGTCCGCGCTCAACACCTCCATTTCCGCGTCGCGAATGGGAAGGTTCTCCCGGTTGCTCAGCTCCAAGACCTTCCGGTATTCCACCGGCAGTCGGTCCGCCAGGACCAGCTTGCCCAGGTCGTGCATCAGCCCGCAGAGGAACGCCTCCTCCGCGTCCTGCCTGTTGCAGCCCTGAAGAGCGCAGAGCACCCGTGAAAATCCGGCCACGCGCATGCTGTGGCTCCAGAGGTTGTCCAGAGAGAATTGCAGGCCTTCGCGTTCCCTGAAAAGAGAGAACATGGATTCTGAAATGACCAGTCCCTTGAGTACGTCGATGCCGAGCATGGCGGCGGCCTGCTCCGTGGTCGTGACCACGCGGGACAGGCCGAAGAAGCCGGAATTCACCGTGCGGAGGACGCCCGCGCTGAGGGATACGTCCATGGCCAGGAGCTTCCCGGCCTTTTCCAGGGAGGCGTCCTTGCTGTCGAGCTCCTCCACCAGCCTGCGGTAGACGGCGGGCAGCACGGGCAACGCATCGATGCGGGTGATGATCCTGCGCAGATGTTCGTTGGTGAAAATGGTGCGCAGGGCGTGGACGCGCTCCAGCGAGGAAACCAGGGTCTCCAGATCGCAGGGTTTGCTCAAGAACTGGTGCGCGGGTTTGATGGTATGCAGCACGGCCTGCTGATCGGAATGGCCGGAAAGCACGATGCGCACCGTGCCCGGATAAAGCCGCTGCACTTCGGCGAGCAACTGCGCCCCGTCCATGCCGGGCATGCGCATATCCGCGACCAGGACATCCACGGTTTTGGTCTTCAGCAGTTTCAGAGCCTCGAGGCTGCCCACCGCGTAGGAAACGTCCCAGGCAACGTGCCCTTGCAGCATCCTGCGCAGGCCGCGCAACAAGCGTTCCTCGTCGTCAACGAACAGTACGCGCATCGTCATTGGCCGCCTCCCGGCTCAAGCCTTCCAGGGGAAAACGAATGGTAAAAGTGGTTCCCTTGCCCACCTCGGACTGGAAATCGATCTCACCCTGATGACGCTCCATGATGGCGTGGGTGATGGCCAGTCCCTGGCCGGTTCCTTTGCCCACCACCTTGGTGGTGAAGAAGGGGTCGAAAATCTTATCGCGGTTTCCCTCGGGAATGCCTCCACCTGTATCGCTGATGGTCAGTTCCGCGAATTTTCCGCTTCGGGTCGTTCGCACACGGATTTCCCCCCTTTCGCCGCTGTCACCCATCTTGTCCGCCACGGCGTGGGCGGCGTTGACCAGCACGTTGAGCACAACCTGGTTGAAATCGCCGGGAATGCAGACCACCTCCGGCAGGGTCTCGTCCAAATCCAGGATCACTTCGGAATGATATTTCCACTCGTTGCGGGCAATGGTCACCGTGTTGCGGATCGCCTCGTTGATATCCACCGGAACCTGCGCCTCCGCATCCGGATGGGAGAAATTGCGCATGGCCTTCACAATGGTGGACACCCGCTGCACGCCCTCTTGGGCATCCTTGATGGCGTCCGGAATCTCCTCCATGTCCCCGCGCACAGCCTCTGTCGCGGCAAAGTCGTTGCGGTCCAGCTCCTGGGTGATCCGTCCAAAGGCTTCCCCCAAAAAAGAAAGGTTGCTGCTGACGTACTGAATGGGTGTGTTGATCTCGTGGGCGATGCCCGCTGCGAGCTGTCCGACGGATTCCAGCTTCTGGGCGAGATTCAGGCTGCGCTCCAGCGCCTTGCGCTCGGAGAGGTCGAAAAGGATCATCAGTATGCGCGGCTTGCCCCGGATCGTGGAAGGCAGCACGGTCAGGGCCACGGGGAGCACGCCATGCCCCGGGCTGACCAGTCGGTACTCCGTGTCACTCTGCGGCTCCAGAAGCCGCTCCTGGGAAACCGACTCGCCGAGCGCATCGCGCCAGCCGATACTGGCGCCGGGCTTGAGCAGGTAGTCCTCCCGCTTGCCGCCGAGCAGTTCCACGGCGCGCTCGTTGAGGTCATCGACGACTTGCCGGTCCGGGTCGATCACCAGAATGCCCGCCCGGATGCCGGTCAGCGCCTGACGCAGGGTAGCCTCGTTCTCGCGGGACTCCCGCTCCACGCGCTTGCGTTCCGTAATGTCCGTGAGGTTGCCAACGATGCCTGCGGGCTGCCCTTTGGCATCCCGAAACGTGGCCTTGTGGAAGATCACGTCGCGGATCTCGCCGTCCTTGCGGCGGGCGTGGCTTTCGTAGATCTGGACGCCGCCGCTCCGCGCCAGCTGGATGTCCTTCTGATGATAGACCAGAGCCATCTTGTCCGTAGAGATATCCGCCACGGTCTTGCCGATCAAGAGCGGCCGCTGGAGGCCGAAATATTCCTCGAAGGCCCGGTTGCAGCCCTGATAAACCCCCTCGATGTTCTTGTAGAAGATCGGCGTGGGCACGGCGTCCATCAGGGTCTGGATGAACTGGAGACGCTCCTGCAGGACCCCCTCGGACAGTTTACGTTTGGTCACATCCTCCATAAAGGCAATAAAATGAGTCGGCTGCTGTGTGGAATCGAGCAGCGGACCCAGATGCATCATAACCCAGTACTCCGCACCAGTTTTGTTGTGAATGTTCAGTTCACCGCGCCAGGGGCGTCCCCGCTGCAACGAAACCCACATCCGCTCAAATGCCTCGGCATTGCGCCCCTCCTCCTGGAAAATCGCCGGGGTTTTCCCCCGGACCTCGGCTCCGGAACAACCAGTTAGGGCCTCGAAGGTTTTGTTCGCGTATTCGATGCGCCCCTCCCGATCCGTGACGAACACGGCGATGGGACTCTGCTGCAGCGCCTGGGAATACTTGGCGACCTCCTCCTCGATGCGTTTACGTTCGGTGATGTCCAGCAGGGTGAACAGGTAGCAGGGTTCATCCCGATACATCGTGGGAACAGCGGACATCAGGCAGGACACCCCTCCCCCTTCACCCTTGAAGCGAGCCTCATGCGCCAGCAGACACCCGTCGCGCTCCAGGATGGCCACCATGCGCGCCCTGTCCTCGGGGTCCCAATAATAACTCGGGGCGTAACTCCCCACCAATTCTTCCCTGGAAGTACTCAAGAGCAGTCCGGCCCTCTCGTTCGCATACTCGATGATGCTGTCGGTCGCACGGGTGAGGACCACCGGAAGAGGCATGGCGTCGAGCATCAGAATCTGCTCCCGCCGCCCCCGCTCGAAGGCCAGACGGGTGTTGTGCTCCGTGGTCACGTCTTCGAGCATGAACACCGTGCCGGAAAAGACGCCGCTCGCATCGGCCATGCGCGTCCGCGAGACATCGAAAAACCGGAAGTCCTCGCCGACCTTCAGCGCCTGCTCCCGAATCCGGACGCTCTTCACGGTCCCCTGTCTTGGCCCAAACGCATCCCGCAGCCAGGGGAGCAGTTGCGGCGGCTCTTTGCCCTCATCGTCGCCCCGTTTCTCCACCTTCTTGCGCAGCCGGGCAAAGGCCGAGTTGGCATAGTGGACCACGGACTCTTCGCCGACAACGGCGATCGGCTGGGCAAGACTTTCCAGCAGCGTCAGATACATGTTCTTCGTATTCGTCAACTCCCGGTTGGCCGCCTGGAGTTCCGCCAGCCGCGCCTCGGTTCCGGGAGCCGCCCAGAAGGAACAGATCGCCAGTTCCAGCCTGTCGAAGAACAGCCGCAACGTCCGCAGCAGGTCGTCGCGTTCCGGGGTCCGCGCCTCCAGCTGTTCCAAAAAAGTTCGACGGTACAGCTTGAACAGCCCCTGGAACATCACCAGGCTGACGCCGCGTTTCCGATGCAGACCGGCCTCCCGGAGGCCGAAGGCGACCACCGGATCATCCTGAAGGTCATCGTCAGCGGAAATTTCCCGGATCGCCCCCCTGCGCAGAGCTTCTTCCAAGGCGTCCGTCAGCCCCCGGATGGAAAGACGCCAGTCTTCCTTCTTGCTCGACGTGAGCCGGGTGTATCCGCGTTCCTGGGCATGGGCCAGAATTCCTTCCACCAGCGCATCCTCGGACGCCCGCAGAACCGAGATCAGCTCATGCGTCATGACAAACCCCCTCCGACGCTTCAAGATCGTCCGGATTCATCGAATCCACCTCATCTGCGACGCCGTCTCCATTGCGCGTCTCCGCATGGGGCAGGGTGAAGCGGATCACCGTTCCGAAGTCCTCGCCCTGGGATTCCGCCCAGACCCGGCCTCCGTGGTGCTCAATGATGCGCCGCACCAGGGTCAGCCCCACGCCGGTTCCCTTGCCCCCCACCGCGAGCTGTTCGAAGAGATCGAAAATTTTCACCAGATATGCCGGGCGGATGCCCACGCCGTTGTCGCGCACGAAAATCTCGTAGCCCTCGGCGTCGTCCAGCGCGCCGACCTCCACCAGCAAAGGCACATCCTGCCGGGCGAAGATGGTGCTGTTCTCCAGAATGTTGTGCAGGACCTCGCGCAGGCGGTCGCGGTCGCCGTCCACCGTGGGCAGCGGAGAAATCAGGCGGACCTCCCCGTTGCGCGCCTTGATGGCCGGGTCGAGCTCCCTGACGACCTCCTCCAGCAGTTCTCCGAGATCCACCGGGCCGTAGAGTCCGTCCAGCCGCCCCAGACGGAACAGGGTGGTCAGGTCCCGCAGCAGCCCGCCGATGCGGTCCGCGGCAAGGTCGATACGCCGCAGCGCCAGTTCGGCGCGCTCCTCATCCTTGCGGGCGAGCGCCTCCCGCAAAACCCCGAGGAATCCCTTGATGGTCACGAGCGGGTTGCGCAGATCGTGGGAAACCACATAGGCCACGCGCTCCAATTCCTCGTTGCGGGCCTCCAACTCGGCCAGGGTGCGCTCGCGCTCGCGTCGCGCGCGCATCTGCTCGGTAACATCGTTTCCCTCCACGATGATCCCGAATGCCTGGCCCGCTCCGTCCAGGGCTGGTTTTACGGAAAAATTGATCTCCAGAACGTCGTCATTGCCGCCGTTCTGGGTGGCCTGCCAGCGGGTGCTCCGACCCTCGGCCGCTTCGCCCACAGCAGCGCGCACTTGCCGCTGGACCTCGGCGGAATGCGCCCACCAGATCGTCTTCCAGAAGAACCGCCCGCGCACGTCCCCTTCCCGCAATCCGAACACGGCCAGAGCGGTGTCGTTTATTTCCAGCACCCGGCCCTCGGTGTCCAGAAGTCCCATGAACTGGAAGCTCTGGTCAAAGACGGCGCGCATCTTGTCGCGGCTGCGTCGCAGGCGGACATCCGCCTGCCGCCCCTGAAGAATGGAGACCAGAGCCAGCAGAACCGCCAGCAGAAACACCCCGCCGCCCACATGGGCCAGACGCAGGGCCTGGGCATCGGCCTCGGCTTCCACATCGTCGAGGTAGACCCCCGTGCCAACGATCCAGTCCCAGGGCGCAAACCGCTTCACAAAGGAAAGCTTGGGCACGACCTTGTCCCGCTCGTCCTTCCACTGCCAGTAGTACCGGACAAACCCCTCGCCCGTCCTGCGCGTGGATTCCACAAAGGTGACGAAAATCCGGGATCCCGCCCGATCCCGCACATGACTCAAATCGCTGCCATCGAGGTCGGGGCGGTAGGGATGCATGATCATCCGGGGATGCAAATCGTTGATCCAGAAATAGTCCTTGTTTTCCGGGCCGAAGCGCATCCGGGAGATCACCGCGGCAGCACGGGTCCGAGCCTCCTCGCCACTCAGTTCGCCCGAAATCTCCATGTCGTGATGCGCTTCAAGCACTCCCCAGGCCGCCTGTGTCTGGCTGCGCAGTTCATCCCGCTTCTGTTGCAACAGCGCTTCGCTCAGGGCAGGCAGGTAATAGAAAAAGGCCGCCGCCAGGAAAAGACAGACCGTTCCGATCACGGGGACGGCCACCCGGACCCAGACCAATCTGAAAGTATTTCCGCTCTTGCGCGATTTTCCCACAACGCCCTCGCTCCAAGCGACATAGCTCCCTGCTCATTCTATCGAATAGCATAGAGCCGATTTCATATCCAGTCCGGGAACGGTCCCATTCCCTGCCAGTCATGCCGAATATCTTGACACCACACCGACCTTCTATAATTTTACCAGTATCAATGAACGGTTCACACCTCCAGGAGTGCACATGACCGCCCGTCTCCTCCGAATCGCCGCCCTGAGCTGCCTTTGCCTGCTGATGCTTGCCGGACCAAGAACGGGACGCTGCGCCACTCTCCAGGAAAATCCACCCTGGCCGGAATCCGCACCGTCCGCAAGAGCCACGGCCCTGTGTCCTTCTTTAGAAAATATACTTGAATTTCAACACGAAAAAAACGGAAACAGCGCTGACAAGCAACTGCTGCAACGGGCGCTGGCCCATCTGCGACCGACCGAGCCGCTTCCACGCCTGGAGATTCTCAATCCCCTGCCTCACGGGGTTTATCCCCGCGACGCGGCCGCGCCGCGAATCGTCTGGGAAACCTTTGAGGAGGGCAGCGGCCCCTGGCTGGTGGAAATCCTTCTGCCCGACGGAGCCTGGGCCACCGTCCTGACCGGCGCTCCGCAATGGACTCCGGATGTCACTCTCTGGGAAACCATCCGCGAGCGCTCGCAGGGCGGGGAATGCCGGCTCACGGTCACGTTGCTGGACGCGGAGGGAAAGCCCCTGGCCCAGGGCCGCAGCTTCTTCGGAGTTTCGTCCGATGCCCTGGACGCCGCCATTTTCTATCAGCAGATCCCGTTGCCATTTCTCTTCGCCCAGGACCACCCCGAGCTGACCCGCTGGCTGGTGGCGGATCCCGCCTCGCCGGAACCGCCCCGCGTGGTTCTCGGCGGCCTGCGCCATTGCGGCAACTGCCACACCTTTTCCGGCGACGCCGCCACCTTCGGCATGGACATCGACTATTACAAGGATAAGGGCGGCTACGTCTTCATGCCCGTGGCCGAGCAAATGCTCGTGGGCCAGGGAGAAATGTTCTCCTGGAACGACTATCGTCCGGAAGACGGCGTCGTGAGCATGGGACTGTTTACCAAGATTTCGCCAGACGGCGCCCACGCCGTGACCACGGTCAAGGAGAAATCCATGTTCTCGCCGCTGGACGACGTGGAGTTCTGCCAGTTCTTTTTCCCCATCCGGGGGCATCTGGCCTGTTTTTCTCGCCGGGACCGGAGCATCCGGCCCCTGCCCGGCGCGGACAGCCCGGACTTCGTGCAGACCAGCCCGGCCTGGAGTCCGGACGGCAAGCGCATCGTCTTTGCGCGCGCCCCCCTGGACCAGCGGCTCATCGAGGCCATGGGCGACCGCAAATTTCTTCCCGCGGGCGAGGATCGCATCGAAGACTTCAACGAGCGCTATCCCTACCGCTACGACCTCTATGTTCTGGACTTCAACGGCGGACAGGGCGGCAAGGCGCGCGCCCTGGCCGGAGCCAGCGACAACGGCATGAGCAACTACTTCCCGCGTTTTTCGCCGAACGGACGCTGGGTCGTCTTCTGCCGCAGCGAAACCGGACTCGTGCTCCAGCCCTCCAGCGAACTCTGGATCGTCCCGGCCGAAGGCGGCGAAGCGCGGCGACTGGAGTGCAACACCGATCTGCTCAACTCCTGGCACAGCTTCTCGCCCAACGGGCGCTGGCTGCTCTTCTCCTCCAAGCAAAACACGCCGTTTACCGAAGTCTTGGCCGCGCACCTGGACGAAAACGGCCATGCCGCGCGGCCCGTGGTCCTGGACCGCCTCAGCCACCCGGAGCGGGCCTCCATCATTCCGGAGGCGGTGGACCGCTCGGCCCTGCGCATCCAGCGCATCGAACTGGCCCGACCCTGATGCCGCAAAGGTCGAAAGGAGCAAAGGAGCAATTGTACGAAAAACCGTTGCACAGAAATCTTAATACGATTTCCCTCACCAGGAAAAATACGGGCTGTTGCGGTGTGTTCCGGACATTGCGCATGAGCGCGCGGACCTGCCCGAGCTGCGCTGGCAGTGGTTCTTTTGAAGGAAAACGGGTATGGTCCCGCAGTCGTTCACACCCAACACGGAGCAATGCAATGTACAAGACCACCATACCCGGCGTCGCGCTCCTGCTGCTCGCCGTCCTGACGTTCCAGCCAGCCACGTCCTGGGGCATCTCGCTGGACAGCGTGCTGGACAAAGCCAACAAGGCCCTCTCCGCCACCGATTCCGGCTCCTCCAGCAGCACCACCGGACTCTCCACCTCGGAGATCATCGCCGGACTCAAGGAAGCTCTGAACAAGGCCGTTGACGAATCCGTGGACTCCCTCGGCCAGACCGGCGGTTTTCTGGACAACGCTAAAGTGCGCATCCCGCTGCCCGGCTCCCTGAGCAAGGCGCAGCAACTGGCCGAAGCCGCCGGACAGGGAGAGCTTGCCGACGCCTTTGTGGAATCCATGAACAGCGCGGCGGAAAAGGCCGTGCCCGAGACTGTGGACATCTTCACCAAGGCCATCAAGGCCATGAGCTTCGAGGACGCCAAGGGCATTTTGGAGGGTTCGGACGACGCGGCCACGAGCTACTTCAAGGAACACAGCACCAACGACCTGACCACACTCATCCGGCCCCTGGTTTCCCAGGCCATGGAGACCGTGGGCGTGACGCAACGCTACAAGGCCCTGACCTCGGGCGTCAGTTCGGTGGGCGCGCTGCTCGGAAAGGACTGGCTTGATCTGGACGGCTACGTCACGGAAAAGACCGTGGCTGGCCTGTTCACGATCATGGCCGAGGAAGAAGCAAAAATCCGCGAAAATCCCGCAGAACGGACCACCGAACTGCTCAAAAAGGTCTTCGGGGCCGTGAACTGAAAAAAACAGGCCGGATGCGCCAAGACATCCGGCCTGTTTTGTTGTTCCGCCCGCGTATTCGCACGCGGGCTTTTTTATTGCGCGAGCGGTTATTTCGACCGCGAGCGGCGCATGGCCCGGCGCAGGCAGAGCACAGCTCCGCCCCAGGTCACACCGAGACCAAAGATCATCATGGCGATGGCTCCGAAAGACATGCCCTACCTCCTCCGCAAGAAGTTTCCGTGCCGGGCGGTTCCCGGACCAAAGGCGCCCCTGCCCAGGGGCAGCAGCACCGCCAGCAGGGCGCAGCCGGCCAGCACGCCCCAGCCGAAGAGCGAGATGACCAGGGTCGAATAGTCCCCGTAGTTCACGCTCAGGTCGCCCACAAAGTTGCTCACGCAGATGGCGCCGAGCATCAGGGGCACGATCACCCGCAGACAGACCGTCCAGACGCCGCCCACGGAAAACTCCGACAGGGTGTTGATGTGCCGGCGCAGGCTTTCCAGGTCGCAGAACCAGACGATGAAGACGATTTCCGCGAGACCGCCGATCAGCACGCCGTAGTTGTTGATAAAATGGTCAACGATATCCAAAAGATACAGTCCACCACCCATGGTGAAGACACTGCTCGCCAGCAGCCCCGCGAGGCAGAAGAGCGTGGACGCGAGCCTGCGGGAGATGTCCAGCTTGTCCATCAGCGCCGAGACCACGGCCTCGGTGATGGAAATCTGCGAGGACAGCCCGGCCACCACCAGGGCCAGGAAGAACAGCGCCCCGAAAAAGACCGGCATGGGCATCAGGTTCACGGCCGTGGGCAGGGTCACGAAGGCCAGGCCCACGCCCGATCCAGCCACCTCGCTCACGGGCACGCCCTGCTGCTGGGCCATGTAGCCCAGCACGCTGAAGATCATCAGCCCGCCGAGCATGGAGAAGCCGCAGTTGATGAACACCGTCATGCAGCCGTTGTTGGCGATGTCCGAACGGTTGGGCAGGTAGCTGGAATAGGCCAGCATGATGGCGAACCCGATGGACAGGCTGTAGAAGATCTGTCCAAAGGCGTCAGCCCAGACCGAATAATCCAAAAGCGCCGAGAAATCGGGGCGGAAGAGCCACTCCAGTCCCTCGCCCGCGCCCGGCAGCATCAGCCCGCGCGCGATGAACACGAGCACCAGGATGAACAGCACGGGCATGAAGATCTTGTTGGCGCGCTCCACTCCGCCGCGAACACCGGTGAACACCGCCGCATAGGTCACGAGCCAGGCCGCGGCCACCCCGCCGAACACGGGCAGGTTCAGTTCGCCCATGGTCAGGGGCGAATCCGTGAGGCCCAGGAATCCGCCGAAGAAGAAATCCTTGGGCGCGTCGCCCCAGCCGAGGCTGAAGGAAAGCAGAAAATAGTTGAAGGCCCAGGAGATGACCACCACGTAGTAGGTGGCGATCACCGCCGCCACGAGCACCTGGAACCAGCCGAGCCACTCCATGTGTCGGGAGATGGAGGCGAAGATCTTGGGCGCGGAGCCGCGAAACCGGTGTCCAAGGCCAAACTCAAGGATGATAAAGGGGATGCCCGCAGCCAGCATGGCTACGAAGTAGGGAATCAGGAAGGCTCCGCCGCCATTCTCATACACCATATAGGGAAAACGCCAGATGTTCCCCAGGCCAATGGCGGACCCCACAGCGGCCAGGATGAAGCCGGTGCGCGAACTCCACGTCTCACGATTACTCATGGGTCTCCTCTCTTGCGACTGGATTTTCGCGAAAGAAAAAATCAGCTCATTCGATTCACGAAAACAGCTAAAACAGTCGATCAGAATGTTTCAATCTGCAAAGAGAGGCAACCTATACGAGAATTCCTCCGTTGTCCAAGCGGAATTGTCCATGAAAATCGGCCCGGCATGGTTCTGCGCAACAACGCGACGCCGCGCTCGCACGCGGTTCAGAACAGGTCTTCGGCGCAGGAGATGCCGTGGCAGACCTCGTCCTGGAAGGATTCACGGATAGCCAGAATATCGTCGAGGACTTGGAAAAAGACATCCACCACGGCCGGGTCAAAGTTCACGCCGCGCCAGCCCCGGATGATTTCGAGGGACTTTTCCAGAGAGAACGGCTCCTTGTAGGGTCGTCGCGAAAGCAGGGCGTCGAAAACGTCCGCCACGGAGACAATGCGCGCGGCCATGGGAATCCTCCGCCCGGCGATTCCATTGGGATACCCCTTGCCGTCCCAGCGCTCGTGATGGTTCAGGGCGATGACCTCTCCCAACCGGAGAATTCCGGACGGATCTCCTTCCAGAATGCGCGCGCCGATGATCGTGTGCCGCTTCATGATTTCCCACTCTTCCGGATCGAGTTTGCCGGGCTTGAGCAGAATCCGGTCCGGGATGCCCACCTTGCCGATATCATGCAGGGGCGCGGCGTAGAGGATGCGGTCCACCGTGGCCTCGGGCAGCCCCAGCCCCCGGGCCAGAACCGCCGAGGTATGGCTCATGCGCTGGATGTGCGCGCCCGTGTCCTCATCCTTGAATTCCGCCGTGCGGGAAAGGCGGAAGATCGTGTTCAGCGAGGAGGACCGAAGGCTGGCCAGAGCCTTGGAAAGCTGTTCGGTCTTCCGGGCGACCTCGCTTTCCAGCTCGCGCTGGTAATGGCGCAGGTGGTCCGAATAGGCCTTGACCTTGACCAGCGTGCGCACGCGGGCCAGCAGTTCGCTCTTGTCCACGGGCTTGGTCAAAAAGTCGTCCGCGCCCGCCTCCATGGCCCGGACCCGGTCCGAGACCGCGTCCAGGCTGGTGACCATGACCACGGGAATGGTCCGGGCGTCGTTGTCCAGCTTGATTTTCCGCGTGGCGTCGAAACCGTTCAGCTTCGGCATCATCACATCCATGAGGATCACGTCGGGATGCTCCGTCAGAACCCGCTCCACAGCCTCCTCGCCATCATTGGCCAGACGCACCTCATAGCCCGCCGGAATCAGCAGGGCCTCCATCAGCCGCCGGTTCCTGTCGTCGTCGTCCACAACCAGAACCACTGGTCCACGCAGCGAATCCGCATTCATTTTTCAGCCCCTCCATGGAGAGCTTCGTTGCCGCTGCGGAGCGGCAGAGCCAGTTTGATCCTGACGCCTCCGACAGCCCCCTCGCTTTCGATCCAGGCCGTGCCGCCGTGCAGCCTGGCATATTTCAGGACCAGAGCCAGCCCCGAGCCGATCCCGGACCAGCCGGTCTCCGCCTCCCTCGGGAGCTTGAAAAACGGCTTGAAAACATCCAGGCATTCCTGTTCGCTCATGCCGCCACTCTCCCCTTCCACGACAAAGAGCAACCATGCTCCGCCCTCCAGCCCGGCCCGGCGGGCCTCCTCCTTCGTGACGCGACGCGCCTCCAGCCGCACGAGCCCGCCCCTCGGGGACAGCCGGATCATGTTGTCGAGCATGTACAGCAGGGCCTGCCGGATCTTGCTCAGATCAAGCGCCACCGTGGGCAGGTCCTTGACCGAGGATTCCAGACGGATCCCGCATTGCAGCGCTCTGTCGCGGACCAGCACCAGGGCGCGGTCCACCAGTTCCGCCGGCCGGACCGGCCCGAAGAGCAGGCCGTCCTGGGCCGAATCCACCCGGGCCAGATCCAGAATCTCGCTGATCAACACGTTGAGGTGAAAGGCGCTCTGCACGATGTCGTTGACATATTCGACCTGTTTTTCGTTCAGCGGACCGTAATGCTCATCCTGGAGCAACTGCGAAAAGCCGAGTACCGCGTTCAGGGGCGTGCGCAACTCATGGCTGACGCTGGCCAGGAAAAGGGATTTCGCCAGGTTGGCCTCCTCGGCCTGGGCTTTGGCCTCGGCCAGTTCCTCCTGGTTCCTGGTCAGCCTGTTCAGATAGCGGCGGTACTGAAAGAACACGGTCCCCCAAAGCACCAGAAGCAGCAGAACCAGCCCGCACCCGGCGATGACGGACCGATCCGCCCAGGCCATCTGAATGGCCATGTCCTCGGAATGATTTTTGGCGATCAGCGCATCCGCCTCCGCCAGAGAGGCAAAAAAACGCTCGCGCAACGTGCTGAAGACGCCGGATCTCAAAATGGCAAGGGCCTCCTCGCTCCTGTCCTGCGCGAGGAGGTCAAGGACGCGCTCTTCCTCCCGAACCAGCAGACGCCGCTCGCCCCGCAGCGCATCCAGGGCGCGTGAGTTCATGGCCTCGGCGAGCGCTTCGGCTTTGTCCACGAGGAGCTCGGTCTCCCGCATGACCGAGATCGAACGCGCGGTGGCTTTCCGGTCGTTGCCAGCGGCATCCAGCAGCAGGCTGGAAAACAACCGTTCGTCACGATAGCGCAACTGGGCAACAGCACGAGAAAGTTCGCTCTCCAGGCCCGCATGCGTCCTGTACTGCTCTTCCATGGCGCGCACCACCCAGGTCCCGAACAAGGTCAGGACGATGGCCACCACCAATCCCATCCAGAAAAAAAAGGACAGGCGCAGCCGAAACGTTCTCAAGCGGGGTCGCTCCATGCTCTTTATGGCCTTCCTACCCAGGGGCCGATGCTATGCAAGGTATTTCTCGAACAGGGACACCAGTTTTCGCGTATCCACGGGCTTGATCATGAACTCGTCGCAGCCCGAGGCGCGAATCTCCTCCTCTTCCGTGGGCAGAGAAAACGCCGTGAGCACAACGATGGGCGTCCGGGCCGTTTCCGGCGAGGCCCGGAGGATGCCGATGGCTTCCAGGCCGTCCATGACGGGCATCTGCACATCCATGAAGATCAACCCCGGTCGATGCTTCAGGGCCGCATCCACCCCCTCGCGGCCGTTGGCCGCCTCCAGCGTCGCATACCCCTTGGCTTCCGCCAGATCCTTGACCAGCTTGCGGCTGCGGGGATCATCCTCGACGATCAGCACGCTTTTGGGCATGCCCTACTCCTCGGTTCCAACCGGATGAGACTCTTCCCGCCCGTCGGCGGGGAGCACGAAAACGAAACGGCTGCCCCGGCCCTCTCCGGCGCTCTCGGCCCAGATGGTTCCACCGTGCAGGCGCAGCAACTGTGCCGAGAGGGGCAACCCCAGCCCGGTCCCCGGCGTTTTGCCGGTTCGGCCCGATCGCACTTGATAAAACTCCTCGAAGACCTTTTGCAAGTCCTCGTCGCACAACCCGATGCCGGAATCCGCGACGCTGACCACGACCCAGTCACCGGACGCCGCGCACAGATCATCGCGAAGCGGTTCCGGGACCAGGTTGCGGACCTCTTTCGCGCTCTCGCGACGGGCGGACAATTCGATGCTGCCGCCGTCGGGCGTGAACTTGGAGGCATTGGAAAGCAGATTGAAAACGACCTGTTTGATCTTGCGCTCGTCCGCACTGATCATGCCCAGCCCCTGTTCCAGGCCGAGCCGCAGTTCGATGCCATGGCGGGCGGCCTTTTCGCGGATGTAGATCAGACTGGTGTTCAAAAGCAGATCCAGGTCAAACAGCGAAGGCTGGAGCTCCATTTTGCCCGCCTCGATCTTGGACAGCTCCAGGATGTCGTTGATCAGGGACAGCAGGTGCTGGCCGCTTTGCAGGATGTCGCCGACGTATTCCTCCTGCTTTTCGGTCAGCGGACCGAAATACTTGTCCTGCATGACCTCGGCGAATCCGATGATGGCGTTCAGAGGGGTGCGCAGTTCGTGGCTCATGCTCGCCAGGAAGTTGGACTTGGCCTGACTGGCGGCCTCGGCCCCTTCCCGAGCCCTCTCCGCCTCCTCCTTGGCCTCAATGAGCCGCGATTCCGCTTCCTTGCGTGCGCTGATGTCCGAGACAAAGCAGCAGAGAAATTCCTCGCCGCCGAATTCCTGATAATAGGTCACGACCTCCACGGGAATGGGCTCGCCGCCCACACGGTAATGGCGCGATTCAAAGCGCATTCCGCCCAGGGCCTTATGCTCCTTGAACCGTTCCGCCCAGCCCGCGGTATCGAAATCGGGATCAACGTCGCCCAGGCCCATGTGCAGCAACTCTTCGCGCGCAATGCCCAGAAGCCGTCCCGCTCCCTCGTTGACATCAAAGAACGTGCCGTCCGGGCGGACCCAGTAGATGCCTTCCCGGGAGCGATCAATGGAAAGGCGCGTGCGCCGGAGCGCCTCATCCGTGCGCTTGCGCTCCGTGATGTCCTCCACCACGGAAATGAAGTGCACGGGCTTGCCGTGCGCGTCGCGCAGCAGCGACACCGTCAGGTTGACCCAGACGATGCCGCCCACTTTCCGGATATAGCGCTTTTCCATGTTGTAATTTTCGATTTCTCCGGCCAGAACCTTGCCCACGAGTTCCAGATCCGCTTCCAGGTCCTCGGGATGCGTGATGTCCTGGAACGTCCGGACCATGAGTTCCTCCCGGCTGTATCCCAGAATCCCGCAGAAACGGTCATTGATCAGCAGCCAGGATCCGTCCAGGCCCACATGGGCGATGCCCACCGCGGCCTGCTCAAAGGTGGCCCGGAAACGCTTCTCGCTCCAGACGAGCTTCTGCTCCGCGCGGCGGATGTCCGTCATGTCGCGCAGCACGGCCGTGAAAAAGCGCTGCTCGCCCACGGTCACGTCGCTGATGCCCAGGTGCAGCGGGAAGGCGCTTCCGTCCTTGCGCACTCCGGTCAGTTCGCGCCCCAGCCCGATGATCCGGGCCTCCCCTGTTTGCAGGTAGCGCTCAAGGTATTTGGCGTGCTCCTCGCGGTAGGGCGAAGGTTGCAGCATGGAAGCGCTCCGGCCGAGGACCTCCGAGGCCTGATACCCGAAAATCCGCTCCGCGGCCTTGTTGAAGCCGATGATCCGGCCTTGCAGGTCCGCCGTGACAATGCCCTCCAGCGTGTTATCGATGATGGCCGCATTCACCGCCTCGCTGCGCGCCAGCCGGGCATTGGTCCGCCCCAGCTCCTCGGCCCGCATCCTGACCTGCCCTTCCAGATTCTCGTAGAGCATGCTCAGACGCTCGGCCATGTCGTTAAAAATCTCGGCGAGAACGCCGATCTCGTCGTGGCCGCGAACGTCCGCCCGAAGGGCGCGGTTCCCGTCGGCGAATCCGGCCATGGTCCGCTTGAGATCGAGAAGCGGACTGCTGAGGGCATACCCGCCATAGAGGGCAATGGTCAGCCCCACAAGAAACGCGCCCAGCGGAACCAGATAGATCAACCAGGAGATGTTACGGAACGCCGCCATGAGCGTGGGGCTCTCCGTCAGGTGGATCAGGGTCAGATTCTCGTCCGGACGCCCCAGGGAAACGCGCCGGGCTGAGGCCAGCCACTCCTCGCCCTCAAAACGCACGTTGGCCGCGCCGCCCCTGAGAAGCGTCGCGGCCTGTTCCGGAAAGTCGCGGAAAAGGCCCATGCCCGTGTCCAGCGAATCCGGCCCGCCCCAGTTCCTGCCGGGATCACGGTCGTGGTGGACGTACGTGCCGTCATCCTTGACCACGATCCAAAATCCCTTGCCGTGCGGCATGGAGCGCACCAGATCGTCCAGGAGCCAATCTCCAAAATAATTGAGGATGAAGACACCAGCAGGCTCGTTCCTCCGCGATTCCACAGGGGCGGCAAAACGCAGCATGGGAGTGACCGGGAACGAAATCTTGCCCTGCTCCCGGTTCAGGTCAAAACGGGAGATGGAGACCCCGCCGGCAGGGGTTCGCATGGCTTCCTGGAAATAATAGCGGTTGCGCTTGAGCTGCAACTGATCCTGCGAGCGCCGCTCCACCCGGTCGTCATGGTAGTCGAGGCGGTAACGTTCCCAGCCGCTGGCGTCGAGAATCCGGAGCTGCCCGTAGATGCGTTTGGCCAGGAGAAAACCGGAGAGAAGTTCATCCAGATTCCTGGTATCGTCCCTGCCGCCGCCCCAGATGTGTTCGCGGACCAGCGTTTTCACGTAGGGGGAATTGGCGAGAAATACGGTATCCATACGCGCGGTTTCCACCCGGCTGTGCAGGTAGCTTTGCGCCGCCAGCAGCAGCGACTCCTCGCTTTTGCGCGTTTCCAATTCCTGGCCGCGATAGACGAAATACGTTGTCAGCCCGATCCCCGCCATGAAGACGGGGATCAGGGTCAGGACGGTCAGGGCCACAAACCGCCAACGAAGACCACCGAATTTCAACGCCATGGGACTCCCCCGAAATTACCAACCAAACGGCTCTGGACGATACCAAAACGGGAAGAGTTTAGAAACACCCGTAGCGGAAGAATTGTGCGAGCTTCCCCCTTCCGGGGTAATCCACCCGCAAAGAAGTAGTTCTGACAAGTAGAATTTCCTCGTAATCCAAACGCAGAAAATTTTACATGAAGACATCCCGTTATTCCGACAGTCAAATCTTGAGCATCTTGAAGCAGGCCGAAACCGGCATTCCCGTGGCGCAACTCTGCCGTGAACATGGATTCGGCGGCATGAACGCCTCCTTAGAGGTAGTGCTGAAGGTATGTCCAGACAGAGCGCTAAAGAGTATTCCATGGTCGAGGTCGTCAGCATGGTTCAACGCAGGCGCCGGACGCTACCTGAAAAGGTGCGGATTGCGGAAGAAGTCTCCCCGCAGGGGAGGAGTGTCTCATTCGTGGCCCGCCAGGGCCATTGGCGAGTGGTACGGATTCCACAACGAGCGTCGGCCGCTTTTGCGGGACGGATAGATGCCGGGTGAAGTCTCCACGTTGGCCGGCTTCGCTGCAGGGGCTAAGCCCCCTGCAGTGAAGGACGGACAGAATGTGGCGTGATCACAATCTGATCTCACCGTATTCCGCCCCCAATCCGTCCGAAGGATGGGAACCACCTCTGGACCGTGGTTTCTATTCCGCGTTGCCCACGAGCACGACCTTATAGCCGCTGTGGGTAACGTTTCTGGCATCTGAATCAATGATAATGTATTCCACGTAGCTGCCTGCCTTGTCGGCGCGGACGGAGACGGGCATCTGCACGCTCTGGCCTGGCTTGAGGACAATGGCCCCCTTGTCTGCGGCGTCGAAAAATATCTGCCCCGACTTTTTACTGACCACTTTGGTCACCTGCATTGCCGCGTCGCCGGTGTTTATGATGGCAAAGACCGCCTCTTTGGGCTCGCCTACACGCATGGCGCCCACGATGACCTTACGCGGCTCGGCGGTGAGCACGCCCATGGGAATGGGGGTCACGTCACCCTGCATGGTGATGGTCAACGTACCAGCTTTTCCTTCTCCCCACTGAACATAGACATATTTTTCAAATTTTCCTGGGAACTTATATGTGTTGTACACGATTTCCAGAATGGTCGACTCACCGGGCTCGAGGAGAGGCCTTTCCAATTTTGTGGTGGTACAGGAGCAACTGGTGGATACGTTGCCTATGGTGAGCGCGGCGTCTCCGTTGTTGGTCAACGTGACGATTTTGCGGGCGACAACGCCCTCGACAAGATTTCCGAAGACCACTTGATTCTCGTTAACAATGAGTTTTCCAGCAGCCAAGGCAGGACTACAGGTCAGGACGATCAGGAAAGCGATGGCCAGCAGCATTCTGTTGATGTTCATGGGGCGATATCTCCGTGGTTATTTTTCTGGGCCGTGCAGGCCTAAGCTTTTGGTTGCATAGTCGAAGTGCTTGTCTTGCCCCTTGGTATGGCACACGCGACAGACGTCCTCACCGGGTTTGGCCACGATGGTGGATGGAGTGCCGCCGCTTTGGACGTGGGCACGGCCAGGTCCATGGCAGGCCTCACACTGCACGTCGGCAAGTTCCGGGGTCAGATCCTGGTCCATGTAGCCGCCGTCCTGGCCGTAGCCCACGACATGACACCGGAAGCAATCCGGGATGGACTGCTTCTCCGAGCCCTGGGTCTTGAGGTCCTCGAAGGCGTTGCCGTGGCGGGTGGCTCTCCAACCCTCCACCTGCTTCGGATGACACTCGGCGCAGGCCTTGTAGCCCAGGTAGTCGCCGAATACCTCGGCATCGGCATGGTGCGGTACCATCCAGGCCAGGAGCAGGGCTGTGACCCAGTATGCGGGGATAAGCTTCATGCTTGACCGCCTAGCAATTGCAGTTGGATGCGGGCTTGACGTACAACTTGTCCTTGAGTTTGCGCAGCAATGAAGGATCAATGCCCTTCACATCCAACAATTCGTCTATGTCCACGAATTCACCGTT
>JBFWMD010000037.1:0-32647 GCA_050251775.1 Desulfovibrio sp.
GGGGGAACCCTTTCTGCAAGAAAGGGTTCCCCCCGGAAGGCTTCCGCGCAAACAAAAAGGCCGCCTTCCGAAGAAGGCGGCCTTGGGGAATCGCGAGGTGAGCAGTGGGGTTAGTGGGCTTCCGCGGCTTCGGCGACCGGTTCTTCGACCGGGCCGGGCACTTCGCCCTTCTGGGATACTTCCAGTTCCTGCTTCACACTGGTGGCGATCTTGAACAGGACGGTGATGACCAGTCCGCCGATGGCGAAGACCATCATGGAGATGGCGATCTCCTGCCAGCTCGGCCAGTAGGAGGTCACGCCTTCGAACATGTTCGGGGTGAAGCCGCCGATCATGAGTCCGAGACCCTTGTCGATCCAGGTGGCGATGACCAGGACGACCAGGGCGATGGGCAGCAGGGTCTTGTTCTCCCGCAGCTTGGGCGGAATGAGGATGCCCAGGGAGATGATCGTGCCGGCCACGAAGGTCCACATCCAGGGAACCAGCGTGGTGTTGCCGTCCAGGCCCACGAAGAGGAACTGGAGCGCGTGCTGGTGGCCGGGAATGCCGGAGTAGAAGGCGGTGAAGACCTCAAGCAGGAAGAGGAAGATGTTCACGCACATCGCGTAGGTGATGGTCCGCGCGATGTTCTTGGTGGCTTCCCAGCCCGGCTCGAAGTTGGTGGTCTTCTTCACGACGTAGAGCAGGAGCAGCAGGATCGCCGGTCCGGCGCAGAACGCGCTGGCCAGGAATCGGGCGGCCAGGACGGCGGTCAGCCAGAAGTGGCGGCCCGGAAGGCCCTGATACAGGAACGCCGTGACGGTGTGGATCGAGAAGGCCCAGATGATGGACAGGTAGACCAGGCCCTTGACCCACTTGGGGTGCGGCTGGTTGCGCAGGTCCGTGCCCAGGCAGGTCCAGCCCACGATGAGGTTCAGGAACAGGTAGCCGTTGAGCACGATCATGTCCCAGAACAGGATCGAGTTCGGCGTGGGATGGAAGATGATGTTCAGCATGCGCTGCGGCTGACCGAGGTCAACCACGACAAAGAGCATGCACATCAGGCACGCGGCAATGGCGAGGAACTCGCCGAAGATCACCAAGTGCTTGTATTTTTTGTAATGGTGGAAGTAGTAGGGCAGCACGATCATGACGCCGGAGGCGGCCACGCCGACCAGGTAGGTCAGCTGGGCGATGTAGAAGCCCCAGGACACGTCGCGGCTCATGTCGGTGAGCTGCAAACCAACGGTCAGCTGCCAGGCCCAAACAGCCCCGCCAGCGCCGATCACGACCAGGAGGAAGAGGATCCAGCCCCAGTACTTGGGGCCACCTTTCAAAGCTCTCTCTAACATCTCACCCTCCCCTTAGATGATGTAGTAGACGCCCGGCTCAGTGCCGACGCTGGGCTTGCGGCGGATCGTGAAGTTCTCGCGAAGCACCTGGCGCACTTCGGAGTTCTCGTCCTGCAGATCGCCGAAGGTCATGGCGCCGGGAGCCAGCTCGTTGGCTTTTTCCACGCACACGGGCAACAGGCCCTGCGCCAGCCGATCCACGCAGAAGTTGCATTTTTCGACCACGCCGCGCGTGCGGGTGGGGAACTTCGGGTTCGGTTCGTGGATGTACGGACGCGGGTCCGAGAAGTTGAAGCTGCGCGCGCCGTAGGGACAGCCGGCCATGCAGTAGCGGCAGCCAATGCAGCGGTGGTAGTCCATGGCCACGATGCCGTCGGGCCGCTGGAAGGTCGCCTTGGTCGGGCAGACGCGCACGCACGGCGGGTTTTCACAGTGGTTGCACAGGAGCACGTATTCGCGGCTCATGACTTCCTCGGAGGGGAAGTTGTTGTGCTTTTCCGTGAAGACGGCGTGGAAGTGGTCGCCCCAGAGCCATTTGATTTCCTGTTTGGAGGGATTGCCGTTCTCGCCCACGATGTGGGGCACGTTGTGCCAGGAGTGGCAGGCCTTTTCCAATTCCTCGATCTGTTCCTTGGTGTTCAGCTTGGTGGTGTCGATGACCATGGCCCAGCGTTTGGCGTGGGCGGAGCCGTCGGCGACCTTGGGGCCGCTTCCGTGGGCCGCGCCTCCGGAAGCGAAGCTCAGGGCCGGGCTGAAGCACAGGCCGGCCGCGGCGGTTGCTCCGGCGAACTTGAGGAAGCTTCTCCTAGTGCGTTTCATTGTACCCCTCCGGCTGAATGTGGCAGTCCCAGCAGTAGGGGGAAACCGCGGTGGCCGTGTGGCACTTGTCGCAGAAGTCCTTTTTGCTGGTGTGGCACTTCATGCAGGTTTTCTGCAGGCTGATTTCAAAGGTTTCGCCCTGTTCGTTGGTGTAGGCGCGCTTGCCGTCGCGCAGCGCCCAGTCGCGCCACTGGTCCAGCAGCTGCATGTGGTTTTCCCGCATGAACTGGGTGGACTCGATGCAGGCGAATTTTTCGAAACCAGCGGCCTTGACCTCGGCTTCGGTGGGAAGCTTCGGCTCGGGGCCTTTGTAAGCCTCGCTGGGCGCATTGAACCACAGCGGGAACGTAACCAGCCCGAGGAAGATGATCAGGCCGGCAAAGATAGGCATACCGTAGTGGAATTTCATCTAATATTCCTCCTGGTGGGGCAGGGCCCGCAGGTTAGACCTCGTCCTCGAAGCCAGCCAGGGGCTCCTGACGCAGATCCATGGTGCGTTCGTGTTCGCCTTCCAGGATCAGGGCGTTGCCCACGAGTTCGTGTACGCCGCTGACCTGAACACCCGGAGCCCAGTAATCGGACAGCGGGATCAGCGTTGCGCGGTCGATGGCGCAGACGCAGGACAGGGTGTTCACATCGTGCTTTTCCTGGACGTGGGCGAGGGCCTTGCCGCGGGGCATGCCGCCGCGCAGGCGGATATCCATGATCTCATCCGTGTTCAGACCGGAGCCGCCGGCGCAGCAGTAAGTCATTTCACGGATGGTGTTGGACGGCATCTCGAAGAAGTGGTTGCAACAGGCCTTGATGACCTCGCGCGGCTCGTCCAGCAGGCCCATTGCCCGGGCCGGGTTGCACGAGTCGTGGAAGGTGATCCGGCGGTGGTCGTTACGGCTCTTGTCGAACTTCAGCTTGCCGTGCTTGATCAGGTCCGCGGTGAATTCGGCGATGTGGACCATCTTGGTGGCGGAGGCGTTCTGGAACACCGTGCCGGTGATGGGGCTGACCGGGGTCTTCATCTGCGGACCCTGGATGTCGCCGTTCATGGTGTCCATATACTGGTTGATCACGCGCCACATGTGGCCGCACTCGCCGCCGAGGATCCACTTGCAGCCGAGGCGGTTGGCTTCGGCATACATCTTGGCGTTCAGCTTCTTCATGGTCTCCGAGGAGGTGAAGAGGCCGAAGTTGCCGCCCTCCGAGGCGTAGGTGGACCAGGTGTAGTCCAGATCCAGGTAGTGGAAGAGGATCAGGTAGCCCATGAAGGTGAAGATGCCGGGATCGGCAAAGGCGTCGCCGGACGGGGTCACGAAGAGGATTTCGTGGCCGGGTTCGTTCAGCGGGGCCTT
This sequence comes from Desulfovibrio sp., assembly GCA_050251775.1. Lineage (GTDB taxonomy): Bacteria > Desulfobacterota > Desulfovibrionia > Desulfovibrionales > Desulfovibrionaceae > Paucidesulfovibrio. The sequence continues at coordinate 3,497 of JBFWMD010000037.1, forward strand.
GACGCGCACGCCCGTGACCTCTTCGATGTCGTCCACCATGAAGTCCATGATGTCCTTGAAGGCCTGGGGCTGGATGCCGAGGTGGTTGCCCGTGCGGTTGCAGTTGGCCACCGGTTCGAGAATCCAGTTGATGTTCAGACCCACGAGGTGCATCAGCTCGCGCGCCATCATGGTCACTTCGGCGGTGTCGATGCCGTAGGGACAGAACAGCGAGCAGCGGCGGCATTCCGTACACTGGTAGAAGTAGATGAACCACTCCTTGAGCACGTCCTCTTCCATCACGCGGGACCCGGTCAGCTTGGTCAGGATTTTGCCTGCCAGGGTGAAGTCCTTGCGATAGACGGAGCGCATCAGCTCGGCGCGCAGAACTGGCATGTTCTTCGGGTCGCCGGAGCCGATGAAGAAGTGGCATTTGTCGGCGCAGGCGCCGCAGCGCACGCAGACATCCATGAACACTTTCAGGGAGCGGTATTTGTCCAGGCGCTCATGGAAGCCCTGATGGATAATGTCCTTCCAGTTCGGAGGCAGCTTCCAGTCCGCGTCGCTGGGAACCCATTCGCGCGGGTTGGCCAGGGGCAGACCTTCTTTAATCAGGTACTTCACGATCTCGGGCTTGCCGGGGTAGGCCCAGTTGCCCGCGGACGTGTCCGCCTTCACGTCCATCCAACTGGTGGACGGCGGATTGTAGTCGAGGCCCTTGATGAGCTCTTCGGGTTTCATTTTCGCCATATTGTCATCTCTCCGTAGTTATTTGTCCGACAGACGACTGACCCGTCTAGGCTTCCTCGCCGCGGTTGGCGGGATCGACCACCGGCAGGCCGGCTTCGTGCATGGCCGGTCCGAAATCCTTCTCGTAGGCCTCGTAGGAATGCGGCTTGATGTCCGGGTTCCAGGGGTTCTCGTGGTGCTTGAAGCGCGTATCGTTGGGGAGGTTCCTCGTGGGGGTGAGGAACACGCCGCCCAGGTGCATCAGCTTGGAGAACGGGAAGTAGATCAGCAGGGTGCTGACCAGGAAGACATGGACGTAGAAGGAAATGCCGACCTGGGCCAGAGGCAGCTCCGCGTACTGGAAGGTCACCAGACCCATGGTCACGGCCTTGATGGCCACGACATCCACCTTGGCGAAGTAGCGCATGTAGATGCCGGAGAGCGCGATGCCCAGGATGAGCAGCAGCGGGAAGTAGTCCGTGAACAGGGAGATGTAGCGGATGCGCGCGTCCCAGAGCCGGCGGATCAACAGCAGGCTCACGCCCGAGACGATCAGCAGGTCGGAGAGATACAGGCGCGGAACGCCGACCTGCAGGATGCCGTCGCCGAACTCCAGCAGGGTGAAGAACAGGGGCACGGGCTCGGTGAAGAGCCGCATGTGGCGCACGGCCACGATGAAGAAACCGTAGTGGAAGAGAATGGCGAAAAGCCAGAGCCATTTGGCCGAGGAGTATCCCAGGACGCCGGTTTCCTTGTTCAGCTGCACGCGGGTGTTGCGGAACAGGGAGCGGAACGCGAGGACCTCAAGCAGCATGCGCATGAAGGTCTGGGCCCCGGTGGAGGGGTTGTCCCATTTGTTCTGCTTGATCCAGCTCAGGGACTGCTGCTGTCCGCCCGTGGTCGGGATGCGGAACGGGACAGGGCTACGTGTCCATTTGAAAATTTTGTAAACGAATCCTGCCAGAAAAATGATGATCGCCGTTGTCGGGACGCACACCGCGAAGAAAAACTCCAGGTGTGCGGAACCGACCCCAAGCAACGGGATCAGCACCAGCAGAAAGACGAAAACGAGTGAGTACATTGCAGTCATCTACCGTCACCTCGCTTCTATTTTCGGTTTGGGCAACCCCTTCGCCCGAACCTTACCGTTCGTCGGCCCCAGCGGCCGGACTGTCCACGATCATGCGCGCGCGGCGCAAGAGATTGTACTGGGCGCGTTTGACCTCTTCCACCCGCATGGCGAAGATCTGCTCGCGGGTTTTGCTGTAAAGGTCAAAGGCGATCAGTCCCATGTTGTCGATACGCGTTTCCAGGGCCATGAGCGCCTGAAGCTCGCCGGAGGCGGCCAGCTCTTTCAGATACGCATCACGCAGCACCTTTTTTAGCAGATAGACGAAGCAAAGCGCCTGTGAGGGCTTGAAATTTTGCACCGAACGGATGCGCACCAGCGCTTCCAGCGCGTGGGAAACCTGTTCGGCGTCGTCCCAGGCCAGAAAGGCGTCGATAAGCTCCTGCGCCGCCTCCAGAATTGCCGTGCCCACGGGGTTGGCGAAGCGATCCGTCTGCTTGCGCCAGACCGCCTGGGTCTCGGCCGGATAGGTCCCGAGAATCAGGTCAGCGTAGTTGCTTACGAGCTTTGCCCTGTCCTGGGCCAGCCGATCAGAAAATTCCATTGACTCCCTCTCTTTTCGCGCACGAAGGGCGGAACGACAACCCCGCGTCCCGCCTTGCTTTCGTCGTTTTCGACGCCATGGCGAAATTTGTGAAAATACTCACGTATAAAACACATGCATCTATTCCAGATACCCCTGGAAACGTCAAGCGGTTCTGCCAGCAAAACCAGGTGGGTTGCAGGACAAAGCGCGGCGGATCCTCCAGAAGGACACGGGAAGGGAGACGCGCGGGTCCATTTTTTCGCGCGGTCTGACCGTGCGCTTTCTGGACGAAAAGCGCAGCGCCGTCAAACAGGAAATGATGTTATAATCGACTATACAGCGATTGCCATAGGTACGCCCTTTCGCTACCAGACAGGAGGGATGCAAAGGAGGGAGAAGATGAGACAGGTGTTGCTGATGGCGCTGGCAGGGGTGCTGATCGTCCTGGCAGGGTGTAAGACGGCCCAGGTCTATCATGTGGGACATTCGACCATTCCAGATTCGGTGTTGAAACACCCGGGCATCTATTATGCGTTGCCGAAAACGGTCATCGATGTTGAGGTGACGGAGACATACAAAGAAAGAAGAATAAACGTCCCGAAACAATGCATTGATAAGGTCAAAAAACTCTATCCGCTGCCGACGAACGGGGTAAAAACCATCGACCAAAGCGTTACAGTGCTGAGAAAGTCGATTCCAGATCCCGATGCGTTATTTCTGGTCGATCCGAACTCAAGTATCATGAAGCAAAGCGGCATCACGTTTTCCTATTCTGAAAGTGGAACTCTGGACTCGATCACAGCGACAATGCAGGACAAGACGTTTGAGACAGTGACAAAAGTTGCCGGTACGATAGCGAGTGCCGTGTTGCGTGCGGAGCTAAGCGGCGTGGAATGCTTGTTCTACGAGGATGCCGCAAAAAATTTGAAAGAGATCACGGCGCGGAAAAAGGAAATGCTGACATCTTTCAGCATGGCTTCTCCGACAGGAAGGACAGCGTACGATCTGGAACAATACAAGCTCACGCTGGAAAAGCTGGAAGCGGAGGAAACGAAGCTGAAGAAGGAACTGTATGAGGAGAAAACAGGAACCAGAAAAGTGTATGGCGAATTGATCCCCCCTGACACAACAGCCGCTTCGGGAAGCTACTTTTCCCAAAATTTCGGAAGTTACCGCGCGGAGTGGAACGCCACGGAACCGGAACACATTGCCAGGACGCTGGAAGGGTATTTCAAGAACTCCGAGGACCGGGGCTTCTACTATCGCGTCCCGGTCATGGGCAAGCTCAAGGTCTATGCGGAGTCGAAGGAGCAGCAGGAGCGTACGCTGCTCTGGCAGGGGGACGTGCCGGTGGCGCAGCAGGGCGCCCTGCTCGCGCTTCCCGCGGACTACCCCGCCTCGGAGGTCACCCAGACCATCACCTTCTATCCGGATACGGGCGCGCTGAAGACGTTGGACATCCAAACCAAGGCGGTGAAGAGCGAGGACATCGCGTCCGCGCTGAGCATGGTCAACGAGGCCATTGCGGCGGCCAAGGCCAAGGATGCGGCGCAGGAACTGGCGGACGACGACCTGACCAAACTGACGCGCCAGAGGGATCTTTTGAAGTTGCAGTCCGAGATCAAGGGCTATCAGGAAGAGTAAGGTCGAGGTCGAACACTCTTGTGCGTGGTTTCGGCGAATTCTTGTACAGCCCCCAGCGCAGCCCCTTCAGGCGCAGGGGGCTGTTTTGCGTCCCGCTTTCGGTGAGCAGCCGCTCCAGCAGCGCGGCCGTGGCGGGCTGGCCGTCCGCCTGGAGAATCACGTCAGGCCAGGCCAGCGACAAGGCGCTTTCGACCGCATCCGGAGACAGCGGCCAGGAGAGCACCAGAACCCCGCCGGGAATCTCCAGCAGCGCGGCCTGGGCCGGGGTCAGGTCCGCGAATTGCGGCAGCGCCCGACTGGGCCGCGTTGCCCCGCGTGCGGTGGAGAGTGTGAAAAGCGCGTCCGCCAGCAGGATCGACGAGCGCGGTTCCGCAGCGGCCAGCTCGGTGAGCCGTCCGTTTTCGTGGAAGACCCGGACCCGCCATTCCAGACTGTCCGCGCCCGAAGCGTCCCGCGTCGCTAGGCGATAGAGCCGGATGTCGTTGATTTCCCCCAGGGGCAGGACCAGAGCGCTGTTCCGGGGCAGGGCCACGCGCACGGGCGGGCCGACCTCCTCCTCGCAGAAGGGATCGCAGAAAGGGTCGTGCGGTATTCCAGGCCAGCGCCGGATCACGGGCGAGCGCCACTCGTATTCGGTCCAGGCGGTCTCGAAAACCAGCAGATCCGGCGTGGCAAAGCGCACCCGCACCGTGCTGTTGGTCCGGCCCGGCACATGCAGCAGCGGGGCCACATCCGCCAGGGCGCGGCGGGCCGCCTCGTCTCCGGCCATGCGCCGGGGCTGCCAGTCCAGACGGCCCGGATCGCGCTCGGCGGTCCACTCCGGCCCCGGAGCAAGAGGCTCGGGCGCGGCCTTGGGCAGACAGGCCGCGAGCAGTGCCGACAGCAACAGCGTCGGCAGCAGGAGCGCCAGAGGCGGCAGGAGGCGCACCGGCGGGGTCGGGCAATGGCGGGCCACGTACATAATGGAAGAATAAAGGCCCGCGCGAGCAAAAGCAAGTCGATGCGCCCGGCCTCTGGTTGTCCTTTTCAGCGGGTTGCTGCTAGGCTGGGAAAAACAGGGAGGAAGAGCCGCGATGAGCAGATACACGGGCATCAACCATCTGGCCATGGCCACGGGAGATCTGGACAAAACCATCCGCTTCTGGCGCGACCTGCTGGGCATGCGCCTAGTGGCGGGGCTGGGACGCCCCGGCTATCGGCATTACTTTTTCGAGATTTCGTCCACGGATATGATCGCCTTTTTCGAGTGGCCGGGCGTGGAGCCGGGACCGGAAAAGGACCACGGAGCGCCCGTCACCGGTCCGTACACCTTCGACCACGTCTCCATCGGCGTGGCCTCGGACGAGGACCTCTGGGAACTCAAGGACAAGCTCGACGCGGCCGGATTCTGGGTTTCCGAGATCATCGATCACGGCTTCATCCATTCGCTCTATTCCTTTGACCCCAACAACATTGCCATCGAGTTCAGCGCGGACGTGCCGAACCTGGACGTGCGCGCGCATCCGGTGTTGCTGGACAAGGACCCCACACCCACGGCACGCGAGGGTGCAAAGCCCCGCCCGGAGGCCTGGCCCGACGCGAACGAGCCGTTGCCCCGCTCGGAGCGGCGTATCTATGAAGGCATGGGTTCGGAACTGGCGGAAGGATTCAAGTAGCTTCGGCGCGCCTCGGCAAGGTCACAATCACCGTGGTTCCGGTGGCGTCGGACGTGTTCATCCTGATGTCACCGCCCAGGGTGCGGGCGATGAGCCGGGCCGAGTAGGTTCCAAGGCCCGTACCCTGGCTTTTCCCGGCCGTGGCGTATTTTTCAAAAAAGCTGGCGCGCACCGCCAGGGGCACGGTTCCATGGTTGTGGACCCGGATGCGCACGGTTTTGTCGTGCTCTTCCATGTGCAGGGTCACGCTGCGACCGGGCGGCGACGCCTCCACCGCGTTCTTTACGAGGTTGGAGAGCATGGTCTGAAGCAGGAAGGGGTCGGCATCCACGAGCAGGTGGTCGTGGTTCCAGGCGGGCTGGTCCGCGACCATGAGAACGAAGCCGGTCTCGTTGCGTTGCAGCAGTTCGGCAAGCTCGCGATTCACGGCCCTGCCCACCCCCACGAGGTCCACAGTGCGCGCATGCAGGGTGTATTTGCCCGTTTCCATGCGGAACATGTCCTGGTGGCGGCGGACCATGGTCAACACGCGGTTGGTGGTGTTCTCGATCTCCTGGAGCACGAAGCGCTGGGGCGGCAGCAGATTCTCATCGTCCTTGAAAGCGCGAGCCGCCGTGGCCGCAGCAGCCAGCGGGGTCTGGAGGTCGTGGCGCAGAATGCGCTCCACATCGCGGCGCATCTGTTCCATGCGCACCTGTTCGGTCACGTCCTGCACCGCGCCGATGAGCCGCAACGGCGTTCCGTTCTCATCGGGCTCCACGGTGGCGCGGCAGTGGGCCTGCCGCGTCTCGCCACTGGTGTGGACGATGCGGAAGATCATTTCATAGGGTTCGCCGAGCAGTGCGGCGTTTTGTTTGGCGAGCAGTTCGAGCCGGTCATCCGGGTGAACGTGTCCCATCATCAGATCGATGCTGGGGGCCACGCCACCCGGAACATACCCGAAGAGCCGGTAGGTCTGGTCGGACCAGAACATCTGCCGGGTGGGAATGAGCAGTTCGAAGCAGCCGAAGCGGGCGATCTCCTGGGCGCGGTCCAGCCGGGCCTGGCTCAGGCGCAGGGCTTGCTCGGAGAGCCGCTGTTCGGTCACGTCGATGAGCGAGACCACGACCCGGCCCGAGGAGCGCGGGTCGTCCAGAAGCTGGAAGTGGATGGTCAGGTAGCGCAGTTCTCCGTCCAGGGTGCGGTGGGTGATCTCCCCGTGGAATTCCCGCGCGCCCTGGGCCAGCATGGTCATTTCCTCTCGAAAGACCGTGAAGGATTCCTTGGTCAGCACCAGATGCAGCCCGGCCAGCAGGGCCTCCTTGTTCGGGGCATGGAGCAGGTCCAGGGTGGCCTGATTGACGTTCAGAATCCGGACCCGTCGGGCGCATTCGTTCAGGTCTTCGGGATGCTCGTCGAAGTGGGCCTCGAAGTCGCTCACGCCCCGAGTCCTGAGCTCCTCGAAAAAAAGGAAAAGATTCGAAAGATCCTCCTCCCAGAGGGAGATGGGCGAGCTTTCGAAAAGGCCTTGGTAGCGGTTTTCGGAACGGGTCAGGGAGCTGAGGTGGGCAAGGTCCTGCTGGAGAAAAAACTGGGCGGGTTCCACCCCGAAGACCTCGGAGAGGCGGACAATGACCTCGAAGGAAGGCGAGGCAAGGCCGCGCTCCATCTTGGTGACGTAGACGCCGGTAACTCCGGCCTGTTCGCCTAATGCGGCTCGGCTCAGGCCTGCCGCGGTGCGCAGGCGCAACAATTGTTTACCGAACAGCAGTTTTAAATTTCGAACCTGCTGGCGGTGGGGTGGGGTCTCGTGCATGGTCTCCCTCTGTGGGAGCGATAATATGAATTGTTCATGCTTGGCAACTGGATTTGCGTTGTCTTGGGTTGTGTACAGGGTTGCGTATGCTTGGCACGGCGATATCGTTCCGGGCCGCGCCCGTGCGGCCGGGAAGGAGGAAGCGGATGAAGGAACTGATCGAATTTCCGGAAGGCAGCGTCCGGGCGCGGTTCGTGGAGCGGCGCAAGCGCTTTACCGTGGTCTGCGAGGGACTGGATGAGAATGCGGGCAAGACCCTGCTCGCGCACACCAACAATACCGGATCCATGCTGGGATTGCTGCGGCCCGGAGCCGAGGTGCTGCTCTCTCCGGCGCAAAACCCGGATCGCAAGCTGCGCTGGACCTGGGAACTGGTGCGCCATCAGGGATTCTGGGTCGGGATAAACACCCAGACCCCGAACCGGATACTCCGGCTGGCCTGGGAGGCGGGCCTGCTGCCGGAAGCGGCGGACTATGACGGTTTTCGCGCCGAGGCCAAGATCGGGCAGAGCCGTCTGGACGGCCTGTTCGTACGCAAACCCACCGAGGCGACCACCACAGGAGTCGGTACAGCAGCCGGAACGGGCGCAACAAACGGTCCCGGCCACACAAAGGGGGCCATTGAGGCGGACGAGTACCCGGCCAGGGATCGGCTCTGGGTGGAATGCAAGAACGTGACCATGGTCGAGGACGAGGTGGCGCTCTTTCCGGATGCCGTGACCGAGCGCGGGCAAAAGCACCTGCGGGAGCTCATGTCCCTGGCGAAAACCGGTGCGCGCGTGGCGTTGTTCTTCCTTGTGCAGCGGCCCGACGCCCATTGCTTCGGCCCGGCGGACATGATCGACCCGGCCTATGCCGAGCTGCTCTGGCAGGCCCTGGACGCCGGGGTCGAGGCCTGGCCTTACGAGGCCGTGGTCGGCGAGAGCGGCATCGGCATCGGGCGGCGGCTGGGAGTGACACGTCCGTCCTGAGCCGCCCCCCTGGTCCGGTCTACCAGGCCTGCACGGCTGTGGTCGCGATCATGGACCCGGCAGGGCAGAAGTCGAAGGTCACCTCTGTATTCCTGAACCCGGCGATGCGCAGCATGTCCAGAAGACAGCGCAGGTTCGGGGTCCATTTGCCGAAGCCCCTGCCGGAAAGCATGCTGATGGAGGCCCGCTGGGTTGTGCCGTGGAAGGGATCGGGCGCGTCGAGCACCACGGTCCGGCCCGAGATGAACAGCCGCTCCCGGGTGATTTCCCGAAGGTTGCGCAGCAGCCGGAACGGGTCGCGCAGGTGGTAGAACAGCCCGAGGCAGAAGACCAGATCGTAGCTGCCCACATCGCCATGCGTGATCTCGTTGGCGTCCAGGTCCAGGCGCTCGTACTCCATGCCGAAGTGCCGCCGCACGAGTTCGTTTTTAGCCATGCCGCCCTCTTCCCGCCAATAGAAGCTTTCCAGGCAGGAGAGCGAGGCCGCGCCTCGGGCCAGGGCTTCCATGCCGTAGAAGCAGTCCGAGGCCCCGAGGTCGAGCACGGTCTTGCCGTCCAGCCGCTCGGGCAGGGCCAGGTGCTCCAGATGCCGGTAGGTCAGCGCTCCCTTGCTGGAGACCGGGTAGGCTCCCGGGGCAAAGGGCAGGGACTGGAAGAACTTCCCGTGGCCGGAAATGTCCGGAGCCGTCAGATTCCGTTCCCTGACCAGGCGGGCCAGGGCGGATTTCTCCGCCTCCCAGTCGATGTATTCCCGGATGTTGTCGTGCAGAACAATGGGCAGGTCCGGGCCGAGCCTGTCGCGGAGTTCGTCATGGATGGCGTCAAAGCCGCCGGAGGCGCAGACGATGATTCTGTCCGCACCGGATGCGGCGATGCGGTCCGGAGGAATCACGTCCAACCCTTCCTGGCGCAGCCCCCATTTGTTCGGGTCGCGGTCGGACAGGGCGAACGCCCGCCCGGCCAGATCGGGGTGACGTTCCTTCAGAAAGGAGCGGAAGTAGGAAGCGCCGCTGGCCGCCGGGTAGAGCAACCAGTTGCGCTCTTGGCTGAGCTCGTCCAAGGAGGTCAGGGCCACGGTTCCGTCGGGATTGGTGGGTTGCCGGTTCACTTTTCGTCTCTCCATGTAGGGTTCGCGTTTCGCGGCGTTAGAAGCTGATGAGCTCCTCGAAGCTGCGCAGGGCGTAGTTGTCCGTCATGCCGGAGATGAAGTCGAGCACGGTCTGGAAGCGGCCCTCGGGTGTGTCCAGGTCGTAGAGCACACGGTTGCCGAACTTGTTGGGCGGGGCGGTTTCCCGACCCTGTGTCGAATATTTCTCCAGCCAATCCAGAAAGACGCGGTAGAGCGTGGGCCGTTTCGCGGCCTCGGCGCGCACGCGTTCCAGCCCGCCCTGGTTCAGCGGCTCCTCCAGCTCGGCAAAGAGGGTTTCCAGCACCAGCCGCACGTATTTTTTGTATTGCTCCAGCTTGGGATGCAGATAGATCTGCCGGTAGTTGAAGGCCTTGAGCCGTTCCATGAATTCCGCGTTCTTTTCGGAGAGGCGGATGCCCTGGTCCGGATCGGAGTGGCGGCGCAGGTCCTGGATGAAGAACTGGAGCAGCACGGTATTGTTGATTTCGCGAGCTTTGATTTCGCCGTAGCCGCGCGCCAGCTCGTCCAGTTCGCCGCGCTGGTCCGGGGTCAGGATGCCCGTGGCCAGGGCGTCCTCGATGTCCCGTCCAAGATAGGCGATCTTATCCGAAAGCTTGACCACGCAGCCCTCCCAGGTAAAGGGCTCGTGCTGGGCTGGCCGGTCCATGCCCTCCAGGGGCAGGGCCTCGTTGCGGGGCCGCAGGGCCGCGCTGCCCACCTCGCCGCAGTGGCAGACAATGGCGTCGCGCACGCCGTAGGTCAGGTTCAGATGCCGGTGCGTTCCGCCCGGATCTTCCAGGGTTTCCAACTCGTCCACAAAGCGCAGGGAATTGCGCTCGTGCCAGAAGGTGGAGCCGTTGCGCTCCCGGGCCAGGGCCTTGAGCACGGATTCGCCGCTGTGGCCAAAGGGGGCGTGCCCGAGGTCGTGGCCAATGGCCGAGGCCGCGGTCAGTTCGCGGTTCAGGCCCAGAGCCGTGGCAATGGTTTCGGCCACGGACATGACGTGGGCCACGTGTTCGATGCGCGTGCAGATGTGGTCGTTCTGGGGGGCGAAAAAGACCTGGGTCTTGTGCTTCAGGCGGCGATAGGCCGTGCAGTGCAGGATGCGGTTGTAGTCGCGGGAAAACGGGCTGCGCAAGTCGTGGGCGCGTCGGTAGAGCTGTTCGCGGCGGCTGGTGGCCTGCTCCCAGAGCGGATTTTCCGGGGCCATGGCCACGTCGAGAAACAGCGGGCGGAAAGCGGCTTCGGGCATGGCGACTCCTTGTCTGCGGTTTTCCGGCGGGGCATCGGCCTTGCGCCGTGTGCCGGAGGGCATGGTAAACCGCTTTCGTTGCGAAGCAAAGTGGGGTAATCCGAACCATGATCCAACTTCTGCTCGGTGCGGTGATGATCAGCTTCTCCGCCGTATTCGTCAAACTGGCCCATGTCTCCGGGGACTCCGCCGGGTTTTACCGCATGTTCCTGGGCGCGCTGGGGCTGCTGTCCGTGCTGGCCGCGCGCGCGGCCCTGGACCGGGGACCGGTCCTGCCCAGGGGGCGCGATCTGTGGCGTCTGCTTGCCGGGGCCGCCCTCTGCGGGGTCTTTTTCGCCCTGGACATCGCCTGCTGGCACAGCGCCATCCACGTCCTTGGTCCGGGTCTGGCCACGATCATCGGCAACTTCCAGGCCGTGCTCGTGGCGGCTTTCGCCTATTTCGTGCAGGGCGAGCGCCGGGGCCGCCGTTTCTATCTGGCCGCGCCCCTGGCCCTGGCCGGCCTCTGGCTCATGGTCGGGCCGCAGTGGAACGCGCGCGGCGCGGACTACCGCTTCGGAGTCCTGCTGGCGCTCTCCACTGCGGTTTTCTACACCGCCTACCTGCTGACTCTGAAGCGGACCTTGACCCCGGAGCGGGTGGGCCGGGTCGATTCCATGGCAGTGGTCTTCGTCATCTCCGTGAGTACGGCCCTGTGCATGGCGGCGCTCATGCTCCTGCGCGGCGAGAGTTTTGCCGTGCCGGGCACGCGCGACTGGCTGGTGCTCGGAGCCTACGGCCTGTTCGGCCAGGTGCTCGGCTGGGTGCTGGTCAGCCGGGGGCTGGCCCTGGTGGGCGCGGCAGTGGCTGGACTGCTGCTATTGCTTCAGCCCGCGCTTTCCTATCTTTGGGACGTGCTCTTCTTTGCCCGGCCTGTGAGCGTACTGGAGCTTTCCGGCGCGGGCGTGGCCTTGCTGGCCATCTACCTGGGGGCCACGGCCAGGAGCGGAGCCGCGCCCGGCCAAACATCCGGCCAGACACCGGGCCAGGCGGAAACCACGGAGCAAAGACCATGATCGCCGGTTTCGACCACCTGGTGCTCACAGTGCGCGACCCGGAAGCGACCTGCGCATTTTATGAGCAGGCCCTGGGCATGCGTACGCAACGCGCGGAAAATGGCCGACTGGCCCTGCACTTCGGCAGCCAGAAAATCAACCTGCACCAGGCGGGAGCGGAGATCGCACCCCATGCCGCCTGTCCGCAGCCGGGAAGCGCGGATTTCTGTCTGGTCAGCGCGGTTCCGCTGGACCAGGTGCTGGAACGGGTGCGCACGGCGTTGTCCCGGCTTGGCAGGGAGATCCTGCTCGGACCCGTGGAGCGCAACGGCGCGCGCGGCCCTATGCTTTCCTTTTATTTCCGCGACCCGGACGACAATCTGATTGAAATTTGCTGGTATGTTCCCAAAAAAGGAATGGTGTGCTACTCGGCATAAAGCTTTTTCGAAGCTGACCGAACAAACGACATGAGCGCCTCCCTAAGCAGTCGTGACGATAAGCCGCGGAACTACTGCGCACTATTCATATAGTCGGATGCGTTTGTCATTTATCGGTTAAACGGGCATGGATTCAGGTAGAGGGAAGTGGACCTGATGGCTGAATACCGGATGCCGGAATACAAGGTCAATGTGGACCAACTCAAGCCGGGCGTGTTCATTCGCCTGGAGCAACGCAACTGGTTCAGCCACCCCTTCCTGTTCAACAGCTTCAAGATCAGCGACCCCAGCCAGATTCAGGTGCTCCGCGAACTGGGCATCACCCTGGTCACCTGTGTTCCGGAAAAGAGCGACTGCCTGCCGGGACGCCCCGGCCAGACACGACCGGCCAGGGTCGAACCCCGCCGTCCCCAGGAATATAAAGTTTGCGACGCCCTCAGCCCCGAGCTGGAACGCCTCTGGTGCATCAAGCGCGAGCGGGCCGAACGGCTGCGCAAGAAGCGCGAGAGCATTGCCAAGTGCGAGGAACGCTACGTGGACGCGGTGCGGCTGGTCACGGAGCTGCGCCGGGGAGTGCTTGCCGGGGAAAACGCCAAGGGAGCCGAGGCCGAGGCCTTTGTGCGCAAACTGGCCGATGTGTTCCTGGGCGACCCCGAGTCCACCCTGCACCTGATGAACGTGCTCGGCCAGGAGGAACAGCTCTATTCCCACGAACTGAACGTGACCATCCTCTCCATGATGCTCGCCCGCGAATGCGGTCTGGACATGGACCGCATGGTCCTGCTCGGCATGGCCGCCATGCTGCACGACGTGGGCAAGGAGCGGCTCGACCGCAAGCTGCTCAAGAAGCGCGGCCCCCTGACCCGGCCCGAGGTGCAGTTGCTCCAGCGCCATGTGGATCTCGGGCGCGAACTGCTCATGCGGCTGCCCGCCATGCCCCTGGCCATGGTCGAGGCCATCTACCAGCACCACGAACTGCTCGACGGCAGCGGCTACCCCCTGGGACTCTCCGCCGGCGCCATCTGCACCGAGGCGCGCATCGTGGCCGTGTGCAATGTCTACGACAACCTCTGCAACCATCCCGATCCGAACCGTTCCCTGACCCCGTATCTCTCGCTCTCGTACATGTTCACCCAGCGGCGCGAGCAGCTCGACGCGGAATTGCTCTCCCTGTTCATCCGCTGCATGGGCGTCTACCCGCCGGGAACCGTGGTCCAGCTCTCCAACGGCTCCATCGGCATGGTCATGGCCGTGAACCCGGAAAACCAGCTCTGCCCCAGTCTGGTCATGTACGACCCGGAAATTCCGCGCAAGGAAGCCCTGATTGTGGATCTGGCCGAAGAGCCGGAACTGAAGGTGGAAAAGAGCATCCGTCTCAGCCATCTGCCTGCGGAAATCCTCTCCTACCTCAGCCCGCGCACGCGCATCTCCTACTTCGTGGAATAATCCGCTCCCCGGTCCGGTCTGTCTGGTCCCTCCGCCCGGCCCATCCGCCCGGTCCGACTCGTCAAGCCCGACCTTGCCCAATTTCGCCCGGTCCGTTGGCCGGGGGTAGCAGCACACTCGGCTTGATCAGGATGCTTGGCGCTGATCCTGCTCTGGCGTCCCTTGCTCCGTTTCCTCCGTTTCCGGCGCTTTCGATGCCTCGGTCGTGTCGTCGCCTTCCGTCCCCTCTGCCGTGTCCGGCGTCTCTGTGGCGTCTTCCCACTCGGTTTCGTCCGGGCAGGGAGTCGTGTCCAGTTCGCGTTGGGGCTTGAGCGGGATGTGGCAGTCCGGGCAGTGGTTCCAGCGGGCCTTGCCGGGCGGGAACGTGCGCGCGCACAAGGGGCAGGCCAGGGGAACGCGGTAGGTGAAGGGACAGGCGATGAGCACTCCGAACCAGAATCCGGCAAAGGCGAGGATGCCGAAGGCGGTCATTTCGCGCGGGACATGCCCGGCGGGGTCGAAAAGCAACGCCGCATACGGAAAGCGGTCCAGGAGCAGGTCACAGCCCAGGAGCAAAAAGGCCAGGCCAGTGGCCAGCAGGAGCCAGCGGAAAGAGCGGATGGAAGTGCTCGCGGGCATCAGCTGTTCTCCTCGTGGCCGGTCGTCGCGTTCTCATTGTGGGCTGCCGCGCCCTCGGACCGCCGCCCTGTCCGCTGCCCTGTCCGCTGCCCGGAAAGTGTGCGGCCGCGCTCCGGGCGCGGGGCAGGCGTGCGGTACTCACGCAGGGTTTCCAGAATGCCCATATTGATCATTTTGAACTCGAATGCGGGCTTTTCAGGCTCTGTTTTTTCCGGTTCGGGGGTGACCGGTTCAGGTTCTTCAGGGGGAGCGGGAGCACGTTTTTCCGGGTGGCGGTCGTAAAACAGCTCCAGTTCTTCCAGCCGTACTTTGCATTTCGGGCATCGCAGCCTGCGCAATGTGTTTTTCGGGAAGACACGCTCGCATTGACCGCAGATCATGTCGCCATGCGTCAGGAGCGGGTTGGTCCCAAACAGGCCGAGAACAATTCCCCCGAGAACAAAAAGGGCTGAGGTCACGAAAAGACGAATCCCTTCAAAATCGAGCAAGAACCCATGATAAAATAAGCCGGAATCCTTATAGATGAGCAAGGCGAGAATAAATGCAAAGAACGCGGATTGGAGCATGCTGATGCGCAGGCGCTTGAGGTCTTCTCTTTTCATGGTGTGCTGTTGCAATGGACGGGGCGTTCACATTGCCCTTGCCGGTATGCGAACGCCCCGCCATAGTTATTTGTCAATGCGTATGTCCACTTGCTGTGGTATATTTAAATTTATGAACGCCGGGAAGAGGTTTCACAAGAGTTTTCCCTCGGGGGCCTCGGCAACCTCGTCTCTCCTCTTCGTCAAATGCTCCGCCAAGAAAGGCATCGGACCGAACCTGAAAGGCGGTCCGATGCCTGAGAGATTACTGAGCAGAGTTTAGTCCTCCCAAGGGCGAGGATGCTTATCGATCATTTCCTTTGTCTTATCTGCTAGGTAAATGATCTTGCCACCATATGTTGAGGGCGGGGGAGGAGTAACGACATCAGCGGCAACCTCAATCCCCTTTTGGATATTTGGATGTCGTACCAGAACGTTTTCCCCCGCCCTCAACAGGGACTTCCCGTGCCTGGCGACGGTGGTCGCCAATCCCGTGCCAGCCCCGACAGCCCGCGCTCCCGCGTTCAGTAATGTTCCTCCGCCTTGTATCGCGCCATAAGTCGCCAGCCCGCTTGCTGCGCCAGCGGGAATGGCCAATGGCGCGGCCAGCAGTGTGGATGTCGTGACCTTCCGGGCCTTGTCCCATTTCTCCTCGGTCATGTGCCTGCTATGGTCGTAGATCGTCTTCTTGTCGTGTTCAGCGGCGCGCGCCATGTTGCGCTGGAATTTTTCCCAGGTGCTCAGCGGCGCGTGCTCGGCAGTGGTGCTGCGCTGCGCCCCCAGGGCCCCCTGCGCAACAGCGGAGCCGCCCGTTCCGGAAAGGGAGCGGACTTTTCCCGTGGTCAGAGAGGCTGCGGCGTGTCCGGTGTGCAGGTGCGGGTTCCAGGGCAGATCCCCATAGAGATCAGAGGCCAGGTTGGTTCCTTCCTGCCGGGCGTGCGGGTTGATGCCCTCCGGTCGGAAGGAAGGCTCGTTTTCCCGGCCTTTCGAGGTGGGCCAAAAGCTTTCCCGTGGCAACAAGCTTTTCGACCGCTCGGGCCGTTCCGGAACAATGCCGGGGTGGCGGTAGGTCTGCTGCCGCTGGGCGATGGGGAACCAGGGTTCGTGCTTGTGCCGGGGTTCCGCGGCTTCCTTGGCAAACGTCTTTGGCAGCCAGTCCGGATCCTTGTCCACCACGAACCAGTCGCGGCCCGGTTGCCGCCCTTTGAGGTTGATGTTCTCGTGCTCAGCCACGGGTTCGAATGTCTCGTCCTCGTACTGAATCCATTTCCGCTTGCCCATGTTGTCAGCTATCATACAACTTGCTCCTTCGTCATCTGGGAATCGTGTACACGATGTACAGCAACCCGTTGAACGCAAGGAGTAACACGTGAAAACAAGCGGGGATGAAAAAGGATAACGAATGGAAAGGAAAAGGACGAAATTTCCCCATTGACAGGGTTCGGGACAGGGAAAGGCCGGGCCGTTCAGAATTGCGCGGGGCTGGCGCGCCTCGCGGGCCAAGGCCGGTGTGCGCCGGGCCTTCCCCGGAAGGGGGCCGGAAAGGGGAATCACTTTCCGGGCGGGGTTTCCAGCAGGCCGCTGACGCTTTGCACGAGCTTGCTCTTGAGGATCGGCTTCATGATCACGTCGCAGATGCCCAGGGAGCGGGCGCGTTCCACAGTGTTGGTGTCCGAGAAGCCGGTGCAGAGGATCACGGGCAGGTCGGGCCGGATTTTCAGCAGTTCCTGGCTCAGTTCCACGCCGGTCAGGTTAGGCATGGCGTAGTCCGTGACCACGAGGTCGAAGTCGTCGGGCCGGAAGCGGAAGGCTTCCAGGGCCTCCACGCTGGAGGTGCGCGCCGTGACCTCGAAGCCGAAGCCTTTGAGCATCTCGCTGGCGATGTCCACCAGGGGCTTTTCGTCGTCCACCACGAGCACGCGGCCCTTGCCCGGCTGGAGCAGGGGCAGGGGCTGCACGGGGGTCGCAGCCTCGGCCCTGGCCCGGGGCAGGTAGACGTGGAAGGTGCTGCCGCGCCCTTTTTCGCTCTCGACGTAGACCAGCCCCTCGTGGGTCTTGACGATGCCGTGAACCACGGAGAGGCCCAGGCCCGTGCCTTCGCCCGGCGGCTTGGTGGTGAAGAAGGGTTCGAAGATGCGTTCCATGACTTCGGGGTCCATGCCCGGCCCGGTGTCGGCGACGCTGAAGTGCAGGAACCAGCGCGGGTCGTGGAGCTGCGCCGGGGCCGAGTCGTCCGCGTCCGCAAGGCGGATGACCAGTTCGCCGCCCTTTTCGCCCATGGCCTGGGCCGCGTTGGCGCAGAGGTTGAGCACGATCTGGTGGAACTGGGTGGGATCGGCCAGGGCCAGGTCTTCCTCGGTGTTGAACACGGTGTGGATGGCCACGCTTGAGGGGATGCTGGAGCGCAGCAGCTTCAGGGCCTCCTTGATCAGGGGGACCAGCTTCAGGGGGCGGCGTTCCTGCGGTCCCTGGCGGCTGAAGTTCAGGATCTGGTTGATCAGGTCCCGGGCGCGCGAGCCAGCGCGCATGATCTCGTCCACGCGGCGGCGCATGGCCGCGTCCTTGCCCGCGCCTTCGCGGATGAGTTCGGAATAGCCGAGAATCACGCCGAGGATGTTGTTGAAGTCGTGGGCGATGCCCCCGGCCAGCGTGCCCAGGGATTCCATTTTCTGGGCCTGGCGGAGTTGCTCCTCCAGGGCCTTTTGGTGGCTGATGCGCCGTTCCACACGCTGGGCCAGGGTCTCGTTCAGGATGCGCAGCTCCTGCTCGGTGCTCCACTTTCCGCAGAGCGAGATGGCCAACTGGCGCAGTTCCTGGGGGCGAAAGGGCTTTTGCAGATAGAGCAGCTTGCCGGGCGGGGGAATGCGGCGGTTGAGTTCTTCGAGGCTCACGTCGGAATAGCCGGTGACCACGACGATTTCCAGGCCAGGATCGATCCGGCGCAGGGCTTCGGCGGTCCAGACGCCGTCCGGTCCGTTGCGCAGGCGCACATCCACCAGGGCCACGGCAAAGGGCCGCCCCTGCTCCTTGGATTCCCGCGCGGCCCGCACGGCGTCGCGCCCGTCCGCGCAGAGCTCCAGCTCGAAGCGCAGCCCGCCCGTGGGGTGCGGGGCGCTGCGTCCCTCCGCTGCGGCGGCCAGGGCCAGGGGGGCGTTTTCCCCGTATTCCAGAATGTCCTGGTACAGGGTCAGCATGCCTGCCTCGTCGTCCACGGCGAGCAGACGATAGGAATTCGCTTCTCCGGGCAAGTTTTGTTCCCGCCAAGTTTTCTTCACGATCCGAAAAGGGTTGCAAAAGGAATACATGGTCTCTCGGTGAAGTTCAATCAAGGTTTCCGGAGTTGTCTGCGCCGCCCCGGAGATAGGGTGGGAGGGATCTCCGGGGCGGTCGCAGACGTGGACGGGAGTGTTCAGAGAGCCGGGCGGGCCGGGGGGATGGCCCGATCCGGCTCCACGAACGATGTGATGATCAACTCTTCGGTGTTGGGCAGCCGCAGTTGTTCGGCCACGCGGGCGCGCATGGCCCGGGCCTGCTCGCGGCTGGGAAAGCGTCCGGCCAGCACGCGATACCAGACGCCCTTGGTTTCCAGGTCCACGCGGGCCACACTGGTTTCCAGGCCCCGTTGGGCGGCGATGTTCGCGGCTTCGGCCTCGGCTGTGCCGCGCTGCTTGAACGAGGCCAGATGAAAGCCCCAGATTCGAATGGAGTCATCCGGGCTGGCATTCGTCCGAACAGCGCGTGACGAAGCGGTCCTTGCGGATGCGGTCGAAACCAAAGGGGCCGCTGGCTCGGCGTGGCGCAGGGTCAGGGCCGGGGAAAAGGCGGAGACCACCGGAAGAACCGTGTCGGGAGATGTGGAACGTAGCAAGGTCGGCTTGGATGAAGGAGCCATTTCCCGGAGTTCCCTTGTGGAAGGGGGCGCGCTTCGCTCCGTGTTCGTTTCCGTGTGCTTCTCCGGGATGACGGCTGGTCTGGGCGAGGCTTGCGGTGCGGATACCGGTTCAGGCTCTGCCGCCGAAGACGCCGGAGCCAGGCCCGCCGCCAGTCCCGTGGCCAGGAAACCCCGCGCCATGCGCGCCTGCTTGAGGTTTTCAAAGGCCTTGGCATAGTAGCTCGGCGAAAGCTCCACGGCCTTTTCAAAGCAGGCCGTGGCGTCGTCCACCTCGCCCCGCAGCAGCAGCACGTAGCCCAGGTTGTTGTAGGCGCTGGCCTCGCTTCCCGCGTACTTGAAGGCCTCCAGGGCTTCCTGCCGGTGTCCCATGCGCGCCAGGGTCAGACCGATGTTGTTGTAGGTCCGGGCCTTGGGCGCGCCCGCGAGCAGGGCCTTGCGAAAGGCGTCCAGGGCCGGACCGTACTCCTGGCGCATGAGCAGGGTCACGCCCAGGTTGTTCAGGGTTCCTGGATTGTTGGGAGCGAGCGCCAAAGAGGCGCTGAGTTCCTCCACGGAGCGCTCCGTATTGCCCTGGCGGCTTTCCAGCACGCCCAGGAACTGGTGCGCGCGCCAGAGGTCCGGGTCCCGGGCCAGGGCGCGTTCCAGGTGCGCCCGCGCGTCCTGGACCAGTCCGGTCCGAAGATAGACCGCGCCCGCGCCCTCGTTGGCTCCGGCATGATCCGGGCACAGGGCGAGCACGGCCTGAAATTCGCTCAGGGCGGCCTCGTTCTGGCCCTGGGCCAGAAGCAGCAGGCCCTTGTGCGTGCGCAGGGCCAGCCAGCGCGGATCGTCCTGTGGCGCACCGGTGCGTTCCAGCTCGGCCAGGGCCTGCTGGTAGTGCAGAAAAGCGGCCTCGCCGTTTCCTTCCGAGGCCAGGCGTTCGCCCAGGCGCAGATGCTGGTCCGGGCTGAGTTCCGGTCCGCCCTGAGCTTCGGGCCGGGCCAGATCGGCCAGGGTGGAAGTCTCGTCCAGACTCCTGGGCGCGCATCCGGCCAGGGCCGAAAGCAGCATCAGGATGATCAGGGTGGTGGTCGCGGTACGCATCGCGTCCTCCTTGGGGTTGTGGTCGTGCGGCATGGGTTTTGTCTCGCGCATCAGCGCATCTTTCCCAGCACATCGGCCATGCGGATGCCCGCCGGGCCCATGATGGCCACAAACAGTGCCGGAAGAATGCAGGTCACCAGCGGAATGAGCAGCTTGACCGGCAGCTTGGCGGCCCGTTCCTCGGCGCGCTGCTGGCGCTTGGTGCGCAGGGAGTCCGAATAGACCCGCAGGGTGTGCGCCACGCTGATGCCGAAAATGTCCGCCTGGATCAGCAGGGTGGCCAGGCTGTTCAGGTCGTCCAGGCCCACGCGGCGGGCCATTTCCCGCAGGGCCTCCTGCCGGGGCTTGCCCGCGCGCAGCTGGAGCGTGAGGGTTTTCAGTTCCGAGGAGATCACGGGCGCGGAGCGGGCCAGTTCGCGGCTGACGCGGTACACGGCCTGATCCAGGCCCATGCCCGCCTCCACGCAGACCACGAGCAGGTCCAGGGCGTCGGGCAGTTCCTCGGCGGCGCGCTGCTGGCGCGCGGCCACCCGGCCCCGCAGCCACTGTTCCGGGCCGAGCAGGCCCACGGCCGCGGGCAGAGCCACGCAGACAATGGACCAGTGCAGGGCCAGGTCGGGCAGGGCCAGCACCCGGACAAGCAGCCCGGTCCCGGCCAGCAGCAATGTGCCCCCGGCCTTGACGCCCTGAAAGGTCAGCACGGCGTTGGGATTGCGCAGACCCGCGTGGGTCAGGGCCAGCCGGGTCTGGTCCACGCGCTCCTCCTCCTTGGGGCCGAGCTTGTCGCCCAGGGAGGAGAGCAGGTTCGCAACCCCGCGCAGCGGACCGGGACGCTGCCCGCCGGAGCGTTCCGCGCCGCCGGGCGGTGTTTCCGATGTGGCTGCTTCCAGGCGCTGGCGCAGCTTTCCGGTCCGGCTGGTGGAAAGCGCGGAAAGCGCGGCGGAAACGAGCAAAAAGGCCGCGAGCGTGCCCAGGCCCGCGATGAGCAGAGGAAAGAGCTGGTTCGGCATGGCTGTGCTCCTAGACCTTGATCTTGATCATGCGCCGGATGATCAGGGACCCGAGGAGCATGCTGGCGAGCGCCCCCTGGATCAGCCGCTTGCCCACTTCCGTGTCAAAGAGCGTGGTCATGTATTCGGGGTTGAGCAGGAAGAGCACGCCGGTGACGATGAAGGGCAGGGCAATGAGGATGTAGGCGGAGATGCGGCCCTCGGCCGAGAGCACCCGGACCCGGCCCAGCAGCTTGAAGCGTTCGCGCACCAGCGCGGCGATGCCGCCGATGATCTCCGCGAGATTGCCGCCGGTCTCGCGCTGCACGTTCACGGAGACCACGAAGAACTTCAGGTCGTCGCAGTCCACGCGGGTCAGCAGGTTCTGCATGGCCTGGTCCACGGCCACGCCAAAGTTGATCTCGTCCATGGTCGTGCGGAATTCCTCGCCGATGGGGTCCTCGAATTCGTCCGCCACCATGCGCAGACCGCCGGAAAAGGTATTGCCCGCCTTCATGGCCCGGGCCACCAGGTCCAGGGCGTCGGGCAGCTGTTCCTGGAAGCGGGCCATGCGCCTGGCCTTGCGCCGCTTGAGCCAGAAAAGGGGCGCAAGGGCCGTGCAAAGGCCGAGGAGCAGGAACAGCGGCCCGGCGGAAAAGAGGAGGGCGATGTACAGCGCGCAGACGCCCAGAAGCAGCGAGAGCAGCAGATACATGCCGGGATTGCCCGGCGCGCGTCCCTGGCGGATCAGTTCGCCCAGATGCTTTGCCCAGCGGGTCCGTTCCAGGATCTGGTTGAGCAGGGGCACTTCGCTCAGGGATTCGCGGCGCACGATGTCCACGGGCTGGGCATCGGGCAGGGCCAGGGCCAGGGCGTCGAGCCGTTCGCGCACGATGCGCCCCTTGCGGTCGGAAAGGCGGCGGACCAGGGCCAGGATGCCGAGCGCGAGCAGAAAGATCAGGGCCGCGCCCACGGCGGCCAGCAGTTCCGGGGTCGGATGCGTGAGCAGGGCCTTCAAATCCAGTGCATTCATTTCCGCCTCCCTTGCTGTTCCGGCTGTGCCAAAGGCCCTAAAACGCCGCTCCGGCCGTGAACATGTTCGGGTCCAGCCGGATGCCCTTGGCTTCCAGGGTTCTGGAGAATGCCGGGCGGATGCCCGCGGCCCGGAATCCGCCCTGGACCTTGCCGTCCGGCCCCACGCCGGTCTGGGTGTAGTTGAAGATGTCCTGGATGGTGATCATCTCGCCCTCCATGCCTGTGATCTCGGTGAAGTGTGTGACCTTGCGGCTGCCGTCCATGAGCCGGGAGGCCTGGATGATCACGTCCACGGCCGAGGAGATGTAGCGCCGCAGGGACACGTCCGCGATCTTCAGCCCGGCCATGGAGACCATGGTCTCCAGGCGCATCAGGCAGTCGCGCGGGGTGTTGGCGTGGATGGTGGTCAGGGAGCCGTCATGGCCGGTGTTCATGGCCTGGAGCATGTCCAGGGCCTCGGCTGAGCGCACCTCGCCCACGATGATCCGGTCCGGGCGCATGCGCAGGCAGTTCTTGACCAGTTCGCGCTGGGAGACCTCGCCCCGGCCCTCGATGTTGGCGGGCCGGGTTTCCAGCCGGACCACGTGGTCCTGCTTGAGTTGCAGTTCCGCCGCGTCCTCGATGGTCACGATGCGCTCGTCCTCGGGAATGAACCGGGAAAGGCAGTTCAGCAGCGTGGTCTTGCCCGAGCCGGTTCCGCCGGAGATGATCACGTTCAGCCGGGCGCGCACCGCCCCTTCCATGAGCGTGGCGATCTGCGGGGTCAGGGAGCCGAAGGCGACCAGGTCCGCCACTTCCAGCGGATCCTTGGAAAATTTGCGGATGGACAGGGAAGGCCCGTCAATGGCCAGGGGCGGGATGATGGCGTTGACGCGGGAGCCATCCTCCAGCCGGGCGTCCACCATGGGCGAGGACTCGTCGATGCGCCGGCCCACCCGGGAGACGATGCGGTCGATGATCTTCTTCAGGTGGGCGTTGTCCTTGAACCGCGCCCGGGTGCGCTGAAGCTTGCCGCCGCGTTCCACGTAGATCATCCGGTAGGAGTTCACCAGAATGTCGTTGACCGTGGGGTCCTTGATGAACGGTTCCAGCGGCCCCAGGCCCAGGACCTCGTCCTGGATTTCGGTGATCAGCAGTTCCCGCTCGGCCCGGTTCAGGGGCGCGGTCTTGAAGTCCTCGGCAAGCACGCTCTGGGAGAGCCGCGCCACCTCGGCCCGGACCTCGGCCCGTTCGAGGCTCTCCAGCAGGGAGAGGTCGAGCAGGTCGATGAGCCGGGAATGGAGCCGGGTCTTGATCTCGTAATACTGATCGGACTGGCCGTCGGCATCGGCCTCGCGCAGGGCCTCGGCCAGACGCGTCGAGGGAGCGGGCCGGGCGGAACGCGGCGTTTCCCGGCCCGGTTCGGCGGCCACTGCCGCGTGGGCGGGGGTCTGGCCCGGACGCAGGCCCCGGTTCAGGCGCGCTGCCAGGCTCATAAGGCCTCCAGACCGGCGGAAAAGGCCTGCGGATCGCGGCTGCCGCGCCGCTCGCGCCGCAGAAAGCCGAAGAGCGCGCGCCCGGAAATATTTCCCGCCTGCCGGGCGTCCCTGCCCGCGAGGTCCCGGGCCAGGCGTTCCACAGCGCGGGTCAGGGGCGATTTGGGCGCGGTCTCGGCCAAGGCGCGTCCCTGGTTCATGGCCGCGAGCACAGCGGCGTAGTCGTCGGGCAGGGAGGCGTGGATGCGCTTCTGGAGAATTTCCTCCATGTCCTGCGTGCCGATGTCGCTGTTCTTGAGCTGCCGGGAGGCCACGATGCGGACCTTGCCTTCCAGGTCGCCGCCCTGGCGGAGGTCTTCCAGCACGCGCTTGGCATGGGCCAGGCAGGGCAAACTCGGGTTCATGACCAGCCAGATCTGGTCTGCGGCGTCCGCGTCGCGCAGTCCATAGCCGTCCAGACCGGCGTCGCTGTCCACCACCACGTGGTCGAAGCCCTTGCGCAGTTCGGAAATGATCCGGAACGCGGTTTCCCCGAGATGGGCTCCCTGGCCGGGGGCTGTGGTCGCGCCGCCGGGCGAGGCCAGTACGGACAGGCCCGAAGAGTGTCGCGCCAGCAGGCTGTCCAGGTAGGTGGGGTCGAGGCGTTCGAGGTTCTGGGCGGCCTCGCCCCAGGTGTAGGCGTATTCGAGGTCGAGAAAGAGCGGGGTCTCGCCCAGGGGCCGCCGCAGGTCCAGGAGCACGGTGCGCTCGCCCCGGGCCTGGAGCGCGCAGGCCAGATTCACGGCCAGGGTGGTGGCTCCGGTTCCGGCCTTGACCCCGGCCACCAGGGTGACCTTGCCTTCGCCGCAGACGGGCGCGGGTTCCGCGCCGCGCCGCCGGGCCACATACCGGGCCAGGGAGCGGGCCAGCTCCTGGGGCGGCACGGGCAGGGGCAGAAATTCGTGAATGCCGGCGCGCATGGCCCGGATCAAAAATTCCGGAGAGGGCTCGGCGCAGGTCAGGAAGATTTCGCCCTGGGTCTGTCCGGCCAGAATGCCGCCCAGCCGGGCGACATCCTGCTCGCTGTGCGGATCCACCTCATAGATGAGAATCTCGGAGGGTTCGCCCCGTCCCGCAAGCCGGACGTTCTTGGCCCGGCCAAGGGCCTTTTCCAGTTGCAGTCGCGCGGCGTTGTCGCGGACCGCGAGCGCGATGCGGATATCTTCGTGCATGGGTCCCCCCTATCTATTTGAAATCTCACGAAGCGGCCCCACCACGAACCGCTGTCGAGACGCACCTAGGCCGCTTCCGAAAGCGGCGAGACTTCCAGAGCGCTCAGTTCCCCGGCCAGGCAGGAACTTCTTCCGCGCGCGGGCGAAGGTTGCAGGCTGCCGAAGACCACCAGAGCCAGGATGAAGAGCATGATCACCAGTTCGAGACCGCTGCCTTCGTTGCTTCCGCGGTGGCGTCCGCCGCTATGCCCGTTGTCGTGTCCGATGTGCTGCGATGTCTGGATGTTCACTTCTTTCCTCCCACGTTGAAAAGACTTTGCAGGGTCATGGCCTTGACCTCGCGCGCGGGCTGCGGGGCCTTTTGGTAGTTGTCCATGGCCGTGGCCGCCCATTCGCCGTCCAGCCCCTCCACCGGGGCGTCGCCGCCCGCATCGGGATTCAGTGTCTGGGAGGCCAGGGCCAGCCGCGTGGAGGAACCGAACTCCACACCGGTGCGGTGTGCCGAGGCGCAGCCGGAAAGCGGAGCCGCAATGCACAGCGCCAGCAGCAGGGCGGGAAGTTCGATGCCGGTCCTCATGGTCGATCTCCTGACGGGCGCACCCGTCTAGTTGGGCATTGAATGGCCGAATTCGCCGTCGAATCCGGTGTCTTCGTCCGGAACCGGGGGCGCTGCGCGCGGGGCTCCGTTGTTCGCGGCCATGCCGTCGGTCATGCCGAAGAGGAAAAATTCCATTTCATCGGGATCGTTGAAGCCGTCCGTGGGCAGGGACTGCCCGGCTGCGTTCAGGGGCTTGGCCAGGTGCGGCGTGACCAGGATGACCAGTTCGCTCTGCTCCTTGAGATAGTCGCTGGAGCGGAAGAGCATGCCGAGCACGGGCAGTTCGCCCAGGCCCGGAACCTTGTGGATGTTCTCGCGCAGGTTGTCCTTGAGCAGCCCGGCCACGGCAAAGGTCTGGCCGTCGCCGAGCTCGATGGTGGTGGAGGCGCGGCGTGTGGTCAGGGCGGGCACGGTGATGGACTCGATGGTCACGCCGTGGTCCGGATCCAGTTCCGAAACCTCCGGGCTGACCACGAGATTGATCTTGCCGTTGCCGAGCACCGTGGGAGTGAACTCCAGCCAGACACCAAAGGGCTTGTACTCGATGGCCAGCGTGCCCAGGCCCGAGGGCACGGGCACGGGAATCTCACCGCCCGCGAGGAAGTTGGCGGTCTCGCCGCTGAGGCAGATCAGGTTCGGTTCGGCCAGGATCTTGGCCAGCCCGTTGGTCTTCAGGGCGTCCAGAAAGAGGTCGAAGCCTGTGGCCCCGGCAATGGATCCGGAAACCCAGCCCGAGACATTCTCTCCAAAGGTGGTCACGCCGTTGGAAAGTCCGGTGAGGTTGTTCAGCAGGCTGTAGGCCACGTTGCTGCCGTCCGTGAACCGGAAGTTGAAGCCCAGTCGCCGGGTCACGGAGCGGTTCATTTCAGCGATGCGCACTTCGAGCATGACCTGATGAACGCCGCCCACCTGGAGCAGGTTGACCACCTTGTCCGGGGCGTAGTTCTCGGCCAGGGCCAGGGCCGTGGAAAGATTCGCCGTGCTGGAGACCGTGCCCGAAAGGGTCACGCTTTCCCCGGCGGGCATGACCTGGATGTCCGGTTCACCCGGCAGGATCTGGTGCATCATGCGCTTGAGCTCGGTCACGTCCGTGGTCACGGCCAGATCGTAGATCTTCATGATCCGGTCGCGCGCGCCCCAGAGGGTCAGGGTGGTGGTTCCCGGCGTCTTGGCGGAAATGTATAGCTGGCGGGGGGAGACCACGATCACGTCGGCCCGCTCCGGCGCGGCCAAAGAAATCCGGGTCACGTCCCCGTCCGTGTGCAGGATCACGGATTTGCCCGTGTGCAGTTCCAGGGACATGGGCCGTTCCATTACCGCGCCGGTGCGCGGGTCTGCCTGGTTCGCCGCGAGGTCCGGAGCCGCATAGGCGGTGGTGATCCAGGCCGGGGAGGCGGCCAGGGCCAGCAGGGCCAGCGCGCCGAGCAGAACCGTGAGGGGAAAGAGGGCCAGCAGCGCTCTCGGAGTGTTTGAATCCCTCATGCCCGGCTCAAAGGTCTGGTGGTTCGCATTTCGCATTTTCCAATCTCCCCTGAGCAACCTAGAAACTCACCTTGGTGCGTTCGCCGCCGGAGATGATCTCCACGCTGCGCGCTGCCGGGGCGCGGCGGATTCCCGTCTTGGAGGCGGGCCGTGTCACGGGCCGCAGCGCGGCCAGGGCCTTGTCCACGTCCACCCCCTCGGTGAGCACTCCCGCGTCGTCCGTCTCGTTGCGCAGGGCGAAGTGCAGGGACCCCTGGCTGGCGGCCAGGGCCAGGCGTTCGCTTTCCTCGGGCGTGACCTCCAGGGTGTAGGTGTCCACGGAGGACGGCGCGCCGCCTTCGGGCGGAGCCTCGAACTCCACGCCCGTGGCCAGCACGAGCACGTTTTCCAGCACGAGCTTGGTCGTGGGCTGGCTGGCGCGTTCCCCGGCCATGAGCGTGGCCAGCACGTCCACGCGGTTGCCGGGCCGGACAAATCCGGCCAGCCCCATGACCTGGTTGCCCTTGACCGCCATGGCGCGATGTCCGGGGGCGATCATGGAGCTGACGCCGCCGGCGCGCACGTCATCGGCGGCCAGGCGCAGCTCGGTCACGGGATCGTTGGCGGCCAGGGGCGAGGAGAGCACGCGGCCTTCCAGTTCGGCCTTGTCCGCAAAAGAGCGGGCCGGAAGGCTCTGGGGCAGGAAGGGCGCCGTGGCCAGGCATTGGGCCGTGAGCCGGGTTCCGCGCGGCAGGTCGCGCGCGGCCACGACCACGTTCACGGTCTCGGGCCGGGCGGCCTGGGCAGCGGCCTGGGGCGCGGTCGTGCGCATCCAGTGATAGAGCAGCAGGCCCGTGGCCCCGGCCAGCGCAACAGCCAGCAGGACTTGCAGCAGGGTCTTGGCGGCGCGGCTCATGCTGGTTCCTTTTCCTAAAAGATTCCGGCGAACAGGCCGGTGAGGTTCGCTGTGTTTTCAGCGGTGCGGAGCATGGCCGCGCCGGTTCCGGCGGCAATGGCCAGGCCATAGCAGAGCCGGGGCAGGGTTTCGCCGCCCCGCACTGGAGCGTATTCGGCCTTGCGGCTGGCCAGCAGGAGCCAGAGCGCGGCCCAGAAATTTTTGAGGATGCGCCCGAGCATGGGGCGGTGGCGCAGGAGCAATACGACCAGGGCATAGACCCCGCCCGCGAGGCTGGCAAAGAGGAAGGCGTCCACGGTGACCCGCCATCCGAGGCAGGCCCCGATGGCGGCCATGAGCTTCACGTCGCCGCCGCCCATGACTCCGAAGAGATAGGGCGGAAGCATGAGCACAAGGCCCGCGCCCAGGCCCGCCAGGGCAAAGAGCGCGCCGTACGCGCCGTTGTCCGGCCCAAAGGCCAGGCTGCCCACGCTGTGGAAGAGGATGCCGAACAGGGCGATGCTCAGGGTCAGGCTGTTGGGAATGCGCTGTTCGCGCAGGTCGGTGAATACGGACGCGCCCAGGGCGGCGAGAACGAAAACGGCGAGATACGGATGCATGGTTCCCCCCCGGAAACGGATTGCGCGCCGGTCCCCTGCTTCCTTCCTCCCCAGGGGGAGCGGGGCAAGGGCCCGCCCGAGTGCGGGTCGGGCAGGCCCTTTCGGTGCTTGCTGTCAGTCGATCTAGCTGGAGCTGCCGGCTCCGGCCATGTCGTTCGCGACGCCCTGGAAGGTGTCGCGCA
Organism: Desulfovibrio sp.; assembly: GCA_050251775.1. GTDB lineage: Bacteria > Desulfobacterota > Desulfovibrionia > Desulfovibrionales > Desulfovibrionaceae > Paucidesulfovibrio. The sequence goes on from JBFWMD010000037.1 coordinate 31,863, forward strand.
CGCTGGTTCCCAGGGCGGTGACCGCGCCCACGATGAAGGCGGCGATCAGGGCGGCGATGAGTGAAGCCGCGCGCGAAAATACGCGCTTAAAATCGTGATAATTGTGGCGGATGACTCGTTACACATATTGCAAAAGCGTTTCAAAGTCGAGGCCCGGACAGACATTCTGTCCGGGCCTCGATCTCGTTAATGGGGATGTGAGTATGGAGCCGCATGCGGAAGCTCGTGGCCTGCCGTTCCAGCGCCTCCATCTCCTGGGCCTGGTCGAACAGGTCCGGCACGGCTACCCCACCTCCGGCGCGGCGGGCAGCCCGTCCGCTCCAAGCGTAGTCCCATCGGGCCACCCATAGTCGGCTATGAGCAGTGCGGGCACGTTTCCGGCGGAGACGGCCTCGCCCTCGGTCAGTTCGGCGCCCTCGTAGGCCACCAGCAGGCGCTTGTCCGTGGTCGGGCCGTCGTCTGCCTCCACGGCCAGGCGCACGGTCGCCCCGGACAGGTCGGGATAGTCGTAGCCTAGGTGGGTAAATTCCTCACCCGGGCCGTTGTCCAGGAGGGCAATCTCCACCGGGGCGATAATCGGATTATCGGCGTCGGGGTGGGCATAGCCCAGGTTGGGCACAACCAGCAGTCGATACAGCATAATGTCCTCCCCTATCGAAGAGAAATAAACGGCAGTTCGGACAGCGTGAGGCTGCGTATTTTTACCAATGCCGAGTCGAGATAATTCGACCCCACGATAGACTTGTAATACGACGACCAACTTGTGGTGGACGTATAATGATGCG
>JBFWMD010000038.1:0-31855 GCA_050251775.1 Desulfovibrio sp.
TATGCCCTGGTCTTCATGCTCAAGGCCAAGGGGCTGGTCTCCTTGACGCTCATGGCCCTGGGGCTTTCGAGCCAGCCCGTGTCCCTGCTTTATACCGAGACCGCCGTGTTCATCGGGCTGGTCTACACGCTTTTGCCGTTCATGATCCTGCCGCTTTACGCCTCCATGGAGAAGCTGGACAACAGCCTGCTGGAGGCGGCCAGCGACCTCGGCGCCAGCCGGTTCAGCGTCTTTGTCCGGATCACCGTGCCCCTGACCACGCCGGGCATCATCGCCGGGTCCATGATGGTTTTTCTGCCCGCGCTGGGCATGTTCTACATCCCGGACCTGCTGGGCGGCGGCAAGCACGTCATCGCGGGCAACTTCATCAAGGACCAGTTCCTGGTGGCGCGCGACTGGCCCGTGGGCGCGGCGGCCAGCGTGGTGCTGACCCTGCTCATGGCCGCGTTGCTGCTGGCCTACCACCTCAGCGCCAAGCGCATCCACCGCAACGGCAAAAGCGGCGATTTCGAGGGGGGCGAGGTATGAGCGCGCTCTGGCGGCTGGTGCGGCTGTTGCCGGTCTACATCTTTCTCTACCTGCCCATCGTGGTGCTGGTGGTCTTCGCCTTCAACGATTCCAAGTATTCCGTGGCCTGGAAGGGGTTCACTTGGAAGTGGTTCGGCAAGCTTTTGGCCAATGGCCAGCTCATGGACGCGGCCCTGAACACTTTTACCGTGGCCTTTCTCTCGGCCAGCTCGGCCACGGTCCTGGGCCTGCTCGCGGCCGTGGCCCTCTACCGCTACCGCTTTCAGGGCAAGCGGCTGCTCCAGTCCGCGCTCTTCGTGGTCATGGTTTCCCCGGACATCGTCATGGGCGTGGCCTTTCTGGTGCTTTTCATGTGCATGGGCCTGAAGCCGGGCTTCTTCACACTGTTTCTGGCGCACACCACGTTCTGCCTGCCCTTTGTGACGGTGACCGTGCATTCGCGCCTCTCCGGGTTCGACAACCATCTCATCGAGGCGGCCCAGGACCTGGGCGCGGGCGAGTTCCGCGCCTTCCGGCATGTGCTGCTGCCCATGCTCGCCCCGGCCGTGCTCGCGGGCTGGCTGCTTTCCTTCACCCTGTCCATGGATGACGTGATCATCAGCTTTTTCGTCACCGGACCGGATTTCGACATCCTGCCCCTGCGCGTCTATTCCATGGTGCGTCTGGGCGTGAAGCCGGACGTGAATGCGCTGTCCGCCATCATGTTCGGCCTGACGGTCGTGGTCGTGTTCACCTCGCAACTGCTACTGAGGAGAAAGAAATGAAGAAAATGCTTTTGGCGCTCTGCCTGGCGCTGCTCCCTGGTCTGGCCTGGGCCGGAGGGGAAGTCTACGTCTACAACTGGACCGAGTACGTGCCCGAGGCGGTGCTGGCCCAGTTCACCGAAGAGACCGGCATCAAGGTGATCTACACCACCTACGACAGCAACGAGGCCATGTACGCCAAGGTCAAGCTCCTGGGCGGCGAAGGCTACGACGTGGTCGTGCCTTCCACCTATTTCGTGAACAAGATGCGCCACGAGGGGCTGCTCCTGCCCCTGGACCGCTCCAAGCTGCCCAACTTCGCGAATCTGGACAAGAACTTCCTGAACAAGGCTTATGATCCGGACAACGAATACTCCGTGCCCTACCTTTGGGGCGGTTCCGGGATCATCGCCAACTCCGAGCTGGTTCCCACGGCGGGCATGGACTCCTGGCGCTGGCTCTGGAGTCCCGAACTCAAGGGCAAGCTGCTGCTCCAGGACGATCTGCGCGACGTGCTCGGTATCGGCCTGCTGCTCAAGGGCTATTCCGTGAACGAGACCGATCCGGAACACATCCGCGAGGCCTACGAACTGATCAAAACCCTGGCCCCGAACGTGCTGGTCTACAACTCGGACAACCCCAAGTCCGCCTACCTGGGCGGCGAGGTGGCCGCCGGTATGATCTGGAACGGCGAGGCCCACCAGGCCCTGGCCGAGATGGACACGCTCAAGTTCGTCTGGGCCAGGGAGGGCGGCCTGCTCTGGATGGACAACTTCGTGATTCCCAAGAACGCCAAGAACGTGGACAACGCCCACGCCTTCATCAACTTCATGCTCCGTCCGGACATCGCGGCCCAGTGCTGCGAGGAGTATGGCTACGCCACCCCCAACAAGCCCGCTGTCGCGCTGTTGCCCGAGGAGCTGCGCAACAGCCCGGTGATCTTCCCTCCGGACGAGGTCGTGACCCGCTCCGACTTCCAGAACGACGTGGGCGAGGCCATTCTGGTCTACGAGAAGTACTGGCACATGCTCAAGGCCGGGCAATAGGCTCCGGAAGAACCTCAACCGCCATTCCACGGGGGGCGTCCTGCGGGGCGGCCCCCGTTTTCCGTCCCTGGCCCGCGCGCGGGAGTTGCCTTTGCTCCGCGCCTGGGCCAAGGTCTGGCCGGGAGGATACCGTGCAGATTCAAGTCTTGTTCAGTGAATGGGACCAGTACGAGTTGCTGGATTCCGGGAACCAGCGCAAGCTGGAGCGTTTCGGCGATGTGCTGCTGGTGCGCGGGGAGCCGCGCGCCTGGTGGAAGCCGGAACTGCCCGAGCGGGAATGGGCGCGGGCCGTGGCCGCGCATGACGACCGGACCTGGAGCTTCAAGCCCGGCGCGCCCCGGGAATGGACTCTGGATCTGGATGGCATGAAGATCCTCTGCCGGTTTTCCGAGACTTCCAAGCACGTGGGCGTGTTTCCAGAGCAGTGGCCCCACTGGCAAAGCCTGCGGGAATTCGGAAAGCCCCTTGGCGGCAGCCGGCCAAAACTATTGAATCTTTTCGGCTACACGGGCGTGGCCACGCTCTGCGCGGCCAAGGCGGGGTTCGAGGCCACCCATGTGGACGCCTCCAAGCCCACCGTGGCCTGGGCCCGGCGCAATCACGAGCTTTCCGGCCTGGGTGAGCTGAACATCCGCTACCTGCTGGACGACGCGCTCAAGTTCGTCAAACGGGAGGTGCGGCGGGGCAATCGCTATGAGGCCATTCTCCTGGACCCACCCGCGTTTGGGCGCGGACCGAAAAAGGAGCTCTGGAAGGTGGAGGCCCAGGTGGCCGAGCTGCTGGCGGACTGCGCCGCGCTGCTCTCGGATCAGGCCCGGCTGCTGATCCTGACCATGTACAATACCGACGCCTCGGCTTTGATGCTCAACAACCTGCTTACGGACGCCCTGGCGGGCAGGGGCGGAAAGCTGGACATCGGCGAGCTGGCCCTGCGCCACACCTCGGGGCCGAAGATCCTGCCGCGCTCGCTCTGGGGCCGCTGGCGGGCCTGACCATCGCTGCCATGGTGGACAAGTCTCCCCAAGAAAAGGGCCGCCCCCCGAGGGGAGCGGCCTTTTTGTCGTCAACACGTGCGGTCTACCATTTGATCTTTTCGGGCGGCCTGCGCTCGGGCACGACCGGACGTTCCATCCCGCCCTCGTTCCATTCCTTGGAGACGTACAGCCCGCAGAAGCAGGCCCCGAACTCGGCCACGTCCGGCTCGCGGTAGACGCAGGGGCAGACGATGTCCTTGTCGTCCTCAAAGGAGCCGTTGGCCAGGCGGCAGGGGCAGGCCATGTAGCCGTAGCGCTCCTTGTTGGCCAGCAGGCTTTCCATGAGCGGCATGGTCATGCTCATGTCCGCGTTGAAATGGTATCCCTTGGGCTCCTGGATTTTTTTCAGGGCCTCGTAGAGCTGTTTCGCGTCCATTCCGTCTCCTCGGACCTTACTTTTCCAGGGCGTCGTCGATCTTGTCCTTGTTGAAGCCCACCACCACTTTGCCGTTGATGACCAGGGTGGGGAAGGAGACCGAGGGGTTGTGTTCCTTGACCTTGGCGATGACTTCCTTGCGCTCCTCGCCTTCAAGCTTGTCCACGAACACAGGGTCGCAGGCGATTTTGCATTCTTCCAGGTATTGCAGGGCCTTCTTGCAGTGGATGCAGGTGGACAGCCCGTAGAATTCGATGGTGTTCGGCATGGGTCCTCCGATGGTTCAGCTTTTGATCAGCATGGGGATTTTGCGGAAAAAAGTCAAAGCCCGTTTCGAAACACGTTCATGCGTCGTTCCAGGCCGCGCACGGCCAGGGAGAGCGGAAAGGTCAGGGCGAAGTACATGGCCAGGACAAGGGTCCAGATTTCAAAGGTCCGGTAGGTGGCGGCCATGAGTTCCTGGCCCGCGAAGGTCAGTTCCTGGATGGAGATGATCGAGACAATGGCCGAGTCCTTGATGGTGGAGATGAACTGTCCGGCCAGGGCCGGAATCATCCGCACCAGGGCCTGGGGCAGGATCACGTGGCGCAGGCTGCCCCAGCGGGTGAAGCCCAGGGCCGCGGAAGCCTCCCATTGGCCCTTTTCCACGGACTCGATGCCCGCGCGCACGATTTCCGCGATGTAGGCCCCCTCGAAGAGGGCCAGGGTCAGCACGGCGGAGAGGAACGCGGGAATCTGCTCCACAGGGCCGAACAGCAGGCAGGCCGCGCATCGGGTGTGCTCCGGCAGGCGGTAGACCAGTTCGTCCACGCCCAGGGCGGTCATGATCTGGTCGCCCAGGAAGAAGTAGAAGACGAAGACCAGGACCAGGGGCGGGGTGTTGCGCACAAGGCCCACGTAGGCCCCGCCGAGCATCTGCTTCAGCGGGCTGCGGCTGGTGCGGAACAGGCCCATGAGCGTACCGAAGAGCACGGCCAGGAAACCCGACAGCAGGCTCAGCCGCAGGGTCACAAAGAGGCCCTGGAGCAGCAGGCCCGCGCGCCAGCTCTGTCGCGTCTCGTCCCAACGCAGCAGATAGTGCGGCATGGCGGACCAGTCCCAGCGGTAGTTCAGGTCGCCGGCCACGCGATAGCCAAAGGCGAGGGCCGCCCCTGTCAGCAGCAGCAAAACCGCCGCGTCCAGGGGCGTGACCCTGAGTTTGCGATTGCGCAAAGCGTGCCGTCCCTATTCCACCAGGGACTTCCACTCTTCGGTGTTGAACCAGTGGTCGAAGCGCGCGGCGAGCCAGCCCTCGGCATCGGCCACGCGGATCCAGTTGTTCAGATAGTTGAGGAAATCAGGGTCGCCCTTGCGCACGGCAAAGCCGATGGGCTCGCGGGTGAAATCCTCCTGCATGGGCAGGAAGAGCTGATTCGGATATTTGGCGGCCAGATTGCGCGGCAGCGGGTTGGAGGCCACCAGGCACTGGGCCTTGCCGTTGAGCAGTTCCTGGATGGAGGCGGCCTCGTCGTTGAACTGCCGCAGTTGCGCCTTGGGCAGGAAGTTCCTGGCGGCCTTTTCCGCAGTGGTCCCGAGGCGCACGGCCACGGTCACGTCCGGGGAGTTGAAATCGGCCAGGGAACTTTTGCCTTCGGCGGTCTCCCGGTTGGCCACGAGGGACATGCCCGTGAACTCGTAGGGATCGGAAAAATTGACTTTCAGATTTCTGCCGGGAGTGATGCCCATGCCGCCGATGATGATGTCGAACTTGCCCGAGAGCAGGGCGGGAATGATGCCGTCCCATTTGGTGGGCACGAACTGGACCTTGACGCCCATGTCGTCCGCGAGGCGGCGGGCCACATCGATCTCGAAGCCGACGAACTCGCCGTTTTTGTCCTTCATGGCCCAGGGGACAAAGGTGGAGAAGCCGACCTTGAGCACGCCGCGCTGCATGACCTGTTCAAGGGTGCTCGATTTTGCCAGTTCCTGCCGGGCATCCCCGGCCCAGACCGCGCTGGCCAGCCCCAGGATAACGATCAGGGCCGCGAGGCCCACTCGGGTGGTCTGCCACAGAGTCATCTTCATCCTCCCTTGGTTGTCGTTCAGACCGCATGGTTCCAGTCGCCTTTGAGGCGTTTGTCGATGAGGGAAATGAGGCCGCTCAGGCTCAGGGTCAGCACAAGGTAGATGGCCGCCACGGTGAACCAGACCTCGAAGGTCAGGAAGGTGTCGGAAACGATGGACTGCCCCTGCATGGTCAGGTCGTAGACCGCCACGGTGCTGACCAGGGCCGAGTCCTTGACCAGGGACACGGCCTGGCTCGCCAGGGGCGGGATGATGCGCGGCACGGCCTGGGGCAGGATGACTTCCCGGTAGGTGAACCAGGAGCCGCCTCCGAGGCTTTCCGCCGCTTCCCACTGGCCGTCGTCGATGGAGACGATGCCCGCCCGGAAGATTTCCGAGGCATAGGCCCCCTCGAAGAGCGAAAGGGCCAGCACCGAGGCCCAGAATCCACTCAGGCCCAGGACCGGGCCGAGCACGAAATAGGCGAAGAAGAGCTGGATCAACAGCGGGGTGTTGCGGATGGTCTCCAGATAGAAGCGGGCCAGGGCGTTGGCCAGGAAGGAGGAGGAGAGCCGGAACATGGCCGCGACCAGCCCGAAGAAAAAGGCCAGGACAAAGGCGGCTCCGGTGATCTCCAGGGTGACGCCCAGCCCCTGGAGCAGCAGGCCCGCGTGCCAGCCGCCGGCATCGTGGACATAGAGGAAGCGCGGAATGCGATACCATTGCCAGTTGTAGCCGAGCTGCTCGGTTCCGCGCGCCACGAACCAAGCCAGCAGCCCGGCCAGGGCCAGGAATTTTGCCAGATCGAGGAATGCGGTCCGCTTGCCGCGTTGCAGCAGTCTTGACGTGGAATGGTTCATAGGCTCGCGCCGGGGCTGCGGATTGTGCCGATATCGGCTGCCGCCCTTCGAATGGTCAATAGCACAGCGGCAGGAAAAAACCAAAGAATAAAACAAAGAAGACGATTACCTTTCAGTAACCGTTCCGTGGCCGCCGGGCCAAGTGTGCCGGTCGAACAGAACCGGGCGTCAGGACCGGGCCAGGAAGCGGTCCACAATGGTCCGCACCGAGGCGAAGACCTCGTCCGGACCGGGGGTGGCGTCCACGATGTGGATGCGCTGCTGGTGCAGCGAGGCCCAGGTCAGGTAGCCCTCGCGCACCCGACGGTGGAACTCCAGGCTCTCCGCCTCGAAGCGGCCTTCCTCCACGGCCTTGCCCTCGCGCAGGTTGCGGGCCATGGCGCGGTTCAGGCCGGTTTCCGGTTCCAGGTCCAGGAGGATCGTGGCCTCGGGCCAGCAGCCGGCCACGGCCACCTCGTTGAGCTGGTGCAGCAGCCGGGGGTCCAGGCCGCGTCCATAGCCCTGGTAGACCACGGTGGAGTCGGCGAAGCGGTCGGAGATGACCACCTTGCCCCGGGCCAGGGCCGGGCGGATGACCTGGGCCACGTGCTGGGCGCGGTCGGCCAGATAGAGAAAGAGTTCCGTTTCCGGGGTGATGTCCCGGCTTTCCAGGTGCAGGAGCATGCGCCGCAGATCCTTGCCCACGCGGCTGCCACCCGGTTCCAGCGTGACCAGATGCGCCTTGCCGCGCTGCTCCAGGTAGCTGACAAGCATGCGGATCTGGGTGGACTTGCCGGTTCCTTCTATCCCCTCAAAGGTAAGAAACATTGGTTCTCCGGGCTGTCGCTCTTGCGCTGGTTGTTGATGTCGGGTGTGGGCGCGGCGCGGAAAACGGGCCGCTCCAGGAAGCGCTGGTACGGGGTCCAGGCCGGGCCATCGGCCGGTTCGAGCTGGTCCACGGCCCCGGCGATAATGTTCATTTTCGAGTCCATCATGTCCGCCAGGTGCAGGGCAAAGGCCTCGGCGCTCTTGGGCCGCACGGGCGCGCCGAACTCATGTTCGCCGTGGTGGCTGAGGATCAGATGCTTGAGGTGCAGGACCAGTTCCGGCTCCAGGTCGCGGGCCTTGGCGAAAAACGGGCCCAGGATTTCCAGGCCCAGTTCGATGTGCCCGAGGAGCTGGCCCGCGTCGGTGTAGCCGTTTTCCGGTCCGCCGGTCAGTTCCCAGGCCTTGCCGAGGTCGTGGAAGATGGCTCCGGCCAGCAGGATCTGCCGGTCGAGTTGCGGGTAGAAATCGCAGGAGGCCATGCACAGCCGGGCCACGCCGAGGGTGTGCTCCAGCAGGCCGCCCACATAGGCGTGGTGCACCACTTTGGCGCCCATGCCGTGGAGCAGCCGGGGGCGGATCTCCTCGTCCTTGAGCACACGGCGCACAAGGTTCTTGAGCGGTTTGTGCGTGATGTGCTCCAGCACGAGGTCGTCCACGGCCTCCATCAGCTCTTCGGGTGGAATCTGGCTGCGCGGCAGAAAATCGCCGGGGTCCGGGGACTCGCCGTTGAGCACGGCCAGGGATTCCACCTTGACCTGGGGCTTGTTCTTGAAGCTGCCGACCTGGCCGCCGATCTCCACGAACATGCCGGGGTCGAGGCGGTCGTACTGTTCGCTGAGCGGGCTCCAGATCATGGCGTCCACCCGGCCGCTGGAATCCTGGAGCACCAGCCGCCAGTAGGGGCCGTTGCGGGCCTGGGCGCGCTGGGCCTCGGCCAGAAGAAAAACGTCCCGGATCGTGTCTCCGGGGCAAAGGTCGCGGACATATATATTCTTTTCCATGCTCTCTCTTGCCATTGGAACGGTGATGCAGTACCCCGCTGTTGCGGGACGGCGAATCGCCGCCAGCCTGATGTACGCCATTTCCCCACGGGGTGCAAACCTTGCCCGGAGCAAAGCGGCGAGGCCTGGGGGCTGCGAACCGGCCGGACCCGGAAACCCAAGAGGTGCGCATGCGAATTCTCCTGACCAACGACGATGGTATCCAGGCCCACGGGCTGCGCGCGCTGTACGCGGCGCTGAACGAGGCCGGACACGAGGTCCGCGTGGTGGCGCCCGTGGCCGAGCAGTCCGCCGTGGGGCACGCCATCACCTTCCACACCCCGCTGCGGGTGCATGAATTCCGCGAGGACGGCTTTTGCGGCCTGGGCGTTCACGGCACGCCGGCGGACTGCGTCAAGCTCGGCCTGACCACCCTGGTCCGGGAGCCGGTGGACCTGGTCCTTTCCGGGATCAACAAGGGCGCCAACGTGGGGGTGGACATCGTCTACTCCGGCACGGTCTCCGCGGCCACGGAAGCGGCCCTGATGTCCATTCCGGCCATGGCCGTGTCCATGGACGATTTCAAGATCCGGGACCTGCGCGAGCAGGCCCGCTTTGCCGTGGCCCTGATTCCGGATGTGCCCTGGGGTGAGATTCCCGCCAAGACGCTGCTGAACCTGAACTTTCCCTCCTGCCCCTTTGCGGAGCACAAGGGCTTGCGCCTCTGCCTGCATACCCGCGCGGCTTACAACGACTGGTACGTGGAACGCACCGACCCGCGCGGCAATCCGTATTATTGGCTGGAAGGGGAGATTCCCGCTGGCTCCATTAGCCCGGATCGGGACCGCGCCCTGCTCACGGAAGGGTACGTGACCCTGACGCCCCTGCATTTCGATTTCAATGATCGTGAGACCCTGGACCTGCTCGGAGAGCGCCTGCCAGGGGTCGCAAAGCGTTGACGGGGCGGTTGGCGCGGCTTATAGATACGATTGCACAGGATTTACAGGCTCAAGCGGCCCTTGGATGTGAGATATCGTGCGGGAAAACGGCCCTGAGCGGTTTTCCGCGTAGAGCGTAGGACTCCATAGCGCAAAGGAGATTTGGAAATGGCTGTGAAAGTTGGATTGAACGGCTTCGGCCGTATCGGACGCTACCTGACCCGCCTGATGGCGGAGGAAAACGGCCTGGAGCTGGTGGCCGTCAACGCCCGCGCGAGCAATGAGCAACTCGCCCATCTTCTCAAATACGATTCCGTACATGGTCGTTTCATGGACGTGGAGCCCACGGAAGCGGGCTTCAAGGTCAAAGGACGCGAAATCAAGGTCACCCGCAACGCGCCCGGTGAATGGACCTGGGGCGACCTGGGCTGCGATCTGGTGGTGGAGAGCACCGGCAAGTTCACCGACCGCGAGAGCTGCGAAAAGCACCTGGCCTGCGGGGCGAAGAGGGTCGTGATTTCCGCGCCGGGCAAGAACGCCGACCAGACCGTCGTCATGGGCGTGAACGACGCGGACCTCAAGCCCGAACACAAGATCATTTCCAACGCCTCCTGCACGACCAACTGCCTGGCCCCGGTGGCCAAGGTCATCAACGACACCTTCGGCATCCGCCACGGCCAGATGACCACGGTGCATTCCTACACCATGAGCCAGCGCATCCTGGACGGTTCGCACAAGGACATCCGCCGGGCCCGGGCCTGCGCCGTGAACATGGTCCCCACCAGCACCGGCGCGGCCAAGGCCGTGGGGCTGGTCATTCCGGAGCTGAACGGCAAGCTGGGCGGCCTTTCCGTGCGCGTGCCCACGCCCAACGTCTCCCTGGTGGACCTCGTGGTCGAGCTGGAGAAGCCGACCACGGTGGAGGAGGTCAACGCCGCGCTCAAGGCCGCAGCCAACGAACACATGGGCTACACCGAGGAATCCCTGGTCTCCATGGACTTTCTGGGCTCCACCCACGGCGGCGTGGTGGACGCTCCGCTGACCGCGGTGTTTGGTGGAACCCAGCTCAAATTGATTGTCTGGTATGACAACGAAGCGGGCTTCACCAACCAGTTGCTGCGGCTGATGCGCAAGGTCGGCGGCATGATCTGATTTATTTTGCGCCTGGAAAAATAAGATAACCCGCCGGGATGGCTCCGGCGGGTTTTTTTGTTGCCTAAAAAAGATGTGATCTGGTTGACGCAGAAACGTAATTTCTGATAATTTCTCTTCCAAGTCCCGTAAACTCAGGGGGGAGGATCAGATGTATCCCAAGGATGTGACCAAGGTCGTTCAGGACACGGTGCTCGGTGGAGAGATGCAGGCCAAGGAGATTGCTGAACATCTCGGCAAACCTTATTCCACGCTGCTCAGGGAACTCAATCCTTTTGACATGCGTGCCAAGCTCGGGGTCGAAACCCTGATGGAGATCATGCGGGTCACCAAGGACCCGAGGCCGCTGGCGTTCATTGCCAAGCAGTTGGGATACCGGCTGGTTCCCGAGGGAGTTTCCTCTGAACGGACCGTCAAGATTTTCCGTCCCGGAGCCCGTGCCTGAGGGCAATTGAAGGGCGCAGATCTCCTCGTTTTTTCGGCGCGACGTGACGTGAGTGCGCAAGACGCCGCCAGCAGCCGCGCTGATTTGTTTCCGCACCCGGAAAGGCCCGGTCATGACGTTGGTCGTGGCCGGGCCTGTTCGTTCGTGGAGCGCAGTGGACTTGCCGTCCGGTTTCAGGCAGATTTCGACGGTTCCCAAAGCCAATCCCGCAACCGGAGACGTGCATGAGCGGACTTCTTTGCATCCACGGTCATTTCTACCAGCCACCACGCGAAGACCCCTGGTTGCAGTGCATTCTGCCCGAAGGCACGGCCGCTCCCGCCGTGAACTGGAACCGTCGCATCCTGGATGAATCCTATGCACCGCTGGCCTTTGCCCGGCGTCAGGACGGGCAGGGCCGGATCGCGGAAATCGTCAACTGCTACGAGTGGATGAATTTCAATGTCGGCCCGACGCTGCTCTCCTGGCTGGAGCGGCGCGCGCCCCAGGTCTACGCCCGGATGCTGGAGGCGGACCGCCGTTCCCTGACGCGCTGGGGCCACGGCAATGCCATGGCTCAGGTTTATCATCACGCCATTTTGCCCCTGGCCACGTTGCGGGACCGTCGTCTGGAAATCGCCTGGGCCCTGGACGACTTTGAGGCGCGCTTTCGCCGGCGGGCCGAGGGGCTCTGGCTTTCCGAAGCCGCCGTGGATACGCCCACCCTGGAGATCATGGCCGAGATGGGGTTGCGGTTCACCATCCTCGCGCCGCATCAGGCCGAGGCTGTGGCCGGGCCGGACGGACAGTGGCGCGCCGTGGACGAGGGGGACGTGGATGTCCGGCGTCCCTATCGCGTGGAACTGCCCTCGGGCCGAAACCTGGCGGTGTTCTTCTATAATGGTCCCCTGTCGCGAGCCGTGGCCTTTGAGGGGCTGCTCGCTGACGGGGAGCGCTTCTGGCAGCGTCTGGCCGGGCAGGGCGCGGACGGTCTGCTCAGCCTGGGCACGGACGGCGAAACCTACGGACATCACTTCCGCTTCGGGGAAATGGCCCTGGCCTACGTCCTGGAGCAGGCGCGCAATGGGCGCGACGGCTGGAGCCTGACCAACTATTCGGCCTATCTCGCGGACCATCCCCCGGCGCAAAGCGTGCGCCTGCACGAGCGGACTTCCTGGAGCTGCGCCCACGGCGTGGAGCGCTGGCGTTCGGATTGCGGCTGCACCGACGGTGGGCATCCCGGCTACAACCAGCGCTGGCGCGGCCCGCTGCGCGACGGACTGAACGCGGTCAAGGCGGAACTGGACCGGCACTACGACCAGGCGGGCGCGGAGGTCTTTGCGGAGCCGGAAAACGCGCTGCTGGCCTATGGCCTGCTGCTGGCCCACGGGGTGAGTCCCCAGGAGTTCCAGCGGCAGCAATTCCAGGCTGGACTTTTTCATGATAAAGTCGAGAAAGCCTGGAATCTGTTGGAAATGCAACGTTTTGGTCTTTCAATGTTCGCGAGTTGCGCCTGGTTTTTTGACGACATGGCCCGAGTGGAGCCACGCAATGCCCTGGCATTTTGTTTGCGTGCTATGGAATGTTGTCGGAGTTCCGGCGGGCCCGAGCTGGAGCCGCTTCTTTTGGAGCATTTGCGCGCTGCGCGACCCAATGACGAGCGCTTCGCGGACGGCGAAGAGCTTTACCGGCGGGAAGCGCTGACCCGGCGTCAGACGCCTGCCCGGCTCGTGGCCCTGGGACTGATGCAACTGCGGGCCAAGGGGGAACTGCCCGAGCCGGGCGGCGAGGCCGTGACCCAGTGGATCGGGGCCCAGGTGGCTGTGGCCCGTGCGGGCAAGGGGCCGGGGGAAACGGACGCCGAGTTTGCCGGAACCGCATTGCTGCGGTTTCGTCATGCCGGACAGATTCCCGGGGAGGCCCGGCGCTGCCGCTGGCGCTGGCTGGACGCGGACATGCGGGACTTTTTTGCCGGAGAACTGGTCGTGGACTGCGGACAGGGCGAGGAAAAGGTTCGCCCGCACGATTTGCACTGGAAGTTGCGCCAGGAAACCGTGCTGGAGGCTCTGGAACGCATGGGCCGAAAGGACCGTGCCCTGCTGGAGAACCAGATCAGGGAGGCGCGTCTGTTCCTGGAATATCGCGCCCATCAGAACACGCCCCAGCTCGCGCCGCTCTGGGCCGCACGCTGGCCCGCGCTTATCGTGGCCCTGGTCTGGCACGGCATCGGCGCTGATAATCGGGATTTTGTGGAATTTCTCCGGACCACTGGCGCGCAGCACCCTGCCCGGCTCTGGCTGGAGCAGCGCTTTGGTCGCGAAATATTCGACTGGCTCAGCGCCGGGCAGATGGACACCGAGGCGTTGTTGGCCCTTCTGGGGCGTAGTCGGGCAGCCGGGCTGTACGTCGATCTCTGGGGCGTACAGAATTACGTCTGGGAACGGGGCCTGCACCGGGAGGACGCTGCCCTGGCCGAGGCCCTGGGACTGCGAAACTGAACCCGCGCGGAATGCGCGCCGGTCGGGGACTGCAGGGGCTCAGTCGAACGTGAGCCGCATGCCGGCGTGGGTGCGTAGCACCTCGCACCCCAGGTGGCGTTCCAGATAGTCGGCGGCCTTGTGGCCGGTGCAGTGGCCGCAGGCCAGGGTACGGACCTCGAATGCTTCCAGGGCCTGCGCGGTTTGTTCCCATTGGGCTTCTTGCGCGCGGTAGAGATGCAACCCGCCGACCACGGCTCGCAGTCGGTCCAGCCCACATTGTTCCCGCAGATGGAGCAGGCTGTTTTCCAGGCCGGAATGGCAGCAGCCCAGCAGAAGCACCGGTCTCTGCGGCGTTTCCAGCAGCAGGAAGGCGTCGTCCGGAACCAAGTCCAGATGTTTGCCTTCCGGATCGTAGCTGAACCCGCGCACCGCCTGGAACAGGCCGGGCCGCCGGGGAATGTCCGTGAACATCCGCAGGCCGGGCGCGAGTTCCCGTTCGCCCTGGACAGCCTCGAAGGCGGGCAGGGGAACGGGCGGACCGATGGACTTCAGCGTGGACTTTTCGATGTTGTAGCGGACCGCTCCCGCATGGGGGTGGGCCAGGATGCGCCCCGAGAAGCCCGCGGCGAGCAAGGCCTGGAGGCCGCCGGTGTGGTCGTAGTGGCCGTGGGAAAGGGCCAGCCCTTCGGCCCGGACCGGATCGATGTCGAGCAGGGCGGCGTTTTCCAGAAACAGATCGCTGTTGCCTGTGTCCCAGAGCCAGAGCGCATCCGTATCGGTCTCTAGCGCCACGCTCCAGCCCCATTCCGAGCCGAGGCCGGGCGCGGCGTCATTGTCGCAGAGCAGAGTCAGGCGGGTGATCATTTCGCAGAGCTCTCGATTCCGGCGATGCCGGGGTCAGGGAATGCCCGCGTCGCCGGCGTTTTTGGCGGCTTCGCGCTCGTCAAGGTAGAGCTTGTAGACGATGGAGTCCACCACGGCCTGCCAGGAGGCCTCGATGATGTTGTGGGAGACGCCCACCGTGGTCCAGCGGTTTTTGCGGTCGCTGGATTCGATGAGTACGCGGACAAAGGAACCCGTGCCGCCGGTGTCGCGGATGATGCCGGAGACCACGCGGACCTTGAAGTCCTTGAGGCGGACTTCCTTGAGGCGCGGGTAGAAGCGTTCCAGGGCCTTGCGTACCGCGCCGTCCAGGGCGTTGACCGGGCCGTTGCCCGAGGCGGCGGTGTGTTCTTTCTGGCCCTGGACCGAGACGATGACCGTGGCCTCGGAAAGGGGCTGGTTGTCCTCCTCGCGCTTGGAGTCCACCACAAAGAAGTTGTGGAAGGTGAAATAGTCCTTGGAATCGCCGAGGAATTCGCGCAGCAGCAGCTCGAAGCTGGCGTCGGCCACGGAATATTCGAAGCCGATGGCCTCGCGTTCCTTGATGCAGCCGAGCAGCGCGCCCAGGCGCGGGTCGTTCTTGTCCAGCTCGTAGCCGTACTGCCGGGCCTTGAAGATGATGTTTGACTTGCCCGCCAGATCCGAGAGCAGCACGCGCTGGTGGTTGCCCACGGTCTCGGGCGGGATGTGCTCGTAGG
The DNA here is from genome assembly GCA_050251775.1 of Desulfovibrio sp. Classification (GTDB taxonomy): domain Bacteria; phylum Desulfobacterota; class Desulfovibrionia; order Desulfovibrionales; family Desulfovibrionaceae; genus Paucidesulfovibrio. Next base: position 14,992 of record JBFWMD010000038.1, read on the forward strand.
TCGTGGAGTTTTTCAACACGGCAGAAACGTGGATGCCGCCCTTGTGCGCAAAGGCGGAGCTGCCCACAAAGGGCTGGCGCAGGAAGGGGCGCAGGTTGGCGACCTCGGCCACATAGTTGGAGGTTTCGCGCAGCAGGGTCAGTCGCTCCGGGCCGATGCACTCCATGCCCATTTTCAGTTCCAGGTTGGGGATGATGGAGCAGAGGTTGGCGTTGCCGCAACGTTCGCCGTAGCCGTTGACGGTTCCCTGGACCTGGACCGCGCCCTGGCGCACGCCTTCCAGTGCGTTGGCCACGGCCAGTTCCGAATCGTTGTGCGGGTGGATGCCGAGTTTGGCGTCCGGCAGAGCCGCGCGCACCTCGGTCATGATGGCCGCGAGTTCGTGGGTCAGGGTTCCGCCGTTGGTGTCGCAGAGCACGAGCACGTCGGCTCCGGCCTCATGGGCGGCGCGCAGGCAGTCCAGGGTGAAGGCCGGATTGGCCTTGAAGCCGTCGAAGAAATGCTCGGCGTCGAAGAACAGTTCGTCCACATGGGGCCGGAGATGGGCAAGGCTGTCGCGGATCAGCTCGAGGTTGCGCTCCAGGCTGACGCCGAGGGCGGTTTCCGCATGCAGGTCCCAGGTCTTGCCGAAGATGGTCAGCACCGGGGTCTCGGCTTCGAGCAGGGCCGCGAGGTTGGGGTCCTTTTCCGCCGTGGTCCGGGGATAGTGCGTGCTGCCGAAGGCGGCGATGCGCGCCGTGTGGAAACGTTCCTTGCGGATTTCCTTGAAGAAGCTCCTGTCCGTGGGATTGGAGCCGGGCCAGCCGCCCTCGATGTAGTGCAGGCCGAGTTCGTCGAGCTTCCGGGCCACCAGGATTTTGTCCTCGGTGGTCAGGTTGAGCTCCTCGGCCTGCGTCCCGTCGCGCAGGGTCGTATCGTAGATTCTGACTTTGTTCATGCGCTCATGCAGCTTTTCGCATTGGCTTCGGAGTCCAGGCCAAAGGCCTTGTGCATGGTGCGCACAGCCAGTTCCGTATATTTTTCCTCGATCAGGCAGGTGACCTTGATCTCGGAGGTGGAGATCATCAGGATGTTGATGCCCTCCGCAGCCAGGGCGCGGAAGGCCTTGGAGGCCACGCCCGAGTGGTTGCGCATGCCCACGCCGATGGCCGAAACCTTGGCGGCGTGCTTGTCGTAGCGCAGTTCCTTGAAGCCCACTTCATATTTGAGGCCTTCGAGAATGCGCAGGGTCTGGTCCAGGTCGGCCCGGGGCACGGTGAAGGTCAGGTCGGTCTTGCCGTCCTTGCTCGGGTTCTGGACGATCATGTCCACAAGGATTTTCTTGTCCGCGATGGCGGAAAAAACCTCGGCGGAGACGCCGGGGCGGTCCTCCACATGCACCAGGGTGATGCGGGCCTGGTCCTTGTCGTAGGCGATACCGGATACGAGCACGGCTTCCATTTGATCCTCCTGACAGACAATGGTTCCCGGTTCGTCACAGAACGTGGACCGGACGTGAACGACGACGTTGTACTTCTTGGCGAATTCCACGGAGCGGATCTGGAGTACCTTGGCGCCCATGCTGGCCATTTCCAGCATCTCGTCGTAGGCGACGCGGTCGATCTTGCGCGCGGTGGAACAGATGTTCGGGTCCGTGGTGAACACGCCCGGAACGTCGGTGTAGATTTCGCAGACATCGGCTTTGAGCGCGGCCGCCAGGGCCACGGCGGAGGTGTCCGAGCCGCCGCGTCCCAGGGTGGTGATGCGGTTTTCCTCATCGCAGCCCTGGAATCCCGCCACCACGAGCACGTCGAGGTCCGCGAGCATTTCCCGGAGTTTCTCGCCGTCGATGTCCATGATCCGGGCCTTGCCAAAGGCGCAGTTGGTACGGATGGGAATCTGAAATCCGAGCACGGAGCGCGCGCGGATGCCCTGGGACTTCAAGAGAATGGCAAAGAGCGCGACCGAGACCTGCTCGCCTGTGGAGACCAGGCTGTCCACTTCGGCCGCGTCCGGGCTGGCGGCCCACTCCTTGGACAGGGCCAGGAGGCGGTTGGTTTCGCCGGACATGGCCGAAAGCACCACCACGACCTTGTCCCCCTTGGAAAGCGGGCGTTTGACCTTGGCCAGAACCTGCCGCATGCATTCCAGGTTGGCAACGGAGGTTCCGCCGAACTTCTGTACCACTAAGCTCATATTCTATCCTTCTTTTACTTCGAGGATGGAGCGGAGGGTTCCCTCGTCCGCCTTTTCCTTTGCCTGTATTTGCGCCGTTCGTCCAGTGCCCGAAGGGCGGAGCGCGATGCGCAGGGCGCGCGGCGGCTCGTCTTCCGGGGCCAGCCGGTCGGCCCATTCCACCACGTTCCAGGTTGTTTCCGATTCCAGCAGCTCAAAAATGTCGTCGTCGGAGCAGCCTTCCGCCAGTCGGTATAGGTCGAAGTGGGCCACGGGCGGCGTGGTGGGGTAGATGTTCACGATGTTGAAGCTGGGGCTGGTGACCTCGGCCTGGGCAGCTCCGGGCAGGCTTTCCACCAGGGCGCGCACCAGCGTGGTTTTGCCCGCGCCGAGGCCGCCCGTGAGCAGCAGCGCGGGTGGGCGGGCCTCTGCGGCAAAGGCGGCGGCCAGCTTGCGGCCGAACGCAAGAGTGGAGGCAAGGCCCTCCAGTTCAACGAACAGCGTCATGGTCAACAAGGCGGTCCGGATCAGAAGAGCGTGCGGAGCACGTCTTCCTTGCCCACCACGCCCACGAGCCGGCCCTTGTTCAGCACGGGCAGGGTGTAGAGCTTCTTCTCGACCATCAGTGTGGCGATTTCGTCCAGGGGGGTGTCCGCGTTCACGGAAACCGGTTCCCGGGTCATGGCCTTTTCCACGGTCAGGGCGGTCATCTTGCTGACTTCCTTGTCGAGCTGCTCCGAGGCCGAAATGGGGAAGAAGCCGTCGAGCAGAGTGAAAAAGGAGGGCAGGGCGATCTTCTTCTGCTGGGCAATGAGGTCGCTCTGGCAGATCACGCCCACGAGGTGGTCCTGGTCGTCCACTACGGGCAGGCCGTTGATCTTGTTTTCCAGCATCAGACGGACGGCTTCGCTGACGTCCGAATCGGGGCGAAGGGTCAGTGCATTGGTGGTCATGATATCCTTGGCGGTCAGCATGGGAACTCCTTGTGGTCGAGGTGGGGAACGCGGGGCAGGGCATCGGCGATTTCGCCGGCAAGGCAGCCGCGTCCGGGAAAAGATTCGCCGAGCAGCAAACCGGCCAGTCCGTGCCAGTATACACCCAGGCAGGCCGCGCGCAACGGGGAAATGCCCCGGGCGAGCAGGGAGCCGATCAGTCCGGTGAGCACGTCGCCGGAACCGGCCACGGCCAGGGCGGGCGCGGAAATGGGGCAGAGGTGGAGATTGCCTTCCGGGTCGGCCACGAGACTTTGCGCGCCCTTGAGCACGGCCACGGCTTCGTGGTTGCGGGCCAGGAGCCGGGCCGATTCCAGGCGCGCGGACTGGATTTCGCCGCTGGTCTTGCCGAGCAGTCGCGCGGCCTCGCCGGGGTGCGGGGTGATCACCGCGCCTTCGGGCAGGATTGCCGGTGCGTCGGCCAGGTGGAACAGGGCGTCCGCATCGCAGACCAGGGGGGGGAGCAGGCGCGGACCCAGGCTGCGCAGGAAAGCGCGCGCACCCTGGTCCCGCCCCAGTCCCGGTCCCAGAGCCACGGCGGTGAAGCGCTCCGGCTCCGAAGCCAGCAGCGCGGCCAGTTCCTCGGCCATGGCCGGGGTCCAGCGCTGGCCAGTGCCCAGGGGCAGGGTCATGATCTCGGGGCGACCGGCCTTGGCCTCGGCACAGAGGTCCGCCGGCGCGGCCAGGGTCACCAGCCCGCAGCCTCCGCGCAGGGCGCCCAAAGCCGCGAGGTGGGGCGCGCCGGTCAGACCGGGGCTGCCCCCGATGACCAGCAGGCGGCCCGCCTGGCCCTTGTGCATTTCCGGGCGCGGCTCGGGCACGAGGTCCATGATCTCCGGGGTGATGCGGTAATGCCTTGGGGGCGCGGTCTGGATGCAGGCGCGGGGAATGCCGATGTCGCAGTATACAACCTCGCCGGTGAACGGGGCGGCTTCGGGCAGGGCCAGACCGAGCTTGACCGCGCCGAAGGTGGCGGTGGCGTCGGCGCGGATGGCCACGGGTTGGGGGACGCCTGTCTCGCCGTTCAGGCCCGAGGGGATATCCAGGGCCAGCACAAAGGCCGATACCCCAATTTTGTTGGCTTCCTGGATGTGGAACTGGAAGTCGGGCCGCAGTTCACCCGAGAATCCCGTGCCGAGCAGGCCGTCCACCAGAATGTCCGGGAGTTGCTCCGGGTCGCGGAAACGGGACAGGGACAGGCGGGTCAGCCGCTTCAGCGGCACGCCCGTGCGCACGGCCAGACGCAGGTGGTAGCCCGCGTGGCCGCGATAGTCGCGGCGGGGCCGGGAGTGCAGCAGGAGCACGTCCGCGCCCAGGTTGTGCAGGTGGCGGGCGAGCACAAAGGCGTCGCCGCCGTTGTTGCCCGGTCCGGCCAGGAGCAGCACCCGGCGGTCCTCCAGGGGGGCTTGGGCCTTGCGGAGCACGGCCAGGGCTTCCCGGCCCGCGTTCTCCATGAGGATTTCTCCTCGAATGCCCACGCCTTCGATGGCGGCGCGATCCCAACGGGCCATTTCACCGGGGGTGGGCAGTGGCTCGAACATGGGGGCTCCTTGGTTCGGGTGGGGCGGTCTCAGCCTTCGAGCACGACCACGGCTCCGGCGGTGTCGCGCGCATGGGTCAGGGAGACGTGCATGGAGATTACACCAAGTTCCCGCGCCACCTCAAGGGCGCGTCCGTGCAAGTGCAACTCGGGCTTGCCCGAGGGCAGGTGCAGGATTTCCACGCCGTGCAGGGTCACGCCCTGGGCGAAACCCGTGCCGAGAGCCTTGACCGCGGCCTCTTTGCCCGCGAACAGGGCCGCGAGATAGGGCACGGGGTCCTTGCGGCCCCGGATGCGTTCCGCCTCCCGGGGGGTGAGGATTTTCTCCACGAAGCGTTCGCCGAAGCGCTCGAAGGAGGCGCGGATACGGTCCAGTTCCACGAGGTCGATGCCGAGGCCGCGCACCATGCCGGATTCCTCAGTCGTCGAAGGAGGCCACCATGGCGGCCATGTCCCGGACAGCGGTGTCCAGACCCACGAAAATGGCCCGGGCCATGATGGCGTGGCCGATGGAATATTCGTAGATGCCCGAGACGTTGGCAAAGGCCGGGGTGTTGGTGTAGTTCAGGCCGTGGCCGAGGTTGACCTTCAGCCCCAGGTCCTGGGCCATTTCAATGCCCGTGAGGATTTTGTCCAGCTCGGCACGGCGCTCCGGGTGGGTTTTGGCGTCGGCGTAATGTCCGGTGTGGATTTCGATGAATTCCGTGCCGATGGCGCGGGCCGCTTCGATCTGGGCCGGGTCGGCGTCCACGAACAGGCTGGAGCGGATTCCCGCTTTGTGCAGGGGCGCGAGATAGTCGGCCAGCTCCTGTTCGCGGCCTACGCAGTTCAGTCCGCCCTCGGTGGTCAGTTCCTGGCGTTTTTCCGGCACAAGGCAGACCATGTCCGGCCGGGTTTCCAGGGCGTTGCCTTGCATTTCCCCGGTGGCGGCCATTTCCTGGTGCAGCCGTGTGTTCAGCGTCTCGCGCAGCATACGCACGTCGCGGGCGCGGATGTGGCGGCGGTCTTCGCGCAGATGCACGATGATGCCGTCGGCGCCGGCCAGCTCGCAGATGGCCGCGGCCGTGACGGGTTCGGGCTCGATGCCCATGCGGGCGTTGCGGAGCGTGGCGACGTGGTCGATATTGACACAGAGTACGGGCATGGCGGTCCTCCGGGGTGATTTTCGAAGGGAAAATTTCTACGCCTGTTCGCCATGCATTGCAAGGCTGGCCCGACGCCCCGGTCTGCGAAGGCCGCGTTTGCGGGGCGGAAAAGGATTCATGGGGACGTTCCCGACCTTGACTTTTTCCTCAAACCGTATTTTGCCTAGGCCCTGGCATTCGAGAAGCAACCCGAAGAGATGGAGAATCCAATCCGATGAATGTTTGTATCGTGGGAACCGGATACGTGGGCCTCGTGAGCGCGGCCTGTTTCGCGGAAATGGGCAACGACGTGGTCTGCGTGGATGTGAATCCCGAGGTCGTGGAGACGTTGCGCTCCGGCAAGGTCCACATCTTCGAGCCCGGCCTGGAGGAACTGGTCCGGCGCAACGTGAGCGAGGGACGGCTTTCCTTCACCACCGACCTCGGCGAAGGACTGGAGAGCGCTCTCTTCGTGTTCATCACCGTGGGCACGCCCTCGCGGCCGGACGGCTCCTGCGACCTCTGCTATGTGGACGCCGTGGCTTCCGAGATCGGCCAGCGTATGACCGACTACAAGATCGTGGTGGACAAGTCCACGGTTCCTGTGGGCACGGCGGACCGGGTGCGCGGGATTATCCATAAGGAACTGGAGGCGCGCGGCGTGGGGCTGGAGTTCGACGTGGTCTCCAACCCCGAGTTCCTCAAGGAGGGCGACGCGGTCACGGACTTCATGAAGCCCGACCGGGTCATCGTGGGCACGGAGAACGTGCGCACCGCCGAACTGCTCAAGGCGCTCTATTCGCCCTTTGCCCGCTCCCGCGAAAAGCTCATCATCATGAAAACCCGCAGCGCGGAGATGACCAAGTACGCGGCCAACTGCATGCTGGCCACCAAGATCAGCTTCATCAACGAAATGTCCGGCATCTGCGAGCGCGTGGGCGCGGATGTCAGCGAGGTGCGTCTGGGCATCGGCTCGGACCACCGCATCGGCTACCATTTCATCTACCCCGGCGTGGGCTACGGCGGATCCTGCTTCCCCAAGGATGTCAAGGCGCTCATCGACACGGCCCGGGACAACGGCTTTGAGCCCAGCCTCATCGCGGCCGTGGACGAGGTCAACAACCGCCAGAAACTCGTGATCGCCGAAAAGATCGAGGCCTATTTCGCCCCGCAAGGCGGCGTGGCGGGCAAGACACTGGCCTTGTGGGGCATCGCCTTCAAGGCCAATACCGACGACATCCGCGAGGCTCCTGCCCTGGAGGTGATCCGCGTGCTGACCGCCAGGGGCATGCGCGTCCGGGCGTATGATCCCGTGGCCGGAGAGCGGGCCTCCCAGGCGCTTCAGGGCAATGCGCTGGTGGAGATCGTGGAGAGCCAGTACCAGGCCCTGGACGGAGCCGACGCCCTGGCCGTGGTCACGGACTGGAACCAGTTCCGCAACCCGGACTTCGAGCGCATCCGCAAGGCCCTTTCCGCGCCGCTGCTCTTTGATGGCCGGAACCTCTACTCTCCGGAGTTCATGGGCCAGAACGGCTTCGCCTATTTCAGCATCGGGCGTAATCCGATCAATGCCTGAGCATTCCGGTGAACTCCCTAAACGACAAAGGCCCCGCGTTTGCGGGGCCTTTGTCGTTGCGGGTTTCGGAGCTATTTTGCCGCTCCGACCCGGCGGCAGGAGCGCATTTGCAGCTCCAGCAGGATCAGGCGCTCGAATTCCGGGCCGTATTCCAGATTCTCGGGCGGCTCGCCGCTTCCCGAAAGTCGCGCGAGCTGCTGGGTTTCCTCCCAGAAATCCAGAAGTTCGTCGTCGGCCAGGGTTTTGATCTGCTCTTCGAGCGAGATGTCGTCAGGCAACAAAGTATAGCGCGCCATGGCTCCTCGCGGAGATAAAAGGTGTAGGATGCTGGGCCGTCAAGACGAAATTTCGACGCACCGTAGACGTTTTGATTCGTGGCGTCAATTTTGGGCCGGAATCGAGTGTTGAGCGAGGTCATTGTCATTCTTTACAATTTGTAATAACGGCAGAAACGTTGCGTTATTTATTCGCGACGGTCCGCAGGGGCCGGACCGTTCGGAGCAAGGGGGAGTTCATGTCCGGGCGTTCGTTTTTTTCCATTTTCCGGGGGCTGAGCATCACGGCGAAGCTGACCGTGTCCAGCCTGGTCTTCGTGCTGCCCATCGCGTTGCTCTTCTATTTCGTCTTCAGCGTCAGCTATGGGAATATCAGCCTGACGCGCCTGGAAATGCGGGGCAACGCCTATATCCGCCCGCTGTCCTCGTTGCTCCAGCAGGTGGCGGAGCACGAGCGGCTGGTTGCCCAATTCTTTGACGGCACTGTGGGCGAAGACAAGCCCCGGGCTCTGGAAAAGAGCATGGACGCGCGTTTCGAGGAACTGGCCACGCTCCACGAGACTTCCGCCCTGGCGCTGGAGCTCGACCCGGACGGGCTGGAGCGGCGGGGACGCCAGCGGCTCGCCGCGGACCAGCTTGAACAGCGCTGGCAACAGCTCAAGCAATGGAAAGGGGGCGGGCGCGGCGACTTCGAGGGCAGACACGCCGCTCTGATCAGCGACTTCATCGGACTCATCGAACTGGTGGGTGGCACGTCCAACCTCGGCCTGGACCCGGACCAGGATTCAACGGCCCTGGTGCGCGAGGTGCTGGACCTTTTGCCCCGGACCCAGGCGCTCATCTCCGAGATCATCTCGTACTATGCCACGTCGCAGGAAGCCGGCGAGGTCTCTGAAATGGCCCGGCAGCAGTTCCTGCTGCTCGGAGCGGAGCTGCGCCGCGTGGGCTACGCCGACGTGATCGCGGCCGGACGCACCGCCCTGGAGGAGGACGCGTTCTATTATGGAGTTAGCCCGAGTCTCCAGGAAAACCTGAATCCCCTGCTGCGCCGTTACGAGGCCTCGGCGCGGGATTTCCTCGAATACGTGAACATGCTTGCGGATTCCGCGCGTGGGAGCCTGGTCAAGCCTCCGCTTTTTTATCAATCGGCTCTTCAGCTTCGGCGCACGGCCAGGGAGCTGTCGGAAATCACTTCCACCGAGCTGGACGCGTTGCTCCAGCGCCGTCTGGCTGATCATCGGGCCACGCTCTGGATCATCGTGGGCACTTGCGGCGGAGCGCTGCTCCTGGCTTTCGGGCTGGTGGCCCTGATCGGGCGCAGCGTGGTTCGGCCCATTGCCCGGATTCGGGTCTTTACCCGGAGCATTGCCCAGGAGGACTTCAGTGCGACCCTGGACGCGCGCTTCAGCGGCGAGCTGGGCGAACTCGCCCAGGACATCCAGGCCATGCTGGCAACGCTCAAGCGGTTCGGGTTCGCCCAGGGACTGCTGGACGGACTGACCTCCCCCTGCTTTGTGGTCGATACCGACTTCCGCCTGACCTTTGTGAACCAGGCCATGCTCGATCTTCTGGAGCGCGAGGGCGGGGTCAACGGATTTTTGGGGCGGTACATCAAGGATTTTTTCTACATGGGCGTGGAAGGCGAGGTGCTCGCCGAACGGGTTCAGGCCGAGCGGGCCGCAGTGGTCAACCACGAGCGGGAGCTGGAGACCGACCGGGGCGCACGGCGGTTCGTGCGGCTCGATGCCGCGCCGCTCTATGATCTTGAGGGCGCCTTGATGGGCTCTTTCACCCTGGTGACGGACCTCACCGCCGTGAAGGAAAACGAGCAGCAGGTGCGTACCCAGGTCGAGACCATGAGCGCGGTGGCCGCCGGAGCCGAGGAGATCGCGGACGACGTGGCCGAGGCGGCCTCCCGTCTGGAAAGCCAGATCGAGGACGTGGCCAGGGGATCGTCCAACCAGAAGAGCCGCACCGTGGAGACCGTGACCGCCATGGAGGAGATGAACGCCTCGGTTTCCGAGGTCGCCCGCAACGCGGGGCAGGCCGCCCGCGAGGCGCAGGAGGCCATCATCAAGGCCGAGCAGGGCGAACGCACCGTGGACAACGTCATCGCGGCCATCCGCGCGGTCCAGGGACACGCCGAGACCCTGCGCACGGCCATGCGTGCCCTGGACGAGGAGGCGGGCGGCATCGGTACGGTCATGAGCGTCATTGAGGACATCGCGGACCAGACCAACCTTCTGGCTCTGAACGCGGCCATTGAGGCGGCGCGGGCCGGAGACGCCGGACGGGGATTCGCCGTGGTGGCCGATGAGGTGCGCAAGCTGGCCGAAAAAACCATGGACGCCACCAAACAGGTGGGCCGGGCCATCCTCAGCATCCAAAAAAGTACGGAACAGAGCGTCAGCGCCACGGATGAAGCAGTGGAAGCGGTGCGTTCCTCCACGGAACAGGCCTCCCTGGCGGGTGAGGCGCTGCGGGGCATTGTGGAGGCCATTGAAAGCAACTCCAACCAGATTCGGGCCATTGCCACGGCCGCGGAACAGCAGGCCGCCACCAGTGAAGAGATCAGCCGGTCCGTCAGCGGCATCGACGGAGTCTGCGACGAGACCACCCTGCATGTGCAGGATGCGCGGCAGGCCATTGAGCGACTGTCGCGTCTGGCCGAGGACCTGCGGCGGGTCATCCAGGGCATGCGCGTCGATTGAACCCCGCGCGGTTGACAAACAGGCGGCATATTGCCATTGATCGGATTCTGGCGAAGCCACGGTTCAGAAACGGTTTTTCAAGGAACGACAGGGCATGGAAGACTATCAGGTCCGACAGGACGATGAACTCATCCAGCTTGTGACCTTTCGCATCGGCGAAGAGGAGTTCGGCGTGGACATCCTCGCCGTCCAGGAAATCATTCGGACCATGGCCATCACCAAAGTGCCCAAGGCACCCGATTTCGTCGAAGGAGTCATCAACCTGCGCGGCAAGGTCATTCCCATCGTGGACCTGCGCAGGCGCTTTGGTATGGCCCCGCGCGACGGCGACAAGCACAACCGGATCATCGTCATTGAAACCGGCGTGATCATCGTCGGCTTCATGGTCGATTCGGTTTCCGAGGTGCTCCGGATTCCCGCCGGAACCATCGAGGCCCCGCCCGCCGTTGTTTCCGGCCTGGAATCGGACTATATTGACGGCGTTGGCAAGCTGGACGACCGGCTGCTGATCATGCTCGACCTGGACCGGTTGCTTTCCGGCCAGGAAAAGGATGCACTGACCAAGGTCGGTTGAACGGGCGCGTCACGCGGGGCAGCGCCGTTCCCCGTCCGGCAGGGCGGCGGGCGGCCTTTTTTCGTTGAATCAAGGCCTGGTTCCGTCTCTTCGCGAATCCGCCTCCCGCGTTTCTTCCGTGCGTCCCTCCGGGGTTACCCGGTCGCCGGACTGTTCGACAAGGCTGCGCCACAGGCCGGAATTTCGGCAGGGAACGTTTCACCGCCGCCGCAATGCGGAACGATTATTCATGAACAGATACAATCTTCCGCGCCTTCTGGCGGATTTCATAAACGACCGGGGTGAGCACCTGCGGGTCTTCAAGAGTGGGCCGGCGAGCCAGGCTGTGGCTGCGGACGCGCTGTTGCGCGCCGGGCGCAATGTGGCCTTGATCGCTCCGGGCGCCGCCGAATTTCGCGAAATCTCGGCACTTCTGAGGTTGCTCTCTGGTTTTGACGACGACCAGCCCGTCTGGGACCGGCCGTGGGTCGAGTTCGGCACGCAGCGGCCCGGACAGCCTGACGCCCAGGCCTGGGGGGCGCGCATGGCCGCGCTGCACGGACTCGTGCATGGTTCAAAGCCCAAGGGCGTGCTGCTCACGGCGGACAACCTCGTGCCGTTCTGGCCCTCGGTGGAAACGGTGCGCAGCAGTTTTTTGACCCTGGCGGCGGGGGAGGAGCTTTCTCCGGAAATGCTCCTGGACCAGGCCGTGGAATGGGGCTACCGACGGCGCAAGGTCGTGGCCGAGCCGGGCGAGGTGGCCATGCGCGGCGATATTTTCGACATCTGCGCGCCGGGCTATGCCCAGCCCCTGCGTCTGGAGTTTTTCGGCGACAACCTGGAGCAGATCCGGATGTTTGACCTGGCGTCGCAGCGCTCCCGCCAGGAACTCAAGGAGATCACGCTGCTGCCGGTGACGCCTGCGCCGCTGAGCGGGGATCGCCCGGAGCGGGCCAGGGCGCGCTGGGCCGAACTGCGACGCACGGGCGAAATTTCCGCCGATACGGAACAACATCTGGGAATTCGGCTGGAGAATGCCGAACCCTGGTTTTTGCCGGGCATGTATGACCGGGAGGCGGATCCGCTGGAGGCGTTCTTTCCGCCGGACGCGGTCTGCGTGCTTAGTTCCGCCGAGAATCTGCGCCAGCGCGTCGAGGACGCGGAAGAGGCCTGGCGCGATTTTGTGGAGCGCCAGAAGCGCGAGGAAAACCGGCGCTGGCCCCTGGACGCACTCTGCCGGGGCAGTGACGCGGCCCGCAACGCCTGGATCGGGAGGCGTCAGCTCGTCTTCGAGGACCTGACCCTCGGCGTGGAAAAGAGCGGCCTGGATCTGGCGGAAACGCGCTATTCCGAATTCGCGGACCTGTTCTGGCGTCCGGACCAGACCCAGCGGCCCTGGGCGGCCTTGGTGGCCGGACTGCGCGAGTGGAACCGCCAGGACGGCCAGACTTTGCTCTGCTTCCGCACCGAACGTTCGCGCGCGAAATTTATGAGCCTTGTGGAAGGCGAGAATCTGACCATGGGTCTGGAGTACGCTCCGGACCGGCGCGGGTTGTTCGCCCTGGTTTCCAGTCTTTCCAAAGGGTTCGATCTGCCCTGGCTGGATATGCGCGTGCTCGGGGAGGACGTGCTCCAGCCCCGCGGCGAGACGCGCGTCCATGCTTCGGGCAAGAAATTCCAGGGCCTGGAGCGCTACGACGACCTGCTCGAAGGCGACCTGCTGGTGCATCGCGACTACGGTTTGGCGCGGTTTGGCGGACTCCTGCACATGTCGGTCGGGGATGTGGAGAACGACTACCTGCTGCTGCTGTTTGACGCCGACGACAAGCTCTATCTGCCCGTGGACCGCATCAAACTGGTGCAGCGCTTCAAGGGACCGGAGGGCGGCGCGCATGCTCTGGATCGCCTGGGCGGTTCCCGTTGGTCCAAAACCACGGCCCGGGTGCGCAAGATTCTGGAGAAAATCGCCCAGGATCTCGTGGAGATGTATGCCATCCGCCGCGTGACCAAGGGCTATGCCTACGGCGAGCTTGGCGAGATGTATCATGAGTTCGAGTCCGGGTTCGGGTTTGACGCCACCCCGGACCAGGACAAGGCCGTGCGCGAGGTCTTCGCGGACATGGAGCGGCCTGAACCCATGGACCGGCTGGTCTGCGGCGACGTGGGCTTCGGCAAGACCGAGGTGGCCCTGCGTGCCGCGTTCCGCACTGTGCTGGAGGGGCGGCAGGTGGCCCTGCTTTGTCCCACCACGGTGCTGGCGGAGCAGCATTACCAGACCTTTCTCGCCCGCATGGACCCCTTTGGCGTGCATGTGGGCCTGCTTTCGCGATTCGTGCCTCCCAAACGGCAGAAGACCGTGGTGGCGGCTGCGGCGCGGGGCGAGGTGGACGTGCTCATCGGCACACACCGCATGCTCTCCAAGGACGTGGAGCTGCCCAAGCTGGGGTTGATGATCCTGGACGAGGAGCAACGTTTCGGTGTCAAGCACAAGGAACGGCTCAAGCATTACCGCAAGCACATCGATGTGCTGACCCTCACGGCCACGCCCATTCCGCGCACCTTGCAGCTTTCCCTGTCCGGGCTGCGCGGCCTTTCGGTCATCGAGACCCCGCCCCTGGACCGCAAGCCCGTGGAAACGGCCCTGGTGGAGCGCGACGAAGCCATGCTCGCGGGCGCGCTCAAACGGGAGCTGGAGCGCGGAGGGCAGGTCTTCTGGGTCCACAACCGCGTGCAGGGGCTGGAACAGGTGGTGGACTACGTGCAAAAGCTCGCGCCCGAGGCGCGCATCGGCATGGCCCACGGCCAGATGCCCGAGCGCAATCTCGAAGAGACCATGCACCGCTTCTGGCACAAGGAACTGGACGTGCTCGTGGCCACGGCGATCATCGAATCCGGGCTGGACTTCCCCAATGTGAATACGCTCATCGTGGACCAGGCGCAGATGTTCGGACTGGGCCAGCTCTACCAGCTCCGGGGTCGGGTGGGCCGCAGCGAGCGCCAGGCTTATGCCTATTTTGTGGTCTCCTCCCTGGAATCCCTGCCCGAGACCTCCCGCCGGAGGTTGCGCATCATCCTGGATATGGATTATCTGGGTGCGGGTTTCAAAGTGGCCATGGAGGACTTGCGCTTGCGCGGAGCGGGGAATATTCTCGGAGAAGTCCAGTCGGGCAACATCGCCAAGGTGGGCCTGGACCTTTTCCTGGAAATGCTTGAGGAAGAGGTTCGCAAGGTGCGCGGGGAAACCTTGCCCGCCCGGACCGAACCGGAACTGAGCTTCGTGTTTCGTGCGCACATCCCCGGGGAATATGTGCCGGATTCCAAGGAACGTCTCGGATATTACCGGGCGTTGTCCTCGGCTTCGGGAGAAATGGCCCGCAAGGAGATCGAGGCGGAATTGCGCGACCGGTTCGGTCCGCTCCCTCCGGAATTGGTCAACTTTCTGGCGGTGCTTGCCCTGAAGGAGGTCCTGGCGCGGCTTCAGGTCGAACGGGCCGAACTCTTTTCGGGGCGTGCCGTGCTTTCCTGGGGAAAGGATGTCAGGGTGCTTTCCCCGGAGCGGCTCATCGACTGGGTGGAAGCCCATGGCGGCGCCGCGCGGCTGCTCCCGCCCGGAAGGCTGGAGCTGCGCTGGCCCGAGACGCTTGATACGTCACACGGGCTGGAATATCTTGGCAATGAACTGGAATCCCTGGCGGCGGAGCCGCCGGAACCGGAAGCATAATGGACGGAAGCCGAATGAGAATCGCCAGCCTGCTCTTGTGGACCTGCCTTGCCGCCCTGGCCCTTGTGGCCTGCTCCACCGAGGTGGACGACATGGGCATTGTCGCCCGTGTGAACGGAAAACCCATTTTTCTTTCGCAACTGGAGTTCCAGCACGACCTGCTGCACATGGACGGAACCGGGGATTTTGTGCCCACGGTGGAGGTCCTGCGGGAGGAGTACGGCCAGATTCTCGGGGACTTGATCGTGCTGGAGCTGATCTCCCAGGAGTTGGAATCGCGCGGCCTGGGCGTCACGGACGAGGAAGTTGAGGAAGAGGAGCGTCAGGTGCGGGCCGACTACCCGGATGATACCTTCAACCAGGTTCTGGTCGAGGAGTACATTGATCTGACCGCCTGGCGCGAGCGGCTGCGCTACCACAAAGCCCTGCAGAAGTTCCAGCGGCTGGTGCTGCGACCGCAGATCAAGATCGACTATCAGGAGGCAGAGGTCTATTACCGGGAGCACGTCACGGACTTTCAGATTCCGGAAACCCTGCGTCTGCTCGTGGTGCGCTCTTCAGGCCGACAGCCTCTGGCCGAGGCGCTGAAAGCGTTCCGGGAAAACAAGACTCCGGAGTCCATGAAGAGCGAGAACGTGGCCGTGCATGAAATCACAGTCCGGAAGGGGCAGCTTTCGACCTCCTGGACCGAAGCCCTCCAGGAACTTCCTCAGGGTGAGTCCAGCCCGATCATGGAAGAGAAGTTCGGCTACGAGGCACTGGTGCTCTTGGAGCGCCTGCCTGACAGGCAACTCGACCCCACCCAGGCCTATCCTCTGGTGGAACAGGCCCTGCTGGACTACAAAATGAAGGTGGTTTTTGACTCCTGGTTGTCGTCCGCCTGGACCTCCGCAGACATTCGCGTGAGCCGCCACCTCCTGCAACATGATGAGGAGAAGGCCGCCTCTGTTTCGGAGAGCCCGGCTCTTCCGGAAAGCCGGGTGGGGCGGCTGGACAGTGGAGCCGACCAGCTTCAGGAAAATATGCCGCCTCTTGAATCGGAAGCAGCCCCTCTGGAGCAGGAAAACGGAAACGAAGAGGGTGCTCCCACGGAAGGCCAAGCCCAGTAACCGGAAATTTCGCCATGAAGTTCCGCCTGACCAACCGCCGCCAGTGGGCGGCAAGACCAGCCAAGGGAGGCGACAACGTTATGAAATGCAACTGGCCGTTGCTGGCCCTGCTCCTGCTGCTGATGCCGCTGACCGCCCATGCCTCGGAGGTTCAATCCATCAAGGCCGTGGTCAACGGTGAGATCATCACAAGCTACGATTTCGACCAGCGTTGGAGCACCATTTACAAGCGCATCAAGCAGCAATACGGCGATAAGCTGCAACACCCTGACATGCAGAAACAACTTGCGGACCTCAAGGACAAACTCCTCGGGCAGATGGTGGATGAGACCATCATGGCCCAGGAATCCGCGCGCAAGGGCGTCGTCATCGAGGACGCGGACATTGATGCATACATCGCGAATTTTAAGCGCGAGCAGCACATGGACGAGGAGCAATTCCAACAATCCCTGACCCGCAACAACCTGACCGAGGAGGAACTGCGCAAGCAGATCAAGGAGGACATGGTCAAGCGGCGCATGGTCCAGAACAACGTTTCCAGCCGCATTGTGGTCACGGATCAGGAGATCATGGATGCATACAAGAAGCAGAGCGGAGCCAAGGAGGGCGAGACCCTGCGTCAGGTCGATCTCAGTGTGATCATGGCTGCGGACAAGGGCGTCATGGACAAGATCGTCGAGGAGATCAAGGGCGGCATGTCCTTTGCCGAGGCCGCGGATACCTATTCGACTGGGCCGGCCGTGGGAGCCGGAGGAAGTCTCGGCACGTTCTCGTTCAGCGATCTGGCTGAGACCTGGCGCAACGCCTTGGAGGGAGTGGAAAAAGGCGAGATGAGCGAACCCTTCGAGGCCGACGGACAGTTCGTGCTGCTCAAGGTCCTGGACGAGGGGGAAGGGCAGACGGTCGCAACCATGGACGAGGCGACCCACGACGCCATTTACGAGGAACTGCGCAAGAAAAAATTTGACGCGCTGTTCGAGGAATTTATGGAGACTTTACGCGAACGGGCCGTCGTTGAGTACAAGTGAACCCGTTTCAGACAGGAGAAAGGGAGCACGCATGGATCTGATTCAGCTCGGAGCGCAGATGCGTCAGGAACGGGAGGCGCG
>JBFWMD010000039.1:0-31777 GCA_050251775.1 Desulfovibrio sp.
AACGCACCCTGCCGACAAAATTCCGCCTGGGGGAACGCGGTACGCTCCTGCTTGTGGACTCCCCGGAAGCCAATCTGGAACGCGTCCACCTGCTCCTGAAGGAGCTGGCGGAGCTGGATGCCCGCGCTCCCAGAATCCGGCTGCTGCTCCTGACCCGCAGCACCCTCGGCGAATGGCTGGAACGCCTGGACTGCTGCGGCGCGTCGAACCTGCTGCATCAACAGGCCATTGAGCTTGCGCCGGGCATCGCCCCGCTCACGCCGGACGAGGGACTGGAGATCGTCAATTCCGCCCAGGAGAGCATCGGCAATCTGGAGCTGGTCTCCGGCGATTCGCAATTGCGGCCTTTCTGCAGGGAACATGTGGCGGCCTGGATGGACCAGGGCGACCTGCACAGGCTCCCGCTCTTTCTCGTGGCCGCAGGGGTCCACTCGTCCCTCTCCCCGGAGGACGACACGCTTTCCTTCAGCGGCCCGAAGATCGTGGACCTGCTGGTCCGGCGGGAAATACTGCGCCTGCGCAACATCTCCAAGGACCTGGGGCTGGACGAGGACGCGCTTCCCCGGCTGTTCGCGGTGGCGACCATTGCGGGCGGCATGGCCTGGGACGCCCTGTGCGCCGACAGGGAAGCGCAGGAACGGATCGGCATTTCCACGGACAAGCGGACCAGGAAACACCTTTCCCAGGCGGGTTGGCTGCGGAACATCGCGCTGGGCAAAAAGCAGCCGGATGCGGACGGGCAGGAAGAAGAAAGCAGCGTGCCCGGCTTTGCCGCTGTGACCCCGGACATCGTGGGCGCGGCCTTTGTGGTCAAGGTGCTCTCCGATGCCGGGAACGCCGCCCAGGAGCTGGCCGATGGCGGGGCCAGGCTTGCCGTTGATCCCGAGGAATTCATCAACACCCTGGCCCGGCTGGACTACGACGCCCGATTCGTGCTCGGCCTGAAGCATTTGCATTCCCTGTCGGAATGGCTGCGGCTGGCCGTGGAGAGGAATGGGGAGCGGTGCAGCAAGCTGAAGGCGTTCGCCTACAACTCCCTCCCGCACACGCTCGCCCCGCTTGGCGCGGTCATCTGTAAAGGCCTGCTGCAAGGAAACCTTCCCGATCCTGAACGCGCCACGCTGCTGAACAACCTCTCGATCCACCTTGACGCTTCCGGAGACACTCCGGGCGCACTCAAGGCCATTCAGGAGGCCGTGGACATCCGCCGCGAACTGGCAAAGCAAGACCCGGAACGCTTCCGGCCAGACCTCGCCAGGAGCTTGAACAACCTCTCGAACCGCCTTGCCGCTTCCGGCGACAACCAGGGTGCGCTCAAAGTCATTCAGGAGGCCGTGGACATCTACCGCGAACTGGCAAAGCAAGACCCGGAACGCTTCCGGCCGGACCTCGCCAGCAGCCTGAACAACCTCTCCGTCCGCCTTGCCGAGTCCGGTAAACACGACGCCGCGCTCCAGAGCATTCAGGAAGCCGTGGACATCCGCCGCGAACTGGCAAAGCAAGACTCGGCGCGTTTCCGACCAGACCTTGCCAGGAGCTTGATCAACCTCTCACTCCGCCTTGCCGAGTCCGTAGACAATCCGGGTGCGCTCATGGACATTCAGGAGGCCGTGGACATCCGCAGCGAACTGGCTGAGACATACCCGGCACGCTTCCGGCCAGACCTCGCCCAAAGCCTGAACAACCTCTCACTTTGCCGTGCCGATTCCGACGACACTCCGGGCGCGCTCAAGGCCAGTAAAGAAGCCGTGGACATCCGCCGCGAACTGGCAGTGGAAAAACCGGCACGCTTCCGACCA
Organism: Desulfovibrio sp.; assembly: GCA_050251775.1. Lineage (GTDB taxonomy): Bacteria > Desulfobacterota > Desulfovibrionia > Desulfovibrionales > Desulfovibrionaceae > Paucidesulfovibrio. The sequence goes on from JBFWMD010000039.1 coordinate 1,800, forward strand.
GACCTCGCCAGCAGCCTGAACAACCTCTCGAACTGCCTTGCCGAATCCGGCGACACTCCGGGCGCGCTCAAGGCCAGTCAGGAGGCCGTGGATATCTACCGCGAACTGGCAGACGAGAACCCGGCACGCTTCCGGCCAGACCTTGCCAGAAGTCTCGGCGCGCAAGGCTCCATTCTCCTTCGATCCGGCGATCAGCCCGCAGCCGCAGCCTGTTTCAAACAGGGCCTGGAGCTGATGCGCCCCTTTGCCGAAGCAAATCCGGGCACACCGCACGAGACGCTGTTTCTTGCGCTGAAAGAGCTCTACAAGCAGGCCACGAAACCGGACAACGGCGCAGAGGACTGAGCCGGAAACCGCCCCCCCGCTCCAGAAATTCGCCTGAAATTCCGCACCCTCCAGCAAAATATGGGAAGCGGTTTTCTTCCCCCCACGCTTGGGCTATGGTGGACAAATCATGTCCGAGTTCATCCATCTGCACGTCCATACCGAATACAGTCTCCTTGACGGCGCCATCCGCCTCAAGGATCTTTTCCAGCGCGCCAAGGACCTGGGCATGCCCGCCGTGGCCATCACGGACCACGGGAACATGTTCGGGGCCGTGACCTTCTATTCCGAAGCCAAGGCCATGGGCCTGAAGCCGATCATCGGCTGCGAGGTCTACGTGGCCCCCGGCAGCCACAAGGACAAGACCCCGGCCCAGAGCGGGGCCTACCACCTCCTGCTGCTGGCCAAAAACCTGCGCGGCTACAAGAACCTGATCAAGCTCGTGTCCGCCGCCTGGATGGACGGCTTCTACTACAAGCCCCGGGTGGACAAGGACCTCTTGCGCCAATATTCCGAAGGGCTCATCGCCACCTCGGCCTGCCTGGGCGGCGAGGTCTGCCAGGCCCTGCTCAAGCAGGGGCAGGAGGCGGGCGAGGCCGTGGCCCGCGAGTACGCGGAAATCTTTCCGGGCGATTTCTATCTGGAGCTTCAGGACAACGGCATCAAGGAGCAGAACAAGGCCAACCGGATGCTGATCAAGGCGGCCAAGCACACGGGCCTGCCGCTCGTGGCCACCAACGACTGCCACTACCTGACCCGCGAGGACGCCGAGGCCCACGACACCCTGCTCTGCATCCAGACCCAGTCCACCATCCATGACGAAAAACGCATGCGCATGGAAACGGACCAACTCTACTTCAAGACGCCGGAGGAGATGGAGGCGTCCTTCAAGGACACGCCCGAGGCCATCGCCAACACCCAGCGCATCGCCGAGAAGTGCAACCTGGAGATCGAGCTGGGCAACTATTCCTTCCCGACCTACGAGTTGCCCGAAGGGGTGTCCATCGACGAGGAGTTCGAGCGCATGGCCCGCGAGGGCCTGACCCGGCGCATCCGCAACGCGGCCTACGAGATCGACGAGCAAAAGTATTGGGACCGGCTGGAATACGAGCTGGGCGTGATCAAGGAAATGGGCTTTCCGGCCTATTTCCTCATTGTCCAGGACTTCATCAACTGGGCCAAGGACAACCGCATTCCCGTGGGGCCGGGCCGTGGCTCGGCGGCCGGGTCCATCGTGGCCTGGTCCCTGCGCATCACCAACCTGGACCCCATTCCCTACGATCTGCTCTTTGAGCGCTTCCTGAACGTGGAGCGCGTGTCCATGCCGGATATCGACGTGGACTTCTGCGAGCGCCGCCGCCTGGAGGTGGTCAAGTACTGCTCGGAGAAGTACGGCCACGACCACGTGGCCCAGATCACCACCTTCGGGACCATGAAAGCCAAGGCCGCCATCCGCGACGTGGCCCGGGCCATGGGCATGACCTTTGCCGAGGGCGACCGCATCGCCAAGCTCATCCCGGACGAGCTGAAGATGACCATCGGCAAGGCCCTGAAGATGGAGCCGGAGCTGCAAAAGATCGTGGACACCGAGCCGCGGATCGCCAAGCTCGTGGACATTTCCCGCAGGCTGGAGGGCCTCTGCCGCCACGCCAGCACCCACGCGGCCGGCGTGGTCATCTCCGAAAAGCCCATGACCGAGTACCTTCCGCTCTACAAGGGCAAGAAGGAGGAACTCGTCACCCAGTACGACATGAAGCGGGTGGAGAAGGTCGGCCTGATCAAGTTCGACTTCCTGGGCCTGCGGACCATGACCGTGGTGGAGGACTGCCTGGACATCATCCGGGAGCAGGGCAAGGAAGCACCCGACCTGGACAACATGGCCCTGGACGATCCCGCGACCTACGATATTTTCTGCCGGGGCGACACGGACGGCATCTTCCAGGTGGAGTCCTCGGGCATGCGCAAATATCTGCGGATGCTCAAGCCCTCCTGCTTCGAGGACATCATCGCCATGCTCGCGCTCTACCGCCCCGGCCCGCTGAACTCGGGCATGGTGGACGAATTCATCAAGCGCAAGCACGGCGAGATCGAGGTCAGCTACCCGCACCCCTCCCTGGAGGAGACGCTCAAGCCCACCTACGGCGTCATGGTCTACCAGGAGCAGGTCATGGCCACGGCCATGGTCATCGCCAAGTATTCCCTGGGCGAGGGCGACCTGCTGCGCCGGGCCATGGGCAAGAAGATCGAAGCGGAAATGGCCAAGCAGCGCAAGCGCTTCCTGGAGGGCGCGCGCGAGAACAACATCGCGGACAAGACCGCCAACGAGATCTTCGACCTCATGGAAAAGTTCGCGGCCTACGGCTTCAACAAGTCCCACTCCGCGGCCTACGCGCTGATCTCCTACTACACGGCCTACCTCAAGGCCCACTTCCCCGTGGAATTCATGGCCGCGCTGATCAGCACGGAACTTTCCAACGCGGACAAGGTCTATGCCTACATCAACGCCTGCCGCGACCTGGACATCGAGGTGCTGCCCCCGGACATCCAGATCAGCCGCCGCCGCTTTTCCGTGCAGAACGGCAAGATCGTCTTCGGTCTGGGCGGCGTGAAGAACGTGGGCGACGAGGCCGTGAACGAGATCGTGCGCGAGCGCGAGGAGAACGGAAAATTCCAGGACTTCGCCGACTTCTGCACCCGCGTGAACTTGAAACGCGTGTCCAAGCGGGTCATTGAATATCTGATCAAATCCGGAGCCATGGACTGCCTGGGCTGCTCCCGGGCCGGGCTTTTCGCGGCCCTGGACCGGGCCGTGTCCCTGGGCCAGAAAAAGGCCAAGGACAAGGCGTCGGGCATGTTGAACATGCTCGACATGCTCGGCGGCGGCGGAGACAAGGACGACACCCCGGTCTGCATCCAGCTGGACGAGATCAACGCGGACGAGTGGGACGACACGGAAAAGCAGCGCTTTGAAAAGGAAGCCCTGGGCTTTTTCCTGACCAGCCATCCGCTTTTGCCCTACCGGCCCGAGCTGTTGCGCATGCGCTTGGCCACCCTGGAGGACTGCTGCGAGCTGCCGGACGGGGCCGCGGTCAAGACGGCCTTGATCGTGCCCGCCAGAAAGGAGTACATCACCAAGAAGGGCGACAAAATGGCCTTCTGCACGGTGGAGGACCTCACGGGCCAGGGCGAGCTGACCATGCTGCCCAACGTCTATGCCGAGGCCAAGGCCCTGCTGGAGATGGACCAGCCGCTCTACGTGGAAGCCAAGGTGGACAAGCGCGCCGCGCCCGGCGACGAGGAAGGCCCCAAGCAGGCCAAGCTGCTGGCCGAAAAGGTCCGGCTGCTCTCGGAGGTCACGGCCCAGAGCGACGCCGCCGTGGTCATCGACGTTCAGGAACAGGCCTGCGCCGAAACGCGGCTCGACGACCTCAAGGAAATTCTCGCCGCGCACAAAGGCCCGGCCCCGGTGCTCCTGCGCATGTGCCTGGAGGAATGCCTCTGCACCATGGAGCTGGGCAACGGCTGGCGCGTGCGGCCCGACGCCCGGTTCTGGAAGCGGATCGACGAATGGAGCGAGGACGTGGCCTGAGGCCAAGGGAGAACCCGTGGAACAAATGCTCTTTCTGCAATATCTGCTGTTCGGCCTGGGCGTGCTGGCGATCCTGGCCCTGGCCGTGCCGCTGCTGATCTGGCGCAACACCTCGGAAACCGCGCGGCTGCTCAATGAGCTGCTGGAAGCCCAGGAAACCACCAACGCCCTGCTCGCCAAGCTCCTGCGGGGCATGAACGCCCTGGAAGCGGCCGAGATCGGCGCGCCCGGCCCGGACGACGACTACGGCCCGGACGAGGAATACTGCCCCGGCCCGGACGGCGAATCCTATGAACCCTGTGCCCCGAACGCCGAAACCGCAGACACGGAAGCGGAGAACGCCGAAACCGAGGAAGGGTCCGCTACCGCGAAAAAAAACGGACCGGATTCCAAAGGCGATTTCTGGATTGAATAACCCGCGCCCCGCGCGGCAAATTGGACTAAACTGCCGAGAATTACTCTGTGTTGTAGGCATAGCGCTTCTTGGAAGACATTGTTGGAGGGAGTATGTACATCTCAAGAGTTCAGCTTACGAACTGGAGAAATTTTCGCAATGCAGACGCGCGATTGAAACCTCGTGCCTACCTCGTCGGACCAAATGCCTCTGGAAAATCTAATTTTCTTGATGTGTTCAGGTTTATCAGAGATATCGTCAAAGATGGAGGAGGGCTGCAATACGCCATCGCCTCCAGAGGAAAGCTGAGTAAGATAAGATGCCTTGCCGCTCGATCTAATCCCATTGTAACTATTTGCGTTGAGTTATCGCCTTTTTCTGACGAGGGAAATACGTGGACCTACTCAATTGCCATTCGCCAAGAATCGCGAGGCTATAGGCGCACTGTTCTTGCCCACGAAAAGGTCTGGAAGAATGAAAAGCTCATTTTAGACAGGCCAACCAAAGAGGATAAGCGCGATAAAGAATTATTAACAGAGACCGACTTAGAAAACGTAAAATCGAACTCCGCATTTCGGGAAGTTGCTGATTTCTTTAAAGCAATTTCCTACATGCATCTGATCCCGCAACTCTTGAGATATCCAGACAATTTTCCCATCGCTGAACGAGGAGAGGATTTTTTTGGACGATCCTTCCTTGAGAGAGTTGCGCAAACACCAGAAAAACAGAGAAAAAGTAGACTTAAATTTATTGAGCAAGCGTTAAGAACCGCAGTGCCCCAATTGCAAAGCTTAAAAAAAGTCACCGACGACATGGGGCATCCGCACCTAGAAGTCGTTTACGAGCACTGGCGTTCTCAAGGCGCAAAACAAAGAGAAGACCAGTTTTCCGACGGAACACTCCGACTAATTGCATTAATGTGGTCACTCCTAGATGGTGACTCTCTGCTGTTACTTGAAGAGCCTGAGCTTTCGCTGAATGCTGCTATTGTCAGACAACTTTCTCCACTCATTTATAAGGCTCAAAAGAGAAAGAAAAGACGGCAAGTCATTATCAGTACACACGATTACAACCTGTTATCTGATCCAGGGATCGGGGCAGAAGAAGTCCTCATACTACAGCCAGAGCATGAAGGAACAAGTATTCAGTCTGCATTTGACAATACATTATTCCGTTCACTAATGGAAAACGGATTGAGTGCAGCTGATGCTGGAGTTAGTGAGACCAATTTACCTGGGAAGTTGTCTGGGGTGCTTTAAGATGAACTTTGTTGTAGTTTACGAGGATATAATCTCTTTCGAATCTGCAGCTAAAATAATATCTAGTTTCCCGCAGCATACCATAAACAATAGGATACACTCTCACGGATTTGGAAATATAAAGAAGAATATTATTGTATACAATAAATCAGCTCATGTCATACCGTTTTTCATTATTACTGACCTCGACAGGCACACATGCGCACCTTCACTTATAGCTGAATGGTTTGGACAGGTAAGTCCAGCAGAGAAATTAATATTCAGAGTTGCAGTAAGGGAAATTGAATCGTGGCTTCTGGCAGATAGAGATGCTGCGGCAGAATTTCTAGGTGTAAGCAGTAAAAAAATTCATATTGGGCCAGATGAAATACAAGACCCGAAACAATTCCTTATTAACCTTGCACAAAGTTCACGAAAACGCTTAATTCGAGAAGGCATTACTCCGATAAACTCTTCCCCCCTCGGCCCGCTCTATAACGACTTACTATCTGACTTCATTCGCATGCAGTGGAGTCCAGAAAGGGCTAGGGTTCACTCTCCAAGCCTTAATAGAGCAATGAACTCACTTGATTTATGACCCCAGGAGCACCCATGCCCACTCCCCTCTGGCGGCTGACCGTCAAGCTCGGCTTTTCCGCTGCGCACCAGCTCCGCAACTACGGCGGCAAATGCGAGCGCATGCACGGCCACAACTTCGGCGTGGAAGTGGTGGTCGAAGGCTCGAAGCTGGATGAAAAAATTCAATATCTTGTAGACTTCAAGGTCCTCAAGAACCTGACCCGCGAGATCCTCGACCAACTGGACCACTGCCACCTGAACGAGCATCCCTTTTTCGCGCAGCGCAACCCCTCCAGCGAGAACCTGGCCCTGTTCATCCACCGGGAACTTTCCGGAAAGCTGCCTGAAAACGTGCGCCTCGTTGAAGTCTCTGTGGCGGAGAAGGACGCACAAAAAGCCACCTACATGGAGATCTGACGCATGCCCGAACAGAACGCCCCCGGCGGATACAGCCTTCTCGGCGCGAACATGGAAGACCGGATTCGCGGCCTGCTCCTGGGACCGGACCTGGACCAGCCCTCGGACCTGGACCGGCTCCTGGTCCACGAACTGGAGGGACTCTCGCCCGAGGAACTGGAAGACAGCGTCAACGCCCCCTGGCACGCCCTGCCGGGCGAGGACTAGCGGCCCGTGCGTCTGCTGATCCAGCGCGTGGCCCAGGCCTCGGTGCATACGCCCGACCGCGACGGCGAGGAGCTTCTGGGGGAAATTGGTCCGGGCCTGCTCGTGTTCGCGGGCTTCGGCGTGGAGGACGACGACGCCCTGCCCGACTCCCCGGCCTGGAACAAGCTTCTGGACCGGCTGCTCGGCCTGCGCATCTTCAGCGACGAGGCCGGAAAGATGAACCGCAGCGTGGGTGATGCGCAAGGCGGACTGCTGATCGTGTCCCAGTTCACACTCTACGCGGACTGCCGCAAGGGCATGCGCCCCTCCTTCGCGGGCTTTTCCGCGCCCCCGGCCCTGGCCGAAACGCTCTATGACTTCCTCGTAGCCGAGTTGCGCGCACGGCACTCCGGCCCTGTGGCCACGGGCCGCTTTGGCGCGGAAATGCGCGTGGCCCTGGTCAATGACGGTCCGGTCACGATTCTGCTGGACAGCACGGATTTCCTTCCCCGCTGACCTTTTCCCCTTTTTCCGACCTTCCCCTACTTCAGCGGCCCCTGGCCTTCTTCGCCGCGCCGCTTCATGGCCGTGCGCCCGTACGCGCCCTCGCGCAGGCCGATGAAGAACCGCCTGGCGTTCTGACCCAGGGAGGGAATGCGGTAACCGCCCTCCTGGACCACCAGCGTGGGCAGGCCCAAGGAGCCGATCATTTTGCCGTTCTCCTCGAAATCCAGAGCCGTGAGGCTCCAGGTTCCCGTGGGATCGCCCTTGGCCGGGTCCAGCCCCAGTGAGACCACCAGAAACGTGGGCCGGAAATGGGCGATGCGCGAAAGCGCCCGGTGCAGTGCCTTGCGGTATTCCCCGCCGCCCACGTGCTCGGGCAGGGGGATGTTCAGGTTCGCGCCCCGGCCCGCGCCCGCGCCGTGCTCCGAGCCGAACCCGCTGAAATAGGGATAGGCGAAGCTCGGATGCCCGTGGATGGACACGGTGAGCACGTCTCCCCGTTCATAGAAGATATCCTGGGTTCCGTTGCCGTGGTGGTAATCCACGTCCAGCACGGCCACCCGGCCCAGGGCCGAAAGCCGGTTCGCGGCCACGGCGGCATTGTTGAAGTAGCAGAACCCCCCGAAGGAACGGCGCTCCGCGTGGTGTCCGGGCGGGCGCACCAGGGCGTAGGCCAGCCGGTCGCCGTCCAGGATGCGGTCCGCGGCGGTCAGAGTGCAGTCCACTGCCCGGCGCGCCGCCAGCCAGGCATTGCGGTTCAGGGGCGTGAAGGTGTCGATGCAGTAGTAGCCCGCGCGCACGGGCAGCTCCTTGGGGGGCCGGGCCGCGTTGCGGATGGGGAAGACATAGGGATAGATGGACTTACCCTCGGGCAGGCTCGCCACGGCCCGCTTGAAATAGCTGACCATGCCGGAGTCATGCACGGCCAGCAGTTCGCGCTCCGGGTGCTTTTTCACCGGAACCAGGCCGAAAAGGCCGGTCTTTTCCAGTTCGGCGGCAATGCGCCGGACCCTGGCCGGGGACTCCACGTAGCCGCGCTCGTGGACGTGGTGGATGTCGTGCTTGTCGTTCACGGTCAGGGCCACGAGCGGCGCCAGGGCGTAGGCGGGCTTGGGTTCGGCCGGAACCTTGTTCAGGGGCCGCAGCCGCACGGGATCGTCGCGGAAGGACCCCACGATCATATCCACGTAGCCCTCGGGGCAACGCTTGCCGTACTTGCGCTCCAGCACGGCCCGCACAATCTCCCGCGCCCGGGTCAGCTCCAGGGGGCGGCCCGAGCCCAAGTCGTCGAAGACCAGGCAGGGCGGGCAACCCTCGTCGTCGGGCTGAAGGGGGGTTTCGTAGGACGTGTTCACGATGGGCCGGGCGCCGAAGCGCTCGTAGAAACGCATCCGCGCCCGGTTGGCGGCCATGTTTTCCTTTTCCGCGCAGAGCTTCGGGTCGTCCGGCGCGCATTCGAAAAAAATGCCCGAACAGCGCAGAAAGCGGGCCTCCTCCCGCAGACGGGCATAGAGCGCCGCGCCCACCCCGCCCCCGGTCACGCCCGGAGCCGCGGAGATGTAGTCGAGATAGGCAAAGGACAGGTCGGGCACATGCAGCAGCAGGGCAAAACCCAGGACCTCGCCGCGCCGTTCCGCCACGTAGAGGATGGAGCGGAAGCGGTGCTTGAGCGGGTTGCGCAGCTTGGCCGGGATGTCCCGGTATTCGGACTCGCGCACACCCGGAAACTGTTCGCGCAAAATCTCCTGCACCCGCTGGATCGCCTCGCGGTCCCGGGGCAACAGATCGTCGAAAATACGCCGAATGCGAAACACGGATATCCTCCGGGGTCTGGAAGGCCGGAAAATCCGTGCCCTCCGAAAATGAGAGTCTAGCAGAACCACGCCCGCAGTAAAGGACACGCAGGGGCGAAAGCGGGGTGTCTGGACTTTGCTCCCTGCTCCGGCTAGGGTCCTGGCGGCGGCATTTCCGCCCAGGAGCGACCATGACCCAACCCCAGGAATCCTTGCGCAGCTGGCCCCGCTTCCAGACCCGCAAACCGCGCATCCTTCTGCTGACCAGCCAGTTTTTCCTGCTCGGCGAGATCCGGGCCGCGTGCGAACGCCTCGGCGTGGAGCACGTGCTCCTGGACCTCCAGACCAAGGAAATGGTCCTGGACGACTTCGTGCGCACCATTCTCGGCGCGCTGACAACCTTCCGGCCCGACTTCGTGCTCACCGTGAACCACCTCGGCGTGGACCGGGAGGGCGTGCTGCTCCAGATCCTGGAAGCCTTGGATCTGCCCCTGGCCTCCTGGTTCGTGGACAACCCCCACCTGATCCTGCCCGCGTATCCGCGCACCCACGCGGACAAGACCCTGGTCTTCTCCTGGGACGCGGACAGCCTGGAATCCCTGCGGGCCATGGGCTACCCGAACACGCAGTGGCTGCCCCTGGGCTCGGACCCCCACCGCTTCCACCCCGGTGCGGAGGGCCGCCCGGACTGGGACGCGGACGTTTCCTTTGTGGGCAACTCCATGGTGGGCAAGGTGCTGGGCCGGTATCAGGCCGCCGCGCCCGGCGACGAACTGGCCGCCCGGGTTGGGGAGATCGCCACGGCCTTCGGTTCCTCGAACGAACCTTCGGCCGTGCGCTTCATGCTCTCCCGGTTTCCGGAACTGCGCGAGGCCTTCCTGGCTCTGGAAAGCCCGGCCCGGATGCTGGCCTTCGACACCCTGCTGACCTGGCAGTCCACCCTGGACTACCGCCTGGACTGCGTGAAACGGCTCCTGCCCTTCCTGCCCATGATCGTGGGCGACAAGGGCTGGAAGGAGCTGCTCGCGGAAGAGGAGAACTGGCGGCTGCATCCCGAGGTTTCCTATTACGACGAACTGCCCGGCCTCTATCCGCGCTCCAAGGTCAACTTCAACTGCACCAGCCTCCAGATGAAAGGCGCGGTGAACCAGCGCGTTTTCGACGTGCCCGCCTGCGGCGCGTTTCTGATCACGGACCACCGCCGCCAGATGGACCAGCTCTTCGAACCCGAAAAAGAGGTCGTGACCTACGCGAACCCGGAGGAGATCCCGGAGCTGGTGGAGCGCTACCTCGCGGACCCGGCGGCCCGCGACGCCGTGGCCCAGGCCGCACAAAAGCGGCTGCTGGCCGAGCACACCTACGACCACCGCCTGGAGGCGCTGATGCGCACCATGCGCCTGACCTTCGAACCCGCCGCGCGCACCTGATCCCGGCGGGGATGGCCGGGCCGCGCCCCTTGCGGAAAGCAGCACAGCCCCTTGCCTCCGGGAGCGCCAGCGCGTAACAGAGCGGAAATGCCCCAGGACCCGATCCTCATCCTCCAGATGCAGCGCATGGGGGACTTGATCCTCTCCTTTCCGCTGATGCTCTGGCTTCAGCGCCTGCATCCGGGCCGTCCGGTCTGGGTGGCGGCGGAACGGCATTTCTACGAGCCGCTCTTGCCGCTCAGCCCCAGCGTGACATATTTTCCCTGGGAAGGGGCGGACGTGCTCCGCAAGCACCGCTACCGGCTGGTGGTCAACCTCTCCATCCGCGAGCGGGCCGCACGCCTCGCCGGGGAACTGGACGCGGACCAGGTGCTCGGCCCGGTGCTGGAAAACGGGTCGCGCCGGATACACGGCGACTGGCAGCTCTACCGCGCCTCCCTGGTGCGCAACAACCGCCACAACCGCCTGCACTGGGCCGACCTCAACGCCCTGGACTGCGTACCCCTGGCCCGCATTCGGGCCACCCGCTTTGATCCTCCCCGGCCCCCGGCTGCGGAAAAACCGCAGATCGGCCTGTTTCTCGGCGCCAGCGACGCCACCAAGCGCCCGGCTCCGGCTTTCTGGGCCAGGCTGCTGCGCGAGCTGGTGCGCCGAGAGCTGCGGCCCGTGCTCTTCGGCGGCCCCCTGGAAAAAGAACTGGGCGCGGAAACCCGCCGTCTTTTCGGCAGGCCCGTTGCCGACTTCAGCGGCAGGCTGAAGCTGGACGAACTGGCCCGGAGCCTGAACGCCTGCTCCCTGCTGATCACTCCGGACACCGGGCCCATGCACCTCGCGGCCTGGACCGGCTGCCGGACTCTGAACCTCTCCCTGGGCAACGTCAGCCCCTTTGAAACCGGGCCGTACCAGCCCGGCCACCTCGTGCTGCGCCCGGACCTGCCCTGCGCCGAAGGCTGCTGGGAATGCACCCGTTCCCGGCCGGAATGCCACGACGCCCTGACCCCCGAAGCCGTGGCCTTCCTCGCGGCCAAGGCCGTGCGTGGCACAACGCCCTCCACCGCGCCCCAGGGGCTGACCCTGTACGCCACGGACCGCGATGACCTGGGGCTGCACACCCTGCGCCGCCTGGGCGCAGCCACGAACCGCGACGCCCTGCTCGGCGCGTTCTGGAAATCCTTTTTCGGCTGGCGGCTCGGCCTCTGGAGCGACGCTCCGGCCCGGCAGGCCCTGCGGGAGCTTTCCCGGACCTTGCCGGACCAATGCGCGGATCTGGCCGAAGCCCTGCCCAAAGCTGTGGGGGTCTTCCGGTCCGGGCTGGCCGGGCGCGGCAACCATTCCCTTTGGGAGAGCGCCCCGGCCCCACTGGCCCCGCTTTCGGGTCTGGCCGAGCTGGCTCTGCAAAACGCCGATTACGATCCCCAAGCCTGGGCCGTGCAGGTGGCCCACCTGGAAGCGCTGAGTTCGCTACTGGCCGACTGTTGATTCCCTTCCGGGGATAATTCCGGCTTTCCGGTTTTCCTTCGCCATTTCCCCCGTCATTTCCAAAGGATGCCCAACCCGGAAAAAAACTCCCTCCCTGACCGAATCTAAAGAAAGCTAAACCACGATAATAAAACATAATCCAGTTTGGCACGGCTCTTGATTGTCCCAGCGGCAAAGGAGCCAGCCATGCAAGATATTCCTCTGATCCAACAAGCCGCGAGCCGCACTCTCGCCACCAACAGGACCGCCCTGTTCGGCGGCGCTTCCACCAGCTCCGAATTCGGATCGGATATCTTCCAGACATTTTTGGACTACCAGTCCACTCTGGCTGGCAACGAAAACTTCGCGTCCTCCCCTTCCCTGGATACGGTCTTCAGCGAGACGCCCAAGGTCGAGACCACGCGCCGCAGCGAAACCAAGGCCACGGCCTCCGAGCGCAAGGAGCCGGAACTGGACGACATGAAGGACGCGCCCATCAGCTCCGAAACCTTCCAGGCCATGAAGCCCCAGCTTGAAAAATACGGCCTGTCCGAGGACGACATCCAGGAGATCGAAGAACGCGTCGAAAGCAAGGAAGGCATGACCTGGGGCCAGTTCGTGAGCACGCTCTCCGAAAAGATGAGCAAGCTCCGCCAGACCGTGGAGCTCGACGCGGGCCAGCGCCAGAAGATGATGACCATGTTCCAGCAGCTCGGCTTCAACTCCTCCGAGTCCAAGGGCATGGTGGCCCAGGTTTCCCAGGGCGACGTGGGCGGCGTGCTCGCGGCCATTGGTCGCCGGCTGGAAAGCCTGCCCCAGGATAAGCTCGCCAGTCTGGACAAGGATGAACTCAAGAATTTCATGAACGAGCTGCAGAAGCTCAAGGGTGAGCAGGGCGGCAACGAGCTGGGACTGGTGCGCGAGGTTGGCAGAGCCATGCAGGAAGCCCTGGAACAGGCCCGGCAAAAGGCCATGCAGCTCACCCAGGACAAGAACGGCAACACCAAGGCCGACACCCTGGCCGACGCCGCCCGGAACGCCTCCCGCATGGACGCCTCCAAGGCCGAAAGTCTGAACCAGAACATGACCGCGGCCGAGGCTGCGCGCAAGGCCGCCCGGAGCGAATCCGGAACCGCCGCCAGCCTGGATCTCGACGCGCGGCTCAAGGCCGAAACCAGCAAGGTCGCGGACAGTGTCGCCCAGGGCGCGCGCTTCAACGAAGGCAAGAACGCCGACCAGTTCACCAAGCAAAATACCGGAAACGGCGAAGCCGGAGCCTGGAATGATTTCATGTCCAAGCTGCGCCTGGATCGTTCGGACCTGGGCACTTCCCTGCGCTCGGAAACCCAGAACATCCAGAGCGCCATGGGCGACGCCCTGAGCCAGGCGCGCGGCGAATCCTCGGCAGCGGCCAAGACCCTGCAGAACACCACCGCACCCAAGATGCTCAACCAGGTCCAGGACGCCCTGCTCAAGGGCACGGCGGGCGGCGGCAAGCGTCTGACCATCCAGCTCAATCCCCAGGAACTGGGCACGCTTTCCGTGGCCATCACGGTCAAGAACAAGGATGTTCAGGCCACGATCCGCACGGACAACGCCGAAACCGCCAAGCTCCTCAGCGGACACATGGAAGCGTTGAAGCAGAGCCTGGAAGAGCAGGGCCTCAAGGTCACCAAGATGGAAGTGCAGACTCAGCTTCCCGGCCAGGACGGCCAGCAGTGGCTGGGCGAGCAGGGCCACAACAGTGCTCAGGACGAGCAGGTCCGCCAGCAGGTTCGCCAGCGCATGAACGCCCTGCGCGGGCAGTCCCAGGGTCTGGGCACGAATGCGGCGGCGGATGTCCGGCAGGCAATTCTTTCCGGCAACGGACTGCACATCGTCGCTTAGCGCCGGAAAGCAGGAAGGGAGCAGGTCATGGCATACTCCGGAGTGAGCAACATCGTCGGCGGGTACGAGAAATACGTTGCCGAGCAGGCCGCGCCCAAAGACAAGACGCAGATGGACAAGAACGATTTCCTGATGCTGCTCGTGGCCCAGCTCAACCACCAGGATCCGCTCAATCCCATGGAAGACACGGAGATGACCGGACAACTGGCCGAGTATTCCAGCCTGGAACAGCTCACGAACATGAACACCACTCTGGAGAGCATGCTCGCACAGAGCACCGCCGACCAGATGACCACGGCGGTCAGCTTCATCGGCAAGTCCGTCGTGGCCAACGGTTACAACGTGACCAAGAGCGACACCCAGGTCAGCACCATTTCCTACAACCTTGGTGAAGCCGTTTCCTCGCTCCGAGTCAACATCTACGACTCCGAGGGCGACATCGTGCGCACGGACCTGCTCGGCAGCCAGAAGCCCGGAGTTTTCGAATACGCCTGGGACGGCCGCGACGACAACGGCAACCTCGTGGCCAACGGGACCTACTCCGTGGGCATGCTCGGCGAGGACGTGGACGGCAAGCAGGTCATGGTCCAGACCCAGGTCTCGGGCGTGGTCACCGGCGTGGTCACCGAGGACAGCGGCTACTACCTCCGCCTCGAAGACGGCCGCTACGTGAATTTCAACTTCGTCACCGAGGTCGTCTCCGAAAAGACCATCGACAACGGCGACGATTCCAAGGATGGCTCTGGGGACGACTCCGAGGAGGATTCCGGGGAGGACTCCGGAGACACGGATACTTCGGACAATACGGACAATACGGACGACGCGGCCTAAGGGGAAGCAGGGCCCGGCGTCTTCATCGCAGAGGAAGCAGAGGAGTCAAGGAGGTCTATCATGAGTTTATCTTCATCGCTGTACTCCGGCATCACGGGTCTCTCGGCCCACGGAGAGCGCATGAGCATCATCGGCAACAACCTGGCCAACGTGAGCACCACGGGGTACAAGGGTTCTCGCATGCACTTCGAGGACCTGATGAGCCAGGATTTCTCCACGGCCAACGGCATCGGCCAGGTGGGCCGGGGTGTGCGCGTGGCCGCCATCTACACCGACTACGGCCAGGGGGCCTTTGAAACCACCAACGAATCCACCGACATGGCCATTGGCGGCGAAGGATTCTTCATGGTTTCGCCCAAGGACCAGGAGTCCCAGTACTACACCCGCGCAGGAACCTTCCGCTTCGACAGCGACGGCTATCTCGTGGACCCGCACGGCTACGTGCTCCAGGGCTGGGAAATCGAACAGTCACAGCCCTCCGTGGCCACCACAGGCAGCCTCGCGAACCTCACCGAAACCAAGGTCAAGGGCGCCATCACCGACATCCGGCTTGAGAATTTCCAGTCGCCTCCCTCGGCGACCAACCAAGTCAACGTCATCACCAACCTGGACCCGTCCGATGCCAGCCGCTCGAACTCCTCGACCAATCCGTACTTCGCGCTGTTCTCGGCCTGGGACGGACAGGATGTGGACAACGACGGCCGCTACCTCGCGGACACCGCCTACTCGTATTCCACGAGCATGAAGGTCTACGACGAGATCGGCACGGCCCACACCATGACCACCTACTTCGACCAGGTGACCCTCTCCAACGCGGGCGGGTACACTGTCTGGGAATACATGGTCACGGTTCCGCCGTCCGAGGACGGACGCTCCTTCGGATCGCAGCGCATGTCCGACACGTCCAACGGCGGCGTGCTGATGATGGGCACGCTGACCTTCCGGGCGGGCCAGCTCGTGGGCCAGACGGCCTACACCTACGAAGGCTCGGCCGACGGCAACGTGGGCGCGCTCTCCAACTGGAGCTTGGCGCGGTTCTCCACGCGCGGCTATCCGCTCTGCACCGCGAACTTCCTGGGCGCGTCCAACGCCTCGACTCCGACCGACGCGAATGCCCAGCCCATCGAGATCAACTTCGGCCTGCGCAACACCGCGAGCATCACCACCTCTGGAGTGGGGGCGGGCTGGAGCGTGGCGGGCGGAACAGCCCTGGCGAGCAACGCGCTGATGGTCGGAACGAACATCACGAACGTGCAGTCCACTCTCCCGAACTTTGAGATTCCCTCCCTGAGCGCGCTGGCCACCCAGAGCTACGACACGGGCGGATCGAGAACCCTGTACCAGTCACAGGACGGGTATCCCGCGGGTATTCTGCAGAACGTCTCGGTCAGCCGCGACGGCATCCTCACGGGCCGCTACTCCAACGGACAGGTCATCGAGCTGTTCAAGATCTCGCTGGCCACCTTCACCAACCAGTGGGGCCTGCGGCGCGAGGGCGGCAACCTCTTCAGCGAGACCCAGGACTCGGGCCAGGCTCTCACGGGCTCTGCCGGGGAGAGCGGCAAGGGAACCATCGACGGCAACTCCCTGGAAATGTCCAACGTGGACATGGCCACCGAATTCGTGCGCATGATCACGGCCCAGCGCGGATTCCAGGCCAACACCAAGGTCATCACCACAGCCGACTCCCTGCTCGGTGAAGTCATCGCCATGAAGCGGTAGGCGGCAGGAACCGGACAGGCCGGCAACGGCCAGAACAAGCGACAAAACCGCTTCGGCGGCTTGCGGATAGACTCCTTACTCATCGACCCCGTTCGCCGGTCTTCCTCCCGGCGGCAGAACACAGGCGGCGCGTCCCTCCCCCGGGGCGCGCCGCATCCGTTTGAGACCCTTTTCCGGTTCGCCTTCCATCTCTTTCCAAAACGGCTTGATTCGTTTCGCAAACCAAGCTGTCCCACCATTGTGAGGTGGTCCTCACAATGGCCTTCCCCCCTCGCCCCGACGGTCTCGCCTGAGCCCTCTCTCCTGCCCGAACGCAACCGGAAACGGCCAGGAACCTTTTTCCCCACGCCCGCCAAGGGGCCGACACCTGCGGAAGAAAATGCTTGGCGAACGCTGTTTTCTCCCTATCTCTAGACTCTGTTTAGAAGGTTAACATGTCATAATGAAAGATTAATTTATCTTTGGCACGAGCAATGCTTCTTAATCGAGCGAAAGGGTAAACCGCCAAGCGGAAAAGAAGGAACTTTTCGTTTGAACAAGGAGGTTTTGTCATGTCTCTCGTGATCAACCATAACCTGATGGCCATGAACGCAGCCAGGAACCTGACGAGTCACTATGGTGAGCTCGCGGTTTCCACACGCCGCCTCTCTTCGGGCCTTCGGGTCGGCAACGCCGCGGACGACGCCGCCGGTCTTGCCATCCGCGAACTGATGAAAGCGGACATCGCGTCCCTGCACCAGGGCGTTCGCAACGCCAACGACGCCATTTCCATGATCCAGACGGCGGACGGCGCGCTTCAGGTCATCGATGAAAAGCTGATCCGCATGAAGGAACTCGCGGTCCAGGCGGCCACGGGCACGTACAACTCGGACCAGCGCATGCTCATCGAGTCGGAGTACCAGGCCATGGCTTCGGAAATCACCCGAATCGCCAACGCCACGGACTTCAACGGCATCCACGTGCTCAACGGCTCCCTGGCGGGGCTGGATCCGGCCACCCAGCAGCCCATCGCCCACAACGGCAGCGGGCTGGTCTCCACCGGGCCGATCAAGATCCACTTCGGAACCGGCAACGATTCCGCCGAAGACTACTACTATATTTCGGTCAACAACTCGACGGCTTCCGCGCTCGGCCTGGCCAACTCGCACATCTCGACCCAGAGACAGGCCCAGCTCGCCCTGGCCGCGCTCCAGAACGCCATCATCTCCAAGGACAAGATCCGCGCGAACCTCGGCGCCATGCAGAACCGCCTGGAAAACACCATCACCAACCTGACCATCCAGGCCGAAAACATGCAGTCCGCTGAATCCCGCATCTCGGACGTGGACGTGGCCACGGAGATGACCGAGTTCGTGCGCCAGCAGATCCTTTCCCAGTCCGCTGTGGCCATGCTCGCCCAGGCGAACTCCCTGCCCAGGATGGCCATGCAGCTCATCAGCGGCTAGTAACCAACAACGGCGAACCAACGGATCGGCCCTTCAGGACGAACGGCCTCTCCCCCCGGACGTTCGCGGAACACAAGCTTCTCTCCCCAACGCGAACGGGGCCGATTCCAAGAGGATCGGCCCCGTTCGCGCATTCCCGGCCAAATTCTCATCCGATCCGTCGTTCCACGCCTTGACAGCGCGGCAAACACCGCGTTTTGTGGCTTCTTTGCATTCCCCCTTGCGCCTCTTTCCAGCGAGACAGCCATGCTCAAGGAAACCATCACCGTCCACGACAAGTTTCAATTCGAGATCAAGCTCAGCCTGCCCTTTGCCAGCGACGGCAAAAAAAGCATCCACGGCGTGGAAACCTACCTCTTTCTGCCCAACACCCTGTTCGTGAATCCCGCCACCCTGAGCCGCGAGGAATTCTTCGGCAGGCTCAAGAACTACATCCGGCTGCGCATCCCCTGGGTCGCCCTGGACGACCTGGACGGGCCGACGGGTCCCCTGGCCCGGCTCAAGCGGCTGTTGGCCGAGGCGAACTCCGGCGTCGCGGTTTCCCGCGAACGGTACGAGGACCACGTCAAGGTCTTCTGTCTGGCCACGCAGCGCGCCTTGCGCTCCTGGGCCTTCAAGACCGTTTCCTCATCACCGGACACGGCTCCGGAAGCGGCACAACACTACATCGAACGGAGCAGGAGCCTGCTGCGCCAATTCCGCGCTCTGGCCAACCCCATCCGCGACGCCAGATTCGAAGCCTCCCCTGCCTGCGCCTACGGCGACGAGTTCCTGAGCATCGTCAGCGCGTACAACGGGTTCCGCATTCTGGAACGGCTGAACATCAATGCCGTGAACGCGCCCTGCGCCGAGGCCGCATCCGCCATGACCGAATTTCTGCACGAGGAGTTGGACTACCGGAAGAACACCCTGCGGACCGTGGTTCCGGACGCGAAGAGCGACAACGAACTCTTCGTCTTCCGCTGGAGCATGCTCAAGAAATACATGAGCAGCGCCCTGTTTCTTGAAATCCGCGAACGGAGGGACAGCCGTTTCTGGCAGCAGGTGGTTTACAGTCTGGCGGCCGGGGCGGCCATGATCTTCGCCACGGGCATCGCCTTCATCTGGCAGGGCAAACACGGCTCCCTGAGCATGCCGCTCTTCACCGCGCTGATCATCAGCTATATTTTCAAGGACAGGATGAAGGACCTGCTGCGCGCCTCCATGTCCTCCTGGCTGCGACGGGTGCTCTCGGACCGCAAGCTGGCCATCTACCGCAACATCACAAGCGCCGTGGGCACGTGCAAGGAGACTTTCGGCTACATCTCCGAAAAAAGTCTGCCGCGCGAAGTGGCGGCCCTGCGGGATAAAATCCACATGGTGGACGTGTCCAACTCCTTCCGCCGGGAAACCGTGATCCGCTACCACAAGGACATCATTCTCGCGCCCAGGGCGGGCAAGCTCTCCGACAGCGGCTTCTGCGACGGCATGCTGGACATCACCCGGCTGGGGGTCCACGAATTTCTGCGCAACATGGATGAACCCGGAGAGCCGCTCTACGTGCTGGACGGCGACGCCTGCCGCCGGATCACGGGGAGCAAGGTCTACCACGTAAACATGATCCGCACCCGGCGCTCCCCCGAGGGGCTGCACTGCCGCCGCTACCGCATCGTGCTCGACAGGGACGGCATCAAACGCATCGAAAGAGTGCGCTGAAAAAACAAGCGGGTTTTACGGCGGGGGGCTATTCCTCTGTTTCCAGCATTTTGATGGCCGTGGACGCGGCCACCTGCTCGGCACGCTTGACGCTCCCGCCCTGGCCGTAGAACAGGCGTCCGTCCGAAAGCGCCACCTCCACCCGGAAGACCTTGGCGTGTTCCGGACCGTCCGTGGATTCCAGCCGGTAGACCGGCAGGGAGCGGAAGCGTTGCTGGGTGATTTCCTGGAGGCGGCTCTTGTGGTCCTTGGCCGGGCGCATGTCCGGACTCTCCGGCCAGTTGTCCTCGAAGAGCCGGAGAATCAGCGTCTTGGCGGCCTGGAAACCGCCGTCCAGAAACACCGCACCAAAAACCGCCTCCAGGGCGTCGGCCAGGAGCGCGTCGCGCTGCCGCCCGCCCTGGGCCTCCTCGCCCTTGCCGAGCAGCAGGTATTGGTCCAACCCCAGGGAGCGCGCGGCCGCCGCAAGGCTCCGCTCCTTGACCAGCCCGGAGCGGATGCGGGTCATCTGCCCTTCGGTGGCCTCGGGGTAACGCCGGAAAGCTTCCTCGCTGACGCAGAGTTCCAGGACCGCGTCCCCGAGGAATTCCAGGCGCTCGTTGTCCTCGCTGGCGTCTTCGCGCTCGTTGGCGTAGGAACTATGGATCAGCGCGGTGCGCAAGAGCTTGACTTGCGAAAAGTGATAGACAATACAATCCTGAACGTTTGACAACTGTTCATCCATGAAGCTGGTCCCCATGCTGCCGATCAAAAATGCCGACGCTTTGTTTGCCCCCCGGTCCGTCATCGTGGCCGGGGCGTCCGCCAATCCTGAAAAGGCGGGGCACAAGGTTCTGGCGAACCTTCTGCGTTCCGGATACAAGGGCCGCGTCATTCCCGTCAATCCTTCGGGAGGGGAAATCCTGGGCCTGGCCGCTGTTCCCGCCTCGGAGGTTCCCGAAGGCGTCGATCTGGCCGTGCTCTGCGTCCCCCGCGAGAAAAGTCCGGAGGTGCTGGCCGAGCTGGCCGCCCGGAAAATCCGCGCCGCCGTGGTCATGGCCTCGGGGTTCAAGGAAACCGGCCGTGAGGGCTATTACCTCGAAGAACAGCTCGCGTCCATCGCCCGCCGCCACGACATCGCGCTGGTGGGCCCCAATTCCCTGGGCCTGGCCAACCCCGTGAGCGGGGTCTGCGCCCTGCCCATCGCGACCCTGCCCGCTCCGGACAACGTGGCTTTTTTTTCCCAGTCCGGCGCGCTCTGCTTCGGCCTGCTCGACTGGGCCGCCGGCATGGACATCGGTTTTTCCAAATTCATCCACCTGGGCAACAAGGCCCTTTTCAACGAAGTCCACGCCCTGGAATATTTCCTCACCGACCCGGAAACCACCGTGGTCCTCGGCCACATCGAAAGCCTGGACTTCGGCCAGGAGTTCATGCGCGCGGCCGAGGCCCTGACTGCGGTGAAACCCGTGATCATGCTCAAGGCGGGTGTATCCCCGGCGGGCGCGCGCGCTGTTTCCAGCCACACCGGAACCGTGGCCGGAAAACGCGAGGCCTACGAGGCCGCGTTCATCCAGTCCGGAATCATCCGCACACGGGACGTGCGCTCCCTGTTCACCCTTTCCGAGGCTTTCTCGAACCAGCCCCTGCCCCAGGGGCCGAACCTCGCCGTGATCACCAACTCGGGCGGGCCGGGCATTCTCACGGCGGACGCCTGCGGCGGATCGCGGCTGAATCTGGTGCGCCCCTCCCAGGCCACCCTGGAGAAACTGCGCGCGGCCCTGCCATCCTACGCCTCGCTCTACAACCCCATCGACATCATCGGCGACGCGGGCGCGGAGCGCTACCGGCTCGCGCTTCAGGCCGTGCTGGACGACCCCGCAACCCACGCGGTCCTGGTGCTGCTCACGCCCACAGCCTCGGCCGAAATCGAAGCCACGGCCCAAACCATCATCGAGGTGGCCTCGGGCTGCCCCAAGCCCGTTTTCGCCTGCTTCATGGGCGAGGAGCGCATCGCGCCGGGCCGCGCCCTGCTACGCAAGGCGGGCATCCCCTGCTACGGGTTCCCGGAACAGGCGGTCTTTGCCCTGGACGCCATGTACGGCCATTGGCTCTGGCGCAACCGGGCCTACCCCGTGGATGTCTGCTTCCGGCGCGACAAGGCCCGGGCCGAGCGCCTCGTGGAGCAGTGCCGCGAGATCGGCGTCACCGAGCTGAGCGGCTTCAAGGCCCAGGAATTCGGCGCGGCCTACGAGCTGCCCTTTCCGGAAACCCGCCTCTCCCGGACCTCGGACCACGCGGTCAAGCACGCCAAGAAAATCGGCTACCCCGTGGCCCTGAAAATCGCCTCCCCGCACATTCCGGACAAGACCGACGTGGACGGCGTGATTCTCGGCATCGAGACCCCGCGCGACCTGCGCCGGGCTTTTCTGGAACTGACCGCGCGCGCGGCCCGGCGTCGGCCCGACGCCTACATCGTGGGCTGCCAGGTGCAGTCCAAGGCCCCGGCGGGCTCCCGGGACGTGCGCGTGGGGTTTGTGCGCGACACCCAGTTCGGCGCGCTGATCACCATTTACAAGGGCGGGGTCCACAGCGAAATTATTGGCGACAACTCCTTCCGCCTCGCGCCGCTGACGCTCAACGACGCCCAGAATCTGGTCAAGGAGATCAAGGCCTTTCCGCTGCTGCGCGGCGTGCGCGGCCAGGAGAGCGTGGACATCGGAGCCATCGAGGACATCCTGCTCACGGTCTCGCAAATGGCCGTGGATTTTCCGGAAATCGAAGAGGCCGACATCGGCCCCATTCTCGTGTATAACAAAGGCGCGCTTGTCGTGGACATGCAGCTGACCCTCTCGGCGGCCCGCAAAAACGGCAGATGACCTTTCAAGAAGGACGGAGGAGCTTATGCCTGGACTGTATATCGGCGCCACATCCGGCTACTCGGGCAAAAACATGGTCGTCATCGGCCTGGGCCTCAAATTCAAGGAAATGGGGCTGAACATCGGGTACATGAAGCCCGTGGGCGCCCTGCCCCTGGAAAAGGACGGCAAACTGGGCGACGAGGATGCCTACTTCGTCCAGGACGTGCTCGGCCTGGACGGCGACCCCCAGCTGGTCACGCCCGTGGTCGTGACCCACGACTTCAAGGTCCAGGCCTTCACCGGAAAATGCGACCCCTTCATCCCCAAGATTCGGGAAGCCTACGAGACCCTTTCCCAGGGCCGCGACGTGACCCTGGTGGCCGGGTCCGGGTCCATGTACTCCGGCAAATACTGCGACGTGGACGGCTCCACCCTTTGCCGCGAGCTGGGACTCAAATGCGTGGTCATCGACCGCTTCCAGAAGGACCTCAAATACGACTATCTGGCGATCATGAAGGAAACCCTGGGCGACCAGCTCGCGGGCGTGATCCTCAACGACATTCCCCCGAGCTTCATGGACGAGGTCAACGACCTGATCAAACCCTTCCTGGAGCGCATCGGCATCCGCGTGCTCGGCGTGATTCCCACGGATACAATCATGGGGACCATCACCGTGGCCGATCTGGCGGACCGGCTCGGCGGCAAGGTCGTCTCGGCCCACTCCAGCGCGGACCGCGTGGTGGAACGCTTCCTCATCGGCACGATGCAGGTCGAAAACTTCATGACCCACTTCCGCAAGCATCAGAACGCGGCCATCATCGTGGGCGGCGACCGCTCGGACGTGCAGCTCGTGGCCCTGGAGGGCGACGCCCCCTGCCTGATCCTCACGGGCAACCTCTATCCCAACGACATCATCCTGACCCGCTCCGAAGTGCTCAAGACCCCGATCATCATCGCCCGCGAGGACACCTTCACCGTGGCCAAGAAGATGGAGTCCATCCTCTCGCGCCACAAGCTCCGCGACAAAATCAAGATCGAACAGGGCGCCAAGCTCATCGCCGAACACATCGACATCGCACACATCAAAAAGGAACTGGGCATTTAGGTCCGGTTCTTTCCGCCATTTGACGCATAACAGGGAACCTCACGGGGTTCCCTGTTTTTTTGTGCGGGCCGCAACCAATCCCCGAACTCCTTTCCCAGCCTCCCCCCCCCCGGGCCGCGCCGCCCGAACCCCTGTCAACAGGGAAAATTCGTCCTTTTTCTTCCCTTTTGCTTTCCATTTTTATCCCGGGCCCAAAACCAGGGTTAGCCTTGCGAAAATCCCGCCGCATTGAACATCCGACATTGCGCGACGGGCAATCAACCGCAAGGAGGAAGGAAATGGAAAGGAAGTATTCGCTGCAACTGGAGCGTGGCGGGCAGGGCCGGATCACCGCAAAAAACGAGAACGTGAACGGCTGGCCCGTGTCCTGGGAATACCGCTACGACGGCGCGGGTCGCTTGGCCGGGGTGAATCGCGATGGCGCGGGCGTGGAGCTCTACATCTACGATGCCCAGGGCCGCCGGGCCGAGGATTATGTGCCGCTACGCGGGCAAATGGACCGGGTTTTCCGCTACGGCCCGGACAACCGCCTACTCCAGGCGGGCGAAGCGCGCTACGAGCATGACGAAAGAGGCTTCCGCAGTCGCAAGGTCACGCCGCAAGGCGAGACGCGCTATCACTACGCACCCGACTACCGCTTGCTGGCCGTGGAATTGCCCGATGGCCGCGTTGTGGAGTACGGGCACGATGACCAAGGCCTGCGCAACGCCAAGTATGTGAACGGCAGACTGACGGAACAGTTCCGCTGGTATGATCGCGCGCACCTGGCGGCCTGGTCCCATGTGGATGTTGCGGGCGGGCAATGGTGGGAAGTTGTATATGGCCGTGATGGTCGGCCCATGGGATTGGTTACACAAGATCAAGTGCACAGCCAGGGTCAACACGCGGAAATCCTTCTGCATACGGACCAGATCGGCTGCGTGCGGGTGGTTGAGTTTCCCACCGAAGGCATGGTAAAGGAGATTCTGTACGATGCCTTCGGCAATGTGGTGCGCGACGGCAATCCGTATCTGCGGACGCCTCTCGGTTTTGCGGGCGGCCTGCACGACTGGGACACCGGACTTATCCGCTTCGGCTGGCGGGACTACGACCCCGATACCGGACGCTTCACCGCCAAAGACCCCATCGGCGCTGCGGGCGGAGATTCGGACTGGTATGGGTACTGCCTGGATGATCCGATTAATGGGCGGGATCCGCGGGGGTTGGAGACTGCGGGCGTGGGGGCGTATGGAAATGTAACCGTCCTGACTCGCCAAGTTGGTGGCGACGTGAAGTATGTGTGGGACGACAAGGGGAATCGAGGCGTGGCGGTCACGGGCAGTGTTGGTTGGAGCCCGGACCTGATCGGAGCCTCTGGCGGTGTGGCTGGAGAGAAGACCAATGCACAAGATATTCAGCAGCTGAATGGTGAGGCAGGCTCTGTCGGCGGGACGATTACTCCCCTCCCTGGGGTATCTTCTTCCGCAACAGGCGTTAAAGGACCTGGGTATTCAGGGGCAGAGATTCGAGGTGGAGGATCTGCCGGACTCGGTCTGCCAGCGGGACCGACAGCAACCCGAGACTACACCGTGGTCGTTCCCTGGCCTTTTGATTAAGTGAACCGTCCCAGGTGTCAGCCCTGGGATGAAACCAAACCATCCCAGGGTATCATGAATACAGGCACAACTACGCAGTGTTTCATTATGTATGCAGCAAAGATTTCAAAAATCGCTGTTGCAGCGTATATAACAACTATTTATTTAGATACAAATCATATTGCGATAGTTTTTCTTGTAGCTATTATGGATTTAGTTATGCTGCTTTCCGTGCTTTCTCATTTTATGGTGACTAAAATAACACCATATCATATTGTTTTGTTTAATGGCATCTATGTAAAAAAAATTGCGTTTTGCAAAATTAAATCGTTCAAAAATTCATGGAGATATAATATACCGTTCGCATTTCTCTATCCAAAGATTGTCGTGATAACGAGACTTGCTTTTCACAGAAGGATCGTAGTTGAATTTCCTCTCCAATTGGATTTGCCTAGGGTTATTTCTTCAGGCCTCATAGAACAAAATGAAAATGCTCTTAATTAGTGGACAAGTTCGCCGTGCATCTCAATGCTTGCCAGGCTGCGCTCGCCCCTCGGATTCGCGGGCGGCCTGCACGATTGGGACACCGGACTTGTCCGCTTTGGCTGGCGCGATTATGACCCCGAAACAGGACGCTTCACCGCCCAGGACCCCATCGGCGCGGCGGGCGGCGCCCCGGACTGGTATGGATACTGCCTGGATGACCCGATCAATGGTCGGGATCCGGAGGGGCTGGAGACGAATGCCACCAAGCCCGCTTCGCTGGAGTTTGATCCTTCTACAGGACGGATGATCTTCAGGGATGACACGGGATCGTACTCCTATGAGGCTCGTAATGATGTTGTCAGAGGGCATACTCCCATTGAAGACGGGGCATACGTGCCTGATGTCACTCCACAGACAATAAAAAAGCAACCCGCCTACGGTCCTCCCGGAAGTTACATCGACACGGGGCGTAAGGACCAGAAAGACATCCACGGCGGTGGGAGTAGGTGTAAAGATCCTTATGCTGCACGGCAGGAATGGCGACCAACAGAAGGCTGCATCCGCATGCAAAACGAGGATGTCCAGGAGTTGTCAAAGAAGATCAAGGATTACAAAAAGCGAACCGGAAATAACGTCCCGTTCAGCACTCCGAATCACTAGGGGAAACAATGCGCTCCACAATTTGCTTGCTGGCTCTCTTGCTCATGACAGGATGCGCACCGAGCCAGCCGCGCCGGAATCTGGATATCCTGGAGAGCCCTTCGAGTTCCTATTCGGATCGCCTCCATGCCATCGAGTATTTTCAAAAAAAAGGCGGTCCGCAATACGTTGAAGACTTGATCCGAGTTATGAAAAATCAGCTTGAACTTCATGGCGAAGTTGCGATCGCTCTGGGCCGCCAGGGCGGGCCGCTAGCGCTGGAATATCTTGAGCAACAATGGGAGATCCTGGAGACCCAGAGCGAATCCGGGGACAAGGATGAGCGGGAGGAGGCCTTGAACAGGATGCCTGCTGTGGCCGCCGGGCTGTCGCTCTTGGGGAACGACCAGCATGTGGATGTGATTTTCACTTTGCTGGAGAGCGAAAATGAAGGCATCGGCTCCTTTGCCGCCTATGCTGGACAATTCATCCGGACTCCCCAAATGCGTCTCGCCTTGTACAAAACATTGCTCAGCGACAAGTTCAATTTCGCCGTCGCCCGATGCTCCGCCGCCTATTCCTTGTACGCTATGCGCGACCCAGAACTGAAGGCGGTGCTGGAAATACTCCTCGCCGGGCAAGAAGAAACGCACGAGTGCTTTGACGATCTACAGGAGGAACTGCGTAACCCCAAGGGGCGGTAAAGATCACACGGCCAGCCGCCGGGAGTGCCGCAACCGCGCGATCCCGGCGGCAATCCGTATCTGCACTCGCCGCTGGGATTCGCGGGCGGCCTGCACGACGGGGACACCGGCTCCTATTGACCGCAAGGGCGCTTCGGCTGGCGGGACCCCACATTCGATGACCATCACGGATACCGAACGCTTCACCGCCCAGGACCCTATCGGCGCTGCGGGCGGAGATTCGGACTGGTATGGGTACTGCCTGGATGATCCGATCAACGGGCGGGATCCGCAGGGGTTATGTCGTTGCGGGGAACGATCTGGGATAAGCCCATGGAGGAGCGTGGGGCGGAACTATCGAATCAGATTGGAGATGATCTTCTGGCCTTTGAGGTGGTTACCAAAGGCATCCCAGAAAACCCCGTGGGGATTGCCGCGCAAATTGCCGTCAATACCATGGCGAGGAAGAAGCAGTATCGGGAGAAGACCGCTGAAAGGGAGTCTCTTTGGGAAAAAGAAGCATACAAGAAACTTGCGGACAACGTCAGTGTGGCCGGTGAGACGATCAATCTCATGACCGGGTGGACCGGTTTCGAGAAAAGGAATGAAGTCGTAAGCGGCGCGATGAGCACAGTGCAAGAGCATGGGGGCAAGCTGGACGAAAAGATCGGTGAGGTCGGGGACGACATTGCCGAGCGAAAACGGAAAACCCGTGGAGAACAGTAGCCCACCAGAAAAGCGGCACAATACGTCGAGCAAATTCAAGAAAGAGAAATACAGATCATGAAACTGTGGAAATACGTCGCGCTCCTTTGGCTTGTGCTCGGAATCCACGCCTTTGTCCTGGATTACCATTTCCAACGCTTTGGCCCGGAAATCGTGGCCGCGCTCTACGCGGACCTGATCCGCGACTTCATTGTGCTGTCCTTCGTCTTTTCCGGCCACGTTGTGGCGCTGATCCTCTACTTCCTCTATTTGCTCCGGTTCAGCCTCTGGTACACGCTACGGTACACCCCGGACTATCCCTATCTGACCACGCTGTGGCAACCGGAGTTCAAGCCACTTCTCTCCGCGCTGATCCTGTGCTTTTTTTTCGTCCTGCTCGCCTTGTTGGCGCGGGAAATTCTCTCACTGGTCCGACAACGCTCCTGGGGTGTCCGGCTCGACCGGGGGCGCGATTCCTGGCTTGTTTTCTGCCTCCGGAAATCCTGGGTGCTGTTGCTTCCCCTGGCGTATCTTCTGGAAATGCACGGCTGGCGGGAAGTGTTCATCAGTTACTTTCTTCCTGCCATCGGATTGTGGCCCGTGGTGCTCATTGGCTTTTTGATGCTCGGGGCGTTCGCCCACGTGCGGATCTTTAAGCTGTTCAGCACATTTCATCATTGCCGCCGAGGCTACGTTCCTGTCCGCGTTTACCCCCTTTCATCCAAATGGGTTCGGGCTTCCCTTGAATCTCCACATTCGGATTATGGTGTGATGGATTATAGTCGACGTTGTGATCGTAGGGCCGCATAGGTCCCTGCAGCTTCGGCTTGATCTCCTCCCAGGTCTGTTCCAACCGTTGCTCGTTTTTTTTACCAAGCCGCCAAAGTTGGTCCGCCAGCACCTGGTTGTCCGGCAGGCTTGGGCTTGTCGGAACGGGCAGGGGCGGCGGGACCGAGGCGGGCAAGGCCATGCCGAACAACCCCATCGGATCCACGCCATTGATCGGGTCATCCAAACAATACCCATACCGATCCGGGTCGCCGCCTGCCGAGCCAATGGGGTCGGGCGCGGTGAAACGCCCGGTTTCCGGGTCGTAGTCCCGCCAGCCAAAGCGGACAAGCCCGGTATCCCAGTCATGCAGGCCTCCGGCGAAACCCAACGGGACCCGCACATACGGGTTGGTATCGCGGACCAGGTTGCCGAAGCTGTCGTACAGCATTCCATTTACCACACCTTCGATACGGTCCACAACCGCGCGAACACTGCCGATTTGGCCCGTATGACAAGAAAAAGATACACAACGCAACCCCCGGTAGGGAGAACCATACCGGGGGGCAATGAAGTCATCCAAATCCGTAAAACACTCATTCTGGGCTATGTAGGGTCGTAGACAACCCCCACCAAGCAACAAGCCGGTGGTTGGCTACCTCCCGGGAAGGTCACTGGATCGATTACTGTCAGCTTGAAGTGTACCGGTCCTTCAACACCAGGGATCGGGAGTTCAAATAAATACAACCACTTTTCAGCACCATTTGAAAGACTGATGCAAGTTATCATATTCCGTTTGAGGAGGATGTCTTGCCGTTGCAACTCTCTTTTCCCCTCGCTAAGCTCTAATTTGAAGCGCCCTTGCATGGCTCGCAATTCATCTGTAAAAGACACTCCCTTATCAAAGCTGAGCATAATGGCATGCTCGGTGCCCAAACGCTCATACAGTTCTCCTTCAATGGTTGCTCCCTGGACATACGGATTAAACGGCCTTGTGTATATTGGCGCATATAGAGAGTCAGAATCAAAAAGCCACCAAAAAAAAGGAGAGTTGCATATATAGAAGAGCAAGATCACAACTGCTAGGGCAGAAAGTATCCATTGCAATATCTTTTGTAACACTCCACTCACCTCTGCCTGTCGCCGCGTTCCAATTGCCGATACCTGCACCGGAGCTTGTCCGCATAATCCTGGCAATTGTTCGTCAGGAGATTGTACTTTCCAGGAGAAATTGATTCCTCAGCACGTTTCATCCGTTTGTCGTCATAGTGTTTGCTCTCCATATCGTATTTATCCATGTCTAGTTCATCGCGTCTTTTCCCTTTGTCGAAAAATCCGACATTATCTCCTGTCCCATCCTCGTAAAATCCATGCTCATGGGCCGCACGCGTGTTATGCGCGTCATCCATCTTTTTGAAATACTCATGTCCAACATTTGGGATTCCCATGGGAAGCAACACACCCCTCGCTCCCAACGAATACAGTCCTTCATCACGGATCGCACCACCAACAGGATTGTCCAAATCCCGTTCTCCAAACCGGAACAACCCCGTCGGATCCAGGCCATTGATCGGATCATCCAAACAATACCCATACCGATCCGGGTCGCCGCCTGCCGCGCCAATGGGGTCGGGCGCGGTGAAGCGTCCTGTCTCAGGGTCGTAATCGCGCCAGCCGAAGCGGACGAGT
>JBFWMD010000040.1:0-31688 GCA_050251775.1 Desulfovibrio sp.
ATGATCACCGCGAGGTAGGCCAGGATGCGTTGACGGTCCAGCCCGGAGTAGAGGTCCTTGGAAAGCGCCAGGGACAGGGACGAGGCCGCGGCCGCGCCGGCGGCCTGGACGATGCGCGCGGTAATGAGCGCGCCGATGGATGGAGCCAGGGCGCAGGCCAGGCTGCCCGCAATGAACAGCAGGATGCCCCAGAGCAGCACGGGTCGGCGTCCGAAGCGGTCGGAAAGCGGGCCATGCACCAGCAGAAAAAGGCTGAAGCTGGCGAAGAAGGCCACCAGGGAGAGATTGGCCAGGGACAGGGAAATGCCCCAGATCCGCTCCAGCCGGGGAATGGCGGGCAGGTACATGTCCGTGGACAACGCGGGAAAGGCCGCCAGCAGGGCGAGCAGAAGCAGGTTCGGCACGATGTGGTTTCCGTCCGGTTCAGGGGAAGGGGGCAAGCGGGAAGGCGATGAATACGCTGGCCGGTCCGGTCCGGTCAAGCCCGTGGGGCTCGGAGAATACGAATGACCGGGACGCTCCCGGTTCTGGAGCCCCATGCGGAAGACTTTCCGCGCAAAACCGCCTCGTCAGGGGGCTCAGGCCGGGTCGAGCAGGTCCATGAGTCGGGGGTGGGAGCGCTTGATGCGCATGATCAGCGTGTCCTGGTGGCGGATGCGCAGCATGGCCCGCAGCATCACAAAGATGCCGAAGAGGATCAGCGCGCCGCAGAGCAGCAGGAGCGGCCCGATGAGGTAGAGCACCTCAAGGGGGTTGTAGAGCCTGGAGGTGGCCACGAGCACGCTGACGATGGACATGGGCAGGGCCACGATGGCGATGCCTGTGCGCATGGCCGCCAGGGAGGTGCGTTTTTCCGCCAGCAGGAGCTGGGCCTCGTTGATCAGGGTGCGTTCCGATTCCTGGGGGGGATTTTCCACTTCAAGGGGAATGTCCGTGCCGGCATATTGGGGGACGTTTTTGTTCATGCCCCTGCATAGCCGCCCGGACCGGACGAGGCAAGGGGGGGGCGGGAAAAAAACACGCTCGCTCCGGCCGGGAACCGAAGATCATTGCGGAGCGGGCCACGGTGTCGTATTGAGGAAGGGTTGCAAAGGACAGAACCGGGAGGAACGCAATGAACGTCTTGCGTCTTTTGATCATTTCCATCGTTTTGCTGGCGCTGTTTGCGGGCGCGGCTGACGCGCAGGAGCTCTCCACGGGCCAGACCGTGTACGTGCCCGTCTACTCGCACGTCTATCACGGCTCCAAGGCCCGCCCCTTCCAGCTCGCGGTGACGTTGAGCATCCGCAACACCGATCCGAAGAATGCCGTGACTCTCACGAGCGTGGATTACTACGATACGCTGGGCAAGCTGGTGAAGGTGCATCTGCTCGCGCCGGAGCGCCTCGGCCCGCTGGCCACGCGGGAAATCCTCGTGGACGAAAGCGACGCCACGGGCGGTTCCGGGGCCAATTTCGTGGTGCGCTGGCGCGCGGACAAAGAAGTCAACACGCCGATCATCGAGACCGTGATGATCGGAACCCAGGGCCAGCAGGGCATCTCCTTCCGCTGCCTGGGCCGGGCCGTGCGGGAGTAGCGGCCCGCGACGTTTCGCTGCTCTCCGGCGGGCTTCCGGGCGGGCGGTCTCAGTAGCGGCCGAACTCCTCGTCGTCCAGGGCGATGACCTGTTCAGGGGGGATGATCTCGCCGCTGGATACGCTGGGCAGATCTTCCGGCTCTGCCCCGTCCGTGGGGTGGGCTTCAACCGCTTCCACTTTCGGGGCTTCCTGATCCGGGGAAGTCTCAGCGTCGGCCAAGGGCGGTTTTGCGTTATTTCGCTGTTCCGCGTCTGTTTCGACCTCGTCCATATCCAGTTCCGAAACAAATTCCGCGACCAATCCCGTGACGAGTTCCGCCGCAGATTCCTGAGCCGAAGCTTGCGCCGGAATTTCTTGCGGAATGCCCGTGGCGACCTCCGCCGCGACTTCGGTTGTCCCGATTTCCGATTCCCGCGTTTCGTCGGGCAGCTCGGAGGCCTCCGGCGCTTCCAAAACAGGAGCAAGGGCTTCCTGGTCCGGGCCGGGCCAGGCGTCCAGGGGTTCCGCTGACGGCAGCGTCAGGTGCGCACCCTCGGAAGGGGTGTTTCCCGGCGTTGCATCCGTGCGGTCTGCGGTCAAAGCTTCGGGGAGTTCCGCAGGGGGAGCGGTTTCGGTTTCCGGGGCCGGAAGTTGTCCGGCGCTTCCGCTGCCGAGCTGGAAGCGGTGGATCAGCCTCTGCAGGGTCTGGGACTGGGAGGAAAGCTCGGTGGCCGCGGCAGCGACCTCTTCGGCCTGGGCTGTGTTGTCCAGGGTCACGTTCTGAATCTGGCTCAGTGCGATGCCCACCTCATGGGCTCCGCGCGCCTGTTCGTCCGAGGCTGCGGAGATTTCGCCCACAAGAGCTGCGGAGCGCTGGCCCATCTCCGCGATTCCGTCCAGGACCTCGGCGGTGCGGTTGGCCTGTTTCGTGCCCTGGGCTACCTTGGCCAGAGCCGATTCGATCATGCCTTCGGTTTCCGAAGCGGCCTTGGCGCTGCGCGAAGCCAGGTTGCGGACCTCGTTGGCCACCACCGTGAACCCGCGTCCGTGTTTTCCGGCCCGGGCGGCCTCCACAGCCGCATTCAGAGCCAGGAGGTTGGTCTGGAAGGCGATTTCATCGATGACCTTGATGATTTTGGCGATGCCTTTGCTGGACTGGTCCAGCTCGCGCATGGCGAGTACCAGTCCGTCCATTTCCCGCACGCCGACCTTGGCCGCCTCTTCGGCCTCCTGGCCGAGGGTGTGGGCCTTGGCCGCATTGTCCGCGTTGGTCTTGGCCTGGGAGCCGATCAACTGCATGGTGCTGGTGATTTCCTCCACGGACGCGGCCTGTTGCGTGGCGGCCTGGGAAAGGCTCTGGCTGGCTTCGAGCATTTCGCCAGCGCCCGCGCTGACTTGCTCTGCTGCGCTGCGCGCGCCCAAAGCCAGGGAGCGCACGCCGTCCACCATCTGCTGGGCGGCCCTGCCGATTTCGTCCTCGGGACTCTGGAGCGGGACCCGCATGGAGAAATCTCCCTGGCCCATGCGCCGCAGCAGGCCTGTAAAGGCGGCCAGGGTATCCGTGAAGTCGTCGATGGCTCGGGAAAGACGGCCCACTTCGTCCTTCTGCTCCAGCCCCACCCGTTCGTCGAGTCTGCCGAGGCGGATGGACTCCATGACCCGGGTTGCGCGGCGCAGGGGCAGGGTGATGTTGCGGGCAAGGTAGAGGGCGATGAGCGTGCCCAGGGTCAGGGCCGCCGCCAGCAGGCCTGCCACCAGGGCGTTGGCCGAGGCGTTACGGGACACGAGTTTGGGTCCGAGGCTGTCCTGCCGCACGCGGATGGAGTCGGTCAGGTCGCCCACGGTGGCGGCCACGTCCGGTCCGATGCTCTTGACGATCTCATCGGCGAGCACGTTCTGGCGCTGCACCGCAGCCACGGCCTGGGTCAGGGCGTCCTTGTACGCGGCCAGGGATTGTTTGATCTCGGCGAGGACCTTCAGGGAGTAGCCGTCGAGGATCGTGTCCAGGGCGCTCAGGTAGTCCTCGAAGAGAAACAGTTCCGAATCCGCCGCATTGGCGTGGATGGGGTCGCCCGTGTCCAGGAAGCGGCTGGCGTAGAGCCTGCCCGTGTTCAGATATTTGAGGGTGTTGCCGAGTTGATAGAGCACGTCGGCCTTGCCCGTTCCCTGGAAACGCTGGAAAAGGTCGTTGAGCTTTTCGCCCATGGACGGCCCTTCGACGTAGATCACGTCGTTGACCAGATGAATGCGTTTTTTGCGCAGTTCCACGATCTGGCTGAAGGCCTCGTTGTAGCGTGCGAGCTTGGTCTCCACCTCATTCAACCGGACGATGCGCTCCTGGTCGTCCATCTCCGCTTTGGTCGAAGCCAGTCTGGCCCGAGTGGTGGAGATGTGCGCTTGATAGTTTTTGAGGGCGTCCTCGTTGCCCGTGATCAGGTAATCCTTGACGTTGTCGCGGATGTTCAGAAGGTCGGTCTGGATTTTGGCGAGCAGGTTCGTGCTCCGGGCAATGGTCCGGTATTCGACGAATCCCGCCGAGGCGTTTTGCAGCGCCAGATAGGTTGTGACGCCCGCCGAAAGGAAGAAAAGCAGAATCACGCCGAAGCCGAGCCCGATCTTGAGGCCGATGCCTCGGTTTCGGAACCAATGGACCCCCAGGCTGGCGGAAAGCCGTTCCCGCACCAGATCGAATCCGGAAGTGAGCCGGTGAAATCGAATGGACATGGACCCCCCCTGCGAAAGAGTGCCATGGGTATGCTTATTTCACAATATTGTCAAGTTATAATCTGCTACGAGTCATCGGCAAAGGCCGTTCTCAAGAGGTTGCCAACTCGGAAATCCATTGTTATCTGAAAGCCGTGGGGCCGAAATGGGTCCCCGCAGGATTGTTCCATTCTGGAATGAGAAGCTGCGGAAACATCGCGCCGATGTTTTCGTCAGCAAGAGACCATAGCTTGGCCCTGGTTCCCGGTTTTCCGGGCGGGCGCGTCAGCCGGATCCCCAAGGTCTCGCCGGCGGTGCGCAAAGGCGACAACGGAATCAAACAACGGGAGCGACCCCGGCATGAATGCATGCCGGAAGCGCGCGCTCCGTTCGCGTCGGCGGCGTCGCGGCCCATGGCTGCGGAAAATGTCCGTCATTGCGCGGACATTGGCTGCCCAAGGCTCGCGGCGTCGGATTTCCGCACGGAAACGACAACCGAGGAGACCACAATGGCCAAGCGCATTTTGAATAAGCTCCGGGGAACCATGAGCAACGTCCGCTACAATCTGATGTACTCCGCGTGCCGCAGATTGGAGCGGGCCGAAATCTACCCCCGTGATCGTTATTAGGCACAAGTTCCATTCAGACCACGACGCCACCGGGGCCTAGGCCCCGAATCAGAAGACCCGGAGATCATTCTCCGGGTCTTTTCCTTTGCGCACCCGGCCGGAGCGGTTCTGCCGGAGCGGCATGGTGAGGAACGGATAGACCAGCTTCGCTTCCGGCACGTTCCGAACCCGTAACGATTGTGCAACGGTTTTGCCGCAGGCGGGAACAGGGGAGCGGTCCGATGGTCGACAGCGTTATAGCAGTGCGGCGTGGCTCAGACACCGCTCACTTGTTTCTGTTTTTTGTCCTTGACGATGCGGGAAAACAGGGTGTATTGGTCCAACCAATATGAGCGAAAACGAAATTGGTAAGACCACTGGGCCGGAAGAGCAGGGGCTTTCCGGAGACCTGCGGCGCTATGAGGAGGTCACGGCGCGCATTCGGGAGATGCTGCT
The DNA here is from genome assembly GCA_050251775.1 of Desulfovibrio sp. Classification (GTDB taxonomy): domain Bacteria; phylum Desulfobacterota; class Desulfovibrionia; order Desulfovibrionales; family Desulfovibrionaceae; genus Paucidesulfovibrio. The sequence goes on from JBFWMD010000040.1 coordinate 5,324, forward strand.
GTCCACCGGGCTTGGTCCCGGCGACAAGCTGCCCCCGGAGCGGACCCTGGCGGAACGGTTCCGGGTTTCGCGCAACAGCGTGCGCGAGGCCATCCGGGCGCTCTCGGAGCAGGGCGTGCTGGAAAGCCGCCGTGGCGACGGAACCTACGTGCGCGAACCGGACGGGGAGTCCCTGGCTGCGGCCTTTGCCGCCAGCTTCGAGGCGCAGCGCGGTCGGATTGCGGACATCTTCCAGTTTCGCAGGATGATCGAGCCGGCCATCGCCTCCCTGGCCGCGAAGAACGCCTCCAGGGCGCAGCGCGACCGGCTCAAGGTGCTGGTCTGCGACCAGCAACGGCGGCTGCTGGCCGGGGAGGACGACGCGGACCTGGACGCGGCCTTCCATCTGGAGCTGGCGCGCGCTTCGGGCAACCGGGTCGTGACCGAGGCCCTGGCCGCGCTGCACGAGATTCTTTCGGAGACGAGGTCGAGTTTTTTACAGACGCCGGAGCGCAAGCGGCTGGCTGCCGAGGCGCACCTGCGGATCATCGACGCCCTGGAGGCGCACGACCCGGACGGAGCCGCGCAGGCCATGGACGGACATTTGCGCGCCGTGGAGTCTGCGGCCCTCGGCGAACACAAACCCACAACAGCAAAAGGATAAGGAAGAATGATCGAACAACTGATAACCTACGCGCTGCTCGGCGCTGTGGCCGGCATTCTGGCCGGACTGTTCGGCATCGGCGGCGGATTGGTCATCGTGCCCATGCTCGTGCTGGCCTTCGAGTGGCAGGGCATGGACCCGAACCTGATCATGAAGGTGGCCCTGGGAACCTCGTTGGCCACCATCATCTTCACGTCGGTCTCCAGCACCCTGGCGCACAACAAGCGCGGAGCCGTGCTCTGGAAGGTCGTCCTCGGCATCGCGCCCGGCATCCTCATCGGGACCTTTCTGGGAGCCTATTCCGCGCACTGGCTGCCCACGAAATTTCTTCAGATCTTCTTCACGGCCTTCCTGTATTATGTGGCCTGGACCATGTTCACCGGCAAGAAGCCCCCGGCGTCGCGCACCCTGCCGGGCAACGCGGGCATGTTTGGGGCGGGCAACTTCATCGGGCTGATTTCCAGTTGGGTCGGCATCGGCGGCGGCACGCTCTCCGTGCCCTTCCTGCTCTGGTGCAATACCAGCATCCACGCGGCCATCGGCACGGCTTCGGCCATCGGCTTCTTCATCGCGGTTTCGGGGACGCTCGGGTATGTGCTCGGCGGCTGGGGTGTGGTTGGAGTTCCGGGGCCGTCCCTGGGCTACATCTCCATTCCGGTGATGCTCGGCATTGTCTGCGTGAGCGTGCTCACCGCGCCCCTGGGCGCGAAGCTGGCGCACAGCCTGGATACCAAGAAGCTCAAGCGCATTTTCGCCTGTCTGCTCATCGTGGTGGCCACGCGCATGCTGCTCAAGGTCGCGGGGATCATGTAGCGGAGTGTCCTGCTCCCAATTGAACGGCCACGGCCCGGACTTCCGCGCATTGGGGGAGTCCGGGCCGTTTGCATTGCGAAGAACAACGGATCGATCACGTGATGATCGGATCGTCGGGTGATGATCGGGCCGGACAGCAAAGAGATGGACGCGGGGACGCTAGTGGGCGTCCCGCAGGAGCTGGGCGTGGAGTCGGCCTTCCATGTATTTGGCCAGAGCGGCCACAGCCCGGTCGCAGGAGCGGAACACGGGCACGCCCCGGTCGAGCAGGAGCCGCGCCAGCGGGTCAAAGAGAGAGCCGCCGTCCACCACGCCCACCACGGGTTTGCGTGTCTCGGCCACCACTTCCGGAAAGAGCGCGGCAATGCCCTCGGGATCGTCCAGGGATTCGCCGGACCGGAGGCCCTCGGGCAGGGAGTGCATGGCCGGGGAAAGCGGGTCCAGGCCCACGACCACGCCGTCCACCAGGGGATCCTGGGCCAGGATGCGGGCGATTTCCGCGTGCAGCCGGTCATTGGCGGCCGGGTTGATGTCCAGGGGGTTGCGCACCTCCACGAGGCGGTCCAGGCGGTGCTCGGCCAGGAGCCGGGCCACCCGTTCCCGGGTCTGGTCCGTCAGTTCGGCCATGCGCATGGCGAATCCGTCGCCCTGGATGGAATCAGCCATGCCCACGGCCTCGAAGCCCGCGCCGCTCATGGCCGCGAGCCGGTTTCCGGGCACGTCCTTGTTGTGGAGCAGGGCCGCGAGCTGGGCCAGGTCTTCGAACTGGGTGAAGGTGTCCGCGACCATGGCTCCGGCCTGGCGCACGCAGGAGGCGCAGACCATGTAGTCGCCGGCCACGGACGCGGTGTGTCCGGCTGTGGCGTGCATGCCCTCGGGCGTGCGTCCGGCCTTGTAGAAAACCACCTCCTTGCCCGCGCGCACGGCCATACGCACGGCGCGGCACAGGGCCAGTCCGTCAAGGTCCTTGAAGCCTTCCATATAGAGGGCGATGACATCGATGTCGTCCGCGTCCTGAAAGTAGCGCAAAAAGTCCCCGGCGGTCAGGTCGGCCTGATTGCCGATGGACACGAGGTAAGCGGGGTCGAGCAGGCCGAGCTTGCTGGCCCGGGTCACGAGAAAGGCGCCGGACTGGCTGACAAAGGCGGTGCGTCCGCCCGGGCCACTGGGTTTTTGCAGTTTTTCACCGGGGATGAAGATGGTGTCGTAGCGTCCGGGCCGGGAGAGCACGCCCAGGCTGTTGCCGCCCAGGAAGACCGGTCCGCCGCCTTGGGCATGGGCCTGGTCGATGCGTTCCCGCAGGGCGCGGCCCCGATCGGCGCTTTCCGCGGTTTCGCCCAGGCCGCCGGGGATCAGCAGCACGGACGCGGCCAGATCCTTTTCCATGAGCTCCTCGGCCAGGGCCGGAACCTGGACCGCGCCCACGGCCACCACGAAGAGGTCCACGCGGCCCATGGCATCCAGGTCGGGCACGCAGGCCGCGCCCTCGATGCGTTCTCCCGGCTCGGCTCCGGGCCGGACCACGGCCACGTTGTCCGGGTCGAATCCGGCGGCCAGGATGTTTTGCAGGATGATGCGTCCGAAGTTGGAACGCGTGGCGGAAACGCCCGCAATGCCGATGCGCTCCGGCTGGAGAAGGTTGCGGATCTTCCGGACGGGGCGCGGTGCGGCCAGGGCCTCGGGCCGGGAAATGCGGCAGAGGCCGTCCAGGGGGACCATCTGGTAATCGGTGAAGGCAAAGGGGTTGACCTCCAGCTCCTCGATGATCGCGGGCGCGTCCGGATTGTCCGGAGCGTAGCGGGCCGCCATTTCAATGAAGGAGGCGAAGCATTCCACAAGCTGATCGTCGGAAACGATGCGGGCCTGGCCCCGGCTGCGACCGGCCAGTTTCTCGTAGGCGATGGTCGAACGGAAGAGGCGGAAGAACTGCTCCGGCGTGGTCAGCCGGGTGGAGGCCGAGACCACGGCCTGGCCGGGCCGGAAGCGGGCCGCGTAGATTTCCGTGTCCGTGCCGCCCAGGCCCGCGGTGAGCACCGTGCCGAACTCGCGGGTGCGGCGCAGGCTCACGAGCAACTCGTTGCCAAAGGCCTGGGAGTCCGGAGGCATGAATTCCACGAGCAGCACGCCGCGCGTGTCCGCGGACACAGCCCGGCGCAGGTCGCGACCGGAAAGCCCGGCATAGCGCTCCGGAGTCAGGCCGGGGCGCTTCTCAAGGAACGCGGCGTAGTTCTCGGGAACCTCGTCCAGCATGCGCCGCCAGGCTGAGCGGATTTTGCCGGGCTGCTTGTCCACGATGCGCACGCCGCCCACATCGGTCTTGTGGACGATGCAGGGGGAGACGATTTTGAGCACGGCGCGTTCGCCGGGCAGGGCCGCCAGTTCCTCGTTGGACGGGCGAGAACCTTTGGTCAGCAGGGAAACGCGGGGCACGGATTCGGCGCCAGAAAGACGCAGCAGCTCGTAGGTTTCGTACTCGAAGAGCTGGTCGCGTCCTTCCTCGGCCACAGCGCGGAACAGGGCGTCGATGCGCCCGAAATCGATGTGGGTCTGCATGGCGGGGAGGTATCACGCTTTGCTCCGCCCCGCCAGATGCGACCGGAACAGGAATCAGGTCAGGCTGTTGGCGGAGCCTTTGGCGTCCGTGCCCACCGCCGGGATGTTGCCTCCGGCGCCGTCGCCTTTCTGTAGCTTGGCCAGCTGGTTCTGGTACTGGATGAGCTGCTCCTGAAGCTGCGAGATCTGCTGCTGCTTCTGGTCTTCCGGAAGGTCGCTCTGCTGCTTTTCCTTGATCTGTTCCTTCAGCTTTTCGATTTGTTTCTTCAGCGTCTTGACTTGCTGCTCCTTGGCCGTTTCGGAGGCGGATTTGTCGTCGCCCTTGGCGGCCTGCATGGACTGGGACAGCTGGACAGCTTCGCGCGAAAGGGTGATGCGGTCTGAATTCTTGTCGTCGCCGCTTTCGCCCTGGACGAGCGTCACACGCTCTTCCTCTTCCTGTCCCTGCTTGCGGGCTTCGGTCAGATAGTCTTCCACTCCCACATGGAGAGTACCGGTCAGCTTGGTGGTGTTCATGTGCAACTCCTTGAGGTTACTTTTCCTGTATCGGCATTTCTTCAGTTTTCTTTATGTTCGGGGGGGCAGAATTTTCGTCACGGTGAAGAAGGACGCAAACAGACCGCCGCCGCACGGCCCATGGCCGACGGCGGGAAAGTCTGTCGCGAAGAGTGCGAAAAAGGGTCGGGAGAGGCGATCAGCGCTGGTAGCGGGCGTCGCCGAAACCGAGGATGGGCATGAAGATGAAGCCCAGCAGGGCGATGCCCACGCCGAAAAGCGTGCTCTTGCCAAAACGTTTAGCCAGGTCCACGCTGATCACGATGAGGATGGCGATGTTCAGCAGGGGGACGAAGAGCAGCAGCAGCCACCAGAGCGGACGGCCCACGATGCGCAGCAGCACGATGAGGTTGTAGATGGGAATGAGCGCGGCCCAGCCCGGCTCTCCGGCCTTTTCAAACGTTTTCCAATACCCGGCGATGATTGCAATGACGATGGCAAGCCACAGAAGAGATTTCATTCCGCCTCCACGGTAGAGATAAACTGGGCGCTACACTTGTTGAGCAATGTTATAATTGTAGTCAGACGAAACAAAATCTGTCAAGTGGTGTCCGGCATTGTTGCGGGAAGTCCGGAAGATTGCCGTGGAGGAGGATTGTTTTTGCCAGAACCTGAAATACCCCAACCGCGAAAACGCGGGATGGCCTGCCGATCGGTGCGTTTCCCTCGCACGCGGAGTTGCATCCGGGGGAATGTTCGGGGCTAAAACTCCTCGGTTTCCCGTCCGTCCGGTCCGGCCAGACCGGCCAGCCGCCGGGCGCCGGGACGCAGGAGCAGTTCGGAGATGCACAGGGCGTAGAACAGGGGCAGGAGGATGACCACATTGGAGGCCAGACTCCAGTCCGGCGGCGTGGTCAGGGAGGCGTGGTGGAGCATCTTGAGCAGGCCGATCAGGGTTCCGGCGATTCCGGCCGCATACATGTGCGTTACGTTTCCGGCCAGGACTTCGGCCCGCCGCGCAGAATTTTCCAGGCCGTGGGAACCAAGCAGCAGCAGGCGCAGGGCGCTGAGCGCCCGCAGGGAATCCAGTGCGCCGTAGGAGAGGTAGCTCAGCCCCAGGGTCAGGAAAATACAGAAGGCCAGTGCCGGTAAATAGATGAAGGCGGACAATTCTTCATACAGAAGCAGATTGCCCAGAATCGCAATGAGCGAAAAGCAGATGCCGAGAAGGCCGGAAAAGCGCATGGCTGACTCCTGGTTTGTTTCGGGATATTCTATAGCAGTGCTTGGTTTCCGGAACAAGCATTTCAAGGGAACCAAATGGTTCAAAAAGAAACGCAAACTTGACTTTGATGGATAAAAATAGAATGGAAATATACACGGGCCGTTGTCCTTCCCGGCGGGTGTCGCGGGAGTGGTGGCGGGCAGGCGGGCTTCGGTATTCCGGTTCCGGGCGGGTAGGTACACATGGCGAGGTGATCAAGGTTGTCCGAGGCTGACAGAAATACGCCGGGTCGCGCGACCGCGGAATTGGACGAGACTTCCCTGCGCCGGGCGTATTCGGAACTTCTCGCCCTCCAGCAGGAGACCGAGCAGAGGCTGGAGGGCCTGTATCGCCTTTGCAGCGTTTCGCCGCTGGCCTGCGCAAACTTCAGCGAGGCGCTCGTGGTGGAGCGTTGCAACGGTTCCTGGGCGGGCATGCTGGGAACCGTGCCGGAAAAAATTATTGGACACTCTTTGGAAGGCCTTCTGGTCCCGGAGTCCCTGGCTGCGCTCAAGACCCTGTTGGAGACCGTGGTCCGCAACGGGAAAATTCAGGGCGGGAACTGGGTGCTGCAAACCTCGGGCACGCCCCCTTTGCGCTTGATGGTGGACGGCGTGAGCATGGACCTGCCCCAGGGCAGGAGCATCAGTTGTCTGTTCCGATCCGTTCCCGGCGACACCGATTCCCTCCAGCTGCTGCTGGATGCCGCGCATTTCCGCGAGCTTTTTCTCCACGATCCGGCCATACGTCTGCTGGTGGACCCTGAAAAGATGATCGTTGTGGACGCCAACAACGCGGCCTGCGATTTCTACGGCTATACCCGTGAGGAGTTCAGTGGGCTGTCGTTGCAGCGTATCAATCCCATCGCCAGGAAGGGACTCTCCCGGGCCGTGCAGCGTGCCGAGAAGGGCATCCGCGGGCATTTCCGTTTCCGGCACATGCTCAAAAGCGGGGAGCGGCGGGATGTGAACGTCTACAGCGGGCCGCTGGAGATCCAGGGTCGCAGATATGTCTATTCCATGGTCGTGGACGCCTCGGACGAACGGGTGGCCGAACGGCGGCTGCGGGAATATACGGCCCTGCTCACGGGGATCATGGATAATTCCGCTCCCATGATCTACGCCAAGGACAAGGAAGGAAGGTTCATTTACTGCAACGTGCGGCTCTGCGAATATCTCGGACTCCCGCAGGAGGCGATCCTGAACAGGACCGATGCGCAGCTCTTTTCCGGGGAGCGCGCACAGGAGCATCGGGACTGGGACCTGAAGGTCCTGAAGAGCGGGGGGGCCTCCACGCACGAAGTCCGCGTCACGCACGACGGGCGGGAGTACCACTGGCTGGTGACCAAGTTCCCGCTGCGGGACGACCGTGCCCGGATTCTCGGCGTCTGTGGTATTTCCACCGACATCACCGACCGCAAGCTGGCCGCGCGCGAGGTGGACGCCGCCAATCAGCAGATGGCGGCCATGAACGAGCAGCTCCTTTCCTCCAACCGGGAACTGCAAAACGAAATCGAGCGGCGCAAGCTCATCGAACAGGAATTGCGCGAACGCGAGGCCCTGGTCCGCGGTATTCTCCGGGCCGCACCCATCGGTATCGGCATGGTCCGGGACCGGGTCGTGGGCTGGACCAACGAACACCTTGCACGCATGCTCGGCTACACCCGTGAGGAACTCAACGGCATGTCCGCGCGGCGGCTCTATCCCAGCCAGGAGGAGTTCGAGCACGTGGGCCGGGTCATGTACCCCCTGGTGCGGGACAGCGGCATGGGATCCGTGGAGACGAGGTTCCTGCACCGCGAGGGGCGGGAGCTGGACATCCATCTCAGTTCCTCGTTCATGTCCCAGGGAGACTTCGACGCCGGTCTGATTTTCTCAGCCCAGGACATCACCGAGCGCAACCGCTTTGTGCGCGAGCTGGAGCGCGCCCGCGACGCGGCCGAGGTGGCCAGCCGTGCCAAGGGCGAATTTGTGGCCAATATGAGCCACGAAATCCGCACTCCGCTGAACGGAATCATTGGTATGCTGCAACTGCTGGGCATCACGAAACTGGAGCCGGAGCAGAGCGAATACGTGAGCACGGCTCTGGAATCGAGCCGGGGACTCATGAGCGTGCTCAACGACATACTGGATTTCTCGCTCATCGAGTCTGGCAAGCTGGTGCTGCGTCACGAGCCGTTCCGACTGCGGGAATACCTCCAGCCCGTGGTGGTCATGTTCCGCGAACAGGCCAGGGCGCGCGGCATCAATTTCGAGCTGGACATCCATCCGAGCGTTCCCGAAGGGCTTTCCGGAGATCCCGGCAGACTGCGACAGGTGCTCTTCAATGTGATCGGCAACGCGGTCAAATTCACCCACGAGGGCGAGGTGCGCCTGGAAATTTATCCGGCGGATCCGGCGGGCGAGACCCGGCGGGCCCGGCTGCTCATGGCGGTGTCCGACACGGGCATCGGCATTCCCGAGGAAAAGCTGGAGCAGGTTTTCGAAACCTTCACCCAGGCGGACGGTTCTTATACCCGCGATTACCAGGGCACGGGCCTGGGGCTGGCCATTGTCCGGCGTCTTTTGCACATCATGGGCGGCGAGGTGGCCGTGGCCAGCGTCCTGGGCAAGGGCTCCACAGTCTTTATCTGCGTTCCGCTGGACCTGCGCCGGACCAGAACGTCGGTGCACAAAAGCGGGGTTTCGCTGCATTCGTCCGAGTCCCGCGTGCTCGTGGTCGAGGACAACCGGGTCAACCGAATCATGCTCCAGCGTTTTCTGGAAAAGCTCGGGGTCAAAGTGCAGGTGGCGGAAAACGGGAAAATGGCCCTCGACGCCCTCCGGGACCAGACGTTCGACATGGTGCTCATGGATGTGCAGATGCCGGTCATGGACGGCATCGAGGCGACCCGGCGCATTCGGGCCGGTGAGTGCGGACCGCAGAACCGCGACGTGTCCATCGCCGCTCTGACAGCCCATGCCATGGCCGGCGACCGGGAACGTTTTCTGGAGGCGGGCATGGATGATTATCTTTCCAAACCCGTGGACATGGAATCCCTGGTCCTGCTCATGCGCCGCCTGCTTGGGCGGTGAGCCGCCGTTGGGCAGCCTTGACAAACCGCCGTTGCACGGCGAATGGTGAAACGCGGGCCACGGCCCGTATCCGCCCACGACCCGCTGGAGAGCCGCATGCCGCAGACCAATATCCTTCTGGAGTCCGGAACCAACGAGCTTGAGATCGTCGAGTTCTACATGAACGAAGTGCCCCGCAAGGGCGGCGAGGGCTTCGAACGCGGCTACTACGGCATTAACGTGGCCAAGGTCTTGGAAATCCTGCGTATGCCCGAGTTGACGGAATTGCCGGAGATTTCGCATCCGGCTGTGCTCGGGGCCTTCAATCTGCGCAACCGGATCATTCCCCTGGTGGACCTCGGCAGCTGGCTGCGCAAGAACATCGCGGAAATCGAAGCGCCCAAGGTCATCGTCACCGAGTTCAACAAGGTCACCACCGCCTTCCGCGTCTCCGGGGTCACGCGTATCCATCGCGTCAGCTGGAGCAATGTGGAATCCCCCAACGTCTATGTCTCCAGCCTTGCGGCCAATTCCATTACTGGCGTGGTAAAGATCGAGGACCGGATCATCTATATCCTGGACATGGAAAAGATCGTGGCCGAGTTGAGTCCCCGGCGTCCGGCGTCCGGGATGGTGGACGACGCCCTGCGGGAACAGCTGCGCCGCGCCCGACCAAGGCTCCTGGTGGTGGACGATTCCTCTCTGGTCCGGAACATGCTCCGTGACCTGCTCATGGATGTGGGCGCGCGCGTGAGCCTGGCCAGCAACGGCAGCGAAGCCCTGGAAATTCTGCTGGGCTGGAAGCGCGACGCCGTGGAGTCGGGCAAGCCGATCACGGCGTTTGTGAACGGGGTGGTTTCGGACGTGGAGATGCCGGTCATGGACGGGCACAGCCTGACCCTGCGCATCAAGGAGGATCAGGTGTTGCGGCGGTTGCCCGTGGTGCTCTGCTCGTCCATCGTCTCGCAAACCTTGTTCCACAAGGGGGAATCCGTGGGTGCGGACGCCCAGGTCTCCAAGGCGGACATGCAGGAATTGCCGGAAACTCTGGCTAAATTGCTGGGCTGAGGCCACGGATCGTGTTGAACCAGGGGCGAACGGCGCGAACGACCCGGCAGAATTGTCCACTTTTCCGGTGCGGCCCAGGTCTTGCGCGAAAACAGGCCCCCTGAGCGGGGGCCTGTTTCGTTTCAGGAGGCGATGAAGCTCGACGGGTAGTAGACCCGGACCTGTCGCAGGGCCTGCTGGGCCTGGTCGCGGCTGGAGAGCCGCACCCGCACGAGGTTCAGCGTGCCCCCGCCGGAGTTCACGCGGGCGATGTGCGCACTGCTGAAGCCCTTGCTGCGCAGATGTTGCACGACCCGTTCCGCGTTGCCGGAATCGCGGAAGGCTCCCACCTGCACGTCGTAGCCCGCGACGGCCGCGCTTTCGGTGCTGCCGCGGCGCGGGGCCGGGCGCGGAGTGGTGCTGGCGGTGGCGGTTTCCTGCGTGGGGATGGCTCCCCGGGCCGTGGCCGAGCCCACGGCCTGGATGCGCACGCGCGCCAGGCCTGTCTGGTCGCTGCCCAGGGCGCGGGCCGCCGCGTAGGAGAGGTCGATGAGCCGCTCGCCCACAAAGGGGCCCCGGTCGTTGACCAGCAGATCGACCTGGCGTCCGTTGGTCAGGTTCGTGACCTGAACGATGGTTCCCAGGGGCAGGGTCTTGTGCGCGGCGGTCATGCCATTCATATTATAAATGTCACCGCTGGCCGTGGGCTTGCCGTGAAAGTCCGTGCCATACCACGAGGCGACGCCCACTTCGTCATACCCGGAAGCGCTTTGCAGCGGGTAATAGCGTTTGCCAAGGACCGTGTACGGCTTGGTCTTGGGGTCATACTGGCGGCCTGGTGCGACGCTCGAACCCGGGGTGGAATATCCTCCGTAGTTCGCGCGCGAGGGAGCGGGCCTGCCGAAGACGCCATCCATGGCCGCGCAGCCCGAGAGCAGCAACGAGGCGCAAAGGACGGTCAGGACAGTGATTCGGTGCATGCAATCCTCCAAAGTCGATTTCCCTGCCAGGTCCCTCCCCGACAGGGGATGCGGAAAGATGTTCCGCCTTGGTGACCAATTTGCAACGCTCGTGCCCAACACTTGCGGCCCGAGTCCTGTTGGCGTATAGCCCGCATGCCGGGACGCCCCCGGCGGGAGGAAATAAATATGGGTATCATCTCTAGAAACGAGAATCTGCGTAATATCGCTATCATTGCGCACGTTGACCATGGCAAGACCACTCTTGTGGACGCCATGTTCCGGCAGTCCGGCCTGTTCCGCGAAAACCAGGAAGTCCAGGACCGGCTCATGGACAGCATGGATCTGGAGCGGGAACGCGGCATCACCATCGCAGCCAAGAACTGCTCGGTGCAGTGGCGCGGGATCAAGGTCAACATCATCGACACACCCGGCCACGCCGACTTCGGCGGCGAGGTCGAGCGTTCCCTGTCCATGGCCGACGGCGCGGTGCTGTTGGTGGACGCGTCCGAGGGGCCGCTGCCCCAGACCCGCTTCGTGCTCCAGAAGGCTCTGGGCCGGGGCCTGCCCATCATCGTGGTGGTCAACAAGGTCGATCGGCCGGACGCGCGCGTGTCCGAGGTCCTGGACGAGATCTACGACCTGTTCATTGACCTGGACGCCAACGAGGAGCAGCTGGAGTTCCCGCTGCTCTACGCCATCGGCCGCGAAGGCGTGGCCATGAGCGACCCGGCGGTCAAGGGCGCGGACCTGACGCCCCTCTTCGACATGATCCTCAAGGAAATTCCGGGTCCCAGCTTCGACTCCGAGGCGCCGTTCCAGATGCTCGTCTCGGACCTGGGGTATTCCGACTACCTGGGCCGTCTGGCCGTGGGCAAGGTCTTCAACGGCAAGGTCCACGCCAATGACTCCCTGGTCTGCATCAAGCAGAGCGGCGAGCCCGCGCCCCTGCGCGTGACCCGGCTCCAGACCTACCAGGGACCGCGCCTCGTGCCTGTGGAGATCGTGGAGCCCGGCGACATCATCGTGCTTTCCGGCATCGAGGCCGTGAAGATCGGCGACACCATCTGCACCAAGGAACAGCCCAAGGCCCTGCCGCGTATCAGCGTGGACGAGCCCACGGTTTCCATGCGTTTCGCCATCAACACCTCGCCCCTGGCTGGTCGCGAAGGCAAGCTTGTGCAGGCCAACAAGATTCGGGAGCGCCTGGAAAAGGAAGCCCTGATGAACGTGGCCATTCGCGTGGAGGACGGCCAGGAGCGCGACAGCTTCGTCATCAAGGGACGCGGCGAGTTCCAGATGGCCATTCTGGTGGAAACCATGCGCCGCGAGGGTTTCGAGCTGACCGTGGGCCGGCCCGAGGTCATCCTCAAGAACGTGGACGGCAAGATCCTGGAGCCCATTGAGCGCCTTTTCGTGGACTGCGGCGAGGAATTCACCGGCGTGGTCACGGAAAAGATCTCCGTGCGCAAGGGCCGCATGGTCAACATGACCAACAACGGTTCGGGCCGGGTGCGCATGGAGTTTTCCGTGCCGTCCCGCTCGCTGATCGGCTACCGCGACGAGTTCCTCACGGACACCAAGGGTACGGGCCTGCTAAACTCCTATCTGGAAGGCTACGGCGAGCACCGGGGTGATTTCCCGACCCGGCGCACCGGCTCCATCGTGGCGGACCGCGCGGGCAGCGCCGTGGCCTACGGCCTGTTCCACCTGGAGCCGCGGGGCGAGCTGTTCGTGGTTCCGGGCGACCCGATCTACGACGGCATGATCGTGGGCGAGCGCAACAAGTCGGGCGACATCGAGGTCAACCCCTGCAAGGAAAAGAAGCTGACCAACATGCGCGCCTCGGGCAAGGACGAGGCCCTGACCCTGACCCCGGTGCGGCCCATGAGCCTGGAGCGGGCCATCCACTTCATCGCCGAGGACGAGTGGGTTGAGGTCACGCCCCAGTCCATCCGGCTGCGCAAGCAGGCCCTGACCACCCACGAGCGGCGGCTGGCCGAAAAGCGCAAAAAGGGCATCTAGACGCTTTAAAATTCGAGATAACAAAGGGCGGTTCCGCAATGGGGCCGCCCTTTTCCGTTTTCTGTGCATTTGCGGCGCTGTCTGGCCGCAACGTGCTCCATGGGCCAGGAGCAGCGGATTGACCGTTCACTCCTGGGCCGGGTTTTGGTAGACTGGCCATGGAACAACCAAGGAGCGTTGCACGATGAAATTCTGGCGGAGATTCATGCGGCCTTCCACCCGTGCCTTCTTCGAGGAGGCCGACAGGGCGGGAAAAGGATTCTACGAGAAGGTCCACGGGTATTTCTACGGTCGTTGGCCCTACACCTACATCGGCATCGCCACGGGCGAAAAGAAGCTCGCGGCCCTGCTGCTCTTTCCCATGCTCTATTGGATCAACAAGCACAACCCCATGCGCATCCGGCCCGAGGACGAGCGCGTGGGGTTCGCGGACTCCTACCACGGCAAGGCCGTGCCCCTGGAGGAAGCCAAGAAGATCGTGACCCTGAACCGGCCCGTGCATCTGCCGGACCTGGAGCACGTGGTTCCCTACAAGCAGGCCCGGGAAATCGTGCTCAAGAATCCGGAGAACATCGTGCTCCTGGACTGTCCCTGCCGGTCCGTGCGCCCGAATCCCTGCCTGCCGCTGGATGTCTGCCTGATCATCGGCGACCCCGTGGCCCAGTTCATCCTTGACCACCAGCCCAAGCGGGCGCGCAAGATCACTCCGGAGGAGGCCGTGCGCGTGCTCCAGGAGACGGACGAGCGTGGCCATGTCCACCATGCTTTTTTCAAGGAGGCGGTGCTGGGCCGCTTTTACGCCATCTGCAATTGCTGCTCCTGCTGCTGCGGCGCCATCCAGGCCCACAAGTCCGGCATCCCCATGCTCTGCTCCTCGGGCTATCTGGCTGTGGTGGACCGGGAAAAGTGCGTGGCCTGCGGCAATTGCACCAAGTTCTGCCAGTTCAACGCCATGAAGGTCCACGAAAAGGACGGGCGCAAGGAACTGCGCATCCGGCCCAAACGCTGCATGGGCTGCGGCATCTGCGTTTCCAAATGCCCCAAGGACGCGCTTTCCCTGGTGCTCGCGCCGGAAAAGGGCACGCCGCTCCGGGTGGAGGAGCTGGTGGAGAAGAGCGTGTAGCCGTCGGTTTTGTCCGAAAACGAAAAAAGCCCCCTTTCGGGGGCGTTTTCATGCCTTGCGAGCGTGCCTTGCGCAGGCAACAAGGGATCGGCTACTCCACGTAGGAGCAGCAGTAGTCCACCAGAGTCTCCACCACCAGCTTGAACTTGGACTGGGCCGGAACGTCGAAGCGCTCCCCGGAGGCAATGGTTGCCCAGTCCCAGGCTCCGGGCAGGAGCACCTTGAGCGTGCCCTGAAGAATTTCCATGATTTCGGCCTGATTTGTGCCGAATTCATATTCGCCGGGAAGCATGATCCCGAGCGTCTTGAACGAGCCGTCCGCAAAGGTGACCTTGCGGCTGGTGACCTTGCCGTCGAAATAGACGTTGGCTTCCCTGGTGACCGTGACGTTGGAGAATTCGGACATGGCGACCTCGTGCTGCGGTAGTCGGTGAATGGGCTGGGGCCGGGGCGTGCGCCTGTTCCGGTCCGGTCAGGTCAGGATTGGTTAGCCGACGCGGGCCTTGCCCGTCAATGGCCGCTCCAATGGCCGCTCCAAGGGCCGCTCCAAGGGCCGCCCCAAAATCCGCTACTGCGCGTCCTTGGTGAGGCTCGCCAGAACCGTTTCCAGCGCGCGGTTGAATTCCTCGGGCCGGGCCATCATCAGGAAGTGGCCCGTGTGCGGGAGGATGGTCGCGTCGAAGGAGGCCATGTGCCTGCGGTTGGCCTCGAAGTTCACGGGCCACTTGTCGGCGTCGATCGCATGCACCGGAATTCTGATCTCGTCGAACATGGTCGCGGCTTCGCCGGTATGGGACTGCATGAGCATGGCTTCGAGGGCGCTCACCGCGATGGCCGGGGGAGCCGAGGACATGTCCGCCACGATCCAGTCGCGGAGTTCCGGAGCCGTGTCCGGGCCGAAGATGGTCCGGATGAAGTCGCTGCTGCCGGCCCGGAAGTCCGCGCGCAGCGGCGCAAGAATCTGCTCCATCTGCTCGTCGTTCATGGGGCGTTCGAGATTGATGAACGTATCCACGCCAATGAGTCCGAGAACCTTGCCGGGCAGGAGCCGGGCCGCCTCGGCAATGACCGGGCCGCCCATGGAATGGCCGATCAGGATCATCTTTTCGCTTCCGGTGGCCTCGGCCACGGCCCGCACGTCCTGGCCAAAGGCCCGCATGCTGTAGGTTTCGCGCGACATGCCGGAATTGCCGTGGCCGGCCAGATCAAGGACGATAACGCGGTAGTTTTGCGAGAAGTGTTCGACTTGCGCTCTCCAGTAGCGGGAATCGCAGCTCCAGCCATGCACGAAGACCAGGGTCACATCGCCCTGCCCCGAGGTTTCGTAGGCGATCCGCGTGCCGTCGCCGGAGGGGACCATGTGCGGCCAGGAGACATCGGCCCGGACCTGACCGGAGAGCAGCACAAGGCCGCAAGCGCAGGTCAGAACAGCGAGCAGCCGCAACAGCGGCAGGCTGTTCCGGGAAAGATGCCGGGGGACTCGGGGGCTGGCGGGGGAGGTCGTCATTCAGTTCTCCTCGCGGGCAGGGGGCTGGTCGCAGCGGAGTCCGAGCCCGGTTCGGGGTACGCGCGCGACTTATCTCAAGGAGAGAGATACTTGCGCAGAACGATGAATGCAATGGTTTTTGCGTATCGCGTCGGGGGACGACCAATCAGCCGCCTACTCCCCCAGCCCTTTGCGGCTCAGGCTGATGCGCTTGCGGCCCGCGTCCACTTCCAGCATGCGCACCCGGACCTGCTGTCCGGCGCGGACCACCTCGGCGGGGTCGCGTACAAAGCGGTCCGCGAGCTGGCTGACGTGGACGAGCCCGTCCTGATGCACGCCCACATCCACAAACGCGCCAAAGGCCGTGACATTGGTCACGATGCCGGGCAGGACCATGCCCGGTTCCAGGTCTGCGAGTTCATGCACGTCCGCGAAGCGGAAGATCTCGGGCTACTGAACCACACCCCGGACAGCTGGAAGTACCGCCGCGTCGAGGCCCGGCCTTCGGCCGAGGGCGTGGAGCGGATTCGTCGCATCAGCGATTGAGGCTCCGGCGATGTATTGAACAAGGCCCATGCGAAATCCTATGGGTCTTTCTTGTTTGGGAGGCGTTGCGGTCGACTTCTTTTAGGGGTTTTCATTATCGGAAAGTGCGTTTATGCTTATCAGCGTGTTGGCGGTTCATTACGCTTCCTCGGCATGGGCTTCGTTTTTTCGATGTTCCACGCGACCCCATGTTGGCGACGCTTGAAATTTTCTGATGTGTTGCAAGTGTATCGGCACAATTCAAACTAAAGGAGTTCGTCATGGCCGAGAACAAAGTATATTTCTACATCGAGAGCATCGTTCATCCAGGATATTGTCTTGTAGCTGGTGATAAATACAACGGGCAGCTGTATCTGCAAAAGCATGACGGCAGGGAAAATGCTCAATGGAGTTTTGAGCAGAACGAACGTGGCGGAATTAACAGTGAAACGACTTCTTCGTTTCGCATTGTTGATAAAAAGCACGGCAAGTGCATCGTCTCCGGTGATGTCGCCAACAACAAGCTGTATCACCAGGACGCAGACAGCCGTTTGAATGCGAACTGGACCATCTCTGTTGGCAAGGACAAGAACAGCGATATCCGAGGATTTACGTTTTTCGATGAACTGCACAATTTCGCCGTTGCCGCCTGCAAGGAGCTGGACGGTCACGTCTACCATCAGAATTTCACGAACGCGACGCACCATCCGACATGCGGCGGGAACGTCCCTGTGCAATGGAAGTGCATGCTCTGGAAGCTGGTGCCCGTGCAGCCCCTGACCACCATTGCGGGATGCCCCGGGTTCTTTGTCCTGAACACGGCCACAACGGTCTCCAATGTGGTGATGGACTCAGCCAAAAAGTCGTCCGCGCCAAAACCCGACATCAAGCTGAGCGCTCCGGCGGTAAACCACTCTCCTTCGGGGCAGGAAGTTACTGTAACCGTCTCCGGAAGTTGGACGACAACCAAGTCCATCACGTCAAGCCGACGGATCAGTTCGAAGATCGCCGATACCATCAGCGAGAAGGGGGGAGCCACATTCAAGCTTGGCGAAGCGGTCAAGGCCTCCTTTGAAGTCCAAAACTCCACGACCTTCGAAAACGTGGAGGAGACCAGCGCGGCGGACGCCTATGTGCAGACCAAGACCATCGCGTACTCGGCGACGCCGAAAACGACCGTGGCTGCGAACTCGACCGTGACGGTGCGGGTGACGATCACCCAGCAGGAACTCAGTGTCCCGTATAGTGCGGACTTGGTCTACACTCTGGCGGACGGCTCCCAGGTCACGGAGACATTCTCCGGCGTGTGGTCGGACGTTCTGTGCGTGGAGAGCTCTATCAGCTGGGATTGAGCCCGGCTGCCGTCAACTGCGGCCCTGAAATGAAAAACGGCCCGTGCGCAAGTTCGCACGGGCCGTTGCTGATAGTTGAGGGGCGCGCGGCGGCGTCTTCCTATTCCAGTCCCTTACGGCTCAGGCTGATGCGCTTGCGGCCTGGGTCCACCTCCAGCACGCGCACCCGGACCTGCTGTCCGGCGCGGACCACCTCGGCGGGGTCGCGCACAAAGTGGTCCGCGAGCTGGCTGACGTGGACGAGCCCGTCCTGATGCACGCCCACATCCACAAACGCGCCAAAGGCCGTGACGTTGGTCACGATGCCGGGCAGGACCATGCCCGGTTCCAGGTCTGCGAGTTCGTGCACGTCCGCGAAGCGGAAGATCTCGAAGCTCGCGCGCGGGTCGCGGCCCGGCTTTTCCAGCTCGGCCAGGATGTCGCGCAGGGTGGGCAGGCCCACGTCGCCATCCACGAACTCCTCAAGGCGGATCTTTTTTCGCTGTTCACTATTGTTCATTAGTTGTTCAACAGTGCAGGCCAGACGACGGGCCATTTCCCGGACCACGCCGTAGCGCTCCGGGTGGACAGCGCTGGCGTCCAGCGGTTCCGGACCGCCCGAAACACGGATGAAGCCCGCGCACTGTTCAAAGGCCTTGGGGCCGAGGCCCTTGACCTTGAGCAGCGCGCGCCGGGTCGGAAACGGGCCGTGCTGTTCGCGGTGGGCCACGATGTTCTCGGCCACGGCCGGGCCGATGCCGGGCACGGCGCGCAGCAGGTCCGGACTGGCCGTATTGGCCTCCGCGCCCACCGCGCTCACGCAGCTCTGGACCACCTCGTCCAGGGCGCGGCGCAGGGCGGGCTGGTCCACGTCGTGCTGATACTGGCCCACACCGATGGACTTGGGGTCGATCTTGACCAGTTCGGCCAGCGGGTCCATGAGCCGTCTGCCAATGGACACGGCCCCGCGCACGGTCAGGTCCAGGTCGGGGAATTCCTTGCGCGCGGTTTCGGACGCGGAATAGATCGAGGCGCCCGCCTCGTTGACCATGATCACGTCCACGCCGCGCCCTTCGGGCGTGCGCAGGTCCAGTCCGCGCACGAACTCCTCGGTCTCGCGCGAGGCCGTGCCGTTGCCGATGGCCACGGCATCAATGCGCAGTTTTGCCGCAAGGGAGCGCAGGCTATCGGCGGCCCGGTCCGCGTCCGCCTTGCCCCGGGTGGGGTAGATGGTGGCGTGTTCCAGGAGCGCGCCCTGGGCATCGAGCACGGCCACCTTGGCTCCGGTGCGGAAGCCGGGGTCCAGGGCGAGCACGCGGCGCGGCCCCAGGGGCGAGGCCAGGAGCAACTCGCGCAGGTTGGCGGCAAACACGGCAATGGCCTGCCGATCCGCGCGTTCCTTGAGTTCCTTGCGGAATTCGTTTTCCAGGGACGGGCCGAGCAGCCGCTTCCAGGCGTCGGTCAGAGCCAGCTCCACCTGGGCTGCGGCGCGGTTGCGCTTCTTGAGCACGCCCCGGCGCAGCAGCTCCACGGCGTCCTCGTCGACGGGTCGCAGGCTCAGGGAGAGCACGCCCTCGGCCTCGCCCCGGAACGCGGCCAGGGCGCGGTGCGAGGGGATGCGCGCCAGGGGTTCGCCGTATTCGAAATAATCGCGGAACCGGCCGCACTCCGGGTCCTCGGGTTTTTTGCCGCGCGCCAGACCGGTGCGCAGTTCGGCCCTGCGTTCGAACAGGGCGCGCAGAGCCTTGCGTACGCGGGCGTCCTCGCTGAGCCATTCGGCCATGATGTCCCGCGCTCCGGCCAGGGCCGCTTCCGCATCGGGCACATGCTCTTCCGGCGCGGTGTCATCCGGGGTCAGGTATTTTCCGGCCTCGGCCACGGGGTCGAATTCCTCCTGGCGGAAGAGGCGCGTGGCCAGCGGCTCCAGTCCGCGCTCCCTGGCCAGGGCCGCGCGGGTGCGCCGCTTGGGCCGGTGGGGCAGATAGACATCCTCCAGGGTGGGCAGGTCCGCGGCGCTCTCCACGGCGGCGCGCAACTCGTCCGAGAGCAGGCCGCGTTCCTCCAGGGATTTGAGAACCGCGGCGCGCCGCTTGTCCAGTTCCGCGAGCTGTTCGTGGCGGTCGCGCACCGCGGCCACAGCCACCTCGTCCAGGGAGCCGGTGGCTTCCTTGCGGTAGCGGGCGATGAACGGAATGGTGGCCCCTTCCTCCAGCAGGCGGAGAACGGCGCGCACCCCGGCCTCGGGGAGCGAAAGCTCCCCGGACATGCGTTTGACGTGGGAGTCGGTCATGGGAATCCGTGTGTTGCGGTGGGGGCTACTTTTGCGGCTGGCCCGTGGAGAGCCTGTCCAGCAGGCCGAAATGCAAGGGGTTCATGGCGGCCAGTTCCGGAGCGGGGGCGCGCAGGGTTTCGGCGCTTTGCACGAAATCGCCTTCCACCAGTTCGTCGCCGCAGTGCGCGATCAGGGATTCCAGGCTGGCCGGAGTGGCTTCGATGTGGAATTGCAGGCCCACGGCGTTCTTGCCGTGGACAAAGGCCTGGTGGGCGCAGGCCACGGACGAGGCCGCCAGGGTCGCGCCCCGGGGAATGGAAAAGGTGTCGCCGTGCCAGTGCAGCGCGTCAAAGGAGTCCGGAAAGCCTTTGAAGAGATCCAGTTCCCGTGCCGCATCGCTGAGCTGCACCGGGAAGAGGCCGATTTCCGGCTGGCGGTTGCGGCTCAGCTCGCCGCCCAGGGCCAGGGAGAGCAGTTGCGCGCCCAGGCAGATGCCGAGCACGGGCTTGCCCTGGCGCACGGTTTCGGCCAGCAGTTCCCGTTCCAGCGGCAAAAAGGGGTATTCCTCGTCGTCCGCCGCGCCCATGGGGCCGCCCATGCACACGAGCAGATCGAAGTCTTCCGGGCGGGGCAGGGCCGCGCCGGAAAAGAGGTGGACCTCCTCCAGCTCGTGGCCAGCTTCGTGCGCCCAGTCGGCAATGGCGGCCGGACCTTCGAACGGAACGTGCATCAGTGCCTTGATCTTCATATCTTCTCCTCACTCGTTGCGGGGGCCGCCGTGCAGGCGCGGGCCGCCTTGATCTTCCGGAAATATTCGCGCCGGCAGGCGTTTTCGATTTCCAGCAGCCGGGAAAAGGCCTCGCGAAAGTCCGCTTTGCCCGTGGTGAACACGCCGTGCCCGTGGACCACGGCCCCGCCGCGTCCGGCCAGGGCCGGGGGCAGGGTGTTGCAGAGGCCGGTGGGACCCGTGCCCACCTCGCCCGGTACGATGCGTACACCGGTTGCGCCCTCGGCGTCCAGGGTCCGGATTTCCGGGCAGCGGCTGTGGCATTGTCCGGCCCGGAACACGGCGCAGTCGCCAGCGTTGTTCTGCGCGGCGTTCCTTCGGGCGCAGTCCATGGAGAGGATCACGGCGAAGCGCGGGTGTCCGTGCAGAAGGGTGCGGATTTCCGGGTCCGTCGCATAGCTGCGCTGGTGCGCGGAAAGCTCGCTGGATGCGGTCAGGCAGGCCGTGGACGAGCCGTCCAGCGGGCAGGGGTCGATGTGGCCTTCCAGTTCCTCCAGGGAACTGCCGGTCTGGGAGATCAGCAGCAGGCCGCCGCGTTCCTCGGGCAGCAGGCAGGAGACGTTGCCGAAATAGGAATCCACCAGCCCATATTCCACGGTGGCGCGCCCGGCCTCGCACATGGCGGCCAGGGCGGATTCACGATCCGCAAAGGGGCCGGGCCGCAGCGTGGGATGCCCGGTTCGGGGCGGCGGGAGCAGCGCGGCCACGCGGCTAAAGGCCGCGTCCCAGCCGGGGCGGACGTTTCCGCTGCGCAGGTCGCGCAGAGAGCGCGAAAAAAAGAGCACAAAGCAGGCAAAACAGGCCGAGCTGACCGTGACAAAGCCCTGCTCCGGGCTGACCGTGCCGTGGGCCGCAATGCCCTGGCCGGGCACGATGCAGCATTTGCGGGAGCCGAGCGCCTCCGCAAGGCTGGCCGCGTCCGCATGGGGCCGCACGGGCAGGTCGTGCAAAAAGGTTCGGGTTTCGCAGTCCTCCGGGGTGATGCGGGCGGCGTCGGGATTATCCGCCAGGGCTTCCCGGGCCAGCAGGTCCATGATCGTGGCGTAGGGTTCGGCGGGTCGTAAAAAGACCAGGGAATTGATGCTCAGCGCAGCAAAGAGCTGCTCCAGCTCCGCGCGCAAGGGGGCCGTGGCCGCGTCCTCGCGGTTCCAGACCAGTTCGTGGTCCAGGCCGGCCAGCAGCGGCGGGTTGTCCGGATCCGCCAGCTTGGCGGCCAGGAGCTTTTGCTCGTATTTTTCTACGAGTCGTCGCATTCCGCCCCCGGTTCTTCAGGATTCTCCCAGGCGGGCAGGCCGGTTTCGTCCAGTCCGCGAATGCGGTAGTAGCGGGTGCGGGCTTCCAGGAACGCGGCCCGGTCCAGGGGCGGGACCTCGATGCCTTCGCCGCCTGTGCCCGCTTGCGTGAAAAAGCGCTGCGGCAGATCGTCGTCCTGGGCCGTGACACCGTTCAGCGCGTTCATGGTCCGCTCGTTGCGCACGATGCGTTCGCCCGCGCGCATCAGCCCCTGGGCCGTGCTCTCGGGGCCGGTCAGGCCCGTTACCGCCGTGTAGAGCCGGGCGTATTCCTCCAGGCTGGCGGCGAAAAAGAAATATCCGCAAACAGCCAGGGAATCCGTTGCCGCGATCTGGTCCTCGGCGAGCTTGATCATCCGCGCCTTGCCCGAGAAGGAAAAGCGATCCGTGGCCACGGGCTTGCGCAGGATTTCATGGCTCATGGTCGCGGCCCGCTGGGCGCAGCCGCCCCGCGTGGCCACGGCCAGGGCCAGGGCCAGGCCGTACGCCCCGCGCGGGTCGCAGGCTCCCAGCTCCAGTCCTTTGACGGTCATGGCGGTTTCCGGGCGGCCCGCCTTGGCGGCCACGGCATCGGCTCCCTGGGCCAGCGTTCCTTGGGCCAAGGCATCCTGCCCCGGTCCTCCGTGGCCCGCGCCCATGTCCTCCAGGAGCGCCTCCACCTCGCCCGGTCCGAAGTCCCGGCCGCGCGTTTCGCGCAGGCAGGCCAGGGCCGAGGCCGAGGCCACCGCGTCCAGGCCCAGGTCGCCGCAGAGCGCGTTGGCCCGGACCGCGCATTCCAGGTCCCCGTTGTTGATCAGGGCCGTGAAATGGCTCAGGGCGTCGAATTCCGGCAGGGCCGCGCCGCTTGCGGCCTTGCCGCAGCGCACGTGGCAGCCCGTGCAGCCGTGGCTTTCCGGCTGATAGCGCCTGCGCAGGGCAAAGGCGTTCAGCTCGGAAGCGTGCGCGAAGTGCGTGCGCTGGAAATTGTCCGTGGGCATCATCCGCCGGGCATCCATGAGGTCGGAGAGCGCTGCCGTGCCGAAGCGGGCAAGGCCCTGCTGGCCCAGGAGCACGGGCGAGGCGTTGGTCAGTCGGATCACGTCCCCGCGCGCCCGGAGCAGGGCGGCCTTGTTCGCCACGCGGACCCGCCCAGAGCCGCTGACGGCCAGATATTTGAGATTCTTCACAGCCAGGGAGAGACCCAGGCCCGTGCGTCCGGCCGCGTGGTGGCGGTCCACCGCGATGCAGGCCAGGGCGGAGCCGCGCTCCGCCGCAGGGCCCACACAGGCCACGGAACCGAAGCGCGCGAGCCGCGCAAAGACCTCGCCCGTGCGCAGGCCGGAGAGTTCCGGCGTCGGAACAATCCGGGCTTCCTGGTTCGTGATTTCCAGGCCGCAGGGCCGGGCGCCTTTGCCGCTGATGACCACCGCGTCCCAGCCGGCGCGCTTGAGCTGGGTTCCGAGCCTGCCCCCCGCCGGAGCGTCGCCCATGGCCGGGCTGCGCGGGGAGCGGCTGGTGAAGTGGGCCCTGCCCGAGGCCGGAGAGCCGGAACCCGCCAGCGGTCCGGCGCAGATGCATACGGGCATTTCCGGATCGTCCCAGGCCAGAGTGCAGGTCGGACGCAACAAATATCCGCCCAGGCCGCGTCCGCCCAGCCAGGCGCGCAGCACCTCGGGGGCGAGGCTGCGGGTTTCGCAGCGGCCCCGGTTCAGGTCCACGTGGAGCAGGCGGCCTGTCCAGCCGAAAAGA
The DNA here is from genome assembly GCA_050251775.1 of Desulfovibrio sp. Lineage (GTDB taxonomy): Bacteria > Desulfobacterota > Desulfovibrionia > Desulfovibrionales > Desulfovibrionaceae > Paucidesulfovibrio. The sequence continues at coordinate 28,720 of JBFWMD010000040.1, forward strand.
TCCGCCGAATCGCGCATGTTGTTGCCTGGGGTGCGGGGGCTGTTGACGCCGCCCCCCGATCTTGTCTACATCTTGCCCCAATCCTTTGGTCCGGAAACAGCTCGTTGCCGCGCCAAAGCAACCAGGGGAGCATCAAAGCATCATGGCCAAAAAAGACGACCGCATCGACCTGTCCCGTCGGAATTTCCTCACCGGCTTCCGCCGCATCGCGAAAAAAGATCCCGAAGAGGTCCAGACGCCCCAGGCCTCTCTGGATGAGACCTTCGCGGTGCTCAAGGAGGCCAACCTCGCCTTTCGCGAACAAGACTACGAAAAGGCCCTGCCCCTGTACAAGGAATTTCTGGCCACGGAGTCGCACAACGCGGACGCCCGTCTGCGTCTGGGCCGTTGTCTCTACCAACTCGGAAAATACATCCAGTCCAAGGTCGAGTTCGAGCGGGTGCTGCGCGAGCGCCGCGACGACAAGCAGGCCATGCTCCACCTGGGTCTGGCCCTGGCCCGCCTGAACAAGCCGGGCAAGGCCGCCGTGATTTGGCAGATGTATTTCGACCCCGAGGCCATTCCCGTGCAGCGGGAGATCAATGTCCAGCTCGCTTTCCTCGAATCCGACGACCTGGAAGCGCCGGACGGCCCGGCCATGGCCGATGCCGTGGAAGCGGCCATGGAGGAGTGGCGCGGGACCCAGGAGGCCTGAGCCGCCCTAGTGGCCCTTGCGCCGTTTGTAGTCCTCGGCCTTGGCCACACGCTTCTCGTGCATGCCCCGGGCGATGTCCGTCATGCGCGAGCGGATGAAGTCGGCGGAAATGCCGCCCGCCCCATTGCTGGCCTGGCCGCCCGCATCGAGCCCGCAGCGGGCCAGATCCTCGGCCACCTGCTTTTCCATGCGCTCGGACTCCAGAAACATCAGATAGGCCATGACCGCCGCGGCGTTGTTCTGCTCACTGCCGTCGGCCAGAATCTCGATCTGCTCCTGGGGCACGGTCTCGAAGAGCCTGTCCAGGAACATGTTCACCCACTTGGCATACAGCTCGGGCAGCACCGGCGGAACCAGCTCGGCCACCTGCTCGGCCGCGCCCTCGGCCGCCGATCCCGTGACCAGCAGATATTCGGTCAGGGCCTCCTTGCGCCGCGCGGCGTCCCGGTCCACGCGTTCCATGACGACCCCGTAAAGGTGCTCCCGCAAATGCGTCGTATCCGCCATGCTTCCTCCGGTTCGTGTTTTGGGCGCACGGTAGCCGAAGCCGCGCCCAGGGGCAAGACCGGGCCGCTTGCTCTGCCGGACTCGTTGAAATTTTTCCGGAAATCAGGGCTTTTCAGCCGCGCCAAATAGGCGTACCCGCAAAGATATGATCATGCTTCCTCCCTCCCTGATTCCCCTCGGCAAAGTGCTGCTCTCCTTCACGGGCATGTTGCTCCTGGTCCGGCTGCGCGCGCCGCTTGGCGTGGCCATCCTCGCGGGGAGCCTGCTCCTGGGCCTGCTCTTCGGCCTGCCCCTGCCGGACTGGGGTGCGGCGGTTCTGGCCGCTCCCTTTAAGGAAAAGCCGCTCTTTCTCACGGCCATCATCGCCCTGATCATGGCCCTCAGCCACCTGCTGGAAAAAAGCGGGCAGACCCAGCGGCTGATGCGCTCCGTGGCCGGACTGATCACCAGCCCGCGCCTGCGCATGGCCTTTTTCACCTCGCTCATCGGTCTTTTGCCCATGCCCGGAGGCGCGATTTTCTCCGCGCCGCTGGTCAAGGGCGCGGCCGACGGGCTGGACGTGCCCCCGGACAAGCTCGCCCTGATCAACTACTGGTTTCGCCACGTCTGGGAGGTGGCCTGGCCGCTCTATCCGGGCGTGATCCTCGCGGCCTCCCTGGCCGGAATCCCCATCAGCGAATTGATCGCGCTCACCTTTCCCGGACTGCTCATCAGCCTCACCCTCGGCTGGCTGACCATCCTCCGGCCCGGCGTGCTGCCCCTGGTGCGCACCGGCGAGTACACCCCGCCGCCCGTGTCCTGGCGCACCGTGCTGCGCGAGGGCCTGCCGCTCTTTGTGGCCATCTTCGGCGCTGTGGGCCTGGAAATGCTCATCGGCGCGCTTCGGCCCGACCTGCCTTTCGAACTGGGCATGTGCGCGGCCCTGGTGTTCTCCATCGCCGTGGCCCTGGCCCAGAATCCCGGCGGCTTCCGCCTGCTGCTCGCCGCCCTCACCGGCCGCGCTTTCCTCTCCATGCTCCTGGTCATCGTGGGCATTTTCGGCTACCAGGACGTGCTCGAACAGTCCGGAGCCGTGGCCCGCATCGCGGAACTCACGGGCGGCGTCGCGGCCCTGGCCCTGACCACCGGACTGCTTCCGCTCCTGGTCGGTCTGGTTACGGGCATCACCGTGGCCTTTGTGGGCGCGACCTTTCCCCTGATCCTGGCCATGGCCGCCAATGCGGGTGTGGATCCGCTGCCCTGTGTGGTTCTGGGCATGTTCTCGGGCTATACCGGCGTGCTCGCCTCCCCCCTGCACATCTGCCTCGTGCTCACCTGCCAATACTTCGCCACCGACATGGGCAGGGTCTGGCGCAAGCTCGTGCTGCCCGCGTCCGTGGTCTTCGCCGCCGGGTATTTGTATTATTTTTTGTTGAGCTAGCCGGACCGGCGCGGAGGGAAGATGCCTCCGGCGGCCAGGAGGCCCGTGGCCCCCTGGACTCCCGCTTTCCGACCGCGCAACGCGCGGTCGGGATGGAACGCGGGAACGCGTGGGGGAAGGCGGAGGGCCATGCGGATCGCGACGGCGTGGTGATCTGTTGGGCGGTCTTGCCGGACCTGCGGTCCGCGCAATCCCGCGCAACAAAGCGCCCTTCGGATCGGGCTGCGCCCGATCCGAAGAGAGGGGCAAAAGAGAGAGAACCTTTGGCCCTTCCATTATCCCCGCTGAACGCCGTGAGGTGTTCAGCCGATGAACGGTCTTTGGGAGGGGGGTACGGGGGGAACCCTT
>JBFWMD010000041.1:0-31609 GCA_050251775.1 Desulfovibrio sp.
ACTCTTTCTTTCGACCAATCGCCGCGCCGCCGCGTCCGTAAAACCCGCATCCCGCTTACGTTCCGCCCGTATTCCGCCGATTGAATCCAGGCCAGATGCCCGTTCTCATTTCTCCTGCCCCCCCATAGAAGGCCAGACCGAACATCCAGAAAGCACATGCGTTCATGGGAACCTCCGGTCAGGGTTAGTTCTTGAGTTCCGAAAAGCTGTTGCTTTCAGGGATGTACTGGTAGGCGTTTCCGTCGAGCAGGTATCCGATACAAATAGTGCAGCTCTTGCCAAGCGTACACAATACCGGTGCTTTCGGAATGACAAATTCGATAATTGCCTTTTGCATGATTTCGTGCGTAATGCCATTCCCTCTTGCATCGAATTGCACGCACATCTTTGAATATTCACCCGGATCTTGTTCTGCTCGATCACCGTTTGCAAAAACTTCCAGTGAGTCAAGTTCGATTCCAAGTTGCTCCATTGCAATGGTCATGACAATGCCAGTGCATCCTGAAAGACCAATTATCAACAGGTCCATAGGACTCGGAGCAGTATCAGTCCCGCCATACATTGCTGATGCATCCAGATTCACGAGCCTTCCACTCTTGTCGAACCCGTCAAATATGCGCTTTCCTTTCCATACGACCTTACAATTGCTCGACATATCCTTTCCTCCTGAGGTTGTTATGCGCACAATAGCGTTGCTGCATATCAGGAGAGAGCAAAAGCAATGCCACTACACAAAAATCATATTTATCACGTTGTATTTTTTGGATTTATCTTTTGACCGCCCCCCCTCTCCACGCCTCTGGCGCTCCGGTCTACCCCTCGGTGGTACAGTTAAGAACCGGAAAATCGCGACAAAAATACTAGAGAATGTCACGGTAGAAGATAACACTCTAACTTAGTGAAGCAAAATGAATAAATCACATCCACCCCCACCGCTTCAAAATCATGGTCGAATTGTCTACCGGCGGTTCATTCCTGAACCGCAATGCCGTATTTACGCATCTTGCGCAGCAGCGTCGGATGGGAAATACCCAGGGCTTTGCTGGCTGGGCGCAGACTGCCGTGTTTTTTCAGGGCGCAACGGATCATGGACTGCTCCACGTTTTCCAAGGCTGTGCGCAGGCAGTCGGACTGGGTCCGACAAGCCTCCTCCCGGCCCCCCGTGTAATTGAAATAGGCCGGAAGCGTTGTCGGCGAAAGCACATCGTCGTCACTCATGATGGTGATGCGCTCGATAACGTTGATCAACTCCCGGACATTTCCCGGCCAGTCGTAGCGTTCGAGAAGATTGCAGGTTTCCGGGCAAAGCCGTTTGGATTGGCCGTATTTCGTATTGATCCGCTTCAAGAAATGATGCGCCAGGGGCAGGATGTCCTCGACCCGGTTTCGCAACGGGGGAATGTTGATGGGAACCACGTTCAGACGATAGAAGAGGTCCTTGCGAAAAAGCCCCTGCTCCACCAGGGCGAAGAGATCCTTGTTCGTGGCGGAAACGATGCGCACATCGAGCTTGATGGCTCGGGAGCCGCCCACGCGCATGATTTCGGACTCCTGCAGAAAATGAAGCAGCTTGACCTGGAGCGGCAAGGGCATCTCCCCGATTTCATCGAGAAACAGGCATCCGTAGTTGGCTACCTCCAGTATGCCGACCTTCCCGCTGCGCTCCGCGCCGGTAAACGCGCCGCGCTCGTAACCGAACAACTCGGATTCCAGCAGGTTTTCCGGAATCGCCCCGCAATTGAGCGTCATGAACGGCTTGTCCGCGCGCGGACCGCAGGCATGGATGCGCCGGACGATTTCCCCCTTGCCCACACCGGACTCGCCAAGCACCAGTACCGTGGATTCCACCATGGCCACCTTGCGCACCTGGGCCATAACCTCGACCATGCAGGCACTTCGGTAAACCAGTCCGTCCTTTTCCGACCGTTCCCGTCGCAGAGCGTGCAACTCCTCCATGTGCCGGGCGCTCTCGCGGCGCAGCCGATTCATTTCCGTGACATCCTGCACGTAAAATACATGGCGAACCGCGCGCTGGCGCACGTCGCGAACAGGACTGTACTTGACGATGATTTCTCTGCCGTCGTCGCTGGTCAGCACCCGGGAAAAACTTTCGCCTTGCCGCCCCCCAAGCACGTCGCGCACCAGGCGCGAAAAACAACGATCCAGCTCGGCCACACAGCCCTGGCCACTGCGCAGTGCTTCCAGGGAAGGCAGCTGTTCCCGAGCACGATCATTAATGTAGACCTCGCAACCTTGCTCATCCAGGACAATCAGAGGATCGGGCAGGGTTGAGACGATCACGTCCAGTTCCGCGAGCAGCGTATTCACGCTGTCCAGTTCCTTGGAAAGCGCTTCCAATTCGCTGATGTCCTGGAGCACGATGACCGCGCCGTGCGGTTCGCCGTCGCGGACAATGGGCCGGGCCTGGGTGATGCAACGCATCCCTCGAATCACCACGGTCTGAGGATTCATGCCGTGCTGCACATCCGCGCTTTCCAGATCGCCATGCAGAAGCACGCCCACATCCTTGCCATAGGCGGAGTTGGCCGCGATGCCGAGCATGCCCTCGGCAGCATTGTTGATTTCGGTCACAATCCCATTGTTATCCAGGGCGATAATGCCCAGCGGGACCGTCATCAACAGGGTCTTGAGCTCGTGGGCAGTGAGGTCGAAGGCCTCGAATATCCGGTTGATCAATTCGATCTTGGAGAGCACGCCCACCAGCTTTCCCGCATCATCCAGCACCAGCAGCCGCTCCAGGGGCAAATCACGCACCGCGTCGAAACCCACTTCCTGGTTTACGGACTGAATGTCGCGCACATAGATGCCCTCCACGAGATCCTGTACGCTCACACCGCCGCGAAGCGCTTCCACGACGCGATAGATCGTCAAGATTCCGAGTGGCTTGTTGGCAATATCCACCACGGGGACGCAGTTGCTCTCTGTCCCGAGATAATGCTGAATCGCCTCGGCAATGGTATTTTCCGGATGTACAAATCGATCGCCACGATGCATCAAGTGCTTGATTTTCATCTTTCAGTCGCCTTTTACTCGCCCTGCGGCACGGGTTCACTTCATGAAGAGAGGGAATGCCGGGTGATAAGAGTTATTGGCAAAACACATGCCAAAACCAACCCCAGGTAAGCTGAAGAAAAGGAGGGAGAAAGGAGGGAAATGCGTCCGTACTGTTTCGCAACCAAGGATGTCACAGAAACCTGCGGAAAGCGTAGAACGAATCAGCCGTTGTTTCGGCTGCGCCAGAGACGGCGATTGGTCTCCAAAAGCCGCAACAACGCATCACCAATCAACCGAAGCTCGGGGCTCATGACGCCGTAGCGTTCCGTGGCCTCGACAAAGTCCCTGATGTGCTGTTCATAATCCTTGTGCGCGATCAGACCGTCCGGAAGATTCTCCAGGGAGTCCGAAAAGCTGAAAAGAAATGCAAAGGCGAAGTGGAGCATGTGGTATTCCACGGTGTAGGCATGGAAAAACGCCTGGGACATGCTCACGCCCCGGCAGCAGACCTCGTGCAGGTTCGATGCGCTCTCGAAATTCTGTTGCATTTCTCTAAACACTTCCTCGGGCGCGTCAAAAAGCTGTGGGATCATGCCGTCTTGGGCGAGCTGGCGTAAATGCAGCCAAAGCCGGGCGTGTTTCTGCTCCTCCTCGGCCATCCCGCGCCAGAAATCTCCCAGATCCGTCTTCTGGAACTGGCCGGCCAGGTTGAAATACGTCTTGGCGGCCACGAGATCGGTTTCCCGCGCCAGATCAATGATCTTGATCAGGGTATCGTCATGCATGCGGTCTCCTTGCTCCCCCAGGCTAGCCCATCCACCCGCCCGAGGCAAACCCAAAGAAAAAGGGTCGCAGTCTTTCAGCCGCGACCCTGTGGTTTCTTATGATGCCGAGGGAGGGCTCCTACTTCAAAGAAAACTCGAAAAAAAATCAAAATGTTATTTTCTTCGGATCGCTGTTCTAGCTTGTCGTTTCGGGAAGCAATTGGCAGGGAGCTTTGGCAGATTAGTGGAACTTCGCTGTGAGGGGGAAGGTGTATCAAAGGCAACACAGGATTGTTAAAACGGTTATGGATTAAAGATTATAGGCCGTCTATTTTGCTTCTGATGCGTAAATTTAAAAATTCTACCAAAAGAGAGAATCCCATTGCAAAATATATGTATCCTCTGTCGATATGCTTTCCCATTCCTTCAGCGACCAAAAAAACACCAACAAGGAGCAAGAAAGAGAAGGCCAGCATTTGTATTGTTGGATGCCGCGTTACAAAAAACCCAACAGGTTTCGAAAAAATCAGCATAACAAGAACTGCAATAACAATAGCCATCACCATAATCACAATATTTTGTGACATGCCTACTGCTGTAATTACAGAGTCTAAAGAGAAAACCAAATCCAATATAACTATCTGAATTATGGCCATAACAAGTGACGCGGAAGCGTTTCGCGCGGCCTCGCGTACGACTTTGGAATCTTCAATTTTTTCATGAATTTCAAAGGTCGCTTTGCCAAGTAGAAAAAGCCCCCCGAGGAGTAGAACCAGATCCCGTCCGCTGACCACATGCGCGAAAACGGAAAACAGGGGTGCTGTCAGGCCCATGATCCATGTTATTCCCAGCAACAAGGCGATGCGGCTGACCATGGCAATGCCGAGACCGAGATTTCGGGCCAAGGGTTGTTGGGCTACGGGGAGTTTGCCCGCGACGACAACGATGAAAACAATATTGTCTATGCCCAATACGACTTCTAGGCCGGTCAGCGTCAATAGTGCCAATAAGCTTTCTATGGTGAGCAATTCAGACATGAAAATCTTATATCACGGCAAACTGTCCCAAACAAGATGCCGCGCATCCCCCAACTGAACCTGTTCATATGGTGTGACGCCAGGTTATCACCATACTCGGCTTTCTTGTTCTTCGATGGATTGGCGGAAACATTGATCACCCCAAAAAGAGAAAGGCGAACACCCGTCCTACCCGATGAACCAATACTGATCTGACGACCGCCCCCATACGCTTGGGCCAGGGCCTTCTTCTCCTCCCCTGCTTCGACCTTCGCCTTGATCTCCTCACCTGTTCCGGCGTGAGCTTGGCCGCCCTGCCGCAGTGCTTACCCTTGGCCTGGGCCTTGGCAATGCCCGTTGCGCATATTCCCAGGCGATAGATACACACAAACGCGGCATCCACATTCACGCCACCAGACCATTCGTTAGACAAAGAAAAAGGGTCGCAGCCTTTCAGCCGCGACCCTGTGGTCTCTTATGGTGCCGAGGGGGGGACTCGAACCCCCACGACCTTTCGGTCACTACCCCCTCAAGATAGCGTGTCTACCAGTTCCACCACCTCGGCACAGTCAACAGAATGAGGGTAAAAACTCTTATTCGCTCTTTCCATCCTGAACCGGAGCCGGGGCAGCGGGCTGGACAGGAGCCGGAGCGGTCTGCTCCACGGTGTGTCCATCCATGATCGACCCGGTGGTTTCCTTGGTCAGGATGTTGTAGGTCAGGGAGGTCAGCAGGAACACAGCCGCCATGCCGGCGGTGACCTTTCCAAGCAGGCCCCCGGCGCCGCTCGCGCCGAACATCGTCTGGCTGCCGCCACCAAAAATGGCGCCCATGCCCTCCTGCCCGGACTGGAGCAGGATAACGACGATCAGGAAAATACAGGCCAAAATGTGAATGGTCAATACCAAAGTTTCCACGTAACTCCCTCGATCCTTTATTGTTCTCTGGACGCAAATCAGGCGAGAACAATGTTGCTGAAGCTCTCAGCAATCAAGCTCGCGCCTCCTACCAATACCCCGTCCACATTGTCAAGCGCCATTATTGCACCCGTGTTCTCGGGTTTGACGCTGCCACCATATAAGATTCTGATTTCATTTGCAATAGCTGGCTTAAGCTGTTGCAACTTTTTTCTTACGTAGCCATGCGCGGTCGTGATCTCATCAGGTCCGGCCACTTCGCCGGTCCCGATGGCCCACACAGGTTCGTAGGCGACCACGATGTTTTCCGCAAGAGTATTCTTGGGGATATCGGCGAGCCCGGCTGCGAGTTGTCGCCAAAGCACCTCTTCCACACGCCCGGCCCGGCGCTCCTCGATCTTCTCGCCAATGCAGAGGATGACCTTGAGCCCGTGTTCCAGGCCAAAGGCGGTCTTTTGGCCCACCAGCGCGTCGTCCTCGCCGAGGACGTGCCGCCGTTCGGAATGTCCGGTCAGAGCGTAGCCCGCCCCCAGGTCCAAGAGCATGGCCGGGGAGATTTCCCCGGTGAACGCGCCTTCCTGGGCCGGATAGAAGTCCTGGCCGCCCACATGGATGCCCTCCTCTCCGGCCAGGGCGTCGACCACGGCCTTGAGAGCGGTAAAGGGCGGGATGATCAGCACCTCGCGCTTGGCGGGCAGCTTGCCCCGCACCAGCCCGGCCAGGGTGGACGCGGTGTCCGCAGCCTGTCCCCAGGTCTTGTACATCTTCCAGTTGGCGGCCATGAGTTCTTTCATTTCGAATACTCCTTGAGAGCCTTGAAGCCGGGGAGTTCCTTTCCTTCCATGAATTCCAGGAACGCGCCCCCGCCCGTGGAAATGAAGCTGAAGCGGTCCGCGAGTCCGGCGAGATGGACCACGGCGTCCGTATCGCCCCCGCCCACGATGGTCCGGGCGTTTTTCAGCGCGGCAATGCAGGCGCAGAGCGCCAGAGATCCCTCGGCAAAGGCCTGAGACTCGAACAACCCCATGGGGCCGTTCCAGACCACGGTCCGCGCGCTTTCCAGGGCTTTGCAATATTCCTTGACCGTTGCCGGTCCCACGTCAAGAATCACGGCGTCCTCGGGCACGGCATCCACGGAGCAGGTTCCGGCGGGTTGAGCATCCGCGATGTCGTGCGCATAGACCACATCCACGGGCAGATGCACGACCACTCCCCGTTCCTTGGCCTCGGCCAGGATCACGCGGGCCTCGTCGAGCATGTCGCGCTCGGCCAGGGATTTGCCCACGCCGTTGCCCAGGGCCAGCAGGAAGGTGTTGGCCATGGCCCCGCCAATGACCAGATGGTCCACCTTGCCCAGCAGGTTCTTGAGAATGGCCAGCTTGGAGGAGACCTTGGCCCCTCCGGAAATGGCCACATAGGGCCGCTCGGGCGAGGCAATGGCTGTTTGCAGGTATTCCCACTCCTTCTTCATCAAAAAGCCGGCACAGCAAGCAGGAGCGTGCGCAGGCAGGTCCACCACAGAGGCGTTGGGCCGGTGCACCACGCCAAAGGCGTCGTTGACAAACACGTCGCAGAGCGCGGCAAGCTGTTTGCCGAAATCGCCGCGCGCCTCCGGGGTCTTGCCCAGCTCTTCGGCGTGGAAGCGCAGATTTTCGAGCATGAGCACCTCTCCGGGCTGGAGCGCCCGGACCAGGGCGGCGACTTCGTCCCCCACGCAGTCCGGGGCCAGGGGCACGTCCTGGCCGAGAAGTCCGGCCAGATGCGCGGCCACGGGCGCGAGGCTCAGCTCGGGCACGGGCTTTCCCTTGGGTTTGCCCAAATGGGCGCAGACCACCAGGGCCGCGCCCTGGTCCAGAATGTAGCGCAGGGTCGGCAGGGCCGCGCGGATGCGGTTGTCGTCGGTAATCACACCCTGGTCCAGCGGGACGTTAAAATCTACGCGGATCAGGACGGTTTTGCCGCCAAGACGCAACTCATCTATAAATTTCATTCTTATTTCTCCTTGGGCTGTACCGAATTCGTGGCTGACAAAGTATGCCCGAAAAATGAACATCTGAAAAGGAGCGCATCCTCCTTGGTGTCGGGATAATACCGCTTGCGCTCTCCATATTTTTCAAAGCCGAAACGGGTGTACAGGGCAATGGCCGCCGCGTTGGATCGCTTTACGTCCAGGAAGCCCTCCTCGGTTCCGGCCTGCCGGCAGACCGCGAAAAGGGCGCGCATCAGGGCCGAGGCCAGCCCCCTGCGCCGGAAGGCGGGATGCACGGCGAGGTTGAGGATCTCCATCTCCCCGGCCACCAGTGAAAATGCGAGATAGGCCACGGGATTGCCGTGTTCAAAGATGCCGAGGATGCGGAACGCCCCTTTTCCCAGGCCAAGCCGGTACTGCTCCTCGCTCCAATGATATTCGAAGCAGCGCCGCTCAAGGCGCATCAGTCCGGGAAGGTCACGTACCCCCAGTTCCACGATGCGCGGCCCGCATCCACCGTTGTCCACCGTCGCTCCCCCCTGCGGTCCAGAAAAATGGCTTGCCTGCGACAGAAATTACCGTAGAATTCCAGCCGCGTCACGGAGAGAAATGCAATGAAGTCCCCCCCCCTTGTCCCGTCGGCCCAGGCCGCGCCCAAAAGCGTGGAGGTCATGGACGTGCGCAACCGCCCGCTGATGGTCATGCCCCTGCCGGACGTGCATCGCCAGCTCTTGCCGCACCGCGCAGTGACCGTGCTGGTCTACGATCAGGAGAACAAGCTCTATCTGCAAAAGCGCAGCCACGCCAAAAGCATTTTTCCGGGTCGCTGGGACGTGTCTTCGAGCGGACACGTGCTGCCCAGGGAGTCCGCAAAGGAGGCGGCCCTGCGCGAATTGCGCTTCGAGCTCGGCATTGAGGCGGAAAAACTCCGGTTCGTGCAGCAGCTGCCCGCATCTCCGGGCACAGGCTTTGAATTCACCACGGTCTTCGCCCTGGGACGTCACCATCAGGAAGTGGAGCCCAACGCGGACGAGGTGGAGGAAGGCTACTTCTACAGCGCCGAGGAAATCCATTACCTTGTGCGGGAATTCCGTGAACTGCTCACCCCCGGCCTTGTCCACCTCTGGGAAGTGGGCCTGCCGTTTCCTTCCTGGGACGTTCTTTAGGCTGGAAAGCAACGGGTGTCCGCCCGAATCACCCCACGAGCAATGCGCTCATCTGGTCGTGGATTCTGCCGTTGGAAGCCAGCAGGGACGCGTCGCCCGGCGTATAGGGCTGCGCCTGATCATAGCGGGTGATCCGGCCTCCGGCCTCTTCCACGAGCAACAGCCCGGCGGCTGTGTCCCAGGGCTGGAGCGCGCTCTCATAAAACCCGTCATACCGGCCGCAGGCCACGTAGGCCAGATCCAGGGCCGCAGCCCCAGGACGGCGCACGCCGCGCGTATTCGGAAGCATTTTTTCGAGATTTTTGAGAATTTCCGGCAGATATGTCGGAATGTCGTAGGGGAAGCCCGTGGCCACGAGGCTTTGGGAGAGCTCTTCCGTTTCGGAAACCTGGATCGGTTCGCCGTTGCACCGCGCCCCCCGGCCCCGCAAGGCTGTGAACAGCTCGCCGAGCAGCGGCAGATTAACTACGCCGAGCAACGGCCCCCCCCGATGCCAGAGCGCCACGGAAGTAGCCACAAAGGGCAGACCATGGGCGAAATTGGTTGTTCCGTCCAGAGGGTCGATGATCCAGGTCCGGTCGGCCAGCCGGGTTCCGGATGCGGATTCCTCGGCCAGAAAACGCGATCCCGGCAGTAGAACCGCCAGACGCCGCTTGAGCAGTTCCTCCACCGCGACATCCGTTTCCGTGACCAGATCGTTGTCGCCCTTCTTGCGAATCGCCTTGGGCAGACGGACGTTGCGGGCGATGATGCTGCCCGCTTCCAGCACGGCGTCCCGCACTCCCTCCAGCAACACCGAGGGATCGAAATCAGACACGCCACACTCCCAGTCGTTTTCCGCGCCGCGTATTCGCGGTTCAGGTATCCAACAAAACGTGGTCGAGATCCGCGTTCTTTTCCAGGACCTTGACCGTGCCGCGCACCACAGTGGTCAGCGGATCGCTGTCCCGCAGGACCTTGATCCCGCAATCACGGCTGATCAGGGCGTCCAGCCCCGCCAGCATGGACCCTCCCCCGGCGAGCAGCAGTCCGTTGTCGTAGATGTCTGCGGAGAGCGACGGGGAGGTCCGCTCCAGAGCGTTGCGCACGGCCTCCACAATGGCTCCGAGAGGTTCGCGGATGGCCTTGCGTACATCGCTGTCCGTGGCCAGCACAGAAGAGGGCGCGCCGTCCACGAGATTTTTCCCGTAGACCTGCATGCTCCGGGGCTCGTCCAGGGCAATGGCCGCTCCGACCTCGATCTTGACCTTGTCGGCGATGGTCTCGCCAATGAGCAGTTGCTTCTTATCCTGGAAATACCGCTGGATGGCAACGTTCATGGCATCGCCCGCCACGCGCACCGATTCTGCAAAGGCAATGGACGAAAGGCTGATCACGGCCACTTCGGAAGTGCCGCCGCCGATGTCCAGCACCATGTTGCCGAGGGGTTCGCGAATGGGCAGTCCCGCGCCGATGGCGGCAGCCAGCGGCTCAATGATCAGATCCACCTGACGTGCACCGCCCTCCATGCCTGCTTCGACCACGGCGCGTTTTTCCACAGGCGTCACGCCCATGGGTACGCAAATCACCAGACGCGGCTTGAAGATGTTCATCTTCTTGCTCGTGTCGCGCACGAAATGCGCGATCATCTGCCGGGCCGCGTCGTAATGCGCAATAACTCCGTTGCGGATGGGCCGCAGGACTTGAATGCGTTCGGGAGTTCTCCCGATGTAGGCCTTGGCTTCGCGTCCCACACAGATGATCTTATCCGTATAGGTGTCAATGGCGATCACTGAGGGTTCGTTGGCGACAATTCCTTTGCCGGGAGCGGCCAATAAAATATTAGCCGTCCCCAGGTCCATGGCCAGATTCTGGCCGCCGAAAAGAGCAGAAAGTTTGCGTATCAACGCGCTGTGCCCGCCTTGCTGACATTGCTCAGAAAAAAATTATCTCTTGTTGCGGCGTTGGATGAAAAACTCAATACTGCGATTATACGTTTTTTCTTCTTCGGCAGTAAAGTAGCAAGCGGGAAGTTCACCCCGTTGCCGGTGGTAATGCAGACACTCGCAACACAGCGCATGCTTGTCACAAGTGGAGGTACAGGTACAATAGGATCGGTTGATCTTGACCCTTGGGCATTGGTCCTGTTTTCGCATAGTTAAAAGGCCCTCGCTTCCGAAATGGTTCTCACGCGCTCCCGGATTGCAATATAGGCAATACCTCCCTCGTGTCAACGCGTTCCCAGGGTCCAGGCATGGGTTTTCAAGGCTTTCCGCCCATGATCATCCGCCGATTGATTCCGATTGCACGGCGTTGTTTTCCAGAGGAAAAAAGTATAACCATAAGCGACAATCGCGGCGAATTCATAGCTGTCGATGATTTTTCGGGAGGGGCTGTTACAATTATGTGGCGAAAGGCATTCAGCGAAGCGCCGGGATACGTCTGGAAGGTGCGCGGCAAGCGGCCGCGCAGGCTGCGCATCGGCACGCTTGAGGATCTCCGCCTGCCGCTGGATTACGCGCACATCCAGCACTGCCTGCTGCGCCCTTTCTGCGAACAGAAGGACTACCCGCTGGTGGAGGCTCGGGAACTGCTTCCGTCCTTCGAGGTGGACCTCTTTGAGTACAAAGAACTGCCGGGATTCAGCATGGTCATTTTTGAACGGCCCCTGAGCTCCTTCTCGGAAATTTTCCAATACGACGTGCTCAAAACCGATACCGCTGGCCGCGCCCGGCCCTCCGGCGGCCACGGGACCAGCGGCACGGAAATTCCGCTGCGAGCCGCGAACATGGAGCTGCTGCAATCCCGCCTGCCCCGCCGTTTCCATGAGACGTTGAATAAGACCTTTGAAGGGGCGGACATCTGCGAACTGGCCCAGTACCCGCGCATCCTGCCCCTGCTGCTCCGACTCGAACGCGGCCACGTGCTCGCGCTGGACGACCGCAGCCATTTCAGCCTTGCGGGCATCTACGCCTCCTTTCCCTCGGACCTGGATTCCGAACTCAAGCGCTTTGGCCTGCGGATCGGCAAATTCAAATCAGGGGACAACGACCTCTACGAATGCAACCGCTCCTTCGTTTACCAGTTCCTCATGGAACTGCACGGCTTCTCCATCGTTTCGGAGCGGCGCACCTCTGCGGCACTCTTTGCCCGCCGGCTCCAACGCATGGGTGAGCGCTTCATGGTCCGGGTGCTCGGCCAGTCCGACAGGACCATCACCACGCTGAGCACCCCGCGCCGCAACCGGCATTACCCGCGCGTGGAAAAAATCGCCCTGGTCCAGGTCTCGGAGGACAAGACCGAGGCCATCGAGCTGCTCAAGGATCAGGGTTTTTTCGTGGATGCCCGGCAGCGTGTGGTCATCCTGCGCGTGACCTATGGCCAGCACCGCTTCAACCCGAAAAACATCCAGGAGGACCGCGCCCTCTCCGTACAGGGCCAGGAGATCATTCATCCGCTCACGGGCCGGGTGCTCAGGAATCTGAACATCATTAAGGAACCTTCAAGCATGATTCTCCAGCTCAACGACATCGTGCGCGGAGAACATCGCGGAGCCATCACTTACACCCGCAATGAAATCATCCGCGACCCGGACACCCACGAAAAGCGTCTCAAATTCCTTTCGAGCTGGCTGAACAAGCACCAGCGCCGGATCGTCGGCTATTCGGACGAATTTTACTCCAAGCTGGTCCAGGTGCTGGACAGCTACCTGCTCACCCCGGACAACTTCGAAGCCTTCACCCAGCTGCACCACCTGCACCAGGAGGTCTGGAGCCGCTTCAGCTACATCCAGCAAACGCGGCGCATCAAGATGCTTGAGGATTTGAGCCGAAGACGCTACAAGGGTCGCCGGATCGGCTATTTGGAAATGCTCTCGCATATGGCCGAAATCCTGAACGATCTCAAATTCGAGATCGTCAAGTATTTCGACAAGCCCGTGGTCGCGGCCCTGGCCATTGGCAAGCGCGTGCTCGACGACGGCTACCTGCGCCGGGCCTACGCCACGCAGCGCGACGACGACCTGACTCCGGACGGTCGGGAGATCAAGCGGCTTTACGGTCGCGTCGTGACCCTGATCGACGAGATTACGGCCATCCGTAAATCCCGAATGGACAAGAACGCGCCCTCGGCCACGCCCTGAGCGCATGCGGACAAACTGACAGAACCATCCCCTAGGAGGAAACGTGGACGCTCCCGAAACCCTCCGCACCACTCCCCTTACCGCCTGGCACAGGGAGAACGGCGCGAAAATGGCCTCGTTCGCCGGCTTCGACATGCCCATCCAGTACACCGGCATCCTTGCCGAACACAGCCACACCCGCAGCAAGGCCGCCGTGTTCGATATCAGCCACATGGGCGAATTCCTGCTCTCGGGCGCAGGCGCGCTCGAAGGGCTGAACGCCCTGGTGACCCAGGACCTGAACACCCTGGCGCCCGGGAAATGCCGCTACGGCTTCCTGCTCCACGCCGAGGGCGGCGTGCTGGACGACCTGATCATCTATTGTCTGGCCGAGAACACCTACATGCTCGTGGTCAACGGCGCCTGCGAGGAAAAGGATTTCTCCTGGATCGCCAGCCACCTGCCCACCGGTCCCGCTCTGCGCAACATCTCGGCGGACACGGCCAAGATCGACCTCCAGGGACCGGAATCCCTCGATGTGCTCGAAAAGGTGCTCGGAACGCCCTGGCGGCATCTCAAATACTTCAACCACGAACCCTCCGAATGGAACGGCGGCCCCTTGCGCGTGAGCCGCACGGGTTACACCGGAGAACTCGGCTACGAACTCTACCTGCCCGCGGAGCAGGCCCTCCCGCTCTGGCTGGCCCTGGTGGCGGACGAACGCGTGCAGCCCGTGGGCCTGGGCGCGCGCGACACCCTGCGCCTGGAATGCGGCTACCCGCTCTACGGCCAGGACCTGGACGAAGCCCACACCCCGGAAGAGGCCGGATACGGCTTTCTGCTGACTAAACAGGCCGACTTCATGGGCAAGTCCAGCCTGGGAACCCCGCGTCAGCACCTTGTACCCCTGAGCATCGAAGGCCGCCGCTCCGCGCGGCACAACGACAAGCTGCTCAACACGGCGGGCCAGCCCGTGGGCCTGGTCACCAGCGGTTCCTTCTCGCCCACCCTGGGCCACGGCATTGCCCTGGCCTGGATCAATGCCGGGCATGAAAACGAAACCGACTTCCTGGTGGAGGGCGCGCGCACCAATCTTCCGGCCAAGCGCGCGGAGCTGCCCTTCTTCAAAGGCGGAACCGCCCGTATGAAGCTGGAGTGATCACCCCTGATCAGGGTGCTGAAAACAAGAAAGGCGGCCAAGTGCCGCCTTTTCTTATAGCCGATGAACCATCAGGGTTCGTCGGTATCCGTCTCCCATTCGGGACGCAAAGCCAGGAGCGCGTCGCGCACCCGTTCCCGCTCGCGGTCCAGCACCTCCGGGATCAGCTTTTCGTCCGGAATGCTCAGGGGCGCTCCCACCCGGATGCGGCAGCGCGTCAGCGGACAGGGCAGTTCGAACTTATCCCAGGATTTCCGGAAGACATGTTTTTTCTCGGGAAACGCCCGCACCGGAAACAGCAGGGCCTGGGCGTGCTGGGCCATGAAAACCACGCCATCCTTGACCTCGTGACGCGGACCGCGCGGGCCGTCCACGGCAAAGACCCCGATCCGACCGTTCCTGCCAACCTCCTTGGCAACGCCAAGCAAAGCCCGCAACCCGCCCCGGCTGCTGGACCCCCGGTTGGTCACCAGGCCAAGATTTTCCAAAACCCGGGCAATGAACTCGCCGTCGCGGCTTTGGCTGACCACCGCCGCATACTTGTCCCCGGTGCGGTAGCCAAAGCCGGTCACGCCCACCAGTTCGTTGTGCCAGAGCGCGAGGACCACGGGCACACCTTGGCGCTGCGCCTCGGAAATGGCCTTCCACTCCGAACGGTCGTCGTAGCGGATCAGCCGGGTCCAGAAGCGGAACAACAGGGTCAGAAACGGCGTAACCAATCCCGGTTTGATTTTCATGAACGGGTATTCTCCTTCCGCGCCTCTTCTACGTCCTCATCCGAGCCTTGGCAAGACTGCTTCGCATCGGATCAAACTATCAAAACACGCTGTTTCTATTCAAGATAACGATTTGACCGCAAGCAAGCGCTGTGATGCATTGCGAATGGAGGATTCAGCGATGAAAGAAACTCTTTTGGAATGCCAGGGTCTGCCCTGCCCCCAGCCGGTGCTCAAGTGCAAAAAATGCATTGAAAACGATGCGCCCAACGCCCTCACAGTAGTGGTGGACAACGAACCCGCCCGGGAAAACGTCTCACGTTTTCTGGCCAGTAAGGGCTACGGCGTCAGCGTGGAGGAACGGGACGGCCTGCTGACCGTCCACGGTGTCCAGGAAAATGCGGCCGCCTCCACTGCCGACGCCCAGAACTGCGCTGTGTGCCGGGTCATGTCCGGGGAGGAGATCGAAACCCTGAGCGCCCGCACCGTGGCCTTCATCACCACGGAATATCTCGGCAGCGGCGATGATGAACTGGGTTCGAAGCTGATGCTCAACTTCCTGGCCACGCTTCCGGAACTGGGCGCTTCGCTCTGGCGCATCGTGCTGGTCAATGGCGGTGTCCGTCTGGCCTGCGAGGGACATCCCTGCCTGGAAAAGCTCCAGGCCCTGGCCGATGCGGGCGTGAGCATCCTGGTCTGCGGAACCTGCCTCGACTTCTTCGGGCTGCTGGCGGACAAGCGCGTGGGGGAAACCACGAACATGCTCGACGTGGTCACCAGTCTGCAACTTGCCAGCAAGGTCATCAAGGTCTAAGCTCGTCCAGAACCAGACACCTCTCCGGGCGCACCGGGCCTTGCGGCTTGGCGCGTCCGGTTCTTCATGCATGGGCTGAAGAAAACCATCGTCTGCAATGGAACGAATGACAACAGGCAACAACCAGATACGGCTGAACAAATTTCTCTCCCAATGCGGCGTGGCTTCGCGCCGGGGTGCGGACGAACTCATTGCGGACGGCAAAGTGCTTGTGAACGGTCGCCCGGCTGAACCCGGAACCAAGGTCGATCCGCAACACGACCGCGTGACGCTCAACGGCGCGCCCGTTGAAATGCGCCACGAACAATTGACCATCATGCTGCACAAGCCCGTGCAGGTGGTCACCACCCTCAGCGACCCGGAGCAGCGCAAAACGGTTTTCGAACTCCTGCCCGAGCGCATCCGCGCGTTGCGCCCCGTGCCTGTGGGGCGGCTCGACTTTTTTTCCGAAGGCCTGCTCCTGCTGACCACGGACGGCGAGCTGTGCAACCGGCTGACCCATCCCCGACACCATCTCGTGAAGCGCTACGAAGTCACTGTCCGCGAGGACGTTCCGGAAAATGCATTGGCTACGATGCGTTCCGGTATGCGCCTGCGGGAGGGTGAGCGCCTGGCTCCGGTGCGGGTCTGGAGCCGCCGCCTGCAAGAGGGGGAAACCCTGCTCCAGCTGGAACTGGTCCAGGGCGTGAACCGCCAGATCCGGCGCATGTGTCGCGACCTGGGACTTACGGTGCTC
The DNA here is from genome assembly GCA_050251775.1 of Desulfovibrio sp. Classification (GTDB taxonomy): domain Bacteria; phylum Desulfobacterota; class Desulfovibrionia; order Desulfovibrionales; family Desulfovibrionaceae; genus Paucidesulfovibrio. The sequence goes on from JBFWMD010000041.1 coordinate 16,372, forward strand.
AAGCTCTGTCGCGTGGGCCAGGGACCGCTGAGCCTCGGCAGCTTGCAAAGCGGCAAATGGCGGCAGCTCAGCGCGCAGGAGCTGGACGCGGTGCGCCGCGCCGTGGGCCTGTCCAAGGGACCGGGCGCAGGGACAAATGCGGGGCAAAGTGAGAGAAAAAGTACGGAAACAGCGGTGAAGACGAGTGCTGCCAAGCGCGGCTTCGGCCAGCGCCGCTCCTGACCCTGAACCACTCCTGCCCCTGGGCGACTCCCAACCGGGGTGGTTGTCTGACCTTCGGCGGGTCCACGCCCTGAACGCGAAACGGCCTTTGGATGCGCGCATCCAAAGGCCGTTGGTGTTTCATAAATCCACGACCGCTATTGCGGGACCGTGTTGTCGTTGACCTGGGCGCCTTCGGGCAGCACGAACTCAAACCGCGAATCCTTCACTTCCGTGTCCACCTTGAGGTTCTGGAGATCAATTTCATTGCCGTTGCCCTGGAAGTCCACGGTCATGATTCGGCGCAGCAGATAAGTCTCCGGCTCCACACCGATGTACGCGAAGAGCATGCCCGGTTCCGGGTTGTGCGGAACCAGCCGGAAAAGCATCAGATTCGATCCGGCCCAATGTTCAGCGAGCTTTTCCTGACCGTCCCAGACTCCCTCCACCCGGAAGTCCTCCTTGAGGTTGGCTTTGCCGATCAGGAAACGCATCAGGGTGCGCGAATTGAGCAAATCCTGCACGGGCATCTTGTTGGCCGTATTCATCTCGTGCAGATAGTCCCAGACCGCGTCCTTGCCCACCACGATGGTCTCCTTGGCCTCTTCGGGAACCAGGGTCTCCCAGCGCACCAGGGAAGGCCGCTTGAACCAGATGCGTCCGGAGCTTTCGGTGCTCGTGCCGATGGCCGCGCGGGTCAGCCGCTGGACAAACTCCGCCTCGAACGATTTCACGGTCTCATAGCGATGCTGAATCTTGTCGGCGATCTCGCCATCGTCCTGTGCCCAGGCCAGGGAAGCGCCCAGGGTGAGCAGGGCCAGAACAAGCATGGAAACTACAAGGCGCATGGGAACCTCCATGTTGACGGGCCGCCGGGTCGCGGACGGCCTCGGATTATTCCTGACGACTGATGCAATTTACGGGCAAGCGCCGGCGAAAGTAAAGCGGGATCATTTGGGACGGATGACGCTGCGGGGCTTGCTGCCTTCCTGGGGGCCGAGCAATCCGTCCTGCTCCATCTGTTCGATGAACCGGGCCGCCCGGTTGAAGCCGATGCGGAAACGGCGCTGGATCAGGGAGATGGACGCCTTGCCCTGGCTCATGACGAAGTCCACGGCCTCGCGATAGACCGGATCGTCGGAATCGGTTCCGCCGCCATTGGGCCCGCCATCCCCACCGCCCTGCCACTCGCAGAAGTCCAGCTCGAAACGCTGCTCGCACTGGCCGCGCCAGAACCCGACCACGGCCGCAATCTCCGCGTCATCCACAAAAGCGGCGTGGAGGCGTTGCAGGGTCGCGCCGCTGGGCTTGTGCAGCATGTCGCCGCGCCCGAGCAGCCGCTCCGCGCCCACCGCGTCCAGGATGGTCCGGGAATCGTGCCGGGCCGAAACCTGGAAGGATATCCGGGTCGGGAAGTTGGCCTTGATCAGCCCGGTGACCACGTCCACGCTGGGCCGCTGAGTGGCCAGGATCAGGTGGATGCCCGCGGCGCGGGCCAGCTGGGCCAGCCGAACAATGGAGGTTTCGACCTCCTTGGCCGCGGTGAGCATCAGGTCGGCCAGTTCGTCGATGACAATGACCAGATAGGGCATGGGCTCCAGGTCGCTCTGCTCCTCGGGCAAATCCTTGCCGAGCTGGACCAGACGGCTGTTGTAGGACTCGATGTTGCGCACGCCGATGCGGGCCATGCTCTCGTAGCGGTGGTCCATCTCCTGCACGGCCCAGTCCAGGGCGTTCTTGGCCAGGGCCATGTCCGTGACAACCGGATGCACGAGATGGGGCAGATCCGCGTACACGGCCAGCTCGATGCGCTTGGGGTCCACCAGAAGGAGCTTGAGCCGCTCCGGATCGGCCTTGTAGAGCAGGCTCAGGAGCACGCCGTTGAGAAAGACGCTTTTGCCCTTGCCCGTGGCGCCCGCCACCAGCAGGTGGGGCATGCGCGCCAGATCGGCCACGGTGGGCCGGCCGTGGATGTCCTTGCCCAGGGCCAGGGTCAGCAGCGAAGGGGACTGGATGAAGACGCGTGATTCAAATACTTCGCGAAGATAGACGGTCTGGCGTTTGGTGTTGGGAATCTCAACGCCCACGCTGTCCTTGCCGGGAATGGGCGCCTCGATGCGCACGGAACGCGCCTTGAGCGCCAGGGCAATGTCGTCCGAAAGCGCGGCGATGCGGCTGATTTTGACGCCGGGCGCGGGCTTGAACTCGAACATGGTCACCACGGGTCCGGGCACGACCTGCTGGATTTCACCCTGCACGCCAAAATCGGCGAGGCAGGCTTGCAGCCGCTGGGCCTGGGCGGCCAGTTCCTGGGGCGATTCCCGCTCCTGATTCACGTCCGGCTGGAGCAGCAGATCCGGCGAGGGCAGAGTCAGGCGGCCCGATTTGGGCCGGGGCGTCTTCTGCGCGGGCTGGGCGGCCTGCTCCTTGTTCCGGGCGGGCTTGGGGGCCGGGTCCTCGCTGAACGGTTTAAGGACCAGCTCTTCCGCGATGCGCGGCGGCGTGGGAAAATCCGATTCATCCTTGGCGTTCTTCTCCTGCTCCGCCCGGGCAAAGGCGCGCATGGCCCGTGCGCGGCGGCGCTGGTCCTGCCAGGCGGCCCAGCAGCGCAGTGAGAACGCGGCCACGCGCTTGCCCACCTCGCGCCAGCTGAAGCCCACGAGCAGATGCGCCCCCGCAAGGGTCAGGAAGAGCCAGAGCAGAAAGCTGCCCCAGCTGCGTACATAGGGAACCACCAGTGCGTTCAGACTCCTGCCGAGCCAGCCTCCGCTGATGATCTCATAGACGTGGTCGGGTCCGGGGGCGAACCAGGGGTGCTGCATCCAGGCCGTGAGGACCACGAAAAGCAGGATCAGGCCGCACCATTGGCGGGCGTTCATGCGGATGCGGCGGATGAAGCGCGAAAATCCGAGATACAGGAAAAACATCGGCCAGAAGACCGCGCCCATGCCGAAAAGCTCCACAAACAATCCGGCGGCGTACGCGCCCACGGTTCCGGCCAGGTTGTTGACCTTGGGGACCGTCACGGCCTGGTTGAAGGTGGGGTCGGCGGGATGAAAGGAAAAAATGCTCACGAACAGAAACGCGGCCAGAAAAATGCAGGTCAGTCCGCCCAGTTCCGGCGTCAGCGTTTTCCCTTCCTCGGGCTTTGCGGTTTTTTTGGCCAACGGTTTCTCCCTGGAGCACATCGAGGCCGAGGGCTTGGCGTCCCCCGGCCTCGATGCATAGTGTACGATACAAGCGCCGAAGCGCGGCGGTTATTCGCGGCCGATATACGTACCGGTGCGCGTATCCACCTTGATGGTGTCGCCGGTGTTGATGAACAGCGGGACGTTGATCTTCTTGCCGGTTTCAAGAATGGCGGGCTTGGTGGCGCCGCTGACGCGGTCACCCTGGACGCCGGGTTCTGTTTCGGCCACGTTGAGGATGACGGAGGCGGGCAGATCCACGCCGATGAGGCGTCCCTGGTAGAGCAGAGTCTTGACCGTGTCGCCTTCCTTGATATAGCCGCCTTCGTCGCCCATGGCGTCGGCCGGGACGTTCATCTGCTCATAGGATTCGAGATCCATGAACACGAAATCCGTACCTTCCTTGTACAGAAACTGCATGTCCTGCGAGGCGAGGTCGGGCCTGCCGACCTTTTCACCCGAGCGGAAGGTTTTGTCCAGCACCTGGCCCGTGATCATCTGGCGCAGCTTGGTGCGCACCATGGCCCCGCCCTTGCCGGGCTTGAAGTGCTGGAACTCGATGATCTCGAAGGGCTTGCCGTCGAGCTCGATCTTCAGACCGACGCGAAAGTCCTTGGTCGAATACATGTTTTGATACCCTCTTTATACGTATGCGCCGCTCCATGCGGCGAATTCCCATTGCCGACTATGCTTCTTCCCGACGCCGAAACAGCGCCAGAACAGCCAAGGCATAACCGAGAATTCCAAATCCGGCAATGACCCCCACGGCCCGCTTGCCCATATGGCTCTGCTGGCGCAACGGCTCGTCCGTCCGCGCCCAGATGTTGGAGAGATGCACCTCCACGCAGGGCACGCCGATCCAGGCCAGGCAGTCCGCGATGGCCAGACTGGTGTGGGTGTAGGCGCCGGCGTTGAAGGCCACGCCATGCACGCCGTCGGCCCGGGCCTGTTCGAGCCGGTCGATGAGCGCGCCTTCGGAGTTGGACTGGAAGAATTCCAGTTCCACATCCCCGGCGCGGTCGCCGAGCAGTGCCTCCACCTGTTTTGGCACTTCGGCCAGCCCTTGGCTACCGTAGATTTCCGGCTGCCGCTGGCCCAGGTGGCCGAGATTGGGGCCATTGAGAATCAGAAAACGGTATTTGTCCATGGTTCACCAATACCCTGAAATTTCAACCAATAAAAACAAAAGACCGGGCGATCACAACGTGATCGTTTTGCATCCTATCCTATGGGGCGCTGCCTGCCAACCTTGACGCGACGCCGCAAAGCAGGCAACACTGCCCGTCCCGGACCGAAACGCCCGATCCCGGCCCCACGGCCCGGCCCAGGCGGAACCTCCGGCGGGAACCCTTATGAACCGATCGCTTGAGTTAGTCAAAACAGTTTTCGAGCCGAACCAGCTCGAAGTTCTGGACGCCCCGCAGGTGGCTCTGGCGGGCCGTTCCAACGTGGGCAAGTCTTCGCTGGTCAACTGTCTGGCCGGGCGCAAGTCCCTGGCGCGCATCAGCTCCACGCCGGGCAAGACCCGCAGCCTGAACTTCTATCTGGTCAAACCCGACGACTTCTTTCTCGTGGACCTGCCCGGATACGGCTACGCCAAGACCTCCAAGACCGAACGGGCCAAGTGGGGCAAGCTCATTGAACGCTACGTCACGGGAACCCGAATGCTGACCTGCATGGCAGTGCTGCTCGACAGCCGCCTGCCGCCTCAGCGCATCGATCTGGAACTGGTTGCCTACCTCAAGTCCATGGGCATTCCGCTGCTGGCCGTGCTGACCAAAGCGGACAAATGCAAGCAGAAGGATCTGGCCCAGCGGGTCAGCGAATGGCGCGACCTGCTCGGTGCTGACAGCGTGCCCCTGCCCTTTTCCAGCAAGACAGGCCGGGGCCGGGACAAACTCTGGAATCTCCTGGCCGAATCCGTCAGTCCAAATCCCGGACCGAACGAGGCGGCGTAAGCCAGCGAAACGGAGCGGAAACCACACGCTCCACAAGCGGAGAGCCAACGTAGATCAGCCGCAGCAGCGCACCCAGGGCAAAGACCGCGTCGCCGAACCAGGCTCCCACCACCGGAGGGACCACCCCCTGCTGCCCGGCGGAAACTCCCACCACATACACGCCGTATTGCCCGAAGATCAGCATCAGCCCGACCCCCACGCCGAGATAGATGTTCTCGGTCACGGTGATCAGGGCCAGAGCCACCAGGGACATGGCCGCAAGGTTGAAGGCGTAGGAAATTTTCGCGTGCCAGGCTGTGCGGAGCCGCTCCACGTTGGAACCGGCCTTTTCCAGCTCGTCAATGGCCTTGCCCAATTGCAGCAGGGGCAGTTGGGCCCGGTCCGCGCTCTGCTCAATGGCCGCGATGGCGTTGATGTCCTGCATCACCGGAAGCAGCGTGCTCCGTGTGGTTTGGGAACTGAAGTCCTCGGTGCTCAAAATCAGCGGATAGAACAATCGCCAGCCAAATTGCTCGATCTTGACCCGCTCCGAATTGATAACCCGGATCAAGCGTCGGCTGTCCAGGTCGAACTCATAGACCGTGACGTTCTTCGCGGTCATTTTCCCGGGAGCGATCTCCTCGGAATGGATGACGAACTCGGCATTCCGAAACCAGATGTCCTTCATCACCAGTTCGTCGAGCTGCTTCTTGCGCACGTCCTCCTTCCAGATGCGGTTGGCCTCCTTTTCTCCCCAGGAGCCGATGAACTGGGAAAAAGCCAACTGAGCCACGCTGAGGATCAGCGCGTAGACGAAGAAGAAGCGGACCAGTCGTCCCAGGGAGCAACCTCCGGCGCGCAGGGCCAAAAGCTCGCGGCTGCGGGCCATGAGACCCAGTTGCACCACGAGGGACAGGAAAAAAATGGAAGGCAGAATCTGGGAGATGATCAGCGGGAGCTTGGATCCGTAATAGGCCGCGATGGTCTTCACGCCCAGCCCCGCCGATACGAAATCGTCCAGACGGTCGAACATGTCGGCCAGCAGGTAGACGCCCGTGCCGATGCTCAGGCAGACGCCAAGCAGAAACAAATTCTGGCGGACCAGATAGCTGCGCAGCGTGTTCAGACCCAGGCTCAAGGCTTGACCCTCCGCAGCCTCGGGAGCCACTGACGCGGACGAAAACGGAAGGTCCGCTCACGGGCGGCCATCTGCAACACGACCAGGAAAAGCAGCAGGAAAAGCACGTTGGGTATCCAAAGGCCAATCTGCGGGGCCAGGGTTCCGGCCTCGCCAAAGCTCACGGCAAAAGAAAACATGGTGTAATAGACCAGGAACAGACCGAGAGAAAGCAGCAACCCCCACTGCTGGCGCAACCCCTGGAAGATGCAGGCGATGGGCATGGCAAAGAGGGAAAGCACAAAACAACCCGCGGGCAGGGCGAAACGCTTGACCAGTTCCACCTCCACCTTGCTCGGCTTGGTGTCCACGTCGTCGAACGCCTTGGGATCGTCGCGGAGCTTGCGCAGGTCCGCTACGGAAAGCTCGCTGGCCCGGCGCTCCCCCGGCGAATAGTCACTGCCAAAGAGCTGGGCCAGAGAGAGCCGGATCACGTAGCTGCCGAACCGGAGGATATCCAGCTTGGCTCCCTCGCGGCGGTAAATGCGTCCGTTCTTGAAGCTGATCAGCAGCGCCCCCTGTTTGACCTCCGTGACTACCGAGGCCTTGTCCGCAACGATGTTCACGGTGATGTTCTTCTGGCGCTTGTCCTGCACAAAGACGAATTCCATGTCTCCGGTCTTTTCGTCCACCTTGTGGGCGTAGAAGGTCAGTCCCGGGAAATCCTGGTTGAAGATGCCCGCCTGGAGCGCCAGCCGAGTCTGAGAGCGCACAAGTTCGAGCAGCGTGCCCTTGAAGTGCTCCATGCCCCAGGAAATGCCGTGAAAGGAAATGAACAGGCTGAACAGCGTGCAGAGGACGGCGAAAAGCAACGGCGCGGGCAGCAGTTGGTAAAGGCTGACCCCGTTGGCCTTGAGCGCCACCAACTCCCGATCCGTGCTGATGCGCAGGAAGGTCAAAAAAACCGCCAGCATGCTGGCGATGGGCATCAAGAGCAGCAGGAAAAAAGGCACGAGGAAAATGAACAGGCTCATCAACTCCATGCCGCCCACGTTCTGGGCCAGGAGCAGATCGCGCAACTGAAGCATTCTGCCCAGCAGGATGACGCCAAGCAGACATCCCAGGGACAAAACGAACAGATGGAAGAGTTCCTTGAATATCTGGCGATGGATAAGCTTGAACAAGCCGCCCTACTCTGTTGAACCGGCTATTTTTTTTCTTCGGCGTAAAAGCGCCGCAAAAACTCGCAATCACCCGGGCCAAGATTAAAGCGCATGCTCGCCTCCTCCAGAAGCTTGGCCAGGGGCTTTTCAGACGCCCGCCGCTGTTCGTCGATCCAGGCGACGGCCTTTCTGCACATCTCGCTCTGAGGCATGACAGTGCTCATTCCGGGTCTCCTTGCTTTGCCCGAAGACGGTTTCGGGAGTTCGATCAGGAAGTACACCACCTTCCCCAGCCTTGCAACTTGCGTCTTTCCGGTATACCCCCAGCGGGAACGTAACCCGGCCCCAGGCCGGACAGGAGGCCGAAATGGATGCTTGGCTCGTGGCCGCCATCATGGGCATCGTGGAAGGGCTGACCGAATTCCTGCCCGTGTCCAGCACGGGACACCTGATCATCTGCGGACATCTGCTCGGGTTCGTCGGTCCCAAGGCCGAAACCTTCGAGATCGTCATCCAGCTCGGCGCCATCCTCGCTGTGGTCCTGCTCTACTGGCGGCGTTTTCTCGGGCTGCTCCTGCCCGAACCGGGCAGCGTCTTTTCTGGCCTGCGCGGCCTTTGGCTGCTCTTTCTGACCAGCTTGCCCGCCTCCCTCGTGGGCCTGCTGGTGCATGGCTACATCAAGGAATACCTCTTCAGCCCTCTGACCGTGGCCGCCGCGCTGTTCGTGGGCGCGCTGGCCATTTTCGTGGTCGAGGCCCTGCCCCGGCGCGAGTCCATGCGTAGCCTGGACGAACTCACTCCGGCCACGGCCCTGGGCATCGGCCTGTTCCAATGCCTGGCGCTCTGGCCCGGCTTTTCCCGCTCGGCCTCCACGATCATGGGCGGCATGCTCCTGGGCGTGGAGCGCAAGACCGCTGCGGAATACTCTTTTGTGGCCGCCGTGCCCATCATGTTCGCGGCCACGGGCTACGATTTTCTGAAAAGCGCCCAACTCTTCAGCGCGGACGACCTGCTTATGCTCGCCATCGGCTTCGTAGTCAGCTTCCTTTCAGCCTGGATCGCGGTCAAAGGCTTCATCTACCTGCTGGGCCGCCTGACCCTGCGTCCCTTCGCGGTCTATCGCGTCGGGCTTGCCGCCCTGGTTTTGTTGATTTTTTTCTGATTGCGGAAAATTGCCCTTTTCCCCTTGCCATTGCAAAAGAGAGAGGATATACAGCGTTTCCGCTTCGGGACACAACCCCGAAACATGGCGAGGTAGCTCAGTCGGTCAGAGCATGCGGCTCATATCCGCAGAGTCGGGGGTTCAAGTCCCTCCCTCGCTACCATGAATACAAAGGCCCTGCGCAAGCGGGGCCTTTTTCCGTGCGAAATCGAACGATTCCGGCCATTTTTCACCTGTTTCACCTCTGTTGCTTCACCGCGTGTTTTCTCCTCTTTCGCCCAGACGCTCCCCTTTTCCCATTCATCAGAAAAAGCCACGGCATTTCCCCTTGCCAAACAGCGCCGCTGTCTTATAGTTTGCACATCCGTTCAGTTCATTGACATGGGGGCGCCCTGGTTTCGACGGAGATGCAGAAACCAAGGTTGCAGGTCGGGGATGGCCGTTGGCCCCGTCATCAAATCGGCCAGGCATACAAGTGCCAACAATGACTACGACTACGCTATGGCTGCCTAGTTACTAGGTAACTGTAGTTTCGGGGCATGACCCCGGCGGCTCTCCGGGCCTACGCCCGATAAACCGGAGACGCTGACGACACCCCTCGGGCTAGCGATTCGCGGCTGCACGTCCCGCGAAGAGCGAAACACACAGGCGCGCTGGCCAAAGGGCCGCCCGGACAGGGGCAATCCCTTCGGCGAGACAAGAAACCTGTCCTAAACCTGTAGACGCCTTGAGTGGATCGTTTTCGGACGGGGGTTCGATTCCCCCCGCCTCCACCAAAACCCCCATGAACTCGAAGGCCCCGCGCGATTATCGCACGGGGCTTTTCATTTCATCGCGGATTTAAGGATGAGAGGACTTCTCCTTGATCATCTTCCCCCTTGGAACGCCCGGCAACATTTTGCAGCCGCGCAAGCAAGCGCGCAAAGCTTTGTTCCGGAAGTTCTCCGGCCGTGTCGATGCGGAGAACCTCCGTATCCTCTCCGCACACGAATTTCAGCCTCTCCGCCGATTCCCACGGATCGTAGCGCCGCGCCCGCACCTCCGTCCAGGAGGGCGGGGCAAGGCCCGGCACGCTGTTGCGCCGGTTCTCGACCCGGAAGCGGTGTTCCGCCGGGTCCGAGCAGCAAATTTCGATATTCCGGACCGCTGCCCCGGCGTTCCGGGCCACGTCCATCCACTCCTCGCGCGTCAGCGCGATGGGGTTGCAGCAGTCCGCGACCACGCTGCCGCCGAGCAGCAGGTTGTCCCGGGCAATGCGGTATGCGAGGCGATAGCCCTCGCCCTGCACGTCCAGGCCGCAGAGGTCGCGCAAGGCCTGCTCCACGGTGTCGATGCGCAGCCAGACCGCGCCCAGGCGCTGTGAGAGCAGCCGGGCCAGCGTGCTTTTTCCTGCGCCGGGCAGGCCGGAAAAGATGTAGAGAATCGGATTCGAGTCAGCCATGTGTCCCGTCGGGAGTTCCCGGCCCCGCCCCAGTGCGGAGCCAAAACCGCACGGAATCAGTGTCCGACGGCCCTGCCACCCTGCCTACGCGTCATTCGCTGCACGGGCAATACCGCTCCCAGCCCATGAGCGCGGCAGCCCCGGCAATGGTCGTGCCGTAGAAAACCACAGGCTTGTCCGTAAGAAAAACGGAAATACTGTCGTTGGCGAAGGTGGTTCCCGTGACCAGGAGCACGTCGGCCCAGGCCACGGCATCCAAGGTTTTTTCCGGCCCCTCCACAAGAACACCCCGTTTGACCTGCCCCACATTGTCCGGATCCATGTCCAGCACGCGCAATTCCACAGCCTCGTGCAACGCGCCGATCATGGCGGGCTGGAACCCGATCTGGGCGATGCGCGGAGCGCTGAAGCGCTCTCGAAGGAATCCGGACAAGCCAGCAGCGCAATTCCGAGGACCATCGTCCCGGCAATGGATCGTATGCCCGGCCCGGTCCTCACTGCGCAGCACCGCATTGAGCGTGGCCACGAACACCGCGCGCGAAAAATTGCTCTCCAGCGGCAGGGAGACAACCTCGCGCAAGGTTCCGCTGTAATGGGCGAAATGATCTGTGAAGGCCTGGCCCCGAGCTTCCCGGAACGTCGCCTCCATGAGCTTTTCCTTGCCCTTCTGGATGGGGAAATCCCCGTAGCCCGCATCGCCGATTGCCTGCTGCGCGGTCAGCGGACGGGCCACGATCCGCACCTGTTCCTCCAGAATGCCGTCGCGAGTCCAATCCGCCCGCGCCTTGTCGCGCACCAATTCCAACATCGAGGACATCAGCTTCTCCTATACTGCGGACAGCCGTTTGAGCACAAAAAAAATGACCAGGGAGAACAATCCGATGAGGCAGGAAAGCAGCACGGCCCGATCGAATTCCCCGCTGAACACCGCATTGTAAATTTCCAGGGACAGCGTGTTGGTCTTGCCGAGAATGTTGCCGCCGAGCATCAGGGTGATGCCCACCTCGCCAAGGGAGCGCCCCAGGGCCAGAAACCAGCCTGCGGCCAGGTCGCGCCGGATATTGGGCAACTGCACCAGCCAGTAGGCTCCCCACTCGGACTTGCCAAGCACATAGGCGGCCTCGGCCAGCCGCTTCGTGCCGTGCAGGGCGCTCTCCACGGGCTTGACCACCAGGGGCAGCCCGGCCACGAACGCGGCGAGCACCACGCCCGGCACGCTGAACACGATCTCCGCCCCGGTCAGCCGCCCCAGCGGCCCGGACCGGCCAAGCAGGAGCAGCAGCACAAAGCCCGTGGCAATGGGCGGAAAGACCAGGGGCAGCGTGACCAGAAAATCCACCACGGTCCGCAGCAACGTCTTCCGCTCGCGACTGAGGTAATAGCCGAGCAGTACTCCCGCCGCCAGCAGCAGCGCCCCCGAGAGCAGCAGCACCCGCAGGGTCAGCCCGAGCGGCCCCAGCGTGGCGGGATCATGCAGAATGCCCCACCAATCCCGCACGGCTAGAGTCCGTTGGCCCGGAGGATTTTCTTGGCCTTGCCGCTTTCAAGAAAACGCAGAAAATCGGCCTTGGCCTTGGGATGCGGCCCGTCACCCACCTCGCAGACCACGATGCGGATCGGGTCATAGTCCTTGTCGTCCAGGACAAGATACCCGCCCAGGGTCTCGCGCACGTTCATGGCCTGGGTCAGGTTCAGAAAGCCCAGGTCCACTTCGTTGGCGGCCAGATAGGCATAAACCTGGGGAACCGTGGCCACCTCCACGAGCTTGGGCTCGACCTGCGCATACACGCCCGTCCGCTGGAGGTACTCCAGGGCGGCCTTGCCGTAGATGGCCTGTTTCGTGTTCGGCAGGGCGATACGGCTGGTTTCGGGCGCGGTCAGGCTGGCAGTGGTTTTCTCGGCCTGCCCCTTGGGCCAGGCGAGCACGAGGCGTCCCCGTCCCAATTCATGCTGAGCAGTAAGGTTCAGAGCCGGATCGCCCAGAAAAAAGTCCGCGCCCAGCACCAGATCCACCTTGCCGCCGGTGCGGACCTGGGCCGCGACCTGGGCCATGTTGCCGTAGACCAGCTCCACCGGATTTCCGGTTTCCGTGCCGTAGACCTCCACCAGCGCGTTGACCATCTTCTTGTATCCGGCTCCGGAAGCCAGCACCAGCGGGCCGTCACCGGCCTGGGCCGGTCCGGCGGCAAGCAGCAGCACCAGGAACAACAGCAATTTCTTCACGATTCTTCTCCCTTCAGAGGAATTGCGGCATGAGCGCTCGAAGCCGCGTCGTTGCCATGCGGACGCGGCCAGAGAAACGCTCCATCATGAAGGGTACGAAGAACGCCGGGTCCGGGCAATGCGGTCACGGCCTTTGGAAAAAGCGTGACCTCAACGATTCCGGACAAATAAGGTGGAGAATAGGCGGGTGTCCTCAGCTCTTCTGCAGGACCAACTCGCCGTTCCGATAGACCTGCCGGATCTGAATCGAGGCAATGGACTCGGGATCAATTGCGCAGGGATCAGCGGAAAGGACCACGAAATCCGCGCGCTTTCCCGGCTCCAACGTGCCCAAGCGCTGCTCCTCGAACACGCCCCAGGCCGCATCGCGCGTGAACGCGGCCAGGGCCTCCTCCACGCCGATGGATTGCTCCGGATAAACGTGGCCGCACATGGCCGCCACCCCGGTCAGCGGGGCAAAGGGCGTGACCGGACTGTCCGATCCGCCGCAGAGTACGAGGCCCCGCTCGCGCATGGTCCTGTAGGGGTGCAGCATGCGGGCGCGGGCCGGGCCGAACAGCCGCTCCATACGCGGCAGGTTTTCCCCGGCAATAAAGGCGGGGATGAAGGCGGGCTGCACCGAGGCGATGATCCCGGCACGACCCATGCGCTCAATCTGATCAAGGGTCGGCAGTTCCACGTGCTCGATGCGGTGGCGGGCGTCGGGACGGGGCATCCGGTCCTGTGCCGTTTCAATGGCGCTAAGGACCTGTTCGATGGCCCGCTCGGCCTCGCAATGCACCGTGATCTGCATGCCCTGGGAATGGGCCGTCCAGACGAATGCGTCCATGGCCTCCCGCGTGTAGTACAGGTCGCCGCGATTGTTCGGATCATCGGCATAGGGTTCGAACAAGGCCGCAGTGCGGGCGTCCAGCTCGCCGTCAGCACAGATGCAGCCCCCGGCGCGCGGCAGACCGAGTTCACGGGCCTCCTCCACCCGGATGCTCTGGTTCCAGAGCACGGTCCGAATCGGCAACGCCTCGCGGCAGAGCGCCAGTTTCTGGGTTCCGCCGGGGGTGAAGTCCCCGCCCTCGAGCGCCTGGACCGTGGTCACTCCGGCGGCCAGGGCCGCTCCGGCCGCGTGTTGAAAAGCCTGTTCCGCGAGATCCTGGCTCACGCTCCCGAAGAGCACGGGAAAAACATGCGTGAGGATACCGGGGTCGCGCACCACCCCGGTGGGGTTTCCCTGGTCCAAATCCAGTCCGGGCAGACCCTCTGGCAGGGCAAAATGCTCCAGTCCACGGGTATTCACGGAACAGCGGTGGCAGGTGGCGTGCATCACCAGGGCGGGCACGTCCGGCACGACCCGGTCCAGCTCCTGGCGGGTGGGCATGCGTTGCTCCGGCGTGGCCTGGTCGTCGAACCGGAACCCGAACACGGACTCACCGGGCTTTGCGGCCCGCCATTGCGACAGGCGCTCAAAGAGCTCCTCAAAGAAGGCCGCTCCGGCCAGATCACAGGAAATGCCCATGACCCCGGACATGAGCAGATGGGCGTGGCAATCAATGAATCCGGGAAGCACGCAAGCCCCGCCGAGGTCCACGGGCCGATATCCCTGCCGCGTCAACGCATCCAGTTCCGACCCGCGCCCGAGGGCCACGACCACGCCGTCGGCAACGGCCATGGCCTCGAACAACGCCTGCCCCGGTTTCATGGAACGAATGGCGGCATTGTAATAGAGCGTTTGCATGATCCCTTCCTGAAACAGGCCCGCGCGCGGTCGGGTCCGACTGAGGTTCTGCGCCGACCAAGCGTCTTCCCGCAACGTCGCGGAGGAAAACATGCCCCGGTCATGAAAATGGAAACGCCCCGAAAGGGACGTTCCCGGGGCGTTTGGAACAAAGCGTTCAGAGTGCCCGGACGCGGCCCGAGCAAAGCGCAAAATCAACAAAAAAGCAATCAGCGGTAGCGTTGCAGAATCTCGTCCAAACGGCCGTCAGCCTTCATGGTGGCCAGTTGTTCATTGATCCTTTCCATGAGTGGAGCCCAATTCTTACGTTTCGTGAACACGAAACGGTACGGAGAAACGTCCAGAGCCTTTTCCGTCAGCACGAAACGCTCGCCGTGCAGTTTCGGACGGTTTTGGAAAAGCCACTGCGTTTCCGAGCGGTTGACCACGGCGGCGTCAACGCGCCCCATGTCCACGAGGTTGAGCATGGAAAAGGGGGAATCCACGGGAATTCGCACGGCCTCTCCGGAGGTAAACAGCTCATTCAGTCTCGGATAGACGAAACTGCTGATCACCGCAATTCGCAATCCCTTGAGATCATCAAGCGTGTCAAAATCGAGGGGCCGTTTTCTGCTGGAGAGTAAAACATTCTCAGAATCGAACACGGGATCGGACCAGAGGTAGTCGTCAGCATTGGGAACCCATTCCCGGGCCTTGAAATGCAGATCGACCTCGCCGGAGTCGAGCATGACCCAGCCCCGCTTGTTGGGCAGATGCAAAAACCGCACTCCGTATCCCAGTGGCTCCAGTACTTCGCGCAGCAGGTCGGGAAGCAGGCCGATGGGCTGGTCCTCCGTGTTCCCCAGGAGATAGGGAGGCCAGTTGGTATCCGGAACAAAGGCCACCAGCATTCGTTGCGTAGCTTGAGCCGTGCCCGGAAATCCGGTTCCGGCCAGAAGTGCGCAAAACGCCAACACCAGTGCCTTCAACGCTGCCAGCGGTAAAGGATACACCATGTGCGAAGTTGTCCCCTCTTCAATTCCCTCGTTCATTGCCCGAACTTTTTATGCGTGCGAAAAGTTTGAATGTCAAAGGTCT
>JBFWMD010000042.1:0-31357 GCA_050251775.1 Desulfovibrio sp.
GGATTGACCTTTTTTATTTCACAATATGAAACTGTTTTTCAAGTCGACCCGTCCCGAAGAATCCCGGATCATCCCATTTAGTCCCATTTATAACGTCGTTCTCAACCGTTTATCCTGAGTGGGTTCACCCCCCGGAAAATCTTCACAGCATTCCCGACTACTCTTCGCTCCGGTCGTCCTGGACGCGTTTGGTCTTGGCGAAGCTGCGCGGCAATGCGCCGGGTCGCTGGATCTCGACCTGGCTGCGCACGAGGATGTGCTTGCGGATTTCGTCGGCCAGGGCCTTGGCCAGGTTCGCGTCGTTATCGCCGGAGGCTTCGGGCAGGCGTTCCACGCGTACGAGCATGTAGTCCAGTCCTTCGCGACGGTTGAGCACGATCTGGTATTCGGAGGCCAGTTCCGAAAACTGTTCGATGACCGAGGCGATCTGGCCGGGGTAGATGTTCACGCCCCGGAAGATGAACATGTCGTCGGAGCGGCCCACGATCTTGTCGTGGCGGGGCATGGTGCAACCGCAGTCGCAGCGGCCCGGCAGCATCCGGGTCAGGTCCCGGGTGCGGTAGCGGATCAGGGGCGAGGCTTCCTTGCGCAGGCTGGTGACCACGAGTTCGCCCACCTCGCCGGGCAGCACGGGCTGGAGGGTCTCCGGGTCGAGGATTTCCGCGATGTACAGGTCGCCCCAGTAGTGGATGCCGTTGTGCGCCGGACACTCCAGGCCCGCGCCTGGTCCGTAGAGTTCGGTCATGCCGGAAATGTCAAAACTGTCCTCCAGACCGAGAGACTCCTCAAACTGCCTGCGCATCTTGGGTGTGTGGGCTTCCGCGCCGAAGATGGCCTTGCGCAGCTTGATCCTGTCGGCCAGTCCGCGCTTCTGGACCTCCTCGCCCATGAGCAGGGCCATGGACGCGGTGGAGCAAAGTACGGTGGTTCCAAGGTCTTCGAGAATCTGGAGCTGGATGTCGAGCAGGCCGGGTCCCACGGGCATGGCCATGGCTCCGAAGCGCTCGCAGCCGAGCTGGAATCCCGCGCCCGCGGTCCAGAGGCCGTAGCCCACGCAAATCTGTACGCGGTCCAGGGGGGTCAGCCCCGCCAGCTCGTAGCAGCGGGCAAACATGTCCTTCCAGGTGTCGATGTCGTTCTGGGTGTAGGAAAGAATCTTGCGCTTTCCGGTCGTGCCGCTGGAACCGTGGATGCGCACCACGTCGGCCTCGGGCACGGAAAGCAGCGGCAGGGGATAGCCATCCTTGAGGTCCTCGGCCGTGGTGAAGGGCAGGCTGCGCAGGGCGTCCAGGCTGGTGATGGCGTCGGCTTCGACCCCGGCCTCGCGCAGCCGCGCGGCGTAGAACGGGCTGCCCTGAGCCGCGTGGGCCACGGTCCACTTCAACCCTTCCAATTGGGCGACCGCGATCTGTTCCTCACTCATCTCCGGAATGAATCGATATTTCCCAGCCATTCGCTCTCTCCTTCTGGGTCGGCTTGTGGCCTCCGGCAAAATCGGCTACGCCGGAGGTGCGGTTATTCATGCAGCAAATCGAGCATTTCTTCAAGTCACGGAGCGCCTTGCCATGACCTCGGAACTTTTCGCGCCAGCGCTTTTCTCCCCCCTTGCCTTTCTTTTCGGGCTGATCATGGGCAGTTTCGGAACGGCCTGCGTGCATCGCTGGCTGAATGAGCTCTCCCTGCTCCGCCCGGCGCGTTCTTTTTGTCCGCATTGCAAGGCCACTCTGCGCTGGTGGGAGAACGTGCCCCTGCTGAGCTTTCTGCTGTTGCGGGGCCGCTGCGGCCACTGCAAGGAGCCCATCAGCTGGCGCTACCCGGCACTGGAATTGCTCTGCGGACTCTGGGGGCTGGCCCTGGCCCTGAAGTTCGGTCCGGGCTGGCCGTTCGCCGCGCTCTTCGTTCTGGGCGGCATGCTGCTCGTGGCCAGTTTCATCGATTTCGAATCCTTTCTGTTGCCGGACGTGATCACCCTGCCCGGTACGGCCCTGGCCCTGGCGGCGGCCACCTTTCTGCTCGGCCCCGGCTCCGGACCGGACGCCTGGCTGGCCAACGGCAAAACCGCGCTCCTGGGCGCGGCCATTGGCGGTGGCGGCTTCTGGCTTTTGCGCGCGGGCTACAAGCTGCTGCGGGGGGCCGAAGGGCTGGGCCTGGGCGATGTCAAGCTGATGCTGCTGCTTGGGGCGCTGGTGGGGCCGCGAGGCCTGCCCTTGCTGCTGCTCCTGGCCGGAATCGCCGCCCTGCTCGCGAGCATCATATATATGATCCGCTCGGGCCAGGGCGGCAGAACCCCCATCCCCTTCGGCCCGTTCCTCTCCCTGGCGGGCATGGTCCACGTGCTCTGGGGACCGGAAATCTGGCTGTGGTGGCTGCGGGCCATGCGTTGAAACGTTCGCGCCGGCCACACCGGAATTCCATGGGCCTGTTCCCTGTTTTCCGCCCCATGCACGACCCTGTTTCTCACACTTTTTTTCGTCCGCATTATGGATTAGTTGCCCGGGGCATGATATCTCCGCAGTGTTGGCAAGCATACCGTCTTTGGTCCGCGGCATTCCTGCTGAGGGGAAAAAATTCAACAAAGGCCCGAGCATGAGTCTGCGCCGCATCAGGTTCTCCCTGTCGTCCATGATCGCCGGAATCGTCCTGGGGGCGATTCTGCTGATGATGACGGCTTTCCTTGCGATCATGATCTCCGAAAGTAAAAAAACGTCTCTTGTCTCCGCCCAAACACTGTTCAAGGAAATTTCGGCCAAAACAGTCCTGAACATCGGCCTTTTCATGGAATCCGTCTCGACACTGACGGACGCCGGTTCCCTGGCCTTTTCCGGCCGTCCCGGAGCTACGCGCGAGACTTTCCGGTCGGACACGCGGTCCATGAAAGTTCTGCTCGACACCAACGACCAACTCATGTCCGTCTACATCGGCTACACCGACGGTGGGTTCCACCAGCTCATCGCCGTGCGCGGCCAACGGCTGATTCTTGAAAAATATGCCGCCCCGGAAGGCGCGGCATTCATCGACCGGACCATCCAGGCCGGACCGCCCGGCATGCGGATGCAGCACTGGGAATTTCTCGACGCCAACCTGCATGCGATTTCCGCCCGCACAGAACCGGACGCCGGCTACGATCCCCGGCAGCGCCCCTGGTACTCCCAGGCCACGGAGGCAAACCGCTGCGTCTTCACCGCACCCTATATTTTCAGCAGTTCCCGGCTGCCCGGGATCACCTGCGCCCAGCCGCTCCCCACTGGCGGGGGCGTGCTCGGCATGGATCTGACCCTGGCCCAGCTCGGAACGATGCTTTCCCGCCAGCAGGTCGGCGACCACGGCCTGATCTGGATCATCGACCAAAACGACCGGCTGGTGGCCTTTCCAGGCATGGCCTCTGCCGACGCGGACATCGAAACGCTGGAGCTTCCCCTTGCTTCCCAGGCCGAACAGTCGTTGATCCGGGCGGTTTCGGCCCGACTGACACAAATGAAGACGCCCGCTGAGGGCAGTTTCTTCCTTGAAGCGGAGGGCGAAGCGCACCTCGTCAGCCTGACGGCCACCCCGCCCCGGTACGGCCTGTCCCTGGTGGTGGCGCTTGCCACTCCGCTCCGGGACATCACGGGACACATCGACAGCATGGCCCTGCGCATCATCCTGGCCTGCGCTGCCTGCCTGTTTCTGCTGCTGCCCGCCGTTTACATCGCCTCCCGCCGCGCCTCCCGCTCCGTGGAGGCTCTCGCGCGGCAGACCGAGAGAATCTCGCGTTTCGACTTCTCTGCTTCTCCACGTCTGCGCACGTCCATCCGCGAAATACAGCAGCTTGCAACGGCCTGCGAATCCATGAAGGAGACAATCCGCATTCGGACGGAACATCTCGAAAACACGCAAAAAAAGCTGGAGCTGCTGGTCAGGGAGGGCGTGGCCCTCTCGGCGGAAAAAGATATCAACGCCCTGGTCTCGCTGATCTTCCAGACGGCGCAACAGCTGACGGAAGCGGACGGCGGCGTGCTCTACCTTCTGGAGAAAGGCGAACTGGGCGTGGAGATGCTTTCCCTCGGCGACAAGAGCGTTGTCCTGGGAGGCCTGTCCGACCACCCCGCTCCGAGGGTCATGGTCCAGCCTGCGATCATGGAATTTCTGAGCCGGAATTCCGTGCTCCGCTCCGCCTGCGAGGCCTTCAACGGCGGAACGATGCTCACCGTCCGGGCAGACGGACTGGAGCTCTTCCCCACAGGCCTGCCCGAAGAACCCACGGGCTTTCCCATCCACTCGCTGATCGCCGCGCCGATCATCACGCGAAGGAACGAGGTTCTGGGCGTCATCCAGCTCTTCAATCCCGCCTGCCTCGCCGAAATGGACGACTGCGGCGAAGTAGCCGGCTTCATCGGCTCCCTCACGGCGCAGGCCGCCGTGACGCTCGACAACCGCAATCTGGTCCGCTCCCTGCGGGACATCTTCGACGCCCTGATCCAGGTCATCGCCACGTCCATCGACGCCAAGTCGCATTACACGGCCGGACATTGCAGACGCGTGCCCGCCATAGCGGAGATGCTGGCCGAAGCCGCGCACGAGGTGGGCCAAGGTCCCCTCGCGGACTTCCGCCTTGATTCGGAAAACGAACGCCGGCAGCTGTGGATCGCCTCCTGGTTGCACGACTGCGGCAAGGTCACCACGCCGGAATACGTGGTGGACAAGGCGACCAAGCTGGAAACCATCTACAACCGCATCCACGAGGTGCGCATGCGCTTCGAGGTGCTGCGGCGCGACGCTGAAATCGCGCATCTGATGCGCCTCGCTGCGGGCCAGGGCGATTCGGAGGCATCGCTTCGGGGGCTGGACCAGACCATCCGGGTCCTGGAGGAGGAGTTCGCCTTTGTGGCCGAATGCAACATCGGCGGAGAATTTCTCTCGGACGAACGCATCGAACGTCTTCAGGAAATCGGGAAACGCACCTGGCAGAGGCACTTCAGCGACCTGCTGGGCATCTCCGGGGACGAAATGCGGGCCAGAGGCGACGCCCCCGAACCCCGGCTTCCCGTGACCGAGGCACTGCTCAGCGACCGACCGGAGCATCTTCTGCCCCGGCACAAACAATACACGCACATCAAGGACGCCTCGGGCCAGCCGGTGGAGACGCCCGCTTACGAACACAACCGTGGCGAGCTCTACAACCTCGCCATCCGGCGCGGCACCCTCACGTCGGAAGAGCGCTTCATCATCAACGAGCACACCCTGAGCGGCATGGAGATGCTCCAGAAAATCCCCTTCCCGGACCACCTCGGCAGGGTCGTGGAGATTGCCACCGAACACCACGAAACGCTCATCGGCACGGGCTATCCACTGCACAAACGCGCGGACCGGCTCTCCACGGAATCGCGCATCCTGGCCATCGCGGACATCTTCGAGGCCCTGACCGCCTCGGACCGCCCCTACAAGCAGCCCAAAAAGCTCTCCGAGGCGCTGCGGATCATGAGCTTCATGCGCGACGATCAGCACATCGACGCGGACCTCTTCGACCTCTTCCTGCGCAAGGGCGTCTACCGGGCCTATGCCGAGGCGCACCTCTCCCCGGAGCAGATCGACGAAGTGCAGATCGAGAAGTACCTCAGGAAGGAAAACTGACCCCCGGACAACAGGAGAAAGGAGACGGCCGTGAGCATGCTCGAATGGAGCGATACGCTTTCCGTGCAGGTGGAGGAGATCAACGCCCAGCACAAGAGCCTCGTGGACATGGTGAACACTCTGCACGACGCCATGACCGCAAACAAGTCCAAGGAGGTGCTTTCGCAGATCGTTTCGGAGATGCGGGCGTATTCCGAAGTGCATTTCGCCACGGAGGAGCGCTACATGGACGCGTATGGCTATCCGGATAGCGAGTCGCACAAATCCGAGCACAGGAAGTTCACAGCACAGGTCGCCCAGGCGGAGGCCGATTATCTGGCGGGCAAGCTCTCCCTTTCCATGGACATGCTCAACTTCCTCAGCAGCTGGCTGGTGACGCACATCAGCGACACGGATATCAAGATGGGCGAATACCTGAGGGCCAGGGGCGCGTCCTGAGCACGCGGCTGCATGACAAGATTTCATGACGAAACCCAATGCATTCCATGCGCAAACCGGGGGCCATGTGGCCCCCGGTTTCCTTTTTGTTCTACCTCCAGCGGTCCATGAACTCACCCACGGTTCCGCCGTCGTCGATGTGCGCGATGAGCGCGGAGCCGAAGACCGCCGCATCCACCAGTCCGGCGAGTTCCTTAAGCTGGTCCGGGTGCTTGAGCCCGAACCCCAGAGCCAGGGGCACGTCAAAGGTCTTTCGGGCCAGTTCCAGCTGGGAGCGGACCTCCACGGGCAGGGATTCGCGCGCGCCCGTGGTTCCGAGCACGGACACGAAGTAGGCGAAGCCCTTGGCGTCCTTGGCATACAAGGCCATGCGCTCCGGACGGGTGTTCAGGCCCACCAGCGGAACCAGGGCGATGCCCTCGGCGTCGAGCGCAGCGCGGACCTCTCCGGCCTCCTCAAAGGGCAGGTCCGCGAGAATGATCCCGCCCACGCCCGCCTCGGCGGCGTCCCTGGCAAAACGTTCCATCCCGTATTGCAGCACGGGGTTGAGATAGCCCATGAGCACGATGCCGGCGCGGAAGTCGCGTTTTTTCAGCTCGGTGAGAATCCATTCCAGGTTCACCCCGTTGTCCAGGGCCTTGA
This sequence comes from Desulfovibrio sp., assembly GCA_050251775.1. Classification (GTDB taxonomy): domain Bacteria; phylum Desulfobacterota; class Desulfovibrionia; order Desulfovibrionales; family Desulfovibrionaceae; genus Paucidesulfovibrio. The sequence continues at coordinate 6,691 of JBFWMD010000042.1, forward strand.
GCGAGGCGCGCTCCACCACGGGGCCGTCGGCCACGGGATCGGAAAAGGGCATGCCGATTTCGATGACGGCCGCGCCCTTGGTGTCCAGCCCCACCAGCTCCTGCCAGAAGGTTTCCTTCTCGGGATAACCGCCGGGCAGGAACGGAACCAGGGCGACGCGGCCCTTGGCCTTGGCCTCTTCGATGCGTTGGGTGAGTTTGTCCGCAAGCGTACTCATTTGAGATAGTCCTCCACGATGCCCATGTCCTTGTCGCCCCGGCCGGACAGGCAGACCAGCACGGATTTCCCCTTCAGTTCCGCCGCGTTCTCCATGACCCAGCCCACGGCGTGGGAGCTTTCCAGCGCCGGGATGATGCCCTCGGTGCGCGAGAGGGTCTGGAAGGCGTTCAGGGCCTGGGCGTCGTTGCACATGCCATAGTGGACCCGGCCCGAGGCGTGGTACATGGCGTGCTCCGGCCCCACGCCCGGATAGTCCAGTCCGGCGGAGATGGAATGGGACGGCATGATCTGCCCATCTTTGGTCTGGAGCAGCTTGGACTTCGTGCCTTGCAGCACGCCGTCCGTGCCCAGATTCAGCGGCGCGGAATTGTAGCAGCCCGGCTCGCCCGTGCCTGCGGCCTCCACGCCCACGATGTGCACGGATTCGTCCGGAACGAAGTGGTGGAACATGCCGATGGCGTTGGACCCGCCGCCCACGCAGGCGGCCACCACGTCGGGCAGTTTGGCGTTTTTGTCCAGAAATTGCTGCCGCGCCTCACGCGAGATCACGGCCTGGAAGTTGCGCACCATCAGCGGGAAGGGGTGCGGTCCGGCCGCTGTGCCGAAGCAGTAGTGCGTGTCGCGCTGGTCCGCAATCCAGCGACGCATGGCCGCATTGATGGCATCCTTAAGGGTCCGCGTGCCGGACTGCACGGCCACAACCTCGGTCCCAAGCAGTTCCATGCGCCGCACGTTGACGTTCTGGCGCTCCACGTCCACCGCGCCCATGTAGACCACGCATTTGAGGCCCAGCAGAGCCGCCGCCGTGGCTGTGGCCACGCCATGCATGCCCGCGCCGGTCTCGGCCAGCAGGGTGGTCTTGCCCATGCGCTTGGTCAGCAGGGCCTGGCCAATGGTGTTGTTGACCTTGTGCGCGCCCGTGTGGTTGAGGTCCTCGCGCTTGAGCCAGAGGTCCAGGCCGAGCTGCGCCGAAAGGTTTTTGCAGAGGGTGATGGGCGACGGGCGGCCCACGTAATCCTGAAGGATCGCGGTCAGCTCATCGTGGAATTCCTCGGTGGCGATGATATTCTCCATGGCATCTTCCAACTCGAGAAGCGGCGGCATCAGCAGTTCGGGCACGAATTGCCCGCCGAAGTCGCCGAAATAGCCTTTTTTCATGGTCTGCTCCTTATTCCGCATCCGCCGGACGGACCGGCGAAACGTTGCGTACCAGCCGGATGACCCGGCGGACTTTTTCCAGATCCTTAATCCCGTACGCGGCTTCCACGCCGGAACTCATGTCCACGCCGTGCGGCCCGGCCAAGACCGCCTGTGCCACGTTGGCCGGCCCCAGGCCGCCCGCGAGCAGCCAGGGTCGCGCGGGCGCAAGCCCCTGGAGCAGCCCGGTGTCGAAGCTCTTGCCGTGGCCGCCCCCGCTCGTGCCCGCGTCAAAGAGATAATAGCGGCACAGCGGCGCGAAGCGGTCCAGTCCGGCCTGAAACTCCGCCACCGAGGCGTGGCGCTCCGGCCAGAAGACCTTGATCACGCGCTCCGCGCCCAGGGCCGCGCCCACGGCCAGGCAAAAGGCCTCGTCCTGCCCGCCGTGGAGCTGCACCAGGTCCAGCCCGGCCCGCTCGACCAGATCCAGGATCGCCTCAACGGGTTGCTCCACAAAGACCCCCACCTTGCGCGCCGGGCCGCCCGCCACGCCCCGGACCATCTCCGGGTCCGCGTTGCGCCGGCTGGCCGGGTGAAAGATGAACCCGAGCAGGTCCGCACCCGCGTCGCGGCAGGCATGGGCGTCCTCGATCCGGGTCAGGCCGCAGATCTTCACCAGGGTTCCCATCACAAGGCCTCCGCCAGGGAGCGGACCACCGCGCCCGGATCGTCCGAGGCCATGATGGCCGTGCCCACGAGCACCGCGTCGTAGCCGCGTTCGGCGGCCTCGCGCACCTGTTCCGGGGTGAACACGCCGCTGGCCGCGATCCAGACCTCGCCGGGCCTGCCCCGGCTCACCAGCCGGCGCACGTTGTCGTGATCCACCTCCAGGGTGTCCAGGTCCCGGGCGTTGACCTGGATGATCTCGGCTCCGGCCGTGCGGGCCAGTTCCAGGTCGCGTTCGTCGAAGATCTCCACCACGGCCTCCAGGCCCAGCTCGCGCCCCGTCTGAATCATGGTCCGCAGTTCCTCGGCATCCGCGAACATGCGCACCACCAGCAGATAGGCCGAGGCCGGAGTGGCCGCCGTGGCCCGCACCTGGAGCGGATCAAAGAGGAAATCCTTGCGCAGCAACGGCAGGGCCTCGCCCGCGCACACAGCCAGATAGTCCAGGCTGCCCTGAAAGTAGACCTCCTCGGTGAGCACGCTCATGGCCGCCGCGCCGTTTTCCGCGAAGATCGCGGCGGCCTCGCGGGGTCCCAGCTCACTGTTGATCTCGCCCATGCTCGGGGAGGCGCGTTTGTACTCGGCGATGAGCGCGGCAGGCCCCCGGCTGCGCAGCCGGGCTGAAAAAAGCGGGCGATGCCCGTACCAGGCGCGCGGCATTTCGCCCTTCTCGTCCAGTTTCCGCAATGCGACGATTTCCGCCTGCTTGGCCTCGCGAAATTGGTTCAGCATGCGATCACTCCGTGGCGCAGGCCGCCCTTGACGTATTCGCGGGCCGTGACCGCGCACTGCTCCAACTCGCCGTCGCCCAGCAGGTGCAGGCAGGCCGCCAGGTTCAGGGCCACCATCTGCATCATGGGTTCCGGCCCCCTGCCCTGGAGGATATCCCGCAGCACGGCCACTGCCTGATCCTTGTCCTCCACGGTCACGGCCTCGGGCGAGAAGCGCTGGAATCCGAGCCGGTCCGGATCCACCACGGTCTTATCCATGCGACCTTTCTCAATATAGTAGCCGCGTGCCGGACCAAAGGTGGTCAATTCGTCGAAGCCGCCCGCGCCGTGGATCAGCAGGGCCTTTTCCACCCCCGTGAGCAGCAGGGTTTCGCCCATGAGGAAAAGCATGTCCGGGTCGCCCACGCCCAGGAGCTGGTGGGTGGGGCGGGCCGGGTTGAGCAGCGGCCCCATGAAGTTGAACAGCGTGCGGATGCCCAGATCCTTGCGCACCGGGGCGATGTGCTTGAAGGCCGGATGATAGCCGGGCGCGAAAAGGAACACGAAATTCTTCGCGTCCAGTTGGCCGGCCACGGCCTCCGGTTCAATGTTCAGGTCCACGCCCAGGGCCTCCAGGGCGTCCGCGCTGCCGCAGGACGAGGACACGGCGCGGTTGCCGTGTTTGACCACCTTGTGGCCCATGTCCGCCAGAAAGAGCGAAACCGCCGTGGAACAGTTGAAGCTGTGCTGGCTGTCGCCGCCCGTGCCGCAGGTGTCAATGCGCGGTCCGGAAAGGCCCGGAATCTTCCGGGCGTGGGACAGCCCGGCGCGCACGCCCGCAGCCAGATCCGTGGAGTCCTCGCCCTTGGCCCGCAGGCCCATGAGGAACGCGCCTGCCGCGGCCTGGCCCAGTTCGCCCGAAAGCAGCCGGTCGAACATCAGGTCCGCCTGATCATCCGTGAGCGCCTTGCCCTCCAGCAGCCGTTCCAATACCTGTGCAACCGTGATCTTCATCTTTCTCTCCCCCTATGCTTTGGAAATCTTCAAAAAGTTGTCCAAGAGTTTTGGGCCTTCCGGTGTGAGGATGGATTCCGGGTGAAACTGCACCCCGTGCCAGGGACGGTCCGTGTATTCCAGGCCCATGACCTCCCCTTCGGCGGTGCGGGCCGTGATCTTCAGCAGCCGCGCGCCTTCGGGCCGGACCACCAGCGAGTGGTAGCGGCAGACCTCGAAGGGTTGCGGCAGGCCCGCGAAGATGCCCTCGCCCCTGTGCTCCACAGGCGAGGTCTTGCCATGCATGATCCGCTCGTTGCGGTTGACCACGGCTCCGGCGAAACGGCCCAGGACCTGATGCCCGAGGCAGACGCCCAGCAGGGGAATCTCCTTGGGCAGCAGCTCCAGAAACCGCAGGCAGTAGCCAGCGTTGTCCGGGTGGCTCGGACCGGGCGAAAGGCAGACCCGTTCGCAGCCAGCCACGAAGTCCGGGTCGAGCAACTCGTCCCGGTCGTTGCGCAGCACCATGGGGTCGGCCCCGAGCTGCTGGAAGGCCTGCACCAGATTGAAGGTGAAGGAATCGAAGTTATCGATCAGCAAAAACATCGCCGCCCTCCCTGCCGCGCACCACTTCCCGGAGCACGCGGGCCTTGTTGTTGCATTCCTGCCATTCCTTTTCCGGGTCCGAATCAAAGACGATGCCCGCGCCCGCCTGCCAGTGGCAGACGCCATCGCGAATCCACATGGAGCGGATGGCGATGCCCGTATCCAGGCTCACCGGGCCGCTGCCCAGGCCGAGCCAGCCGATGCAGCCCGCATACGGGCCGCGAGGCCGGTCCTTGCCGTCCACCTGTTCCAGTTCCGAGATGATCTCCATGGCCCGGATCTTGGGCGCGCCCGAAACCGTGCCCGCCGGGAAGGTGGCCGTGAGCACGTCCAGCGCGTCCAGGCCGTCGCGCAGGGTGGCGTCCACGTAGGAGGTCAGGTGCATGACATGGGAGAAGCGCTCCACCTGCATGAACTTGCGCACGTTCACGCTGCCCGGTGTGGCGATGCGGCCCAGATCGTTGCGGCCCAGGTCCACGAGCATGACGTGCTCGGCCCGTTCCTTGGGATCGGCAAGCAGTTCCCCGGCCAGGAGCTGGTCTTCGGCCTCGTCCGCGCCGCGCGGCCTCGTACCCGCGATGGGCCGCACCTCCAGGTGGCCCCGGTCGCAGCGGACCATCATCTCCGGCGAGGAGCCGAGCAGGGTCACGCCCGGCAGATTCATGTAGAACATGAACGGCGAGGGGTTGGCTTGGCGCAGGCGGCGGTAGATGCGGAACGGCGCGTCCGAGAGCGGCGCGGAAAAGCGCGTGGACAGCACGATCTGGATGCACTCGCCGTCGCGGATCAGTTCCTTGGCCCTGGAAACCGCCGCCATATAGGCCTCGCGACCAGGCGTGGCCACGGGTTCCGGAGCCTCGGGCGCGGTCAGTTCCTGGAACCACTTCACGGGTGCGGGCGCGGGCGTGTCGTCCCGGTCCAGGCTCAGAAAGCAGCATTGATGCCGCAGGTGGTCGAAGAGCATCATCCGGCCCGGCAGGGCCAGGGCCAGGTCGGCCTGATCCGGAGGCAGGACCGCCTTCAGCTTGGGTTCGAGCATTCCGCCCACACCGTAGCCAAGGTAGCCGATCAGTCCGCGCGTGATGTCCGGCAGACCTTCGATGTCCTGGCGGACCTCGATCATCTTCAACACCTTGCGCAGGCCCTCGGCGCAGGGCTGTCCTTCCAACTCGGCCAGGGGTTTGAGCCGCTGGTCCAGAACCTCCACAGCCAGCCGGCCTTCCTTCTGGGTGAAGAGACAGCGGAAGTCCCAGGCGATCAGGCTGTAGCGGCCCAGGCGACCGTCCACCTCGGCGCTCTCCAGCAGGATGCCCGGCCGGTCGCCCACCAGCCCCAGATAGAGGCTGATGGGTGTCTGCACGTCCGCCGGCAGCCATTTGCCGAACTGGTTCAACGTCAGGGTCAACATGGTTCCTCCCCGGCGGGGCGCGCCCGCCGCTCGCAATACCGCTCGCGTTGTTTGCAGGTGCCCCCTGCCCGGCGAGGCGGTGCAGGTATATATTCGGGAAGGGGGCCGCCGAAAGGCGGCGAGCCCCCGGCGAAAATCAGGACTCGGTACGCCACCACCATCGGGCGCGCTCGGCCAGCAGGTCGAGATCGCCGCCCGCGGCGATGTTCAGAAAACCGGTGAACTGGCGCACGGTTTCCTGGAGTTGTGGATTGGATTCGGAAATGGTCTCAAAGAGGCCCGCGTCCTCCACGAGCATCTTGTGCGCGGAGTCGAGGCGACGCTGAAACGAGGGGGTCAGGTAGTTCTCGATGCCCTCCACCTGGCGCATGGCCGCGAGGTGGGCCACCGTGCTGATGAAGTTCAGGCCCTGCACGTAGGCCACGGCCCGGTCGTGCTCCTCGGCGGTGGACAGGAAGGGCGCAAAGCCCATTTCCCTGAGCAGCTCCAGCACCGGAGCCGGGTCCGCGTCCCGGTCCGGGGTCACGGCCACGCGCGGCTCAAAGCCCTCGGGAATCACCGGGCCGAAGAGCGGATGCGTGCCCACCACCGGCCCGTTCCAGGCGCGGCGCATGGCCCGCAGGGGCAGAATCTTCACGGAGCAGACATCGGCCAGCACCGTGCCCGGAGCCATGTGGGGCACAATGGCCGCCAGGACCTCGCCCAGGGCGGGCACGGGCACACAGAGCAGCACCAGACCGCAATCGCCCAGCCGCGCCAGCCCTTCCGGCTCCAGGGGCTGGTCCAGCCCGACCACGCTCCGCCCGGCGGCAACGGCGCGCCCGGCAAAGAGCGTGCCCATGCGACCGCGCGCGCCGATGATGCCGATGGTCCCGAGAGGTTTACCGCTCATGCCCATGCCCTCAACCCCGTCCGCCCTTGGGCGCGACCTCGGTCCAGTCCAGCCAGAAGTCCGGGTAGGACTTGGACACGCAGTCCGGATCGTCCAGCACCACGTCCAGGCCCGCGAACGCGAGCAGGGAAAGGCTCATGGCGATGCGGTGATCGCCGAAGGCGCTCAGTTCCAGCCGCCCGGAACGCAGCGTGTCCGCTCCGTTGCCGTGGATGCGCAAACCGTCCTCGGTCTCCTGGATATCGCAACCCGCCAGGGCCAGCTGGGTGCGCATGGCCGCCAGCCGGTCGCACTCCTTGATGCGCAGGTGCGGCACGCCGCTGATGAGCGTCTCGCCCTGGGCAAAGGCGGCGGCCACGGCCACGGTAGGCACGAGATCCGGGCAGCGGTTCATGTCCACGGCCACGCCGCGCAGCGCAGCGGGGCTCACGGTCACGCCCGTGAAGTCGGTCTTGATGTCCGCTCCCATCTGGCCGAGGATGTCCAGTATGGCCCGGTCGCCCTGGAGCGAATCCGCATGCAGGCCCTCCACGCGCACCGGACGCGGCCCCACGGCGCCGGCGGCCAGGAAGTAGGAGCCGTTGCTCCAGTCCCCTTCCACCCGGTAGCCCGTTGCGTCGTATTCGCCGGGCCGGACCACGAAGCGGATGCGGCCCGGTTCCGCCTTTTTCAGCGCGCGCCAGGGCACGGGGTTCCATTCGCCGTTTCCGTCCGGGAGCTGGACCTCGAAATCAATGCGATGGTCCTGCATGACCTTGAGGGTCAGGGCCACATAGGGCCAGGACACGGCCTTCCTGCCGCTCAGGCCGATGGTCACGGTTCCGCGCGCCAGGGGCGCGGCCAGAAGCAACCCGGAAAGATACTGGCTGGATTCCTCCAGGCTGAGGGAAATCTCCCCGCCGGAAAGGCCCGAGGCCGTGAGCACAAAGGGCGGACAGCCCGGCTTTTCCAGCCAGGTGAACTTCGCGCCCAGGGCTTCCAGGGCCTTGGCCAACTCGCCTATGGGCCGCTCATGCATGCGCGCGGCCCCGTGAATCTTGAAAGTTCCCTGGCCCACAGCCATGACCGCCGTGAGCAGGCGACAGGAGGTCCCGGACTCGTTGACGAAAATGGAAACAGGTTCACTCTTGCCCTTGGGATCCTGGCTTTCGGGATATTGGCCCTGACCGCCTCCCAGGGGGCCGCTTTCGAACCCTGAAACCCGCAGCAGGGGTCCGCTCCCGGAAATGACGGCTCCCGCCGCCTCCAGGCAGCGCCGGGTGATTTCGATGTCCACGCTCTCCAGGGCCTGCTCCACCACGCTCTCGCCCCGGCTCAGGGCCGCCGCGATGAGCGCCCGGTGCGACAGGGATTTGGAGGCCGGAGCCGTGACCGTGACCATGTCCATGTTCGCGCTCATGCTAGGCTCCTTCCAGGTGCGGTCCGGCCGGGTAGGAACCGAGCAGGCGCAAGGTGTGGCAATGGTCCCGCAGCTCGCTGATCAGCGGATCAAAAGCCGGGTCCGTCAGGTCGCAATCCAGGTCCGCGAAAAACACGTATTTCCAGCGCTCGCCCCGGAACGGGCGGGATTCCAGCTTGCTCAGGTTCACGCTGCGGCGCGAGAAGATTTCCAGCGCCTTGGCCAGAGCGCCCGGCTTGTCCGGGGTGGTGAACAGAATGGACGTTTTGTCCCGGTGCTGCTCCTGGCAGGCCCGCGAGCCAATGATGAAGAAACGGGTCCAGTTGTCCGGAAGGTCCTCGATGTGCTGGGCCAGGATGTTCAATCCGAACATTTCGGCCAGACGCTCGTGGCCCACCACAGCGGCGGTCTCGTCGGTCTGGCAGAGCCGGGCCGCCGCCGCCGTGCTGGACATGGGCAGGCGCGGCGCGTCCGGCAGGTTGGCCTGGAGCCAGTCTCCGCACTGGCCCAGCGGATTGGAATGGGAATAGACATTGGCCACGCCGGACAGCGAGGGCGACCGGGAAAGCAGCGCGTGGCTGATGCGCGAATAGAGTTCCGACTGGATGGCCACGGGGTAGCGCATGAACAGGTCCACGGTCTGGCCCACGGTCCCCTGGAGCGAATTCTCCAGCGGCACGATGCCCATTTCCGCCTCACCCTCGGCCACGGCCCGGAAGATCTCCTCCAGGTTCGGCTTGGGGTTCAACTCCGCCAGGTGGCCCATGTACTCAATGCCCGCGAAATAGGAGAACGTTCCCTCCGGCCCGAGATAGAGCACGCGTTCGGGCCGCTGGAGCCGCCGCGACGAGGACATGATCTCGCGATAGATGTTGTAGAGGTGGCGGTCCGGCAGGGGGCCGGGGTTGAGCACCTGGAGTCGAGTGATCACGGCCTTCTCCCGGCTCGGCTTGAAGATCGGGTCGTCCGACCCGGCCTTGCAGCGGCCCACATTGAGGCTGATCTCGGCCCGCTGGTTGAGCAGCTCGAGAATGTTCTCGTCGATGGCGTCGATGCGCTCCCGGAGCGCACCGAGGCCGCCGGGCCAGTCGCCGTTGGCATCTTGTTCCTTGCTCCGCGTCATGATCAGCCTTCCTTGATGTCCTCTTTGATGCGCATGCCGAAATGGCGGCCCGCCGCGTCCGTGCGGCAGAGAATCTCGTCCCCGGTCTTCAGGGTGACCACGCTCACGGGCGAGCCGTCCGGCCGCACCACGCGGATGGTCTCCGCATTCTGCAGAAAGACCTGCCCTTCCACCGGACCGTCGGGCGCGTCCACCCGGGCCTTGATCAAGAGCATGGGCCGCACCTCGATCTTGACCCGGCCCACCGTGGCCAGGGAGGTGTTCCCCTGGGCGTCCACAATGAGCACGTCGCGGCCCGCGGCCAGCTCTTCGAGATAGGCGGTCCTGTCGCCCGGCATCTGCGCATAGGCATGCACGGCCCCGGCATTGACCCGGAAGGGCCGCGCCGCAACGTACGGATTGGATTCGGTTTCGGCGTGTACCAAAAAGGTGAAGGCCGAGGAGTTGCCCACGAGCATGCCCTGTCCGCGCCGGAGCATGGAGATGGTGTCCACGCAGACGCGGTGACCCAGCCCTGCGGATTCGATGGAGGTCACCGTGGCCTTGCAGAGCGGCATCCGTCCCTGGGAGAGCTTCAACTCCGCAACGATGGTCTTGAGCTCCGCGGCGGCCTCGGGCAGAACCACGATGCGCGAAACGCCGCGCTCCAGCACGCCCGCCGCGAGCCGCGCCCGCTCCAGGGAGCCGGCTTCCACGGTCACCTCGTCCACCTGGGCCAGGATGTTTTCCAGGGGGATGATTTCCCAGCCCTCGGCCAGAACCACGTTTTCCCCGCCACGCATGCGCTCGACCGCCGCTTCCTCGTCCGCCTTGTCGTTGATGGCCTGCCGGGGCATCTCCGCCTCGGTCAGGACCTCGACGCGGCCCAGGGCGAGCACGTCGTCCACGCACTCCGCCTCGACCATGACCGCATCCACGCCGGATTCCAGGGCCAGGGTCAGCAGATGCTTGTCAAAGGGCACGGCCTTGAAGATGATCTTTTTCATTCTGCTCGCTCTCGGCTAGTTTTCGACCAGGGCCAGGGCCTCGTCCACGTCCATGTCCTCATGCACCACCTTGGCGAGCGCCTGCACCAGACGGACCACCTGGGCGTGCTGGAAGACATTGCGGCCCACGGAAAGGCCCGCGCCCCCGGCGGAGAGGGAATCATGCACCATTTGCAGGAATTCCCGAGTGCTGTTCATCTTCGGCCCGCCCGCGATGACCACGGGCACGCAGCAGGCGTCCGTGACCTTGGCGAAGGTCTCCATGTCGCCCGTGTAGTTGACCTTGACCACGTCCGCGCCCAGCTCCGTGCCCACCCGGGCGCAGTGGGCCACAACCTTGGGGTCATACTCGTTGCCGACCTTGGGGCCGCGCGCGTAGACCATGGCCAGCATGGGCATGCCCCAGCGGTTGCACTCCGTGGCCACCCGGCCCACGTCGCGGAGCATGTCCGTTTCGTTGTCGTCGCCCAGGTTGAGATGCACGCTGACCGCGTCCGCGCCCAGGCAGATGGCGTCCTCCACCGAGGCCACCAGCCCCTTGTAGTTGGGTCGGGGCGACATGCAGGTGGAGGCGGAGAGGTGGACGATCAGGCCCACGTCGCGGCCCCGGGCGCGGTGTCCGCAGCGGACATTGCCCTTGTGTTCGAGCACGGCGTTGGCCCCGCCCTCCACAACCCGGCTCACGGCCTCGCGCATGTCCTCGATGCCCTCGATGGGACCGACGGTCATGCCGTGGTCCATGGGAACCACGATGGTCCTGCCCGTGTCGCGGTTGAAAATCCGCTCAAGTCGTATGGCTTTTCCGATGTGCATGGCACTGCTCCATTTGGTTGCGGACCGCAGACGCCGGGGCCGGATAAGACAAAGGGGCCGCCGGCTTTCGCCTGCGGCCCCTTTGAAGAGATTTACCCAAAACCCGTATGTTAGGCTGTACCTCTCCCGTGACCGCAGACGCGGCTAAACCAATACCAAAAATAAAAGGAGGCGAACACGCCGAGGTCACGGAGGGAGTTCATGGCTCTGGAGCTACTTCATGGCGCTGGATTCTGTCAACATATTTTTTAGAAAGAGCACAAAATCCACAAATCACGGGCACTTTGTTGCCGTGCGGGCGTTCACGCGCTTCGGTTTCCGCAGCGCAATGGCGCGGCATTGCCTGCGAGCATGCGGGTCCGCGACCCGTTCTGCAACAAGCACAGCGCCCTCCCGAGAGACGGCGACAATGCCCGTGCACAAGAACGCCTCCGCCAGCGAGGCACAAATTTTCTTTCACCGCTTAGACCGCCGCCCCTCTCGCCAAAGGCTCCTTCGCGCCCCTCGAGAACTCGAAAAGAGAATGCGAAAAATGCACTCTGAACGTCATTTTTTAAGAAATATCGTATTCAGTTTGATATTCACGCCACAACTTGGCCATCTCCTATCCACAGGCAACAAAAAAACAAGCACAGTTGACATCTTCTCTTGAATTCTTTGTGTCGCCCCCTGCATCACCTCATGAGCCAGCAGGAAATTAAAGCATGTAATTGCGGTTTGATAAAAAGTGCACCTGATCAGCCATTGCGACATTTCTCTTTCGCAAATAACAATATTGGCAAGAAATCATTATAACATACTAGTTTAAAACATTTTTTACAATTTTGCATTTTTGACACGTGATGACGCGAGTACACAATTTTGAATTTTACAATTTTGTACTTTTGACAATTTTACACGTGCTGAAAATGGAATATTATAACAATTTTGTAACCATTCGACGCTCTGCATTTTCAAACTATCCCAATGATTCCAAGATGATGACGACTTTGGCACGCCGATTGCCTTAAGAGGAGCATGTAACCAACGCCAAACCCCCAACAGGAGGAGTCGTCGCATGTTTAACCTGTATCGGTCGCGCAAGGGAGTCCCATCCGGACTCATCACGGGGGCCATCGGTCTGGCCCTGACCCTCATCCCGTCCCTCGCTCTCGCGCAGGACGCCGCTCCTGAAATGCTCACTCAGGACAACGCCAACATTCTTTGGACGCTCATCGCGGCCATCCTGGTCATGTTCATGCAGGCCGGATTCGCCTGCGTGGAATGCGGCTTCACCCGCGCCAAGAGCGCTGGCAACATCATGATGAAAAACTTCCTGGACTTCGGCGCCGGGCAGATCATCTTCTACTTCCTGGGCTTCGGCCTGATGTTCGGCCTGGGTTCCGAATACGTCGGCCTTTCCCACTTCGGCCTCGGCGGCATTGAGGAAGCCGACATGCCCTGGGCCTACACCTTCTGGTTCTTCCAGTCCGTTTTCGCGGCCACTTCCGCCACCATCGTCTCGGGCGGCATCGCCGAGCGCACCAAGTTCGGCTCCTACGTCATCGTTTCCTGCATCGTCACCGGTCTGATCTACCCCATCTCCGGCCACTGGGCCTGGGGCAGCCTCTTCGGCGATGCAGGCTGGCTCGAATCCACCTTCTCCGTGGCCTTCTGCGACTTCGCCGGTTCCTCCGTGGTCCACTCCGTGGGCGGCTGGGTTGCTCTGGCCGGTGCCATCGTGGTCGGCCCGCGCCTTGGCAAGTACACCGAGGACGGCAAAGCCCGCGCCATTCCCGGTCACAACATCCCCCTGGCCGCTCTCGGCGTGTTCATCCTCTGGTTCGGCTGGTTCGGTTTCAACCCCGGTTCCACCACCACGGCTAACAGCTCCATCGGTCTGATCGCCATGAACACCTCCCTGGCCGGTTGCGGCGGCTCGGTCGCGGCCCTGATCTTCTCCTGGCTGCGCTACGGCAAGCCCGACATGTCCATGAGCATGAACGGCGCCCTGGCCGGCCTGGTGGGCATCACCGCCCCCTGCGCCACGGTCACCCCTGGTCCCGCCATCATCATTGGTCTGGTCGCCGGCGTGCTGGTCGTCCTTTCCGTCGATTTCATCGACAAGGTCCTCAAGGTCGACGACCCGGTCGGTGCGGTTTCCGTCCACGGCGTCTGCGGCGCCTGGGGAACCCTGGCCTGCGGTCTGTTCAACGTGGACGGCGGCCTGTTCTACGGCGGCGGCACGGCTCAGTTGGGCGTGCAAGCTGTGGGCGTGGTCACCTTCTTCGTCTGGGCCTTCGGCACGGGCTTCCTGACCTTCAGCATCGTCAAGGCCATCTTCGGAGTGCGCGTCACGGCGGAAGAGGAACGCAAGGGTCTGGATATCTCCGAGCACGGCTCCGAGGCCTACAACGGCTTCCAGGTCTTCACGGTCGAGTAAACGGCACAGACGAACGAAGCCAACAAGGAGGACATCAACAATGAAGCTCGTTATCGCTTATATCCGCCCCGAACAGCTTTCCCTGGTAAAGCAGGCGCTCTACGCCGAGGGGTTCTATTCCATCTCCGTGACCAACATCCTGGGGTCCGGTCGTCAGAAGGGATTCACCGAGACCTACCGTGGCGTGGTCATGGAAGTGAATCTGCTCAAGAAGGTCCGCATCGAGTTGGGATTGCCCAGTGACAAGGCCGACGTGGCCGTGGCCGTGATCCGCGAATCCGCGCAGACCGGCAAAGAGGGCGACGGTGTGGTCTTTGTCCTGGACGTGGCCAAGGCCGTGCGCATCCGCACTGGCGAGGAAAACATCCTGGCCTAGCGGTTCGGAACAAGGTAACAAGGGCCGGGACGGACCATTCGTCCCGGCCTTTTTCAATGCCGTAAACCAACCCGCTCGGAGGAGCCGTCATGTTCTGCCTCGACGCCGACCTGGTTCGCGGAGTGCTCGACTCCAACGGCATCGAAATCCACTTCCAACCCCTGGTCTCCCTGCGACGCGGTTCGGTTTTCGGCGTGGAGGCGCTCTGTCGGGCCAAGGACCCGGTCACCGGCAAGCCCGTGGCCCCGAACGAACTCTTTGCGGCAGCCCGCGACCCCAAGCTGCGGCTCGAACTGGACCGCCGCTGCCGCCAGGAAGCGCTCACCGCCTTCCGGCCCCTCTACGAGCGCAACCCCGCCCTGGTGCTCTCCATCAACGTGGACGCCTCGGTCATCGACTCCACCAGCGTGCATTCCCGGGTGCTGGAACGGCAGGTCAGCGACGCGGGCATTGCGCCGGAAAACGTGGCCATCGAGATCATCGAATCCCAGGCGGGCAGTGCCCTGGCGCTCATGGAATTCGTGCTCGACTACAAGCGCCGGGGATATGTCATCGCCCTGGACGACTTCGGGGCCGGGCATTCCAACCTGGACCGCATCCCCCTGCTCCAGCCGGACATGATCAAGCTGGACCGCTCCCTGATCAGCCGCATTGACCGCCACTTCCACAAGCAGGAAGTGGTCAAGAGCTTCGTGCGTCTGGCCTCCCGCACCGGCTGCCTCGTGCTCGGCGAGGGAGTGGAGTACACCGAAGAGGCCCTGAGCCTGCTTGAATGCGGCGTGGATGTCTTTCAGGGCTACCATTTCGGGCGTCCTTCGCCCGGCGTCGGCCCCTGGCCCGAGGCCGTGCTCGCCCTGAACCACGTCACCGAGCTGCACAAACGCAGCAGCATCCAGCGCTACAACACCGAAAAAATACGCCATTCCCACTACCATACTTTGGTGGAGCGCATCTGCGCCCAACTGGCCAAGTGCTGCCCCACGGACTCGCTGGAGCGCACCCTGGAACAGCGGCTGGCCTGCTGCATGGACGAGGACCCGCAGATCGAATGCCTCTATGTGCTGGACATGAAGGGTCTGCAAGTTTCCGAAACGCTCTGCCGCGAGGAGCGCCTGCAAAAAAGCCGCCGCCTGCTCTACGAACCCGCTGTCCGGGGTACGGACCATTCCTGCAAGGAATACTTCCTGCCGCTGCGCTCCGGCCTGAACCGCTTCACCACCGAGCCCTACCTCTCCCTGGCCTCGGGCAACCGCTGCATCACCATCTCCACGGTCTTTGTGGACGAGCACGGCGAGGCGCGCATCCTCTGCGTGGACCTGGCCGGAGAATAGCCAGCCCGACCCTCCGGAGCCTCGCTCACAAAAAAGCCCCGCATACGGATCGTACGCGGGGCGGCTTTGCCGTGGCGTCAAGGGGGGTTACGCCGGGATTTCGTCGTTCTCCAGGCGGCAATGCTGCGCATAATAGGCGCACTGGCCCGCCAGATCGGCCTCGTGCGGACCGATGAGCGCGTTGATCCCCCATCCGCATTTCATCCAGCCGCCGCGCCCGGCCAGAACCACCTCCGGGTGCAGGCCGTCCAGAAGCTCCAGACGCACGGCCATGCGCCCCCGCTCCGTGGCCAGGAACACGGGCCGCCCCAGGTCCAGCCCGGCCAGGATCGGGGAATCCGGAGCCACGCGCACCCGAGGCAGGCCCTGGCGCTGCTCGGCCTCGGGAATCTGCGAGAGCAGGTGCGCCTTGCCCACCAGCGTGAGCAGCCGCCACGGGTAGTCCGGCGTGGGGTCAGGTTCGGGATGCAGGGCTTCGGGCAGCCGCACCCGGCCGTCCGCATGGGCGAAATGCAGCCCGGCAAAGGGCGTGGGGCGAGGGGGCGAGGGAACCCAGGTCCGGATGCGCAGATCGGTCAGGGAGGTTTTCAGGTTGGGCGCGTCCAGGGCCTGTTCCATGACCTGCTCCGCCGTGGGGAAATCCAGGGGCGGATCAAGGCGCAGCGCCACCCGGCGGGAAATTTCAAAATTGGAAAGACAGCCGTCGGGCGGGTCCAGCACCTTGGCGGAATGATGCACAAAACCGTGGGCCGAACAGCGGGTGATGTCTTCCCACTCCAGCATCAGCGCAGGCGGCAGGATCAGGTCCGCCACCTCGGCGGTGTCGTTCAGGAAGGCCTCCACAGCCACCACGAAGGGCTTGCGCAGCGCTTTTGCCAGTCGGGCGCTGTCCGGAGCCTGGGTCACGGCGTTGGTCCCCTCGATCCAGACCAACTCGATGGGTTCGCCTTCCGCCTCGGCCCGTTCCAGGGCGCCGCCCAGGTCGTGTATGGGCAGGGTGCGCGGCGGGGCCGCGGGCCGCTTGTGCCAGGAGTAGTCGATGTGCCCGCGCTCGCCCGAGCAGAAATAGACTCCGCCGCCCGCAGTGCCCAGGTTGCCGGAAAGCAGGGCCAGCGCGTCCACAAAACGGACGTTCTCCCCGCCGAAGCGGTAGCGCTGCGTGCCCCGGCCCAGGAGCGTGGCGCAGGGCCTCCGGGCATAGGCTTCGGCCAGGGCCTCCGCGTCCGACCGGGAGACACCGCAGGCTCCGAGCAGTTCCTCCAGACTCTGCCCGTGCAGCAGCTCCCGGAAGGCGTCGTATCCGGCAACGGCTTGCACCGCGTCCGATTCCAGAGCGCCGCGCGCTTCCAAAATCCGCAGCACGGCCAGAGCCAGAAAACGGTCCGTACCCGGTCGGATGGTCACCAGGCGGTCGGCAAAAGCGGCATAGCCGGGATCCCCCGGCGAAATGGCCAGCACGCTTGCGCCGCGCTCACGGGCTTCCCGAACGCAACAGCCCGCGAACAGCCCCTCGGCGTCGAGATTGCGGCCCCAGTTGACGATGCTCCGCGACAGTGCCAGCTCGTCCAATTCCGGCTCCGCGAGCACCCCGAAGTCCAGGACCTGGGCCTCAATGCCAGCGTCCAGGCAGTAGTCGCCCGAGGTGGCCGCCGCGCCAAGCCGCCCGAAAAGATACGAAGAGGCGCGGAAGAGCACGCCGTAGGAGGCCACGTAAAAGACGTGCAGCATCCGCTCGGGAGCGTGGCGCAGGGCCTGGATGCGCCCGGCGGCCAAGTCCAGGGCCGTGTCCCAGGAAATTTCTCGCAGTGTGCCGTGCTCGCGCAGCAGGGGGCGGGTGATGCGGTCCGGAGCGTGCAGCCGCTCGCCGAAACGCACGGTCTTGCCGCAGACCAGACCGCGCGTGACTGGGTGGTCCGGATCGCCCCGGACAATCAGACGCTCGCCGTCAAAGGCCGCGAGCAGGGCGCAGCCGTTGCCGCAGTGCCGGGTACAGCAGGTTTTCGTGAATCGCATGGGCATGGTCTCGCGCAGTGAGGGTGGATCGGAAATCAAGGGGCCAGTCGCGAAATAACTTCGGACCGGAAATGCGACAAGAGAAACCGGAAGGGAAAACGCGGCCAGGACGGAAGTCGTTCCGGCTCAGTCCTCGTCCCGCTCCTTGTGTTCCACCCACTTGTTGATGGATTCCAGATAGAGATAGGTTTCCGTGGAAACCACCCCGCCCAGGGCCTGGAGGTCGTCCACCAGAAACCGCTTGAGGTTCGAACGGGAGGAAACGGAAAGCTCCACCATGAGATCGTAGCGGCCCGTGACGTTGATCACGGACTGCACGCCGCTGCACCGGGCCACGCGCTCCATGACAGGCCGGTCCACCTTCTTCTCCAGGTTGATACCGATGAGCGCCGTGAGCGTATTTTCGAAATACAGCGGATTCACCGAAGCGGAAATGCGCAGATAGCCGCATTCCATCATGCGTTCCGTGCGCAGCCGCACTGTGCCGTCGGACACACCGAGCTTGCGGGCGATGCTTTTGTAGGAAGCCCGTCCGTCCCGTTGCAATTCCTCAATGATCGCCCTGTCGATATGATCCAGGTTCAGCGGTTTTTCCATTTTGTTCCCTCGGCTCCGGCAGCGCCGAAGATTATTCTTCGCAACGCGCAGCCAGGGCGGTTATTCCCAATCCAGGATACGATACGAGCAATTTATCCATAGTTTTTTTTCTTGACAAGAAAAAATATGTCGGTTTCCCTCTTGATCGAGCACACTGCTCTTTTGAGGAGAAACACGAA
Organism: Desulfovibrio sp.; assembly: GCA_050251775.1. GTDB lineage: Bacteria > Desulfobacterota > Desulfovibrionia > Desulfovibrionales > Desulfovibrionaceae > Paucidesulfovibrio. The sequence goes on from JBFWMD010000042.1 coordinate 24,621, forward strand.
TGCGGCATCCCCTGCTGGCCGAACTGGCCGCACAAACCAATGAATTGCGGGAATCCGGCCTGTTCAAGACCGAAAGAGTCATCGATTCGCCACAGCAGGCGCTGATCACGCTTGCCGACGGCAGGCGCGCGCTGAACTTTTGCGCGAACAATTATCTGGGTCTGGCCAACCATCCGCGCCTTGTGGCCGCAGCCAAGGCCGCCCTGGACGAGTGCGGCTACGGCATGGCCTCGGTGCGCTTCATCTGCGGAACCCAGTCCGTGCATAAGCGGCTGGAGCAGCGGCTCACGGATTTTCTCGAAACCGAGGACACCATCCTCTACGGCTCCTGCTTCGACGCCAACGGCGGACTCTTCGAAACGCTGCTCGGCCCGGAGGACGCGGTCATCTCCGACCAGCTCAACCACGCCTCGATCATCGACGGGGTGCGGCTCTGCAAGGCCCAGCGCTTCCGCTACGCGAACAACGACATGGCCGACCTGGAAGCCCAACTCCAGGCAGCGGCCTCCTGCCGCCACGTCCTCGTGGTCACGGACGGCGTGTTCTCCATGGACGGCATCGTGGCCGATCTGAAGAACATCTGCGACCTGGCCGAAAAATACGGCGCCCTGACCATGGTGGACGATTCCCACGCCACGGGCTTTCTGGGGGCCAACGGCAAGGGCAGCCACGAGCACTGCGGGGTCCTGGGCCGGGTGGACATCCTCACCGGAACCCTGGGCAAGGCCCTGGGCGGCGCTTCCGGAGGCTACACCTCGGGCCGCCGCGAGATCATCGAATGGCTCCGGCAGCGCTCCCGGCCCTATCTTTTTTCCAACACGCTCTGCCCGTCCATTGCCGCGGCCTCCATCGAGGCCCTGGCGATGATCGAGGGGCTCTCGGAGCTGCGCGACCGCCTGCGCGACAACAGCACCCTGTTCCGCACGGGCATGGCCGAGGCCGGGTTCGACCTCGTGCCCGGCGAACATCCGATCATCCCGGTGATGCTCGGCGACGCCCGCGTGGCCCAGGAAATGGCCGCGCGGCTCCTGGACGAGGGCGTCTACGTCACCGGCTTCAGCTTCCCGGTGGTTCCCCAGGGCAAGGCGCGCATTCGCACCCAGATGAGCGCCGGACACAGTGCGGAACAGGTCCGCCAGGCCGTGGCCGCCTTTGTCATGGTGGGCCGCGCCATGAACGTCATTTCCTGATGCAAGGTCAAACCCGATGAACAGCAAACTCACACTTCCCACGACCATGAAGGCCCTGGTCAAAAGCAAGGCCGAACCCGGCATCTGGCTGGAAGAGATTCCCATTCCCGAATGCGGACACAACGACGTGCTCATCCGGGTGCGCAAGACCGCCATTTGCGGCACGGACGTGCACATCTTCAATTGGGACCAGTGGGCGCAACAGACCATTCCTGTGCCCATGGCCGTGGGCCATGAATTTTCCGGCCAGATCGTGGCCGTGGGCAGCGAGGTCCGGGGCCTGGGTCCTGGCGACCGCGTTTCCGCCGAGGGTCACGTCACCTGCGGACACTGTCGCAACTGCCGCGCGGGCAAGCGCCACCTCTGCCGCAACACTTTGGGCATCGGCGTGAACCGTCCCGGCTGCTTTGCCGAATACCTCAGCGTTCCGGCCTCCAACGTCTTCAAGCTCCCTTCGGCCATTTCGGACGAACTGGGCGCGATTCTCGATCCCCTGGGCAACGCCACGCACACCGCACTCTCCTTTGATCTGGTGGGCGAGGACGTGCTCATCACCGGGGCCGGCCCCATCGGCATGATGGCTGCGGCCATTGCCCGCTATGCGGGCGCGCGCCACGTGGTCATCACCGACGTGAACGACTACCGGCTCGGCCTGGCCCGCACCCTCGGCGCGACGCGCACCGTGAACGTGGCCTGCGAAACCCTGCCTGAAGTCATGTCCGACCTCGGCATGGTCGAGGGCTTTGACGTGGGCCTGGAAATGTCCGGCAATCCCTCGGCCTTCCGGCAGATGCTCTCGGGCATGAACTACGGCGGCCGGATCGCCCTGCTCGGCATCCTGCCCGGGGATACGGCCATCGACTGGAATCAGGTGGTCTTCAAGGGCCTGAAGCTCAAGGGCATTTACGGACGCGAGATGTTCGAGACCTGGTACAAAATGGCCTCCATGCTCCAGAGCGGCCTGGACGTGAACGCGGCCATCACGCACCGCTTTCCGGCCTCGCGATTCGCCGAGGGCTTCGAGGTCATGCGCTCCGGCCAGAGCGGCAAGGTCGTGCTCGACTGGGACGACTGGAAATAAATTCTCAATAGTTCAGGAAGATGGGAGAAATTACCGCGCAACGGACTTCGAACATCGACTCCTCCTGACGCGGGCGAGTGAACGACGCCCGGACACGGATCGGCCCGCACATGGTGTGCGGGCCTTTTTTTGCGCGCTAATCCGATCCGGGTTCCCGCTCCACGGACAATCCGCTGATGCGCCAAGCCGGGAACCCGCCCTCAAGCCGCCGCACGCAATACCCTTTGGCCGCGAGGATTTCGGCGGCCCGGTACGGAGCGAGGCAGAACGCGCCCCGGCAATAGACCACGCACTCCTGGTCCCCGGATGCGGCGGGAAGCTCCTGCAGGGACTCCAGGGAATGGCATTGCGCTCCGGGAACATGCCCGGCGGCGTATTCCGGAGCAGGCCGGAGATCCAGCACCCGCACGGGGTGCTCGTGCAGCAGCCGCGCCAGCTCCTGGGGCGACACGGACGAGCCGGGCCTGTCCACGGGAAAGCGCTCGGCCAGCAGCCGGTCCAGTTCGGGCAGGTTGTCCACGGCCACCCGGTGCAGTTGCAGGATCAACAACACGACCTCGTCGCTGCAAAGGCGGTAGATGACCCGCTGTCCCTCCTGGCGGCTGCGGATCAGCCCGCACTGGCGCAAAAGCCGGAGATGGTGGGAGGTGTTGGCCACGGAAAGGCCGCTGCACTGGGAGAGCGAATCCACGTCGCGCTCGCCCTGGGCCAGGAGCTCCAGCAGTTCGATGCGGTTGGCGTGCGCCAACCCCTTGGCCACCTGGGCGAATGCCTCGTTGAGCCGCGTCTTGTCCTCGGTCCGGGCCATGGCGAATACTCCCCGCTAAAACGTGAATAAGGCAACACCGCTGTTTTGCTCACGCCCGGCGCGGATCACACCCCGCTCAGAGGCACGCCGAGCAGCTTCCACCAGAGCAGATCCAGTGGAAACAGCAGCAGGATGGTTCCCGCCGCCAGCAGCAGACAGGCCAGGAGCATGGCCCGGTACGGAATCCGCGCGGCATGCACGGCCACGATCAGCGGCGGCCCCTGGTACGGCAGCAGCACTGTGGAAAACGCCGGGACCAGCAGCATGAGCAGGGAGGATAACGGCATTTGCACCGACTGGGCAATGCCCTGCGCCAGGGGAACGAACACCGAGGGAATGCCGGGCAGGGAGGTCAACAAGCCTGTGGAAAGGAACACTCCGAGCAGCACGGGCAGGTTGTGCGCCCCGGCCCCCGGCTCCAGGGGCAGCGCCCCGAGCAGGTGCGCACCCATGAACGCGGCCAGACCCGAGGCCTGGATGACGTTGCCCACCCCAATGGCGCAGGCCACGAACAGCAGGGTGTCCATCTTGATGCCTGTGAGCAGTTCCGGCCCGAACCAGCCCGACGCGGGCGCGAGCAACAGGATCGCCGCTGCAAGGCTGACCCAGCCCGGAGACACGCCGTGCAGGGAATCCGTCATCCAGCACGCCAGGGCCGCCAGCAGCACCAGGATCGTGCCGATTTCGCGACCGTTCCAGGGGACCGGCTCTGTCTTGCCGTCGGCATCCGCCAGAGTGGCCGGAAACAACAGGCAGAGGCAACCCCAGACCAGCAGGCTCTTGAGCAGGCCCAGCACGGGAAAATGCAAAACGAAGTAGCGCAGGTAGCCGATTTCCATGCCATAGAGGGCCTTTGCGGCTCCGGACAGGATCACGTTCGGCAGGTTGGCGGGCAGAATGGCAAAGGGAATGAGGTATGTGCCCAAAATTCCGGCAAGGAGAATGCCGACATAGCCCTTGTCCTTTTCGGAAAACCCGCAGCTCTTGGCGAAATCCACCAGCAGCGGGGTGAGAATCACGATGCGGCCCATGCCCGAGGGCAGAAAGAAGGCGAAAATCACCCCGCCCGCGATGATCCGGCCCAGCAGCAGCGGGTAGGACCGGCCCCGCTTCGCGCCGAGCATTCCGGCCAACCGCCGGCTCAGGCCGGATTCCCGGATGGCCCGGCCGATGATCAGGCCGGAAAACACCAGCCAGAAGGCCGGAGTGGTGAACCCGCTGAAGACCACGGAGGACGGCACGGTCCCGGACACGGCCAGAACGAGGAAGAAAAGCATGGCCGCCGTGCCCTCGCTCAGAATCCGCAGTCCCCAGCAGGCGATCAGGAACGTGGTGGCCGCCCCGGCCAGCCGTGCGGACGGCCCGGCTCCGGCCAGGGCCGCATAAGCCAGGATGGCCAGAAGCACCGGAACGCCCGCCCAAAATATTTTTCGCGACATGACTCCCTCTGCCGTAAAGTGTTCAAATGAACTTTTGAATAATTTACGCACGGCTCCCTGTCAACGGATTTCCGTCTGCGCTACTTGCCGCCCGCACGGCTCAAGGACACAACGTTCTTCGCGCATCCGTTTGCGTCCCCCCGTGGCGGGACGCACCCGGTCCGCCCTGTTTCACCGAGCCCCCTACGATGCGGCGCCCCCCACGGACACTCCTCCCGTGCTGAACAGGGACAAAACAGCACCACCGAGTCAAAGGCGACCGCAAGTGCCCAAAAAAGTCCGCGAATTCCTCCGAGGCGAAGCGGAACTCCACCCTGGCTCCGTTGCCTTTGACCTTTTGGCGTCCACTGAGCGAAACACCCTCGGGCCACCCGGTTTTTCTCAAGTCAGATGGCCCATTTTCTCCACGTACGGATCGGGTTACAGTGACTGTTGAGGGAACGGCTTGGTGCAAAGCGTCGAGGAATCGCTGCACCGCAGCTGCCCCTTTCTTTGGTGTAGACCCCTTCTTTGGCGTCGGCCCCCGAAAAGGCAAAGGCCGTATCCTCTCAGATCCGGCCTTGATATTTGGAAATGGTGCCCCCGGCGCGATTCGAACGCACGGCCTACTGCTTAGGAGGCAGTTGCTCTATCCATCTGAGCTACGGGGGCTCCGCGAATGCGGGATGTGCAAGGTACGTCATTCGCACGCGAGGTTCAAGCGAAAAGCGCGGCCCTGGCCGGGTGGAGTCGGAAGCAGGAAGGACACTGAACCAGCATGCCCCCGGGAGCGGGACGCCGCAGGTCCTGAAGGAAACCGGGCATGGATCCGGACATAAATCCGAATGCAGGTCCGTCGAGTTTTTCCCGGCCTTGCTATTTACATCCCACCGAAAGGTTTTATACTCCCTTTGTTCCGCCACGCTTCGTCATCCCCACGTACGCGGAAACGGAGGAAATAGCATGATTTCTTTGAAAAAACCCCTTTCACTGATGATTCTTTGCCTGGCATTGACCCTGCCGATGCAGGCCTGGGCGGGCTTCCCCTTCCTGCCCGAGGCCAACGCGCAGGTCACCCTGCCCGACTTCGCCACCCTGGCGGAAAAGGCCGGAAAGGCCGTGGTCAACGTCTCCATCACCAAAACAGTGCAGGGCGGACAGGTCTTTCGCTTTGGCCCCCAGGGCCAGCAGGGTCAGCGAACCCCCCTGGACGAATTCTTTGAACAGTTCTTCAATGACCCGCGCATGCCCGCCCCCTTCCGGCAGCAGCCGCGCGAGCAGAGTTCCCTGGGCTCCGGCTTCATCATCAGCTCGGACGGCTTCATCGTGACCAACAACCACGTGGTCGAGGGCGCGGACACCATCTCCGTGAAGCTCCAGGACGGCAAGGAATACGAAGCCAAGGTCGTGGGCGCGGACCCGGAAACCGACCTCGCCCTGGTCAAAATCGAAGGCAAGAGTCTTCCCACCGTGGAATTCGCCGATTCGGACAAGGTCCGCGTGGGCCAGTGGGTGCTGGCCATCGGCAACCCCTTTGGCCTGAGCAACACCGTCACCGCCGGCATCATCTCGGCCACGGGCCGGGTCATCGGCGCGGGTCCTTTTGACAACTTCCTCCAGACCGATGCGAGCATCAACCCCGGCAACTCCGGTGGCCCCTTGCTCGACGTGAGCGGCAAGGTGGTGGGCATCAACACCGCCATCATCCCCTCGGGCCAGGGACTGGGCTTTGCCATTCCCAGCAACATGGCCCAGAAGGTCATCGCCCAGCTCAAGACCGGCGACACCGTGCATCGCGGCTGGCTCGGCATCCAGATGCAGGACGTGGATGAGGACATGGCCAAGGCCCTTGGACTGGACAAGGCCAAGGGCGTGCTCGTGGCCGACGTTTTCGCGGGCAACCCCGCGGACAAGGCAGGCATCGTGCCCGGCGACGTGATCGTTTCCGTGGACGGTGCGGACGTGGACGACATGCATGCGCTGGCCCGGGTCATCGCGGGCATGCTCCCCGGCGACAAGGCCGAGGTCGGCATTGTACGCAAGGGCAAGTCCAAGACCATGACCGTGACCCTGGAAGAGCGCGCCGAAAACGTGGCCAAGGCCCAGAACGGCCAGCCCGAATCCAAGGTCGAACCCGCCACCAGGCTCGGCGTGTTCCTGCGGCCCCTCCAGGAGTCCGAGGCCAAGCAGCTCGGCCTGGAAGCCGCGCGCGGCCTGCTCGTGACCAACGTCCAGCCCGG
>JBFWMD010000043.1:0-30884 GCA_050251775.1 Desulfovibrio sp.
CGCGGATGGCTGCGCCGGGCCGCAGGTCCACGGCATCTTCCACAGGCAGCCAGATCCGCAGTGCGCTTTCATGCTCGCCGCAGACTTCCATGAGCCGCTGGCCCACTTGTACGGGAACCCCGACCAGTTCGTCGGGATCGTTGAAGATGGCGATGCCGTCCCTGGGCGCGGCCACTTCCGTGCGTTCCAGGAGTTCCTCGATGTACGACAGCTGTTCCCGGCGTTCGTCCACAGCGGCCCTGGCCATGGTCAGCTGCCATTTGCTTTCGGCCTCCACCAGGGCGGACTGGGAGACCTGCCGGTACTCGGCCTGGGCTGTTTCCAGGGCCTTGCGCGCCAACAGCAGTCGGGAGAGCAGGTCGCGGTCGTCCAGCCGGAGCAGGGGCTGTCCGGCGCGGATGGTTTCATTGGGCCGGACCAGCACCTCGCCCACCACGCCGTTCATGGGCGAGCGCAGCACGGCCGGGGCGTCGGCCACCAGCTCGCACGTGCCCACGGCCGTGAGATGCACGCGGATCAGAAAAAGTGCGGCCAGCAGCAGCGCGGCCAGTGCCAGAACCACGCGGCGGCGGCGCAGCAGGTTGCGCAGGCGTTTGCGCAGTTCCAGACCGTGCCGGGTGAAGGATCCCAGACCAGCGGCGTAGGTTTCCGCAAGATGCGCGCCCAGATTGAGTTCCTCGTCACTGAAGGGCGTGTCGCGCACGAGCAGCACTGCGCCCTGGTCGCCGTAACGTGGATGTCGCAGGGGCATCCGGACGGCGTGGGCGGGAAACCATTCGTCCCATTCCGCGCGCAGTTCCTGGGGAAGCGTTGCGGGATCGATGCGCCCGCCGTCCGGAGCCTTGGTCTCCAGCCATGCTGCGAGCCGTCCCGCCCAGATCACGAAGGGCGCGTTGGCGTCAGGGTCGGGCAGGTCGGAAACCGCGCGCACCTTGCCGCTTTCTGCCTCGCAGAGCAGGGCCTGGCGGTAGGACAGGAGCAGCGCGGTATCGTTGACGATCCGATAACGCACCTCGCGCAGGGAAGTGGCGCGCTGGATGTTGGCCTGGATGGCAAGCAGGGTGCTCAGCCCCCGCACCTGGTGTTCGAGCTGTGCCTGTTGCATGGATTATTGGGCGGGGAGGAACGCGGCCGTGCCGCTCATGCCGGGCAGCAGTCCCGGAACTGCCTCCACGCTGGCGCGCACCTTTACGGTCTGGCTGACGGGATCCACAAATGGGGCGATGGATTCCACCACGGCCCGCACCGTGTCTCCGGTTTCCTCCACAAGCAGGTCGATGGGGTGGCCGACCTTGAGCCAGCGCAGCCACTTGGAGGGCACGATGCATTCCGCTTCCAGCCGGGAGGGGTCCACCACGGTCATCAGGGGATCGCCGGGACTGACGCGCTGATAGCGTTTGACGTAGAGCGCGGCCACGCGGCCCGCAAAGGGTGCGAATTCCTTGCACTGCTTGAGGCGCATGGCCTGGACTTCCTGTTCTGCTTTGGCGATGTCCACCTCGGCGCGGCTGAGGTCCACCTCCACGGTGCTGATGGAATTGAGGCGGTTGAGTTCCTCGTTGGCCTTGAGTTTGCTGCGCGTGGCGCGATACCCGGCGGCAGCCCGCTGGTATTCCGCCTCCCGGTCGGCGCAGTCGTAGGCCAGGAGCAGGTCGCCCGTGGCAAAGGAATCCCCCTCGCGCAGGGGCAGATCCTTGATGCGTGCCTGAATGGCTGCGGCCAGGGGGGCTTCATGCACGGCGGTGAGCTGGGCGCGCACCACCAGGGAGTCGGTTCCGCGCGCCTGGGCCGGTCCGGCGGCCAGGGAGCAGAAAAGCAAAAGCACTCCGAAGCCCGCGAAAAACCGCACGCACGGATTCCCCCTCACTGGGCCGCTCCGCAAGCCACCGGGGACACCTGACCCTTTTCCCATTGCCCCAGGGTGCAGTCGATCTGCTTCACGAGGATGGAGGCGTCCAGGGTCGTGAGATCTCGGGGCAGGATGTCCACTCCCAGGGAGATGAGAATCCGGCCGTAGGCGTTCTGGGCCTCGGCAAAGCTGCGATAGCGGTCCAGCTCGGAAAACAGGGCCGTGACGCGGCTGCGGATGTCCTCGACCTTGCTCTGGGTGTTCACCAGAGCCTGGTTGGAGACGATGTCGGAAATGCGTTGTTCCACCCGGCTGATTTCCGAGGCCATGCTGTAGTCGCGCATGATGCGCTGGTATTGGCGGACAGCCACGTTGACCTGGGTGACGATGGCCATGTGCAGGGAGAGCAGGCGCATCCGTTCCAGCTCATGCTTGCTTTCGGCCTGATCGATGCGTTGCGGCGCGGTGAAGAGGTCCACGATGTTGCCCGTGACCTGCACGCTGAGTTCCTGCCAGATATTGTCGGAGAGGTAGGAGTTGGAATCGTATTTTTCCGAGGCCCGGAAGCTCAGGCCCGGCAGGGTCTGGAGCATGGACCGGGTGATCTCGTCCTTGCTGATGCGCACCTTGTACATGCTTTCGCGCAGTTCGGGCCGCTTGTCCAGGGCCATGTTCACGAGTTGGTCCACGCTGCTGTTCAGCGCGGGCGGGTTCTCGGCCATGTTGTCCTTGACCACGAGCAGGAGGCTGCTTCCGGGAGCCATGCCCATGAGCGAAAGCAATTCGATCTGGGCTTCTTCCAGCTCGCTTTGCAGGGTCTCCAACTGGCGAACCACCTCCAGCAGCGTGCGCTGGAAGCTCAGGCTCTGCAAGGGCGGGCGCAGGCGGTATTCTTCGACCTTGCGGCTGTCCTCCAGCGCGGCCTGGGCCTCCTTGAGGATTGCCGCGACCTGGTCGTGGAAGAGCTGGGCGCTGGCCGCCCGCCAATAGGCCGCCCGCACCTGCTCAACGAGTTGCTGCTGGGCCTTGCGCCGCAGTTCCGCGTGGATGTGCTCCTTGTCCGAATCCTGGCGGGCCTGATAGTAGCTCATGCCGAAATCGAGCAGGTTCCAAGCCAGATTCAGATCGGTGGTGAAGCGGTTGCGGTCCTGGGAAGTCGAAGGTTCCAGGGACTGGGTCCGGGTTTCAATGGATTCACTTTTGGAGGCGCTTTCCGGCCAGCGGCTGTGTTCTCCGGCGGCGAAATCCAGGCTGGGCAGCATGTCCAGCTTGGTCAGGTCGAACTGCTGGCGGGCGATGTCTTCTTCCATGGCCTGGATGCGGTAGTCAAGGTTATGCATCAGAGCCAGGCTGATGGCCTCGGAAAGGGTCAGGGGGTGATCCGGCCGGGGGCGCAACTGGTCGAGCTGTTCCCAGTTGCGGGCCAGAATCTCCTGGCGTTCCTCCGGGGAGAGCGGCGAGGTGCGTACGGAACAGCCCGCGAGCAGAAGGACGCAGAGCAGGGTTGTGAGCCGGAAGAGGGTGCGTGGGGAGATATGCATAAACGGTCTCGCTTATCCGATATGGAAGAGTCGCGCCAGATGGTCGGCTTGCCGCAGCAGGCCGGAATGCCCCGCGTATGCCATCTGTTCGGCCAGGCCGGGCTTGCCTTGGGGGACATCTGTATCCGCTTGCTGAATTTCATGCAAGTGGTTGTATTCCCCAGCTTCTGCCATGGGATGGCCCGGGTGTCCCGCGTCGGCGCCAGGGCCTTGGCCGGGGTCATTTTCACCGGGACTACTCTGGTCCGGGCCATTTGGATCGGAACCCTGCTGGCCAGGATCGTTTTGATCCGAGGGGCCTTGTTCGGGCTGGGCAGCGTCCTCACCCTGGCCGTTGTTCTCGCCCGCGCCCGTCAGTTCGATGACAAAGGTTGACTTGGCCTCGTTTCCGGCGGAGTCGCGGGCCTGAACCAGGACCTCCACCGTATGGGGAAGTCCGTCGGGCGGGTTGATGCTGAACGTGCCGTCCTCAGGATTGAAGGTGATCCAGGAGGGCAGCGGCGAGCCGTCCGGCATGGAGGCCAGGAGCCGGATCTCCTGGGTGGGGTCGCTGCTGCGGATGGCGCTGGCGGGAATACTGAACACCGTGGGCTTGTCCGACCGGAAGGTCTGGTTTTCCAATTCCAGCCGAAACTGGTTTTCATTGTGCTCGCCCAGCAGCGTGTCGCCGGATCCGAACAGGCCGGAACCAAACGAGTTCAGGCCGTTGGAGCCGGTGGCGAATGGCGAGGGAGGCAGCACATCATTCCCGCCGGATTCCCCGCCTGAAATTTCGGACGTGGTGGTGGGCGGTGTGTACGTGTTGGTCGGCCTTGATGGGGTGGAAGGCGCCGGTGTTTCATCGGGAACATGGGGCGGGTCGGTGGAAGGCCGCGCATTGACGGTGATGTTCAGGGTTTCGCTGTCGTTCAGAGCGCCGCCGGAGCCTGTGTTGCCGAGGTCGTTGGCGGTCACGGTCAGGACCGCGTCGCCAGTGTAGTCCGCATCGGAAGTGAAGCTCAGACCGTCCAGCGCAGCGCGCACCGCGCTGATGTCGCCCCGGAAGGTGATGCTCGCCTGATCCGTGCCCGTGTCACCCGTGGGGAAGGTCAGTCCCGTGGTGGATCCCAGAGTCAGGGTTCCGTTGGTCACGCTGACCGTGACCTCCATGTCGCCGGCAAAGATGTCCGGGTCGGCCACCTGGATGAGGTTGGCGCCGTCCAGCACCAGGGCGGTTCCCTGGGTGGCGGTCTGCTCGTCGGGCATGGTGATCACCGGCGGGTCGTTCACGGCGTCCATGATTTCGATGTTCAAGGTGGCGCTGGCTCGTTCGTCGCTGGCGGTTCCGGTGAGTCCCGGGTCGTCGCCGGTATGGCCGTTGTCGTTGACCTGGACGGTCAGGCTCACGGTTCCTTCGGAGTCGTTGTCCCGGTAGGTCAGTCCCTCCAAGGCCGCATTGATTTCGTCCAGGCTGCCTGTGAGCGTCACGGTTCCTGTTCCGTCGCCACTCACGCTGGTCAGGCCGGCGGTTCCACTCAGGGTCAGGGTTCCCTCGCCTACGGAGAGGGTCGTGGTCATGTCTCCGGACCCCGCGTCCACATCGGCGATGGTCAGGGCATTGCCGTTGGCCGCGCTGAAGACCAGCGGAACGCCACGCGCCATGTTCTGGTTGGCAGGCGTGCCCAGGCTCGGGGTATCGTTGATCTGGGTGATGTTCACCACGGCGGTTTCGGTGTCAACGAGCGCTCCGCCGCTGCCCTGGGCCGAGGCCGCGTTGTCGTCGTTGAAGGTCACGTCCAGGCTGACGCTGGTGGGCGGGGTCTCGCCGTCGTAGGCGTAGGTCACGCTTTGCAGCACTTCATTGACCTGGGTGGCGCTGGCGGCGGCGTTGAAGGTCAGGGTCAGCGTGCCGCTGGAATTGGTGGTCACGCTGCCGATGGTCACGCCGTTGAGCACAAGATTTCCGCCCTGGGTCAGTGCGCCGAGGTTGCCGGTGCTTGCGAACACGTCGTGGGCGTCCGCGCCGCCCTGGCGGGTGATGGTCAGGGTCGCGCCATTGTAGTTGTCTTCGCCGCGGTGGATGTCCACGTCGAGGATGGAGGCGTCCGCGTCGATGACCACGGCGGTCCCGTTTTCGGTATAGGTGCTTCCGCCGTTCAGTCCGCTGATCACGGGCGCGTCGTTCACCGCGTTCACCGTGGTTTCCAGCGCCACGCTGGCGGCGCTGTATGCGGTCGTGCCACCGGTGGTGCTCACGTCGGCTGTGGAGCCGCTGACCACTGCTCCGGCGGAATCGTCCACCAGATGCGCGGTCAGCGCCGGGGGAGCGCCGTTGTAGTCGGCAGCGGGAACGAAGCGCAGCTTGGCAGTGGTAGAGAGCACGAGGGCCGAGCCGTCGCTCACGCTGCCCACGGCGGTCCAGTGCGCGCCGTTGTCCGTGGAGTATTCCCAGCTTCCCTGGGTTGCGGCGTCTGCGGTGTTTCCGGTCACGGCAATGCCCGCCAGGGCATCGGTTCCCGCAAGGCTTGAAGCGTCCGACGGATCGGTGAACAGGCCACCGAAGAGGTTGGCCACCGTGTCTCCGGCCGGATTTGTCGTGTCCTCGTCAATGGCGGCCAGGGTGGCGTCTCCCGTGGGCACGGGCGCGTCGTTGACCGCGTTGATGGTGATGCTGGCGGTTTCCGTGGCTGTGGAAAAGGCCGAGGGCGTGCCCGTGGTGGTCACGTCCACCTTGGCTCCCTCGCTGCCGGAAGTCTGGTCCCAGGCGTGGAACTGGATGGTGGCCGTGCCGTCGAAGTCGGCGTCGGGCACAAAGCGGACCGAGGCCGCGCTGGAGAGCAGCAGGGCGTTGCCCGTGTTCACGGTTCCGATATCGGTCCAGCCCGAGCCGGTGTTGTACTGCCACGTGCCATGGGTGTTGTCCACGGCGTAGATGGCGATGCCCTCCACGGCTCCGGTGTCGTAATCCGTGACGATGTCGCCGCCCGCCGAGGCCAGGAGCGCGGCCACGGTGTTTCCCGTGGGCGCGGTGGTGTCCTCGTCAATGGCGCTTAGGGTCAGATCGCGCGTGTTGTCCAGGATGGGCGCGTCGTTCTGGGAATTGACCGTGATGGTCACGGGCGCGGCTGTGCTTGTGGCGGCGTCCGGTCCGTTGCCGTCCGAGACCGTGATTTCCAGGCTGCGCGTGGCCGTGGGATTGTGCGAGGTGTTCTGGTAGGTCAGGTTCTGGAGCAGCGCGTCCACAGTCTCGGGCGTGGCATTGGCGTTCAGGGTGATACTCAGGTCCGCGCCGTTGGTTCCGCCGGAGAGCGTGCCAATGGTCGTGCCCGCGTAGGTCACGCTCGTGCCGGAAAGGCCGATCTGGCCCGCGCCCGTGCCCTGGTTGCGCACGGAGAGCTGGTCCTCGGCCCCGTTGCCCGAGGTGTAGTGCAGGGTCAACGTGCCGCCGTTCAGGTTGGCCGAGTCCACGTCGCCGAAGGTCACGTCCGCGTCGAGGAGCACGGGGCCGCCCGTGTCCGCGTTCACGATATTTTCATTCACGGTCAGGTCGTTCACGCCCGTGAGGGTCGGCGCGTCGTTGATCAGGTCGCCGATGGTCACGGTGGTGGTCACGGTGGCGCTGTTGGCCACGCCGCCATTGGCCGTGCCGTCGCCGTCGTTGAGCACGAAGGACAGGGTCCGGGTCAGGTTGGCTCCGAAGTTGTCCGGGTTGCTCGTGGTGTGGTTGTAGGTCACGGCGTTGACCAGCGCTGTCACAGCGCTGGGCGTGGCATCGACCGTGGTCAGGCTGATGACCAGCGACGAGCTGTTGGACCCGGCGGTAAAGGTTCCGATCAGGTTGCCCTGGTAGCGGATTTGGTTGCCGCTGACCGTGATGTCGCCGTGGCTGGCCACGCTGAGCACATCTCCGGCAAGGCCGCCGCCGGAGATGCTGACAGTGAGGCTGCCGCCATTGAAATCCGTGATTTCCCCCTGACCGAATTCCATGTCCGTGATGCCGGTGGCTCCGCCCACGAAGACCGCACCTGCGGACTCGTCGTAAATGGCCGTGTCGCCCTGCAGACCGTTGATGGCCGGGGCGTCGTTCACCGGAGTCACGGTGATGTTCACGGTCTCGGTGTCCGAAAGCGCGTTGGCTCCGTCCTGCACATTGGCCTCGCCCCAGCCCTGGTCGTTGATCGTGATGGTCAGCGGAACCGTGCCGTTGAGCAGGGTGGGATTGGCGTTGGCATCGGCGGGCGGAGTGTAGGTCATGTTCTTCAGGGCCGCGTTCACGGCGCTGAGCGTGCCCGAGAAGGTCATGTGGCCGTCCGCCGTACCGTCCCCAAGGGTGAAGGTCAGACCGGCGATGCCGCTCAGGGAGAGGGAACCCGAGCCGTCGGGAACCTGAAGATCCACAACGACTTCGCCGGTCCGGGCGTCCACGTCGCTGATCTGGATCTGCGTGCCGAAGTTCAGTGTGCCGTCCTCGTTGACCGTGGCCGTGGCCGGAGCCGTGATCACGGGCGCGTCGTTCACGGCCTCGATGCCGTTGAGCACGATGTCCGTGGTGTCTGTGAGGTGGCCGCCGCCCACGTTGCCCTGGTCGTCCAGTGTCACCGCGATGGTCTCGGTGGTGTTGGTGTCGTTGCCGGGCGTGTAAGTGAAGCTCGCCAGGGCCGCGTTCAGGGCATCGCGCGAACCCTCGATCACGATGCGGCTCTGGCCGTTGGCCGTGCTGTCCACGAAGCTCAGGTCCGTGGTCGTGGTCAGGGTGATGGTCCCGTGGTTGTTCTCCAGGGTGACCCGGAGCGTTGGACTCGTGCCCGTGTCCTGGGTGATGGCCGCGTCAAGGTCCAGGTCGTAGAGGCTCAGGGCCGGAGAACCCACGGAGCCGACGGTGATGGCGCTGTTTTCCACCGCGCCGGTAACATCCACGCTGGCCGCGCCGTTGGTGATGACCGGGGCGTCGTTCACGGCATTGACCGTGATGGTCGCCGTGGCCGTGGCCGCGCTGTAGGGCGTGCCCTCACCCGTGGCCCCCATGACGGCGTGCTCGCCGTTGGCCGCCGCTCCCGTGGTGTCCCAGGCGCTGTAGGCGAACGTGGACGTGCCGTTGAAGTTCGCGTCCGGCACAAAGCGGATCAGGTTGGTGGCTGCGGTGCTGAGGTGCAGGGGGCCGCTGCCGGTGGTGTCCACGTCGCTCCAGTTCGTTCCGCCGTCGGTGCTGTATTGCCACGTGCCGTTGGTGTCGTCCACGGAGGTGATCACGATACCCGCCACGGGCACGCTGTCCGGGTCCGTGGCCGAAGTGCCGCCCACGATGTCAGCCACGCTGGTAGGCGTGCTGCCCGCGGTTCCGCAATCCTCGTTGATGGCCGTGAGCGTGTCGCCCGTGGCGCTGTTCACGATGGGCGCGTCGTTGGTGGGGGTCACGTCGATGGTCACGGTTCCCGTGGCCGTGAGCGCCCCGCCGCTGCCCTGGGCCGCGACGTTCACGGCAGCATTGCCGTCGTTGAAGGTGGTCTGGACCGTGATGGTTCCGGAAAGGTCGTCCGCCGTGCTGGCAAAGGTGATGTTTTGCAGAACGGCGTCCACGGCATCGCCCGTGGTGTTGGCGTTGAAGGTGATCTTCAGCACACCGCCCGCCTGGGTGGTGATGCTGCCCACGGTGACGCCGCCGATAACGAGGTCGCTGCCGGACTTGCTGATGGTTCCGTCCGTGGAGACATCATACAGGTCTTTGGTCTGCGCCGTGCCCTGGCGCTGCACCGTAATGGTCGCGCCGTCGTAATTGTCCTCGCCGTTGTCGAGGTCATAGTCGCTGATGGTGGCGTCCGCGTCCAGGACCACCGGGGTTCCGGCCACGCCGAGCCCCGTGCCTTCGGTGTAGGCCACATGGGCCGCGTCCATGTCCGTGATGACCGGGGCGTCGTTCACGGCGGTCACCGTGGCCGTGAGGGTCTCGGTGGCATCGCTGAATGCCGTGATGCCGCCCGTGCCTCCGGCGGAGATGTCGACGGTGGTTCCCTCCGTGCCCTGGGTGGTGTCCCAGGCGCGGAAGGTGATGCCGCCGGTGTCCGTGCCGTTGTAGTTCGCGTCGGGCACGAAGCGCAGCTTGGCGTCTGCCGAGAGCAGCAGGGCCTTGGTCTCGGCCGCGTCCGTGGGGATGTTCGTCCAGCCCGAGCCGGTGTTGTACTGCCAGGTTCCGTTGGTGTTGGTCAGGCCCGTGACGGCGATGCCCTGGAGCGCGCCCGTATCCACGTCCGTGATCAGCGAGCCGAAGAGGTCGCTCACGGTGGAGCCGTTGTTGGTGGTGGCGTCCTCGGCAACGGTGATGACCGGGCTGGTGGAATTGTCGAGCACCGGGGCGTCGTTGGCCGCATTCACCGTGACGTTGAAGGTTCCGCTGGTGCTCTTGGCTCCGCCCGCGCCCTCGTTGGCCAGGTCGTTCACGGTGACCTGGATGCTGTCCGTGCCGTTGTAGTCGGTGTTTCCTTTATATTGCAGGGCGGCCAGGGCGGCGTTCACATTCGTGAGGGTTCCGGTGATGGTCAGGGTTCCGTCCGAGCCGTCCGTGTCGCCGGTCAGGCCCGTGGTGTCCGCCAGGGTCAGGCTGCCGTGCGAGGCCGTGACGGTCACGCGGACCGTGCCGTCCTCCGCGCCGCCGCTCAGTTCGTTCGCGGCGATGTCCAGATCGCTGACCACGATGGGATCGAGCGCCAGCGTGTTGTCCTCGGTGGCGCTTACGGCCACGCTGCCGCCTCCCAGGTTCGTGTTGGTTCCGGACGGGTCGTAAGTCAGTTCGGGGGCATCGTTCACGGGCCGGATGGTGATGTCCACGCTGGCTGTGTCCGTCTGCGCACCGCCCACGCCGGTGTTGCCCAGGTCGGAGAGTGTGAGCTGGATCACGTCGCCGTTGCCCGCGTCGCGCAGGTCGTTGTACTCCGCGTCCGGCGTGTAGCGCACGCCGCTGGTCAAAACGGCGTTGATGGCGCTGACCGTGCCTTCCAGGGTCACGCTGCCGGAGTCGTTGGCCGTGATGGTCACGCCCGCGCCCGCGCTGACGTTCAGGATGCCGTTGGTCACGGAGAGTTCGAGCTGAACATTGCCCGGGGTGCTTTGGGCCGCGTCCACGTCCGCGATGGAGATGCCCTTGACGAGCACGCTGGAATCCTCGTCCAGGATCGCCGAGGCCGGGGCCGTGATCTCGGGCGCGTCGTTGGTGGCGGTGATGGTGATATTGAAGGTTCCTGTGGGTTCGTTGCCGCCGCCGGAGTCCGAAACCGTGAAGCTGAACGCATCCGTGGCCGAGCCTCCCAGAGGTTCGGAGCCGTCGTGCTGGTAGACCAGCCGGTCGTTGGCCAGGTCGTCCAGGGTGAAGACCGAGTCCACGCCGAGCACCTTTTCTTCGGCGTCCAGGACCTTGTCGCCGTCCAGGTCCAGGAAGAGATACCCGTGATCCACGTTGTCGGTGACGCGCATCTGCACCTGGGTGGCGGTGTTGTCCGGGTCGTACATCTTCAGATTCGAGCCGTCCGCGGCATTGTCGTCCACGGTTTCGGTGGAGATGGTCAGGGTTTCGCCCTCGTTCACCGTGCCGCCGGTGTTCACGAGAATGGTGGGGTCGTCGTTCTGCGGGCGGATGTCGATGGTCACCGTGGCCGGAGCGCTGGTCAGCCCGCCCGGATCCGTGGCTGTGAACGTGAAGGTGTCCTTGAAGTTTTCCGAGCTGTCATGGGTGTAGTGCAGTTTTCCGGCGTCCAGGTCCGCCTTGGTGAAAGTGCTGCCCGCGCTCAGGGCTTCTCCGGAGTCCAGCGTGCCGTTGCCGTCCGCGTCGAGCCAAAGCGTGCCGTAGTCCGGCAGGTTGGCCACGGTCAGGGTCAGCTCGGCGTTGGTGTTATCCGGGTCGCTCATGGAGAGCTGCGTGCCGCTGGCGTTGAAGACAACGGAACCGCCCTCGTCAATGGAGGTGCGGCCGCCTGTGACCGTGGGCGCGTCGTTGGACGGGGTCACGTCCACCTGCACCTTGACGCTGGCGCTCGGCGTGGTTCCGCCGTCCGTGAGCGCCAGGGTGAAGTTGTCCGTGGCCGCGTTGGGTTCGCTGTCCGGATTGTGGAAATAGGCCACCTTGCCGTCCACCACGTCCTGGACCGAGAAGTGTGAGTCCACGGTCATGGTCTCCCAGGACGTGCCGTTCCAATACTTCAGATATCCGCCGTCGGGCAGGTCCGAGAGCTGGAAGACCATCTGGGTGGTGTCGCTGTTGTCCGCGTCGCTCCAGTTCAGGTTGGCCAAGGCTCCGCCGATGGAATCAATGGTCAGCGCCGTGGCGTTTTCCACATTCGTCAGGTCCTGGCCATCGTCGTAGACAGTGGCGGCGTCATCGTGCTCGGTCACGGCCACGTTGGCCGTGGTTTCGAGCACGGGCGCGTCGTTCACGGGCGTGACCGTTATGTGGAAGGTGGTTTCGGCGATGTCCGCGCTGGGATCGAGGTCGCCGTTGGAATCCGCGCCGTCGCTCACCGTGAACTTGAAGGAGGCCGAGGTGGTTTCCGAGCCGTTGTGGGCATAGGTCAGCAGGTTGCCGTCGATGTCCGCCTGGGTGAAGGTCCCGTTCAGACCCAGGGCCACTCCGTTGAGATAAAGCGTGCCGTTGAGGCCGCTCACGTCGGTCAGGGTGTAGGTGGTGGCTCCATCGATGTCGCTGGCCCGGTCGTAGACGCTCAGGAATTCATTGGAGATGACGTTGCGGACCGTGCCGCCGGTGTTGTCCTCCAGGACCACGAGGGTTTCGTTGGTATCCAGCTCCGGAGGATAGTTGTTGATTCCGGGGCCGCCGACCTCGTAGAGATGCAGGCGGATGGTTCCGGCCGCCGTGAGCTCGGTGGGGGAGACCACGGTTTCGTTGTCGTGGAGCGTGAAGACGATGTCTACGGTCCGGACGTCGCCCGCCGCGCCGGTGTGCGTAATGGTCACTTTGCCCGCCGCGAGGTCGGCCTGGGTGAACTCCGTGACCTCTGTACCGTCCACCTTGACCACGATGTTCGCGGTATCGGTCCAGGTCCAGGTCATGGTGGCCGCGTCGCTCTCCGCGTCCAGGCCCGTGATGTACCCGGTGGTCAGGGTTTTGGTGCTCTCGGTGTGGAGGTAGAAGTCGTTTTCGCGGATCGTGATTTCCGGCGCGTCGTTGACCGGGTTCACCGTGATGTTCAGAACGTTGGCCGCCGTGCCCGTGATCAGCGCGCCGTCGCCGTCGCGCAGGTCAAAGCTGAAGCTGTCCGAGGTGTATTCCTCGCCGTCGCTGTTGTAGGTCAGCTTGCCGTTGTCGATGTCGATCTGCTGGAAGGTGGCTCCAACTCCGAGCCGCACGCCGTCCAGCTCCAGCCAGCCGTGGCTCGTGTCGCTGGTGATGGTGTAGGTCAGCTGCGAGCGGGCGCTGTCCACGTCCGAGGCATTCAGGTCCGCCGTGGTGATGACCTTTCCGGTCTCGCCTTCGTCCACGCTCAGGCCCGCATTGGCCAGGGTGGGATCATCGTTGCGGGCCTGGATGTTCAGGGTCACGGTCTGGCTGGAGAGGGTGGAACCCCGTCCGTCCGCCATGTCCACGGTGAAGGAGGTGCTGGCGGCCGCGCCGGTCGGTTCCGTGCCGTCATGTACATAGCGCAGGCTTCCGGCCGCGAGGTCCGCCTTGGTGAAGGTCAGGCCGGTTGTTGCGGCAACCCAGCTGCTGCCGTTGTAGAATTCCAGGGTTCCGTATTGCGGAAGGGTGAGCAGGGTCAGGGTGACCGTGGCGTCCGGGTCCGCGTCACCCACGCTGATGTTCAGGACGTTCACGTCGCCGGGATCAATGTATTCGTCCACGCTGATGCCGCTGTCCGTGTAGCTCAGGGGCGCGTTCGCCTCGGCAATGGCGATGGACATGGACCCGGTCACAGTGGCGCCCGCGCCGTCGCGCAGGGTGAAGCCGAAGCCGTCCGAACCGACCGCGCCGCTGGCGAGTTCGCCGCCGGTGTAGGCATAACGGACAGAGCCCGAATTCACGTCCGCCTGACTGAAGAGGCTTCCGGTGCTCAATTCGACCCATTTATTGCCGATCTTGAGTTCAATGCGACCATGGTCCGGCAGGTCTGCGGAAAGTTCATACACGAGCTGATCCGCGCTCTGTTCCATGTCATCGCTGGAGTCGGCGTATTTCAGGTCCGTGGCGGAGATGGTCTGGTACTGGACGGAGGAGTGGTTTTCCACCATGCCCAGATGGTTGTAGACCATTCCCGGATCGTCGTTCACCGGGCTCACGGCCTGGGAGGCCGTGCGCACGTCGGAACTGAGCATGGACCCGCTGCCGCCCGAGGAGGCGTCCACGCGGTCGAGGGTGCTGCCGCTGCTCTCGTCCCAGGCGCGGAAGCTGATGGTGGCCACACCGTTTTCGTTGGCATCCGGGGCAAAGCGGATACGCGTGTCGTGCGCCAGCAGCAAGGCCTGGCCAGCGGCGAGGTCCGTCGGGAAGTCCACCCAGTCCGAGGAACCGGCGAGCTGATACTGCCACGTGCCCCCGATGGTGGAGGCATCCACGCCCGTGATGGCGATGCCGAGATCCGTGTTGCTGTCCGCGCTGTCCTGGGCATGGCCCGCGAGGAAGTCGGAGACGAGCACGCCGCCGTTGGTGGTGGGGTCTTCCTCAATGGCGTCCAGGGTGGGCGTGTCGAGGAACACGGGCGAGTCGTTGACCGACTGGACCGTGAGGGTTCCCGTGGCCGCGCTGGCACTGA
Source organism: Desulfovibrio sp. (assembly GCA_050251775.1). Classification (GTDB taxonomy): domain Bacteria; phylum Desulfobacterota; class Desulfovibrionia; order Desulfovibrionales; family Desulfovibrionaceae; genus Paucidesulfovibrio. The sequence goes on from JBFWMD010000043.1 coordinate 14,121, forward strand.
AGGCGGTGGTGCCGCCGCTGGTGGTGAGGTTCGCGCTGGAGCCGGAGGTTCCGGTGGTCTGGTCCCAACCGTGGAAAGAGAGGGAGGCCGTGCCGCTGTAGTTGGCGTCCGGGACAAAGCGCAGCAGATTGTCTGCGGTGGCGGCCAGGAGCAGGGCGTTGGCCTCGCTGTGTGTTCCCACTTCCTGCCAGGTGGTTCCTCCGTTGATGGAGTATTCCCAGGTCCCGTTGGCGTTGTCCGCGCCGGTGAGCGCGATGCCCGTGCTCGCGCCGGAATCGGCGTCCGAGTAAGTGCCCGCGGCGATCATGGCCTGGAGCAGATCCGCCACGCTGGTTCCGGTGTTGGCTGCGGAGGTCACATCCTCGGAAACGGATGTCAGGGTGGTGTCTCCGGTGATCACGGGAGCATCGTTTTCCGCGCTGACCGTGACCGTGAAGGTGGTTTCCACACTCTGACCGCCAGAGGTCCCGCGCACCGTGATGGTGGCTGTGCCGTACTGGTTGTCCTGGAAGTCCAGGGTCAGGGTGTTGCCCGAAATGCTCGCGTCCACCAGCCCGGAATTTGTGTTGTCGGAGACGGTCTTGACAATGGCGGCGTCGTCATTGTCCAGGTCGGTAAACACACCGGAAAGGTCGATGCTCTGGTTTCCCGCGTCCTCGGTGGCGGTTACGTTGGAGATGGTGCTGGCCACGGTGGGCGCGTCGTCCACGGCATTGACCGTGACCGTGAAGGTTGTCTCCACGCTCTGGCCGCCGGAAGTGCCGCGCACCGTGATGGTGGATGTGCCGTACTGGTTCTCCAGGAAGTCCAGATTCAGGGTGTTGCCCGTGATGACCGCGTCCACCAGGCTGGAATTGGAGTTGCCGGAAACCACGGTGACAATGGCTGCGTCGTCGTTGTCCACGTCCGTGAAGATGTGGGAAAGATCGATGGATTGATTGGCGGCGTCCTCGTCCACGGTCACGTCGGCGATGGTCTGGGCCACGGTGGGCGCGTCGTTCACGGCCGAGAAGTGGATGTCCCGCGTGGCCGTGACCGTGTTGGCCGAGCTGGCGTCGTGGTTCACGTCCGTGACGCTGAAGGTCACGGTGCGCGTGGTCGTGCTCGGATTGTCCCCGGCGTTTTCAAAGGTGACGGAGTGGAGCGCGTCCAGATATTCCGCGACGCTGGCCTCTCCGGTGAGGGTCAGGGTTCCCGTGCCCGCGTCCCAGGCTCCGGTGATGTGCGCCGTGTTCGTAAAGTGGAGCACGTCGCCCCCGGACTCGTAGCCCGAGGTGATCGTGACGGTGGCGCTGGAGATGTTGTCGTCGTCCGTGAGGGTCAGCGCGCTGTCCAGGGCGACCGCGCCGTCTCCTTCGGAGTAGTCCAGGGCGTCTGCTGTCGTGTCCAGCACCGGGGCGTCGTTAAGCAGGCCGTGGAAGTCCTGCATGGCCACGGCGCTCAGGGGCGAGGTCGTGTCCACATCGCCCACATGGACCTCCAGATCCCAGTCTCCGTCTTGGTCGGCATCACCCGTGGCGTCGTCGGACGCGGCCACGTCCGCGCCCGTGTATGAGGCCAGGCTGCCGAGCAACTGTGCTCCGGCTTCGCCCGAACCCACGCCGCAACTCCAGATCAGAATGTCCGCGTCGGACGAAAGGGATGTGGACCAGGAGGAAATTTCCGTGCCGCGTGCATCGACCGTGGCGGCGTCCAGGGAGGTGGAACCCAGGAAGACACGGCCCGACTCGCCGTGGGATACGATATGTATCGAGTCGATGTCCGTGCGGCCCGCCAGAGCCTCGGTCACGGCGGCCACGCCGTCATCGTCCGCATCCACGAGCAGCAGTTCGGCGTCGGAGGAAATTCCCTGGGCCAGGGTTTCCCAGCTGTCGATGCTGGTGTCGATAACCACCAGGGTGTGCGTGGCTTCGACCTGAGTTTGAGCGCCACTCTCGGGAATGATGTCCGAATCGTTTTGTGTTGTATCGTCGGTCGCGGCTGTAACCGGAGTCGCCAGACTCTGCAAGGCGTCCACAAGATGGTTTGCATCCTGCGCCGTATCGGTCTGGCTGTCTGCGGAATGTTGATCAACCGTGGAGTCCTGGCTATCGCTGTGGTCCGAGGCCGCATCCGCGTCTGAAGTCATGGCTGAAACCAGCGCGGCCACGGCGGAGGCATCAAAAAGCACTCTTTCTTCCAAAGCGAAGGCGTAAGGGGGAATTTCCGGGGCGCGAGACAGCGAAATGGTTCGATTGCCGACGAGCTTGCTGAAGATTCGACGCATTCGGAACTCCATGAATTGAGAGTTTGGCGCTGAAGAATGCTAATTATTTTATGTTGGAATTGAATAGCCGAGGATCATAGTCAGGTCAATGCGCGATCGGATTGAGGGGATTGCTTGGGAGGCTGCACTCAACTGCACTAAATTTATGTAGATTACTTGTAGGCATGTATGAAGGAGTGAAAGTTAAGTTGGAGTACTGGATAAAATGAGACAAAAGTATGACGGAAAAATATATTCTAGTCAGTTGTCTTTGTTAATAATATAAAATATGTCATTGCAGCTTAAAATAATGTCTGGAATCCTGTTGAACGTGGTTTTTTGAGCCGTAACAAAAATGTAAAACAGCTGTCGGCATCCGATTGTCGGCGGTGGAAGCCCACTTTTTCTCCGGCAGTGGATCAGTCCGTCGCGATGTTAGCCAGAATTTTTTTTTCAGGGCCATTTCGGAGTGAGAAACTCTTGCTGCCGAGCTGCAGGGGGAGGAAATTGGTTGTCGGCGGCATATTGATTGAAGAAAAACGCAAATCAGGGAAAATTGTACACTGCAAAGCGCAGGGACAGTCACGATCCGACGCGTGGTTCAGCAGGTGATGATTGGGAAAAGAAGTGGCAATGCAGTGGGTTGTCGTTCTTCAACAACTGTGAAACATGAAAATCGTCGGCTGGGCAACCTCAACAGGCAAGCAGGAGTCGTATGCGTTTTATACACAACCAAGAGACGGACCCGGCCTTCAATCTTGCGGCCGAGGAATGGCTGCTGCATCACGCGCAATCCGACGTGTTCATGCTCTGGCGCAATGCCTCCGCCGTGATCGTCGGTCGTAATCAGAACACGCTTTCCCAGATCAACGAAGCCTTTGTGCGCGAAAGGAACATCCCGGTAATCCGTCGGCTCAGCGGGGGCGGAGCCGTGTTCCACGATCTCGGGAATCTCAATTTCACGTTCATCAGTCTTCAGAACATGGGAAATGGGCTCGATTTTCGCCGCTTCACAGAGCCGGTGCTGGAAGCCCTGCGTTCCCTGGGCGTTCCGTGTGCCTTTGATGGTCGCAATGATCTGGTTATTGAAGGCAGGAAGTTTTCCGGCAATGCCCAGCACGTGTTTCGTGATCGCGTTCTGCATCACGGAACGTTGCTTTTCGCCTCGGAAATGGAGGACCTCTCCGGTGCATTGCGTGTTGATCCCGCAAAGTACAAGGATAAGGCTGTGCAGAGCGTGCGTAAACGGGTCACGAACATTTCCAGCCATCTTTGCGCGCCGATGGACATCTCCGAATTTACGGAGCGGCTCATGGCGCATGTGTCCGGAGGGGCGGATTTGGGCGATCTCTCGCTGACGTCGGAAGAACGGAAGGGCATCGCCAGGCTGGCCGGAGAAAAATACCAGAACTGGGCCTGGAACTACGGGTATTCTCCGAAGTACGGATACCAGCGTACCACGCGCACGCCGGGCGGGGTGTTGGAGGTCCATCTGGAGGTCAAACGGGGGATCATCGAGGGCATCCGTCTGTTTGGGGACTACTTCGGCAGCCGCGACATCGGAGAACTGGAGGCTCTGCTCACCGGCTGCCGCCATGACCGGCGGGAACTGACCGAAAAACTGCGCAGCGTGTCCTTGTCGGACTACATCCGGGATGTGCAGGCGGACGTTTTTCTGGATTGTCTCTTTTAGTTCATGGGGGCGTGGGGAGGGTTTTCACGGTTTCATGCGTGTTGTTTAGAAAACCTTGCGGAAGAATTCGTCCCACACCATGCCGTTGAATCGCTCCACAAGGCTGTTGGTCCAAGACGCACGAATCCGATATCCGCGCTTTTTTGGAAAAGCATTGGAAGGGGGGGGCGGGCCTATTTCAATATTGCGTATTTGGTAAGCTCCGCCACACGTTGGAATGCGGCTCAGTAAAGCAGATTTTTTATGTCGAATTTTCAGTGTGTTGAATGCATTGCATAATCAAACCATCTGGTTTAACCACTCGGTTCAACCAAGTGGTTGACAGCTTGCGAGCGCTCGCCTATGTTCTCCCGCAACGAAAGTAAACAGGAATCGTGAGCCATCAATGGAAGCTACCAGCACCGAAGGAAACGTCACCAGGCCCCGCCTCATCGAAGCGGGAACGCGGCTTTTTGGGGAGCACAACGGACACGAGGTCAGCAACCGCATGCTTGCCCGCGAGGCCGGAGTCAATCATGCGGCCATCAACTACCACTTCGGCAGTCGCGAGGGGTTGTGCGAAGCCATCTTCACGCACTGTCTGGAGAAGTGGAAGGCCATTATGCTGCCCATCGCGGCCAAGACCCACCAGCAGCTTGCAGGGCTGTGCGGTCGCGATGACCTGGGCCGGATTACCCACGAACTGGTCTGTGACATGACCCGTGCCGTGACCGGCAGAGAGGGCTCGCGCATGCTTTCCGTGCTTTTCAACGAGGGGCTGGTTAAGCCCAAGGAATTCAACCGCCGCATGTTCGAGGACGTGATCCAGCCTTTTCACGCCGTGTCCACCCGGCTGGCCGCCGCGGCCCGGGGGCTCGGTCCGGATGACCTGGAGAGTATGGTTCTGGGGCAGGCCATTGTGGCCCAGTGTATGACCTTCTTCAGAGGCCGCATCCTCTTGCTGCCTCGACTGAATTTGCACGGGTTCGATGCGGAGCGCAGCGAACAGGTTGCCGGGATTTTATCCCGGTCCATTCGGGCGTCCCTGGGGCTGCCCGATGCGTTAATGGCCTAGGGCCGGTCAGTCGTTTAAAAAAAACGGCGGGATTGGTGCGTTTTATTGTTGAGAATGAAAATCAAATTCATTATCAGGGAGCTTCGACATGAATAAACACGAGCAGCAGCAACACGGCGGTGCGAACGCCTCCATGGCTTCCCCTCCCGGATACGAGGGGATTCGTCTGGACGACGGCCTGTCGGGCGGTATCGGCCGAGGGGAGCGAGGCGATCTGGAGGAAAACGGCGGCGGCAAGCTGAATTTGGTCCGCCAGGCTGTGCATCAGGCCCGTGAGCAGGATTGGTTCGCCCGTGTATGCGATGATCCATTGGCCCATGCCTTTAACCGCAAGACCGTGGTTCACGCGGGCATGTCCGGAAAGCCGGTGGACAAGGATCGTGTCGCTGCTGTGATGAACGAAATGTTTGACGCGCCCCGGACGGGCAAGTCCACAGCCTACGTGCATATCCCTTTTTGCGAGACCCACTGCCTGTATTGCGGTTTTTATACCACGGCCTATCGAAACGAACACAGCGCTCCGTACACCGACGCGTTGTTGGGCGAACTGCGGGCCGAGCAGGACCGCGAGGCCGTTCGCGGCGCACCGATTCATGCCCTGTACCTGGGCGGCGGGACGCCCACTGCCCTGGCCGCCGCGGACCTGAAGCGGCTGCTTCTCGGCCTGCGGGAGTACCTGCCCCTGGCCAACGATTGCGAGATCACCGTCGAGGGCCGGGTGCATGGCCTCAGCCGGGAGAAGATGGCCGCCTGCCTGGAGGGCGGCGCCAACCGCTTTTCCTTGGGAGTGCAGACCTTCAACACCGATATCCGACGCAGCATGGGCCGCATCGGTCGCCGCCAGGATGTGATCGAGACTTTGCGGACCTTGCAGGAGTTCGATGCCGCCTCCATCGTCATCGACCTTATCTTCGGCCTGCCCGGCCAGAGCATGGAGAACTGGCAGGAGGATCTGCGTACCTTCGACGAACTGGAACTGGACGGTTGCGACCTCTACCAGTTGAACATTTTCCCGGGCGGCAAACTGGACAAGGCCCTCAAGAGCGGCCAGGCCGCCCCGGCCGCCGATCTGGCCGGGCAGTCGCGCATGTTCAAGCTCGGCGTGGAGTACATGACCGGTCGTCACATGCGTCGCCTGTCCATGTCCCATTGGGGGCGCACTCCGCGCGAGCGCAACCTCTACAACCCGCTGATGAAAAGCCGGGCCAACTGCCTGGCCTACGGCGCGGGCGGAGGTGGCAATCTGCATGGCTGCTTTTACTTCATCCAGGGGAATTTCGAGAAATACATGGCCGCCCGCAAGGACGGAATCAAGCCCGTAGTCATGGTCATGGGCGTCCCGGACAATTTGGACATGATTCGTTCCCTGACCAGCCAGATGGAGCAAGGCTGGCTGGATTTGGCCCGTGTCACACGGGACAGCGGCGTCGACGCCCACGAGCTCTTTGCGCCACTGCTCTCCCAGTGGGAGGAGGCCGGGTTGCTGCAATGTCAGAACGGCCAGGTGGAACTGACGCTGGCCGGACAATTCTGGCAAATGACCATGACCCAGGCCCTTATCGACTGGCACCAACATAAGACAAGAGGGAGTTGAACATGTCGCTAGGAATTCGCACTGCCTCGATTCGCCGCCGGAAACACGGGATATCCCTGGCCGCCGGATTGTGCGCTCTGCTGCTGGCCCTGCCTTGCATGGCTGCGGAAACCAAAACCCTGCGCTCCGAGCAGGTGGTGGTCACGGCCACCCGAACCGAAAAGGAACTCAAGGAGACGGCCAGTTCCGTGGACGTTATCACTGAAGAGGAGATCGAGAAAAGCGGCGCGGCCACCGTGGCGGACCTGCTGCGGGATATTCCGGGTGTCCAGGTCCAGGACCAGTCCGTGGCTGGCATCAAACGTGTGGTTATCCGGGGCGAGTCGCCGTCGCGGGTCCTGGTGCTCGTTGATGGCCAGAAGATCTCCGAGCAGAAGTCCATGGACGGTGCGGCCCTGTTGATGGATGTCTCCAGCATTGAGCGCATCGAGGTCATCAAGGGACCGGCATCGGTGCTCTACGGCTCCGAGGCCATTGGCGGTGTCATCAATGTCATCACCAAGAAGGGCGGGGACAAGCCCATTCAAGCCGAGACGGCCGCCACCTTCGACTCGTCCACCGAGGGCTGGACCGAGCACCTTTCGGTCTTCGGCAACGCCGACGGCCTGAATTACCGGGTTTCGGGCAGCTACACCGACGCCAATGATCGCGACACACCGGCTGGAGAGTTGGACGATTCTTCATTTCTGAATCGCAATTTCTCCGTCTATCTGGACAAGACGTTCGGCAGCCTGACCTTGGGCGGTCGTTACGAGGACTTCTGGAGCAACGAGAACGTGCCCACAGCTGAGAGCGACGGGGCCGTGGTGGAGCTGGACCTGCCCGAATGGTCGCGCCAGAAGTACGCAGCCTTTGCCGAGTGGGGGGACATCGGCGAGAACCTGAGCAAGGCCCGTCTGGACCTCTATTACCAGGAAACCTACAAGAACTTCTTCAACTACGTTGACCCGCCGGGGCCCGTGTCCATCGACCTGCACACCCAGAACTGGCAGGACACCTACGGCGGCAGCCTGCAGACCGATTGGACCCTGGGACAATCCCATTACCTTGTGGCTGGCGTGGACGTTGTGGCGGACATGCTCGAAGCCAAGGCGCGCCAGGTGGTGACTACCCCGGGTCCGCCCTTCGTCACCGACACCACCTATACCAACAAGGCCCACCAATACACCTACGCGGCGTACATACAGGACGAGTGGAACATGGTCGAGGATTGGGTGCTCACGGCGGGGCTTCGCGAGACCATCATCCAGTCGGAGTTGGAGTCCTCCGAAGACCCGGACCTGGAGCCCGGCTCCTCCAGTGGCAACAGGCCGGTCATCAGCCTTGGACTGGTCTACTCCGGGTTCGAGGACTGGCGGCTTCGGGCGCAATACGCTCAGGGCTACCGTTTCCCCAGCCTGCAACAGATGTTCATCGGTACGGTCCACGGCTCGTCCACCCCGACCCTGGGCAACCCCAACCTGAACCCCGAGACCTCGGACAACTTTGAAGTCGGTGCACGCTATGACAACGGCGTTTTCGCACTGGACACGGCGCTGTTCTACAACATGGCCGATGACTATATCACCACGACCACGGTCAATGGCGGTGCGGCGTATCAGTTCGTCAACGTGAACACGGCCACCACCTGGGGCGCGGAACTGACCGGGAGCTATACGCTCGCGGACCTGGGACTGACCCCGTATCTGAACGCCACCTACCTGCACCGCGAGTTCGAGACCCAGACCTACACCACCAGCCAGACCGGCGATCCGGCCTTCATCCACCGTCTGGGCCTGCGCTACGAAACCCCTCTGACCGAGGACTTGACCTTTAACGCCGACGCCTACACCCGGGCCGCTTCCAGCGCCATGGAGCGCTCCGGCGACGAGACCTTCACCCACAACGCTTGGCAGACCTACAACTTGAACCTGGGCTTGGCCTGGGGCGCGGATCGCCAGTACACACTGGATGTCTGCCTGAACAACCTGACCGACGAGGAATACGTCGAGGCCGCCCAAACTCTGGTCTCGCCTGGATTCCACACCGTGATCCGCCTGGGAGTGCGCTTCTGATGCCCGTCAACGAAATCACCCTCCGGGACCTGCCGGTCCCGGAGGCCCTCCCTGTCCGGCGTCGTTACTGGCAGGTGCATGACCTGATCGTGATCGGCATCTTCGCGGCCGTGATTAAGATTGCCAGTCTGGCCGTGGCCCTGATGGGGGGGGGCATGAATCCCCTGACCCTGCTGCTCAAGAACGCGGTCTTCACCAGTCTGCTGGTGGTCCTGCTGCACAAGGTCCCGAGGTTCGGCACGCTGACCCTGTTCATCGCGGTTTCGGCCGTGGTCTCCCTGCTGCTCATGGGCAGCGGGGCCATCCTCCTGCCCGCCTCGTTGCTGGCCGGCCTCGCTTCCGAGGCCGTGATCCTCCTGGTTGGGGGCTATGGCCGTACCCTGCCCATTCTGCTTGGGGTGGCGGTCTTCGATCTGACCAGCAAGGGCATGGCCCTGGGGATGTCCTGGCTGACCATGCGCGAGCAGCCCGCCCTGTTGGTCACGGTCAGCATCATGGTGGTCATGGGCTACGTCGGGGCGCTCATGGGCCTGGGCGGTGGCGTCTACTTCGTCAAGGAGCTGCGGCATGCAGGTATCGTTCGTCAGTGACAGCCCGGCCGCGGCGAGCTTTCCGGGGTCTCTCAACGTGCGCACCAAGCTCGGACTGTGCGTGCTCTGCTCCCTGTCGGCCATCGTGCTCAGCTCGCCTGTGGCGCTGATACCTCTGCTGGCGGCCAGCGTGGTTTACGCCCTGTCCACGAGAAACTTCAAGGGCATGCTCATGGCCTATTTGGGGGTCAGCCTCATGCTCGGAACCTCGGCGGTCTTCGTCGTTCTGCTGAGCCTGATCTGGCCTGAGATCGCCAATATGGAATTGCGCTATTTCCTGGTGCCTTTCCTGCGTATCGTGCTCATGCTCAACGTGGTCCTGGGGCTGGCCCTGACCTCGCGCATCCAGCCCATTCTGACCGCGCTCAAGTCGCTGAAGCTGCCTGGCCTGCTCTACATTCCGGCCTCGGTGATGATCCGTTTCATCCCCACCTTTTTGAGCGACGCCAGGCAGGTGCTTCAGGCCCTGAAGATCCGGGGCTACCCGCTCAATCCGGTCAGCCTGGCCCGCCACCCCTTGCGCGGCACGCGGGTGCTCTTCGTGCCCCTGGTCTTCCGGGCCCTGCGTTCGGCGGACGACCTGGCCATGGCCGCCGAACTCAAGGGGGTGGGCCGTTCACGAACCATCGTGCCCCATCGCGCGGAATCCTTCACCGGCCGGGACGGGCTCGTGCTGGTCCTGGCCCTGGCTCTGACAGCCACGGCTTTCGCCATCCAGGCCCGCAGCGGTTTCAGCATGGGTATGCATTAACGAGGAAAGAAATGATTGAACTGACCAACGCTTCCTTCACCTATCCCTTTCATGACGCGCCTGCGGTGCGGGGTCTCGACCTGACCGTGGAACCGGGCCGGGTCGTGCTCCTGACCGGACCCAGCGGTTGCGGCAAGTCCACCGTGGTCCGCATGGTCAACGGTCTGGCCTTGCGCCACTTCCGGGGAAAGCTGACCGGTCGCGTGACCGTGGCGGGCCGCGATGTGGCCGAGCTGGAGGTGGCGGACATCGCCGAGCACGTGGGAACTCTGTTCCAGGACCCGGAATCCCAGTTTTTCGCCCTGGACGTGCGCGATGAGATCGCCATGGGGCACGAATGGCGGCGCGTTCCTGCCGAGGTGACCAGAAGGCGCATCGACGAGGCCGCAGCCCTGTTCGGCCTGGAGCACCTTTTGGGGCGCTCCATTCTGGCGCTGTCCGAGGGCCAGAAGCAAAAGGTGGCCCTGGCCTCCATCATGTCCTTGGGGCCCCGGGCTTTGATCCTGGACGAGCCGACAGCCAATCTGGATCCGGAATCCGCCGTGGCCCTGGCCCGTACCCTGGCCGAGCTCAAGGCCCGGGGCACAGCCATCCTGGTGGTGGACCACCGCCTCTACTGGCTGCGTGAACTGGCGGACGAAGTGGTGGTCATGGATCAAGGCCTGGCCGTGGCCCGAGGCGGTTTTTCCCTGCTGGACGACCCGGCTTTGCGCGCCCGCCACGGCCTGCGCGAAAGCCGCGTGGCCGACCCACGGCCGTCCCTGCCCAGTCCGGGGGAGAGCCATGGCCGCTGCATCAGCCTGCGCGGATTGTGTTTCGCCCACGGCCGGAACGCGCCTCTGTTTACGGACGTGGACCTGGACCTGCCCCTGGGCAAGGTCATCGGCCTGCTCGGCGACAACGGAACGGGCAAGACCACCCTGGCCATGCTCCTGACGGGCCTGCTCAAGGCCAGGCAGGGCCGGCTGAGCCTGTCCGGGGAGGAGCTGCGTCCCATGGAGCTCATGCGCCGCGCCAGCGTCATCCTCCAGAACACGGACCACCAGTTGCACATGCAGACCGTGGCAGCGGAAGTGGCCGCTTCCCTGCCGGCGGGCGACAAGTCCGACCGGGACGGTCGCGTGGCCGGCCTGCTCGACAAGTACAACATCGCCCGCCTGGCTGCGCGCCACCCGCAGTCCCTGTCCGGCGGCGAAAAGCAGCGGCTGGTCATCGCCTGCGGCGAGGCCAAGCGGCCCGATGTGCTCATCCTGGACGAACCCACCAGCGGCCTGGACGGGGCCAACATGAACCTGATCGCTTCCTGCGCCCGGGAATTCGCCGCGCGCGGGGCTTGCGTCATGCTCATCAGCCACGACCTGGAGCTCCTGGGCTCGGTGTGTGACTGCAAACTGACCCTGCCTTTGAACCGTCAAACCATAAAGGAGAACGACCATGACATCCCAGATCGATGCCCCGACCCTTGTTCGCGAGAGGATCGCGGAGAACCCGAGTGTTATGCTTGCCGGCCTGGCCGATGAACTGGGCCTGCCCGAGGCCGAGGTGGTCCGCCACCTGCCCGAGGAAATGCGCGTCCAGGCTCCTGCGGCGGACTTCGCCGAAATCTGGGAGACCATGACCGGCTGGGAAAAGGTGACCTTTATCGCGCGTAATCAGGGCGCCGTGGTTGAGGTCTGCGGCAGGCTGCCCAAGGGGCGCTTCGGCCATGGGATGTTCAACCTCATGGACAAGGGCAACCCCCTGGGGGGCCACCTCTTTGCCGACCGGATCGGTTCCATCTGGCTTGTGTCCAAGCCCTTTTTCAAGCTGGAAAGCCACAGCGTCCAGTTTTTCGACCTCCAGGGCCAGGCCATGTTCGCGGTCTACGCCGGGCGTGATGACAAGCGGACCATCTTGTCTTCCGTGCGCGACGGCTTTTGGGGGTTGCGAAACCGTTACGCGGCCCAGGAGGTCCAGTGATGCCCCTGCTGGTGGTCTATTCCAGCCGCACGGGCAATACGCGGCAGGTGGCCGAAGCCGCCCTGGAGGCCCTGCCCGGACAGGCCGTTGTTGTCCCGGTGGAGGATGCGCCCGACCCGGACGGCTTCGCGGCTGTGGCCGTGGGATTTTGGGTGGACAGAGGGCGGCCCGACGCCAAGGCGGCGGCCTTCATGGAGACCCTGAAAGGCCGGGATGTGGCCGCCTTCGGCACTCTGGGCGCCAGACCGGATTCGGAGCACGCCGGGGATGTGCGCAGGGCGACCGAAGAGATGCTCCACGGCAACCGCTTCCTGGGCTCCTACCTCTGTCAGGGCCGCATCGACCCCAGGATCATCGAAGCCATGGAGCGCTCCGGCCACCATCCCATGACCCCGGAGCGCAAAGCCAACATCGAAGAGGCGGAACGGCATCCGGACCAGACCGATCTGGAGAACGCGCAAGCCTTCTTCCGGACCGTGTTCCAGAGAATCGGGGAGGGCCAGGCATGCGAGGCATGAGTGAGGAGGAGATGCGCGAGTTGGTCCGCCGCGCCGAATGGGCCACCATCTGTGCCGTGGACCCGGACGGTTCGCCCTACGCCATCGAAGCCACGCCCTTTTTTCTGGGGCAGGACATCTGCTTCATGATCAATCCGCGTGGCGGCATTTACCGTTGCGTCACGGTCAACGAGCGGGTGCTGGTCAAGTTCACTTTGACCGTGCCGGGCCTGGAGCATTGGGCCGGGGTGTCCTGCATGGGGCGGGGCGGTTTCGATCCGGATCTGGCGGCGCGGTCCGAAGGATGGCGGGTGTTGGGCGAACGCCTGAACGAGGACTATTCCAAGGCTGCCCAGGCCTTGAACAAACCCGGTCGCTCCCCTCTGTTCCGGGTCCGCGTGGAGGCCATGACCGGCCGGTGCAGCGCCAAGCAAGGGGAGCCCCTTTCCCCGGGTGTTCTGACCATGACTGTTACGGAGGAATGATCCATGCTCGCTTTTATCACGTCCATAGGCCCCACCGGAGCGGTGCTCGTTCTGCTCTCGGTGGTCAGCATCTACCTCTCCGTGAAGAACAGCGTTTTCCTGTGGATGGTGCATCGAGATTTCCGCAAGCGTTTCCAGCGCATCGAGGAGGGGGCGGGCCGCTACCGCGACCAGCTCTGCGGCCCCATCTCCAACCCGCTCATCGATATCATCGCGAGCATCGTCAAGACCCATTCGCATCACTCCGACGATCTGCGGGCCGAGGTCGCCTACCTGTTCCATCGCAACTTCGAACGCGTGAACAGGGGGGTGACCCTGCTTCGGCTCATCGCAGTCATCGCCCCTCTGCTCGGGCTGTTGGGAACCATGTTGGGCATGGTTTCGGTCTTCAAGGTGGTGGCGGCCTCCACGGCAACCGATTCCGCACTTCTGGCGGCGGGCATCTGGGAGGCTCTCCTGACCACCATCCTGGGGTTGAGCGTGGCCATCCCCACCCTGGTTTTCTACTACTTCCTGAGCCTGCGCATGAAGGGCTTCCACATTGAGGCCATCGAACACAGCTATCGGGCTCTGGAACTCTTCAAGACCACCTGCCCGGTGGGTGAGGCAACGGCCTTGAGCCGGACCGAGATCCGGAAGTCCACCCGGCTGGTCCAGGTCAACGGAGGCCTCTCGTGAACGACGGTTTCGGATTCGAGGACGCTTTCAGCGACAACGTGGACCTGACGCCGCTTATTGATGTTATCTTCCTGTTGCTCTTGTTCTTCATTCTGGCCACCACGTTCCTGAAACCCGTGGTGGACGTGACCCTGCCCTCGGCCGAAAGCGGCGTCACGGCATCGAAGGAGAAACAGATGGTGGTGACCATCGACCGCCAGGGGCGGGTATTCTACGAGCAGGCCCTGGTGGAGCGCCGCGACCTGCCCGCGCTGCTGGGCAAGCACCCCGAGCTGCCCCTGAACTTTATGATCGACGGGCAGGCCCCGTTCCAGTCCTTCATGGACGTGCTGGACCAGGCCCGCATCCAGGGCCGGGAAAACTTCGTCATCACCACCGATCCCGGCGACGCGGAGGCGGAGCATGCATCTCGGTTCTGACTACCACAGCCGGGAGATCGGAGCCTGCGCCACCGTGACCCTGCACCTTTTGCTGCTGGCCGGTCTGGTGGGTTTCGGCAGCCGGGCCTCCCTGACCGCAGTTGAGCCGGTTCCCGGACGGGCCGTGCTCCAGCTTCAGGTCAATCATGCTTCGTCCGCACCACCATCGCAGGCCGTGACCCAGCCCAAAACCGAGCCGAGGCCAGAACCCAAGCCCGTGCCCAAGCCGAAGCCCGCGCCCAAACCGGAGCCTGTCGTCCAGGCACGGCCAGAGCCGCGACCACAACCGCAGCCCCAAGCAGAGGAAGCGGATGCTGTCCCGACCAAGGCACGGACCGATTCCGAGGCCGATGCGGCTGCCGATGAAACCGCGGTCGAAGCCTCGGCCCAGGCCGGAAACCCGGACGCTCCGGAACGGAACGCCGACCTGACCCAGCGGCTGGTAGCCTTGCTGCACCAGCGCATCGAGGCGGTCAAGCACTACCCCTTTGCCGCGCGCAAGGCGGGCATCACCGGCACGGTAGGGGTGGTGGTGGAGATCGACAGTGCCGCCCGGATCACAGGCTACCGCGTGGCCGACCCGGACCAGGCCAACGGCAGGCTGCGCACGGGCGCGGAGCAGACCATGGACCGATTGGTGGGCGTGCGTCTGGCCGAGGTGCGCCTGTCTTCGCCGCTTCTCGTGGAAGTCCCCATCGTCTACGAACTGCGCTGAATTCCACAGCCCTGAGTTGTGCCGGACCGGATTTTCGGCATCTTCCCGGACATCGCCATGGATTTTGCAATCCGTTTGGTTGATCGGGTTGCGCACGGCGCTGATAACAGGCGTGCCAATGCCTGTGCCAAAAAAAGAAAAGAGGCATAAATAGAGGAGGAAAGCGCCTGAAGGAGCCGGGGGAAAGAAGAAAGGCAAGCTCATGATGAACTTGCCTTTCCGGGTATTCCGTGGTGGGCGATCCGGGATTTGAACTCGGGACTTCCACCGTGTGAAGATGGCATCTTCTTCTGTTAACCGTTGTTATTCCAAATGATTAGCGTCATTTTCGTGCGTGAAATGTGCCAAAAATGTGCTAAATCAGGGGCCTCGTTTTGTTCGTTATTTGACCTTTACCCAGCCGGAATGGCCGGAAAGGCGTTGTCGATGGCCATAGACTGAATGCCGAGGTTTCTGATGTACAGATCCGTGGTGGTCGCCTTCTTGTGCCTGAGGATGGTCTGGATGGAAGGGATGGAGATTCCGGCCTGTGCCAGCATGGAGGCTGACAGATGCCTGATGGCATGCAGTCCGAAGTGCGGAGTGACTCCGGCCTTGGCGCACAGGTTCGGCATGAAGCTGAATCGGTTGCGGTAGGGCTCTCCGGTTGCGCTGCTGAATACATACATGCTTCTCATCCCATCCTCGGTCCCACGATAGTGGAGGAGGGAGTTGTGGAGTTCCTGGGTCATGGGGATCCAGTTGTACTCCATGCCACCCCCGGCACGTTTTCTGGTTCCAAGACGGATCTTGCGTCCGTCGAAGTCTATGTCCGACCACAGCAGCGCGTAGAGTTCGCCCTTGCGAGCCGCCGTGTGCAGGGCCGTGAGTAGCAGTACCTTGTCCTTGGGCGATGCCGCATTGAATACCTGCCAATATTCCGCTTCGGTCGGAACCCGTCTCGGGTGCTGGTCGGCAGGGAGCCTGTCGATGAGCATGAACGGATTGTCACGGGGAATGTCGAGGTAGCGGATACCCCATTCCCAGGCAGCGGATAGATGCTTTCGCATGGTGTTGGCAGGTCCGCTGGATGCTTCCCGCGCTACTTGTTGCAGCACATGCATGGCATGGGCCGGGGTTATGTCTGACATCAGCATCCCCGTGGGGATGAACGCGAACAGACGGCGGAAAGCAAGATGTTTGGCATCATAGACCTTGGGGACATGCCTGGACTGAGCGAAGTCTAGGTGAGCGTTAGCCCAATCCAAGGCCGTGAGGGTCGGCTGGACCGGATTTTGCCACTCTTCGATGGTCTGTTGCACCTCCCATTTTTTTGCTTCTCGTTTGCTGTTGAAGGTTTTCGTTCTTACTACACCGTCGATCATCTTCTTGCCGCGCCACTTTCCATTGTGCATCTGGTAGGGCATGGACTCCTCCTGTGCAGAGCTTGTCGGCATAGAAGAGGATGGCCGCTCCCGGTGCAGGCTGAAAGCCTCCCAGTGCTTTCTTGTGTCTATACACCCAACTAAGGGGGCGTTTCAAGCGCTGGGCGACCTCGGCCGCTGTCAACGGAGTGCTTTCATCATGAATTTCGGGGTTCATTTTTTCCCTCTCTTCCATTAGCCTGTTGATACGAGAGACAATTGAATTCATCGAATTGTTTTGTCTCAGATGATGATCAACGGCTGTATTTTTTAACTGCGGGTGGAAGTGATGAAAACAAGCAAGCAGAAGTCTGTTCCAAAGGATGTCCTAAGATACGTTATCTTCGGTTCCGAGTATGATGTGCTGAGTATTGTGCCCTCTTCAAAGTTGAGCATTCAAGATAAAATTCGGACAGTTACTGCAGTGCTTAGTTGTATTTACATGAGCACTGAGCATGTTTTGAGCAGAATTTTGAGTGAGGCGATTGTTGAAAATGGTCTTATTAGTAATTCAGAATATGAGTATGTAGTGAATCAATTTTTTCATATTCAGCATATGAATAGTGAAAGTAATGATAATCTTCCTGGTTACGCCAATATACATCTGTGGCATAGCTGGCGTCACAA
>JBFWMD010000044.1:0-30831 GCA_050251775.1 Desulfovibrio sp.
AGCACCAGTCGATGCACGAATGGTACGGTGACGCCTTCGATCCCTCATTCGTCGATGTCGTCGCAATCAGCCTCGCTTTACATGACCTCAAAATCTGATTTCAAGACGGCATTGGAACGACGCTTACGAATCTGTAGATACCTTTGAGCCTTAAACTTGAGGCAATAGGGAGGTGTCATGAGCAGCAAGCGTTACACGGAAGAGTTCAAAGTCGAAGCTGTCAAGCAGGTCACTGAGCGGAGCCATCCGGTGGCCGAGGTGGCGAGCCGGATTGGAGTGTCACAGCACAGCCTGTATGCGTGGCTGAAGCAGTACAGCCTGCCGGCGGAAGCACGGCAAGAACAGCAGAGCCAGTCCGTCGAGATCCGGCGGCTGAAGGCCGAGTTGAAGCGCGTCACCGAGGAGCGCGATATCTTAAAAAAGGCCGCCGCGTACTTTGCCAAGGAGTCCCGGTAAGGTACGCCTTCATCAAGAGCGAAGAAGAACGGCATTCTGCGCGGCGGCTTTGCCAGATGGTGAAGGTCCATCCCAGCGGCTACTACGCCTGGCGAGCCGAGCCGCTTTCCGAACGGGGCAAGGCTGATCAGCGCCTCTCCGGCCTGATCAAGCAATCCTGGCTGGAGAGCGGTGGCGTCTATGGCTACCGCAAGATCACCGAGGATCTGCGTGACCTGGGCGAGCGCTACGGTAAGCATTGCGTCTATCGCCTGATGCGCACCGAGGGCCTACGCTACCAGACCGGCTACCATCGCCGCAAGAGCCGCTACGGCAAGCCGGCGGTCGTCGCCCCGAATCGGCTGGAACAGCAGTTCGACGTGGAAGCGCCTAATCAGGTCTGGGTCACGGACATCACCTACATCCGGACCCACGAAGGTTGGCTTTACCTAGCCGCCGTGCTCGATCTCTTCTCACGGCAGGTGGTTGGCTGGTCGATGCAAGCGCGCATGGAGACAGGCTTGGTGCTCAATGCCTTGCTGATGGCCGTCTGGCGCCGCCAGCCCACATCGGCCGTGACGATCCATTCCGACCAGGGCAGCCAGTTCAGCAGCCATGAATGGCAAGCGTTCCTGAAGGCGCACAACCTGGTGGCCAGCATGAGCCGGCGCGGCAACTGCTACGACAATGCAGTCGCTGAGAGCTTCTTCCAACTCCTCAAACGAGAGCGGATTCGCCGGAAGATCTACGCCAACCGCGAGGAAGCCCGGCGAGACATCTTTGATTACATTGAACTCTTCTACAACCCGAAACGCCGCCATGGTTACGCTGGCAGCATGGCTCCGGTAGAGTTCGAAAAGCAGTATTTCAACCGGCTCGAAAGTGTCTACTGAAACCGGGGTGATTCAAAAGCGTTATTCGTTATAAATAACGTTATTTGTTATGATAAAGTCCATGATAAATGGTTATGACTTGTGGCTATTTCTTACCCGCTGTGCATCAGTTCTGGGAGCAAAGTGCAGTGACAATAGGGCGAAAAAATAAAGTATCTAATGGCCCGGATACCATGAGCCTCATCGAATACTGATAGGCAAATGGCGCGCACCATACTTGGAAGTGGAACATGCGATTTGGGTGTGTCGCCTCTCACGACACGTCAGAACACCACTTCGACAACAGTACTTCTCTCCCCCAAAGCCATAGAGGATCGTCTGCGACAACGACGTTCGACGGCCTACGTGGAGGCGATGACCAAGCTCGATGCCGGCGGCCATGCGAATACTAGGGATGCGCTCGATGCGCTACTTGCTGCGATACAGTCCGAGCTTCCCGAACTTACCATCGAACATCTTCCCCTCGGGATCGTTGCACGATGCCACTTAGGACCGCCCTATGAGGTTCACACACTGGACCGCGACGGCTCCATCATCAGGCATTTCAAGACCTTCGAAGCCTTGCCCGCTCTCATGGAGCGAGCCCGTGCCTTGGCCCTGTATCCAGCTTACGCGTTCATCGAAGTTTATGCCGATAGGCTTATTGCCGTCGCCGATAACGGCGACACGTCAATCGTGAAAGGATAGGAATGAGCACCGAGCGCATCATTCATCTGGCCGACCTTGCGTTTATAGAGAACGGCCTGCGAAACCTCAGCGCCGACATTGGAATTGTCTCGAATCAGGTCGAAAGCGTCGGACAGCAGGTCGTCGATACCCGTTCCGAGTTGGCCCGTCTTGAGCAGGCATTCATGGATTTCGTCGCCGCAGATGCGAAGGCTAAGGAGGTCGCCCTCGCCGAGACGAGGCAGGTCAAGATACGCCAGGAGATTGAAACCAAGTTCGGCTACTATGGCCAGGTACGGCGTCACGCGACCGGCATCCTCCAAGCCGCCGACGTCAGTATCGTCCGGCAGGAAACCGTTAACTCCGCGACCGAAGGCCTCATGTTGTCAGCGCCGCGTTATTGGCTAGCGCCGGCCCTTGTGGCGCTTGCTGCATGGCTTGCCGATAATAAGCCTCTTGCAGAGAAGGCTCTTGCAGAGGCCATTCGCCGCGACGACGAGAAGACTTCACTTTTCTTCGCCTTGATAACCCGACGGACGGCGAGAACTGCGGCCTGCCGGACTTGGCTGGACAGGTATTTCGGTATGCAGGACCCAACACGACTGGATCGCCAGTCGGTCGTGCTGGTGGATGCCCTCGCCAGCGGAGTCTTCGGGGCCGAGATAAGAGGTCAGTGCGCCAAGCGTATTGAGAGTTGGATTGACGAACTGAGCCAACGAGCTGGCTTCCTGGAAGAGCAGCGCAAGCAGTGGAATGAGGGCTTGCGATCCAAGGCTCCAACTACGAATAACGCATCTCGCTACAAGTACCTTAGCCAATACAGCCCAACGTGGGCAGCGTTGAATGACACTCTCAATGGTGCGGCGATGCAGGGGATCGTTCTCGACCACTTCAAGGCAATTTTCGACGGCACCATCCTCCCTTCACCCAACCTGATGGCTGCCGTGGACGACCTGCTCGACAAGCTCGTGCAGAACTTCGACGACGAGGAACTGCCGCTACGCCGCGACGAGAAGTTGTGCCAACTGATCATTGATGAGGGCGGAGACCGGAACGCCGCCAAGAGCCGCTTCGATCTCGAAAGTAAGGCGCTCGACGAGCAGGTGAGCTTCACGCAACTCCTGACAAATGCGGCGATGCACCCTGAAACCTCGTGCGCTTCTCGGGCGACACAGCGGTTCGCCATTGCCCTTTCGCGTAGCTGGATCAAGGATGCGCACCAGGACCTTTCCGCAGGAATCCGCGCCGCCGTGCCCATTCGCGTTGATCTGACGATAGAGGACTGGCAGGGAACAACCCAAAGCGGCGAGAACGAGAAGGAGTTAGCGGCGGCCCTTGGTGCTCATATTGACAGTCGGTGCGACGAGGCACTTGCCAAGATTAAACTCGGCTTTCAGCATTGGGCCGCCCTTGTCATCGGCTTGGGTCTGGTCCTCTCGGCGATTTTGAACGGGTTCGTCCCTGCGGCGCTAGGCGCCGGCTGCCTGATCTGGTTCTTCCTGGCGCGCTCGAATGTTGTCAAGGTGAAGGCAAAGATTGCAGACGACTTCACCAAGCTGCGGCAACAGTCGCTCCAGGTGTTAAGCGCGGCGTGCGCTGAGGTTGTCGAGTGGAGGAGGGACTTTTCCAAGCGTGACGCTGTGTCTACGGAGGTTGTCCAGCTGCTAGACGCGATTAGTTCCGAGCAATACGTCCTATCTACCCACGACAACGCCCGCCAAGTGATGGCGAAGCCGGCAGCATGAGGAGAGTGATCATGGCGCGAGACATCATTTCTGACCTGACAACCCCGGCGCCGCAGGCAACGCCCATACCGGTGGAGCCGCCCCCCGTGCCCGTCGAGGGGCTACTAGAGCCATCTGCGCGTCGGGATGCCCTCGCCGAGGCGTTCCCCGCATGGGATTTGATCCCTGCCGTCCCGTTTGTCCGGCGCGTGAAGTGATCCACAGGCATGATTGAGCCGACGACCTACTCAGAATGGAGCGACTGCGTCGACGCGTTTGAGGGCGGTGAGCATGATGAGGACATTGTTCTCGCGATGTCACGCGGAACGCTGAACTGGAACAGTGGCGTCGCAACCCTCTTCTCGGAGCGCATCAGCGACGCCTTCAATGCGCGGTTGAAGAGATGCGCTGACCGCATGGAGCGCGACTTCAAGACCGGGGGTGATGAGACGACTGTCGTCCGAGCCCTGCTCGATACGCGGCGGACGCTGACGCTTCTCCATAGCGTCGCAATCATCCCGTCGTTCCCTGAAACGCTGCAAGAACACTTGGCGGGCGAGATTCGACGCTACGCGGAGCGGGCGCAACAGTCTCTGGAGGACAGCGCCAAGCATGATAGGAGCGGACGCCTCGCGAGTCTCATGCGCAACAACAGCCTGCTCCGCTATGAACCTGCTGCTAAGCCGAGCGCGCCTGAGGCGCCGGCGCCGAAGGCGTCCGAGGCCGCTGCCCACCCGTCTGACGAGCCACCCGCGTTGCAGTCCCGGCTGGCGTTGCCCGGCAAGATGCCGCTCGTCGCCGCTGCGGCTGTTGTCGTCGTTTGCGTCGTGGCGGGCGGGGCATGGTTCGCCATGCGCGGGAAGGGGGGCGCACCAAGCCAGACGGTGGCGATCGTGACCTCGGCTCCTGCCACCCCCGCGCCCGTTCAGGCGCCTCCGAATCCTCATGCGACGCCGGAGCCCACGCCTACGCCGGCCAAAGTTACAACGCCTGTTGAACAGGCACCCTTTGCGGACCATGCGGTGAAAACGGCCGTTGTTGTCCCGGCGCCGTCTCCGAGGCCGCCCGTCGAGCCGTTGCACACCGCATCCGGGCGGGACGGCGGGCAGCCTCGAGAAGACTCGTCGAAGGCATCAGCTCTAGCCGCGATCATCGATGAGGGCGAGGGGTGTTTTAACAAGAAGAAATTCGACTGCGCCATCAGCGCCGCGGGATCGGCACTGCGCCTTGATCCGGGCTACGCGAGGGCGGTGGACCTCAAGCGTCGCGCGGAAGCTGAGCAGAAGCGTGCGCTCGACTCCATATCAATCAACTAACGGGGGACCAACATGGCAAGAAGAATCATGAGGAACTCGATCATCGCGGCGGTCGTTACGGCGATGCTCGCGGCGGGCTGTGCGACACCGGGCGGTGGCGGCGGGCAGGTTGCCAGCGGTGGCGGAGCCGGGGAATGCAACGCGGGGGCTGCGGCGCTCGCGGGTGCCATCGTCGGCGGGTTGCTCGCCCAGGGGAGCAACCGCGTGCGCGGGGCAGCCCTCGGCGCGGGTCTCGCATCCCTCGCATGTGTAGCGTGGAACTACAACGCCAGACAGACGAAGACGGCGGAGCAGGTGCAGGCCGAATACAAGAGCGCCAACCGGGGGCAGCTTCCCGACCACAACAGGGTGGTCGGATACGACACGCGTTTTGACCCGGGTGCCAAGGTCTCGCCTGGCGGGAAGATGACGGTTGTTTCAAGCATCGAGGTTGTACAGGGCTCCGCTGATCCGAAGCCCACCCTCGAGGAGGAGCTCACGTTGATCCGTCCCGACGGCTCAGAGGTCAAGTCGCGTAAGAAGGCAAACGAGAACCAAGGCGCGGGCGCGTATACGACGAGCTATTCGATGACGATGCCATCCGGCGTTCCGCAAGGCGTGTATCCGGTCAAGACGGTCCTGTACATGAACGGACAAAAGGTCGCCGGCAAGGACATGTCAATGCAGGTGGTTGCCTTGCCGTCTGGCGAGACGGTGGCATTCGCAAGGTGACGGCATGAGCGACACGAAGGAGTTCAAGGCGGCGCTGACCCGATATTTGAAGGCACGCGTCCCATTCATCTCGATCCGCAGTGCCGAACGGTCCCGCGTGCTGGACATCTTCAAGGAGGTCGCGTCCTCACTGAGCAATGCCCCGATCTTCGTCCACACTCTTTCGCAGGGGACTAAGGAGCTTCTCGCCAACCGCTCGGTCAGCGACGACCGGTCGGTCGTCGGTGCTGTTGATTACGCGAGCCAGCAGATAGGCCAGAGGCAAAACCTCTCGTTTATCCTGACCGAGGTTGCCGACATCGAGGACGATACGCCGTTCGCGCGGCAGTTGCAGGATGCCGTGATGCTCGCAGCGGAGCATGGGGGCGTTCTGATCATTATTACGACGAAGCCTGTGTGGGGCCAGTTGCAGCGGCTGGGCATGTCTCTCGTGCTTTCGACCCCGACCGAGGACGAGATGCTCGAAATCATCCGCGAGCAGGTGGGGGCGTACCGTAACCAGTTCCCGATCGAGTGGGATGCCGCCGACGAGAAACAGGCCGCCGCGATTCTTGCTGGCATCTCGCGGATCGAGGCAGAGAATATCATCGCGACGCTACTCGCCAACGGGCGCATCGCGAAGGCCGACATGGTTGAACTGATGCAGGCCAAAGACCGTATCTTCGCTGACATCTCGGGCATCGAGCGCGTGCAGGTGCGCGGCTCCGAGTTAAACGTCGGCGGTCTCGGCGGCCTAAAGACGTGGCTTGAACGGGAACGTCCGCTCCTTACGGCCGACCTTCGCGAAAGGGGTATCAGGCCTCCGCGTGGTGTGCTCCTGGTTGGCGTGCCGGGGTGCGGAAAGTCGCTGTCCGCGAAGGCGATCGCGCAGGACTGGAGCCTACCGCTCTATCGGTTGGACCTCTCAACGATTCACGGCCAGTATCTCGGCCAGAGCGAGGGCCGCCTCAAGGAGGCCCTCGCCACGGCCGATCACGTCGCCCCCTGCGTGCTCTGGATCGATGAAATTGAGAAGGGTCTGGCCGGCGCCACTCAGGGTTCGGGCGACGGCGGGACTTCGACCCGCTTGGTCGGCCAGTTTCTTTACTGGCTACAGGAAGCACGCTCCCGCGTCTTCGTGGTCGCTACGGCGAATGACGTGTCCAGGCTTCCACCCGAACTTCTTCGTCGTGGGCGCTTCGACGAGCTGTTCTTTGTCGACTTGCCGACACCGGACGAACGTAAGGAAATCATTAATATCTATGCGCAGCGAGGGCTAAAGTACGACCTTGCCGATGCTCTCATGCACGACCTCATGGAACTCTCGGAGGGTTTCGCTGGTTCCGATATCGAGTCGGCCGTGCGTGAGGTTGTAAAGGAAGCCTACCTGCGTGGTGATTCGGCCGTCAGCGATGGCCTGTTCCGACGGAGCTTCCAGAACGTCGTGCCATTGTCGAAAACCAGTCCTGAGCAGATTGAGGGTATTCGGGCGTGGGGGCGCGAACGTGCAGTTCCTGCATCTGGCCAACCTATCGGCGGTAGTGGCATGCAGGCGCGCCCGCGACGGGCTGTTCTCGCATAACACGATGCAGGTCGTACTCTCGGCGCTACCTGTCGCAAGAGCGGCAGGTGAGCCGTCCTTGAGCCCTTGATGAAAGCCGGCCAATTGCGATTCGAGTCGTATATGCCATCAGCGGTCGTGCTGGCCCGATCTGTCTCCGTTCAGCTGCTACACGGAGAAAATACTTTGCTGCATAAGCAATCGGAACTTACATGTGCATGGTATTTTTCATGGTGTTGCGACAAGAAATAAACATAACAATTTGAATTTAAATATGTTTAATTGTTTGAATATCATAGAGTGGGAGTGAGGGCGGATACGCTCGCTTTACTCAGCTCATGAAAAGAAAGGCCCTTGGTCATTCAAGGGCCTTTTTATTTGGCGCAGTCGCCAGAGCAGGCGGCTCTTCAGGACGGACCGCTGCCTAAGGTGAAGCGGAATGTGGCGCCCTTGCCGGGGGCTGCCTCGGCCCAGATATGGCCGCCGTGTTTGCGGACGATGCGCTGAACGATGGTGAGCCCGACGCCGGTGCCGGGGAATTCCGCTTCGGTGTGCAGGCGGCGGAAGGCTTGGAACAGTTCGCCGGCGTAGGCCATGTCGAAGCCGGCGCCGTTGTCCCGCACCACGTAGGTGGGAGCGCCGCCTCCCGGGGGCGTTTCGGCGAAGAATTCGATGTGGGGCGCGGCGGTCTTGCCGGTGTATTTCCAGGCGTTGGACAGCAGGTTTTCCAAGGCGATGCGCAGCAACCCTGGATCCCCCTGGGCTTGCAAGCTGGCATCCACGTCCAGTTGCAGGCCTTCCCTGGGGGGGGAGGTATTCTGCAGACTGGTCATGATTTCCTGGGCGATGCGCCCGATGGAGGTTTGGCCGTAGTGCAATTCGGCCCGGGACACCTTGGAGAGGTTGAGCAGGTCGTCGATCAACACCTGCATGCGCAACGCCGACTTGCGCAACCGCTCTGCATAGCTCTGGGCCTGCCCCTGGAGCGGAGGCTGAACCTGGCTGAGGAGCAGGTCCGAATAGCCTTGCAGGGCTCGTAGCGGCGCCCGCAGGTCGTGGGAGACCGAATAGGAAAAGGCCTCCAGCTCCTCGTTGGCGGCTTGCAGGCGCTGGGTGCGGTCTTGCACACGTCGTTCCAGGTCCTTGTACAGTTCCAGGTTTTCCATGGCCAGGGAGGTGGAATCGGCAAGGGCCTGGATCAGGGCCACCTCGTCCTCGTTGGGTTGGCGGTTGTTGGCCCAGTAGTTGCCGATGGCACCGATGGGGGCCTCGGTACGGATCGGCACCATCACTAGGCTTTTGACGAAGGTGGGGCGGTAGGCGTCGTGGGGGATGCGCGGGTCCTGGTAGATGTCCGGGATTACCGCAGCCTTGCGTTCGAGCATGGCCCAACCGCTGATGCAGGCGCGCAGGGGGAAGCGCCGCCCTTGCCACAGGGGGCCGATGGCGTCTTCCGCGACGTAGTAGCACTGGTCGCCGTCGCGCAGGATGAAGGTGGCTCCGTCGGCGCCGTTGAGCTGCCGGGCGCCGGTTTTGACGATATCCACGATGGCATCGAGGCTGCGGGCCAGGGACAATTGCTTGACGATTTCCACCAGCAACGCGCGGGACGTGGCCAATTGGTTGAGGCGCCGGTTCTGCCGGGTTGCCCGGACGTTCTTCAGCACCGGCGGAAGCCGCCACAACTGTTCCTTGGAAACGACGTCGAAGGCGCCCAGATGGTAGCTCTGCTGAACCCAGCGCGGATCGGCGCTGCCGCTGACGAAGATGAAGGGAGTGTCCGGCCTTTGCTCACGGACCAGGGTCAGGGCCTGCTGGCCGTCCAAGCCGGGGAGGCTGCTGTCGGAAAGCACGAGATCGAATTCACCTTTGCTCAAGGCGGCGGCAAACCCAGCCCGAGAGTCGACCCGGGTGAGGATTGGCGTGGTCTCGGGCAGGGCGAGAGCCTGTTGGACCAGACCGGCGTCGTCGGGATTGTCTTCCAGATGAAGAATGCGCAGGGTGTCCATGGATGCGCTCCGAAAAGGGGGGGGCAGGGCGGCAGGGGAGGGGAGGCTCAGATCAGGGAGAGCGGCTGGCCCAGCAGCAGGGCGCATTCGGCGGCCGGAATGGGGCGGCTCAGCAGAAAGCCTTGGGCGATGTCGCATCCCGCCGCTTTGAGGAAGTCGCGCTGCTCGGCGGTTTCGACGCCCTCGGCGATGACTTCCAGGCGCAGTTGATGCGCCATGGCGATGATGGCCCGGGAGATGGCCTGGTCGTCGGCATCGCTGACGATGTCGCGCACGAATGCCTGGTCCAGTTTCAGGCGGTTTACTGGAAAGCGTTTCAGGTAGCTCAGGTTGGAATAGCCGGTGCCGAAGTCGTCGATGGCGATCTTCAGGCCCCGTTCGCGGAACTGGGCCATGATGGCCACGCTGGCCTGGGGATCGCGCATGCTGGTGGATTCGGTCAGTTCGAGTTCAAGCCGCTCGGGCGCGATGCCGAACCGGGCCAGTGTCTGGTCGATATCGACGAACAGGCTGGGCGAGGTGAACTGGCTGGCGGACAGGTTGATGGCAACCGTGGGGGCCGCAATTTCGGCGTGATCCCATTGCACCAGTTGGCGGCAGGCTTCCTGAAGCACCCAGGCGCCCAGCTCGTTCATCAAACCGCAGACTTCTGCCAGGGGAATGAAACGTCCTGGCGGCAGCCATCCCAGTTGGGGGTGCTGCCAGCGGATCAGGGCTTCCAGGCCTTCGATGCGGCCGGTATCGAGATTCACCTGGGGCTGGTAGTGGAGGGCCAATTGATTTTCGGCGACCAGGGCGGTGCGCAGTTCGCTTTCCAGCTGCAACCGCTCCCGGGCCTGGTCCGAGAGCATAGGCGTGTAAAACGAATAGCTGCGTTCGGCGCTCGTCTCGGCATAGTGCAGGGCCGCTTCGGCGGCGCGCATCAGCTGGCGCGGATCGGCGGCGTCGTCGGGCAGAAGGGCCACGCCGCTACGAACCGGGACCACCTGCTGGCGCCCTCCCACCGCCACGGGAGCTGACAGGGCCTCGATGATGTGCTGGGCGAAATCGTCCAGGTCGCATCCCCGGACGAGCTCGGTGGCAAGGGCGAATCCGTTTTCCGACACCCGCGCCAGCAGGGGTTCCTGTTCCTGGCTTTCCTTCAGCCGCTCGGTCATGGCCTGGCAAATGCGGTCGATGGCCTCCTCACCGTCGCTGTCAGTGATTTCTTCCAGCCGCTGCAAGGCGATAAGCATGACGGCGAGCACCGAGGGCGTGCCGACATTCCGTTTGCCGCACCGTTCTTCCAGGTTCTGGAGAAAGTGCTGGCGGTTCGGTAATCCAGTGGTCTGGTCGAAGTGGCCCAGGTAAT
This sequence comes from Desulfovibrio sp., assembly GCA_050251775.1. Lineage (GTDB taxonomy): Bacteria > Desulfobacterota > Desulfovibrionia > Desulfovibrionales > Desulfovibrionaceae > Paucidesulfovibrio. Next base: position 10,646 of record JBFWMD010000044.1, read on the forward strand.
GAACCCGGTGCTCCGCCTGGCGTTGCTCGGTGATGTCGATGCCGCTCAGCACCACCCGTTCGGCGCGCCCCGGGCTGGTTATGGTGCCGGAGGTCCAGGTGACGACCCGTCCGCCCACGGTGGTCATGGTCCAACTGTCCCGGGCGGGCAAGTGGGGCCATTCCAGGGCGAGGCGCACTTGCTCCCGGGCATTACCGGCGTTGGAAGGGGAGGGGAACACCTCCCAGAACGCCCACCCTGGTAGGCTTGCGGGGGTGGCACCCACCATGCTGGTCGCCCGGGGATTGGCGCTGACGATGGTGCCCAATCCGTCGAGGACGACAATGGCGGCCTGGGCCGAATCGAGGGTGGCGCGCATCACTTCCCGCTCGGCAGCCAGTTCGACGTCGAGGCGGCGGCGTTCGAGCCGTTGCTCGGATTCCTGACGGGCCCGCTGGATGGCATCCGGCAGCCGGGCCATGCGATCCTTGAGAACGAAATCGGTTGCGCCAAGGCGCAGGGTGGTTACCGCCAGATCGTCGCCGAGGGAACCGGTAACGAAGATGAGGGGGATGTCCGGGGCCTGCTCGTTGCGGATTTCCAGGCCTTCCAGGCCGCTGAATCCCGGTAGGTTGTAGTCCGCCAGGATGATGTCGGGGGTGAAGTCGTGCAGGCCCGCCACGTAATCCTGGCGGCTTGCCACCAGCCGGATCTCGGCATCGATACCGGCCAGGGACAGGGTGATCCGGATGAGCTCGCTGTCATCCGAATTATCTTCGAGGTGCAGTATGCGCAAACCGCCCATTGCCTTGTCTCCGGCGGGGGCAGCGTGTCAGAGGGCTTCCCCGGTTCAGCAGATTGGATATGCGGGCCAATTGCATCGACCCTGTGAATATGACTTCACGACTTCACTATAGCCAATTCTGAACTGATTACGTTGGCATTGTCCATGTTGCAAAAAAATGACAGCGGCGACGAATTATCTCATTGATAAAAAGACGAAATTTCGTCGAAAGGCAACTCGCCTGCGTGGTGTTTTGCTGCAGCTGAGCGGGCTGAAGAGGTAGGAAACCGACTGGGCGGAAGAAGAGGGCTCAACCTTGTCCATCTTCCGACGCGGGGTGTTCCTTTCTCTGCCGCACGACGGATTTGCCTTGGTTACGCTTGATACGCGCCAGCCGGCGGCGGATTTCGTCCGAGTCCAGCCAAACATCGCTGCCGTGTTGGATGCGGTCGATTTCCCCTTTGGTGAGGAACGGCGTGCAGATTCTGGTCATCACCTTCTCGAACCAACTGGCGATGGCCACCACCTGGGCCTGCTGTTCGTTGCCTTTGCCGACAAAATTGCCGGAATAGGTATGGAACATGAGCTGGCAGTTGTCATGGACGATCAATTCGTCCCCGGCCAGGAAAATCATGGCCGCCATCGAGTAGGCGCGGGCCTCGAGTACCGTGATGACCTGGGCTTCGGAAGCCAGCATGTTGTTGATGATCTGCAGCCCGGTATCGAAATCCCCGCCAGGGGAGTTGAGGTGAAGGTAGATCAGGTCCGTAGGGCCGGCGCTGCGCAGGGTGTAGAACAGCTCGGTGTAGTACTGGGGCTCCTGGATTTCGCCACAGACGTAGTACGAAATCTGCCGCACCGGCGCCTGCCGCTCATAACGCAGCAGGTTGGCGAAGGTCGCATTACTGCCTCCGCCGTTGTTGGGCTCATCATCCAGTCCGCAAAGCAATTCTTGTGGTCTCATGGCGTCTCCTGATCGTCATTGCCTATTGTTCTTAGTTAAGTGTATCGGCTAAGCACCTGCCACGGCGAGGAGACCATCGCCAAGCTTGTTGCTCTAAAAGAACCTTAGTTTATTTTACATAATACAAATTATAGAAAGTAACGGCGGCGAAGAAAAAGGGCCATAAGGCCCACCGTGGCCGCAACGGCCACGGCCTGACTCGGTTCAGGAAGTCCACCACGCCCGGCGCCGGCGTTCAAGAAGGAAGCGAAACAGGTCAACGCCAGGATGCCGGCGACGGTTCCCTTCCTGGCACGCGATAAAAAACCCCGCCAGAAGTCCTTCTTCCGTTCGTTCTTTTCCCGTTGGAGCTCCATCTCGGCGATTAGCTGGACCGGGTCCTGGCCGAGCACGATGGCGAATTTCGTGCAGGCGTAGGGGTCCGGGAAGGTCCGGCCACGCCGGTAGCTGGCGATTGTTTCTTCGGGGATTTCCAGGGTCTGCGCCAAGGCGTAGTAGCTGCGAGAGCCTGTCTTTTCCTTCACCTGGTCAATCAGTTCTGCGGGGGTCATAGGGCGCCTATGCCAAAAGTCATATTTACATGCCGTACGTTTGTACGGTAGGTTCCGCTCGCTGCCGGACATTTGTACGGCATCAGCGGTTGAGGTTGACCGCTTTCTACCACAGACCCTGATAGCCCCGGAAGGATTCCCCGCCATGAGCACCGTTCCCGCCGAAGTCCAGAAGCCCGCCCCCCAGTTCAACGTCGCCATCGTTTCCGGCCGCATCGCCATTCAGCGCCGCCTGAAAAACTCCGACCACAAGTTCGCCACCGTCCTGATCCTGCCCGCTCCCGATAGCTTCTCGTCCCCGGCCTCCGTCGAGGTGTTCTCCGCCGAACCCCTGGGCGAGTCCGGCCAGGACATCAAGGTCAAGGTGCAGCTCGCCGGGTTCCGGCGCCAGTTCAACGTCACCGACCGGGATACGGGCGAACAAAGCACCGTCCGTACCGCCGACAATCGCCTGATCGCCATCTGAGGCCGTGGCGATGATTTCGCAGCCTCGGGAATACCCGGGCCTCACCCTTGAGCAAATCGACGCCCTACGTGCCCTCCATGAGCTTCACGGGCGCGATTTCGTCCTGCGCGGGGGTGTGTCGCCCATCGTCACGTATGCGCTCATGCGGTGCGCTTCCTGGGCGATCTCTCCGGATCACGTCGAGGCCGTGCTGTTTGCCGCCGAGGCCGGCCTCCCCTTCCCCCTCCCTGTTTGACCATGTACGGCCATCCCTCCCTGGTCAAAGAGCACGCCCGGATTTACCGCCCGGTAGGTCCGGTCCGGCGCTTTTTTCGCCGGCTGGGCGCTGCCCTCTTCCGCACCCCCTCCAACGGCTCCACACCGCTTACAAGTAAAGAGCGGTGTGAAGTCTCAAAATGAGACAAATCTAAGGGTATGGAACCGACGTTCATTGACTGGATCGTGGTGAAGCAAAACCACCACCGGACCGACCTGCCTATTGTCGGCGGCGACCTCCGGCTCAAGGCCAAGAACATCATCGAATTGACCCGGCCGGCGCCCGGTGACCTGGAAGGCGAAATCCTGGAAGGGATCAAGATCGCCCGGGGTGACCTCACCGGTTATGCCCTCCCCTCCACCCGTCTCGAAGGCTCCCACTCCACCGCCGTCATGGCCCGTTGTGACGGCTCCACCGTTTCGGTCTCCGGCAACGTTGGCCGCCTGGATCGCCCGGACAACGTCTTCAACTACGGCATTGACGACACCATTGCCAAGCTCAATGCCGTCCTCCATGACCGCGAGGGTCTGCCCCCTTTCACGTCGGGCGAGCGTGTGGCCCGCAATAGCGTTACCGACCGCGACCTGGGTCTGGGCCTGACATGGGAATGGACCGGCGCGGTCCTCAACGAACTGCACGCTACCCGTAACTACTGCACCGGCTCCGAAGCTCTTGCCATCGAAGCTATGCGCCACCTCGGAAGCCAGCGGGCGGCCCGCATCAGTAAGACCCGGTGGGCTACCGAGACCATCCGTTTTGGCAACCTCGCAAGCAAGAACAAGCCTCTCCACAAAGCCCTCGTCATTTACCGCAAGGCCGAGGAAATGCTCGCCCACGCCAAGGGTGAGGCCGCCAAGGCCCGCATCAAATCAAGCCAGGAATACCAGTACGCCCGCGACACCGGCCTCGTGCGCATTGAATGCAAATGGGGTCCCCACTTCCTCCGTGACAACGGATGCCGATTCCTCGGAGACGCCACCATGGCAAAGATCATCAGCCTGTTCGAAGCCCAGACCCATTTTCTCTTCGCTGCCACCCCTGACCACGAAGCCCGTCTTGTCGCCCAGCTAGATCCCAAACTCCGCTCCGCGGCCCTGCACTGGATTCGCGGTGACGACCTTCGCACCCTCTACAGCCGCGCCACCTTTTACCGCATCACCAAGCGCCTGCGTGACGAACTGGGCATCGATGCCACCGAACCCCGGCACGTCGACGGCCGGCCGAACTGCGAGGATGCCCTGCAGCGGCACCTTGACGCCCTCCCCCGCATCACCCTCGCACCTCAAACGGCGCCGGAGTGGTACGGCCTTCCCGAGGTCGAGCGGAGGGCTGCCTAATGCGGGTATCCGTAATTAGTGGTTGATGGCCTGATTTGATATTGCGTTGCACAAATAGTCTGGTGGAGTGACATATGAACAAAACGGAATGGCTTGAGAAATTGATGGCGTTGGCCGATGAATACGCTCAAAACGCTGCATGCGAGGTGGAAGGCTTTGACCCGGCTAGCGACCACGATGACACTCAGAATGCGCGAGCCGCGTTGCTGGCCCATGCTGAAGTTTTACCGTCTATTGCTGCATAGCACAACGTCAAATCAACCAGCAAATACGGATACCCCCTAATGCCGCGCCTCCTTCTCGTCCTCGCCATTCTTTCCGTTTCGGCGTGCGCCCCTGCCACGCCGCCGGCCCCCTGTGACTTCGATTGCTACGTGCAGCGCGGCAAAGAGGCCCAGGCAGCCCGGGAGGAAATGGATCGCTATTCGTCCGATCTCGCGTATGCCGTTTTGGTTTTGGGGGTGGCGCTTGTTATGCCCTTTGCCCTTTCGGGCTTCCTCGTTCTGCGGGGTGACTGATGGACGCCAACACTCAAGCCATCGTCCAGGCCATCACTTCGGGCTTCACCGCCCTGGCCCTGGCCCACGTCCTGACCACCATCGCCGTTTCCGCCATCGGCTACATCCGGGAACGCCTTACCGAGTGCCCCCCGGCCCCCCCTCTCCCGCCCGAAGAAAAGGCGCTTTTCGAACAGGAAGGCCATGACCCCCGCCATCCGTAACGCCTTGGCCTTCCTCTTCGGCCTCGCTTTGTCCGTCCTCGTCGTCGTCCCCTGGGGCATGCCATGAGCACGGTTGACTACCAAACCATGGTCCTGATCGGCATCGGTTTTCTGGCCTTCTGCCACGGCTTCCAGTCGGGCATGCACCGATGACGAACGCCGATTTTGCGTTGTGGGCCGGCGCCCTTTTTGGGGTCTGGGGTGCCGGTTTTGCGGCGGGGCACATGCTCTACGCCATCCGCCGTTTTTTCGACCTTATCTGACCCGTTTTTTCAACCAGAAGGAGTATCACCATGCAACTGCGCCACAAACTCGTCTTCGCTTCCGTCCTGGCTGCCGCCAGCGTTTCCTCCGCCATGGCCGACGTTCCCCCGGCCCTCACCGCCGCGATGACCGGCATCCAGACCGACGCCGGTGCCATCCGTGATCTGGTCCTTCCCGTGGTGATCGCCATCCTGGGTATGACGATCGGCATCAAGCTGGTCAAGCGCTTCGCCAACAAGATTTAAGCGCTGGGGGCCTAGGTGCGAGTCGCTTGTTTTGCCGTCGCGCTGTTGGTGGTGGCGTGGTTCGCGGCTCGCCCTTCTGTCCCTGCGGCCAGCCTGGGGGGTGTGGGACATGGCGCAGCCGTGGCCCGCGCCCCCCAGGCTGAGCCGCTGCACAACGCTGACTGCGGTTGTCTCATTCCCCCAAATCGAGGCTTCAACCATGCGCCTTGACCCTGCGCCCCTCCGGCGCTTTTTTTCTGCCCTGATGGCCGTGATCTTCGGCTGGTTCGTCGTCGTCATGCCGGCCCGCGCCGTCACAATTCCGATGACCCTAGTAGGGGGCGTTTACACCTATGCACCGAAGGTAGGCGCTCTTGTCCGGACTGGCCAGATCATTGCCGGTGTAGGTGGCGCGGTTGGCGCTGTCGCGATGAATCCCGTTGTTGGCCTCGCTGTCACCGTCGCTACGGTCTGCCTTGAGGCCACCGGCAGCATCATCTGCATGAGAAGTTCCAATGCCCCCCGCGAAACCATCAACCCCCCGGCTACTACCCCGACTCTTACGGGGTTTCGCGGTGCCTACCTTCCGCAGGTCTGCATGGATGACGTTAAAAAGTGCGCCCAGCTTTCCTGTAAGAATATGCGGCCGGATCTGTCACTCACGGCTACTTTTCCGGTGCAGTACACCCCGGGCCAGCAATTCTGGTTTTCCTGTGCTGGCTATATGGATTCCTCCATTTATCCCGTTGTCTCCTGCCCCTCCGGCTACACCTTGAGCGGCAGCACCTGTAACTTGACCGATCCCACAAAGGTCATGCGCGATTCTGACGGTGTGGCGGTCCTCAACAGCACGTCCACCGGTTGGGTGCCTGATCCCCAGGACCCGGACAACGCCACGCTCACCACGCCGTCTAACCCCATTGTTCAGACCGGCCCAAACGAGTTGGGCCAGCCGGCTCAAACCACGATCACCAGCACCCCTGACGGTGGCATGAAGGTCGAGAACTGGGCCCAGACCTTCAACACAACAACGAACAACAATCAGGTCACATACAACTCCGTGACCATTAACAGTAATGGCGTGGTCACAAACAACAACACGGCCACGTACTCCGGCACGCTGAGTCAGGCCGTCAACGGTTCTGCACCCCTGTCCAATAGCCTGAATCTGCCGACCGACTACAACCGCGAGGCCACTCAGGCCAAGATTTACGATGAGCTCAAGGGCGGCACCCTCACGGCGCCGACGGCGACTGACGTTTGGGACCCGGCCAAGTCGAAGAAGCTTGACGACGACTTGAAGGGGCAGTTTGACGCCATCCCCAACGCCTACCAGCAAGACAAAAACAATTGGTTCTCCTGGGTCTGGACTCCCCCTGTTGGCGTCTGTTCGCCGTTTACCGGTGAGGTTAGCCATATCCCCGTTTCCTGGGATTTCTGCCCGACCATTAACAACATCCGCGACACCATCGGTTGGCTGTTCGCCCTCTTTGGCGCCTGGGATGTCTACAACGTCATGTTTCGGAGGCCTGACTGATGGCTAAGCTGATCGCTTTTCTTTTCACAACCATTCCGGCTCTGGCGTCGGCGTTTTTCGCTTTCTACGCCCGTAAGTACACAACCGTTGTTGCCGGTTTGCTCACCTTCGGCACCATCCTCCTGATCTTCATCAGCTGCGTTAATGCCATCCTTCAGTACATCCTCACCTTGGCTTGGCTGCCGGCATGGCTGCTGACGCCTGTTGGGATGTTCATCCCGGCCAATTTCACGATGGTGTTGGGGGCTATCGTCAGCGGCCGCGTCTGCCGTGCTGCCTTCGATTACGGCGTTAAGAAAACCGACCTTGTTGTCAAGGCGAACTGATGGCCATCTATGTCATTACCGGCAAGCTTGGCTCCGGCAAAACCCTGGCCTGTGTCGGCCGCATCCGCGATGCCTTGCGTAAGGGCCGCCGGGTCGTCACGAACCTTGACCTCTATCTGGAGCATATGCTGCCGGCCATGTCGGGTCGTCCAGGCGTACCCGGTAAGCCCGTGCAGGTCGTCCGTATCCCTGACAAACCGTCCCTCCGGGATCTGGAACAAATCGGCCGCGGCCAGGAAGGGGTTGCCGAAGAGGACAACGGCCTGATCGTCCTTGACGAACTGGGGGCTTGGCTCAACACCCGCGGCTTTCAGGACAAGGGCCGCTCCGACGTCATTAACTGGCTGCTCCACTCCCGCAAGCTCGGCTGGGACGTTTACTTCATCATCCAGCACCCGAACATGCTTGATAAGCAGGTGCGGGAGGGTTTGGCTGAATTTCTGGTCACCTGCCGCCGCACTGATCGCCTGCGCATTCCTTTCATCGGTCCTCTGATCGCCACGATTATCGGCTGGGAACCTCGGCCGCCGAAGGTCCATATCGGCACGGTCCGTTACGGGCTGGAAAAGGACGCCTTGGTTGTCGATCGTTGGTATTACCAGGCCAAAGACCTGTATTCGGCCTATGACACTCGTCAGGTCTTTACCGATTCCGGCCCGATCCAGGGCGCCGCGTCCATGCTGCCGCCGTGGCACCTCAAGGGGCGCTACTTGCCGCCTAAGGTCCGCCCGTGGCTGCTGCAATTCGTCGATGGCCTGCGTGGCAAGCCCGTGGCCGTGCCCAAGCCCCTGCCCAAGCCTAAGCGTCCGCTTGTCGAGCTCTTGGGCCGTTTGCCGCCGGATCAGGCTATGAAGCATTGGCGCCGGCTTGAGGCGCTCGGGGCCATTTGATGCGCCCTTTCGTCCTCTTCCTGGTTATGGTTCCCGGTGTCGTCAGTGCAGCCTGTCCTCCAGGCCCTGATACTGAGGAATGCCGCCGTGCAGCGAAGTTCGGCTCTACGCCTCGGCCAGCTGCGCCGCAGACGGTTCTCCAGCGTCGAGAACAGCTGCCGGCGGCCTTACCGGCCTGGGTTGTTCGTATGGCTGATGCCCGTGAGGCGCATCCGCTCATGCAGCTACCGGAGAATGCGGTCTATCTTGGCCCACGGGATAAGGTTGATAGGCCGGTCTCCCGTGACTGAGCTGCCGTGACTGATCCTGGACAAGTCACGGCAGCTCGGTCACACTTACCCTGACGACATAGCCGGGGTAACCCATGAAACAACCCGAAGACCGCTTCACCGCCGACCTGTTCTGTGACCGACCTGGCGTGACTCGCCGGCGCCAAGTCACGGCAGCTCAGTCACAGTTGGTGCTCTCGCTGTTTCCGGGCGCGGATTTGCTCGGGCGAGGTTTCGAGGAAGAGGGCTTCTGCATCGTTCGGGGGCCGGATAAGATTCTGGCCGGCGACATCCGCGACTTCCACGCCGTCCCGGGGCGCTTCGATGGCGTCATTGGCGGTTCTCCCTGCCAGGACTTCAGTCGCGCCCGCCGCGCTCCGCCCACGGGCTACGGCGAGGAGATGATGGCCGAGTTCCGCCGGGTCGTCCTTGAGGCCCGGCCGACGTGGTGGCTCCTGGAGAACGTCTCCGGCGTCCCAGACTTGCGCATCCCGGGCTACAGCCACCAGCGTATCGACGTGAACGCCTCCGAGTGCGGCTTGCCGCAGAACCGGCTCCGTCACTTCCAGTTCGGCCACGCCAAGTCCTTTGTGATTACCCCTGAGCGCCAGCCCGCCCTGGCCGACGTCGAGCCCTGCTGTACCGCAACCGAGGGCGCAAGCGTCGAGCGCCGCGACTGGTCCCGGTTCTGCCAGCTCCAGGGGCTGCCGGCCGATTTCCGCTTGGACGACTTCACCCAGTCCGCCCGCTACCGTGCCGTCGGCAACGGTGTGCCGGTGCCCATGGCGCGGATGATGGCGGTGGCCATCGCCCAGGCCCGCCCGCTCCGTGGATTCAGCCTTTGCGAGTGCGGCTGCGGCCGGCTCGTCCAGGGCAAGGCCCTTATGGCCACCCCGGCCTGCCGCAAGCGCATGCAGCGCCGCCGCGACGCCGCGCCTGTGACTCCTCGATCGTCAATGGCGCCGGCCGAGTCACAGGCAACTGTGACCATCCTGGGATAGATCATCCTGGCCACGTCACACCCCGGCGGTGTGACTGAGCTGCGGCGAGTCGTCCCTGGGCGGTCACGGCTCACCCCCAAAGCGCGCCAGTCAGGGGCACGTCGTCAGGATCTGCACGAAGGACAAGCGCGGTTCCCACGCCAGGGAAAGCGGAACCACCAGCCCCGCGCCGTCCGGCCAGGGGCCGACGCCGGCCCCGGAAGGGGAGGTTCGCCCGCAACGAACCCGGGCCGGTGCAAGCGCGGCCTGACCCCCCAGCCTGGAACCACGCCCCCCCGCTCTCTAGAGACCCCGCCCCGGTTCCGGCTGCACGCCCCGCCAGTACCAGGAATTTCCAGGGGAAATTCCGGCGAAGGCGGGCAAAGAGCCACCCACACGGACCCGTTTCGCAGAAACGGGGAGTACTCCCCACGCCCCGCATGGGGCGTAGCGGCGACGACCCGGGTACGACCCGGGGAAACGGCTCCCTCCGGGGAAAGAGGGTTACCTTCCCCGGAGGGAACGGATTCACCGCAGGCCCACCACCAGCGCAGACGGTTCGCAGAACCGGCGAGCACGGAATAACGCCCCCAGCGGGGGCAGGCATCAGACCGGCACGGCCAGGGAAACGGCTCCCTCCGGGGAAAGAGGGTCACCTTCCCCGGAGGGAACGGATTCCCACAGGTGAGAGCGCCGGGTTGCGGGGTCCGGGGAATGCCAATTCCCCGGCGGGGGCTGGGGCAGCGCCCCAGGGGGTTAGCGCAGCGGTTTCGCAGAAACCGTGAGCACGGAACAACGCCCCCAGCGGGGGCAGGCATCAGACCGGCACGGCCAGGGAAACGGCTCCCTCCGGGGAAAGAGGGTCACCTTCCCCGGAGGGAACGGATTCCCACAGGTGAGAGCACCAGCCCCGCAGGGGCTTCCTGCTCATTTTTTCAGCGCCCCCGATTCGTCCCGCTCCCACCAACGAAAAACCCCGGCTCCGGGCCGGGGTTTTCCACAGAATCTGTGGGCAATTCAGTTATGCATAAGGCTTAAATTATAGAAAGTAACGGCGGCGAAGAAAAAGGGCCATAAGGCCCACCGTGGCCGCAACGGCCACGGCCTGACTCGGTTCAGGAAGTCCACCACGCCCGGCGCCGGCGTTCAAGAAGGAAGCGAAACAGGTCAACGCCAGGATGCCGGCGACGGTTCCCTTCCTGGCACGCGATAAAAAACCCCGCCAGAAGTCCTTCTTCCGTTCGTTCTTTTCCCGTTGGAGCTCCATCTCGGCGATTAGCTGGACCGGGTCCTGGCCGAGCACGATGGCGAATTTCGTGCAGGCGTAGGGGTCCGGGAAGGTCCGGCCACGCCGGTAGCTGGCGATTGTTTCTTCGGGGATTTCCAGGGTCTGCGCCAAGGCGTAGTAGCTGCGAGAGCCTGTCTTTTCCTTCACCTGGTCAATCAGTTCTGCGGGGGTCATAGGGCGCCTATGCCAAAAGTCATATTTACATGCCGTACGTTTGTACGGTAGGTTCCGCTCGCTGCCGGACATTTGTACGGCATCAGCGGTTGAGGTTGACCGCTTTCTACCACAGACCCTGATAGCCCCGGAAGGATTCCCCGCCATGAGCACCGTTCCCGCCGAAGTCCAGAAGCCCGCCCCCCAGTTCAACGTCGCCATCGTTTCCGGCCGCATCGCCATTCAGCGCCGCCTGAAAAACTCCGACCACAAGTTCGCCACCGTCCTGATCCTGCCCGCTCCCGATAGCTTCTCGTCCCCGGCCTCCGTCGAGGTGTTCTCCGCCGAACCCCTGGGCGAGTCCGGCCAGGACATCAAGGTCAAGGTGCAGCTCGCCGGGTTCCGGCGCCAGTTCAACGTCACCGACCGGGATACGGGCGAACAAAGCACCGTCCGTACCGCCGACAATCGCCTGATCGCCATCTGAGGCCGTGGCGATGATTTCGCAGCCTCGGGAATACCCGGGCCTCACCCTTGAGCAAATCGACGCCCTACGTGCCCTCCATGAGCTTCACGGGCGCGATTTCGTCCTGCGCGGGGGTGTGTCGCCCATCGTCACGTATGCGCTCATGCGGTGCGCTTCCTGGGCGATCTCTCCGGATCACGTCGAGGCCGTGCTGTTTGCCGCCGAGGCCGGCCTCCCCTTCCCCCTCCCTGTTTGACCATGTACGGCCATCCCTCCCTGGTCAAAGAGCACGCCCGGATTTACCGCCCGGTAGGTCCGGTCCGGCGCTTTTTTCGCCGGCTGGGCGCTGCCCTCTTCCGCACCCCCTCCAACGGCTCCACACCGCTTACAAGTAAAGAGCGGTGTGAAGTCTCAAAATGAGACAAATCTAAGGGTATGGAACCGACGTTCATTGACTGGATCGTGGTGAAGCAAAACCACCACCGGACCGACCTGCCTATTGTCGGCGGCGACCTCCGGCTCAAGGCCAAGAACATCATCGAATTGACCCGGCCGGCGCCCGGTGACCTGGAAGGCGAAATCCTGGAAGGGATCAAGATCGCCCGGGGTGACCTCACCGGTTATGCCCTCCCCTCCACCCGTCTCGAAGGCTCCCACTCCACCGCCGTCATGGCCCGTTGTGACGGCTCCACCGTTTCGGTCTCCGGCAACGTTGGCCGCCTGGATCGCCCGGACAACGTCTTCAACTACGGCATTGACGACACCATTGCCAAGCTCAATGCCGTCCTCCATGACCGCGAGGGTCTGCCCCCTTTCACGTCGGGCGAGCGTGTGGCCCGCAATAGCGTTACCGACCGCGACCTGGGTCTGGGCCTGACATGGGAATGGACCGGCGCGGTCCTCAACGAACTGCACGCTACCCGTAACTACTGCACCGGCTCCGAAGCTCTTGCCATCGAAGCTATGCGCCACCTCGGAAGCCAGCGGGCGGCCCGCATCAGTAAGACCCGGTGGGCTACCGAGACCATCCGTTTTGGCAACCTCGCAAGCAAGAACAAGCCTCTCCACAAAGCCCTCGTCATTTACCGCAAGGCCGAGGAAATGCTCGCCCACGCCAAGGGTGAGGCCGCCAAGGCCCGCATCAAATCAAGCCAGGAATACCAGTACGCCCGCGACACCGGCCTCGTGCGCATTGAATGCAAATGGGGTCCCCACTTCCTCCGTGACAACGGATGCCGATTCCTCGGAGACGCCACCATGGCAAAGATCATCAGCCTGTTCGAAGCCCAGACCCATTTTCTCTTCGCTGCCACCCCTGACCACGAAGCCCGTCTTGTCGCCCAGCTAGATCCCAAACTCCGCTCCGCGGCCCTGCACTGGATTCGCGGTGACGACCTTCGCACCCTCTACAGCCGCGCCACCTTTTACCGCATCACCAAGCGCCTGCGTGACGAACTGGGCATCGATGCCACCGAACCCCGGCACGTCGACGGCCGGCCGAACTGCGAGGATGCCCTGCAGCGGCACCTTGACGCCCTCCCCCGCATCACCCTCGCACCTCAAACGGCGCCGGAGTGGTACGGCCTTCCCGAGGTCGAGCGGAGGGCTGCCTAATGCGGGTATCCGTAATTAGTGGTTGATGGCCTGATTTGATATTGCGTTGCACAAATAGTCTGGTGGAGTGACATATGAACAAAACGGAATGGCTTGAGAAATTGATGGCGTTGGCCGATGAATACGCTCAAAACGCTGCATGCGAGGTGGAAGGCTTTGACCCGGCTAGCGACCACGATGACACTCAGAATGCGCGAGCCGCGTTGCTGGCCCATGCTGAAGTTTTACCGTCTATTGCTGCATAGCACAACGTCAAATCAACCAGCAAATACGGATACCCCCTAATGCCGCGCCTCCTTCTCGTCCTCGCCATTCTTTCCGTTTCGGCGTGCGCCCCTGCCACGCCGCCGGCCCCCTGTGACTTCGATTGCTACGTGCAGCGCGGCAAAGAGGCCCAGGCAGCCCGGGAGGAAATGGATCGCTATTCGTCCGATCTCGCGTATGCCGTTTTGGTTTTGGGGGTGGCGCTTGTTATGCCCTTTGCCCTTTCGGGCTTCCTCGTTCTGCGGGGTGACTGATGGACGCCAACACTCAAGCCATCGTCCAGGCCATCACTTCGGGCTTCACCGCCCTGGCCCTGGCCCACGTCCTGACCACCATCGCCGTTTCCGCCATCGGCTACATCCGGGAACGCCTTACCGAGTGCCCCCCGGCCCCCCCTCTCCCGCCCGAAGAAAAGGCGCTTTTCGAACAGGAAGGCCATGACCCCCGCCATCCGTAACGCCTTGGCCTTCCTCTTCGGCCTCGCTTTGTCCGTCCTCGTCGTCGTCCCCTGGGGCATGCCATGAGCACGGTTGACTACCAAACCATGGTCCTGATCGGCATCGGTTTTCTGGCCTTCTGCCACGGCTTCCAGTCGGGCATGCACCGATGACGAACGCCGATTTTGCGTTGTGGGCCGGCGCCCTTTTTGGGGTCTGGGGTGCCGGTTTTGCGGCGGGGCACATGCTCTACGCCATCCGCCGTTTTTTCGACCTTATCTGACCCGTTTTTTCAACCAGAAGGAGTATCACCATGCAACTGCGCCACAAACTCGTCTTCGCTTCCGTCCTGGCTGCCGCCAGCGTTTCCTCCGCCATGGCCGACGTTCCCCCGGCCCTCACCGCCGCGATGACCGGCATCCAGACCGACGCCGGTGCCATCCGTGATCTGGTCCTTCCCGTGGTGATCGCCATCCTGGGTATGACGATCGGCATCAAGCTGGTCAAGCGCTTCGCCAACAAGATTTAAGCGCTGGGGGCCTAGGTGCGAGTCGCTTGTTTTGCCGTCGCGCTGTTGGTGGTGGCGTGGTTCGCGGCTCGCCCTTCTGTCCCTGCGGCCAGCCTGGGGGGTGTGGGACATGGCGCAGCCGTGGCCCGCGCCCCCCAGGCTGAGCCGCTGCACAACGCTGACTGCGGTTGTCTCATTCCCCCAAATCGAGGCTTCAACCATGCGCCTTGACCCTGCGCCCCTCCGGCGCTTTTTTTCTGCCCTGATGGCCGTGATCTTCGGCTGGTTCGTCGTCGTCATGCCGGCCCGCGCCGTCACAATTCCGATGACCCTAGTAGGGGGCGTTTACACCTATGCACCGAAGGTAGGCGCTCTTGTCCGGACTGGCCAGATCATTGCCGGTGTAGGTGGCGCGGTTGGCGCTGTCGCGATGAATCCCGTTGTTGGCCTCGCTGTCACCGTCGCTACGGTCTGCCTTGAGGCCACCGGCAGCATCATCTGCATGAGAAGTTCCAATGCCCCCCGCGAAACCATCAACCCCCCGGCTACTACCCCGACTCTTACGGGGTTTCGCGGTGCCTACCTTCCGCAGGTCTGCATGGATGACGTTAAAAAGTGCGCCCAGCTTTCCTGTAAGAATATGCGGCCGGATCTGTCACTCACGGCTACTTTTCCGGTGCAGTACACCCCGGGCCAGCAATTCTGGTTTTCCTGTGCTGGCTATATGGATTCCTCCATTTATCCCGTTGTCTCCTGCCCCTCCGGCTACACCTTGAGCGGCAGCACCTGTAACTTGACCGATCCCACAAAGGTCATGCGCGATTCTGACGGTGTGGCGGTCCTCAACAGCACGTCCACCGGTTGGGTGCCTGATCCCCAGGACCCGGACAACGCCACGCTCACCACGCCGTCTAACCCCATTGTTCAGACCGGCCCAAACGAGTTGGGCCAGCCGGCTCAAACCACGATCACCAGCACCCCTGACGGTGGCATGAAGGTCGAGAACTGGGCCCAGACCTTCAACACAACAACGAACAACAATCAGGTCACATACAACTCCGTGACCATTAACAGTAATGGCGTGGTCACAAACAACAACACGGCCACGTACTCCGGCACGCTGAGTCAGGCCGTCAACGGTTCTGCACCCCTGTCCAATAGCCTGAATCTGCCGACCGACTACAACCGCGAGGCCACTCAGGCCAAGATTTACGATGAGCTCAAGGGCGGCACCCTCACGGCGCCGACGGCGACTGACGTTTGGGACCCGGCCAAGTCGAAGAAGCTTGACGACGACTTGAAGGGGCAGTTTGACGCCATCCCCAACGCCTACCAGCAAGACAAAAACAATTGGTTCTCCTGGGTCTGGACTCCCCCTGTTGGCGTCTGTTCGCCGTTTACCGGTGAGGTTAGCCATATCCCCGTTTCCTGGGATTTCTGCCCGACCATTAACAACATCCGCGACACCATCGGTTGGCTGTTCGCCCTCTTTGGCGCCTGGGATGTCTACAACGTCATGTTTCGGAGGCCTGACTGATGGCTAAGCTGATCGCTTTTCTTTTCACAACCATTCCGGCTCTGGCGTCGGCGTTTTTCGCTTTCTACGCCCGTAAGTACACAACCGTTGTTGCCGGTTTGCTCACCTTCGGCACCATCCTCCTGATCTTCATCAGCTGCGTTAATGCCATCCTTCAGTACATCCTCACCTTGGCTTGGCTGCCGGCATGGCTGCTGACGCCTGTTGGGATGTTCATCCCGGCCAATTTCACGATGGTGTTGGGGGCTATCGTCAGCGGCCGCGTCTGCCGTGCTGCCTTCGATTACGGCGTTAAGAAAACCGACCTTGTTGTCAAGGCGAACTGATGGCCATCTATGTCATTACCGGCAAGCTTGGCTCCGGCAAAACCCTGGCCTGTGTCGGCCGCATCCGCGATGCCTTGCGTAAGGGCCGCCGGGTCGTCACGAACCTTGACCTCTATCTGGAGCATATGCTGCCGGCCATGTCGGGTCGTCCAGGCGTACCCGGTAAGCCCGTGCAGGTCGTCCGTATCCCTGACAAACCGTCCCTCCGGGATCTGGAACAAATCGGCCGCGGCCAGGAAGGGGTTGCCGAAGAGGACAACGGCCTGATCGTCCTTGACGAACTGGGGGCTTGGCTCAACACCCGCGGCTTTCAGGACAAGGGCCGCTCCGACGTCATTAACTGGCTGCTCCACTCCCGCAAGCTCGGCTGGGACGTTTACTTCATCATCCAGCACCCGAACATGCTTGATAAGCAGGTGCGGGAGGGTTTGGCTGAATTTCTGGTCACCTGCCGCCGCACTGATCGCCTGCGCATTCCTTTCATCGGTCCTCTGATCGCCACGATTATCGGCTGGGAACCTCGGCCGCCGAAGGTCCATATCGGCACGGTCCGTTACGGGCTGGAAAAGGACGCCTTGGTTGTCGATCGTTGGTATTACCAGGCCAAAGACCTGTATTCGGCCTATGACACTCGTCAGGTCTTTACCGATTCCGGCCCGATCCAGGGCGCCGCGTCCATGCTGCCGCCGTGGCACCTCAAGGGGCGCTACTTGCCGCCTAAGGTCCGCCCGTGGCTGCTGCAATTCGTCGATGGCCTGCGTGGCAAGCCCGTGGCCGTGCCCAAGCCCCTGCCCAAGCCTAAGCGTCCGCTTGTCGAGCTCTTGGGCCGTTTGCCGCCGGATCAGGCTATGAAGCATTGGCGCCGGCTTGAGGCGCTCGGGGCCATTTGATGCGCCCTTTCGTCCTCTTCCTGGTTATGGTTCCCGGTGTCGTCAGTGCAGCCTGTCCTCCAGGCCCTGATACTGAGGAATGCCGCCGTGCAGCGAAGTTCGGCTCTACGCCTCGGCCAGCTGCGCCGCAGACGGTTCTCCAGCGTCGAGAACAGCTGCCGGCGGCCTTACCGGCCTGGGTTGTTCGTATGGCTGATGCCCGTGAGGCGCATCCGCTCATGCAGCTACCGGAGAATGCGGTCTATCTTGGCCCACGGGATAAGGTTGATAGGCCGGTCTCCCGTGACTGAGCTGCCGTGACTGATCCTGGACAAGTCACGGCAGCTCGGTCACACTTACCCTGACGACATAGCCGGGGTAACCCATGAAACAACCCGAAGACCGCTTCACCGCCGACCTGTTCTGTGACCGACCTGGCGTGACTCGCCGGCGCCAAGTCACGGCAGCTCAGTCACAGTTGGTGCTCTCGCTGTTTCCGGGCGCGGATTTGCTCGGGCGAGGTTTCGAGGAAGAGGGCTTCTGCATCGTTCGGGGGCCGGATAAGATTCTGGCCGGCGACATCCGCGACTTCCACGCCGTCCCGGGGCGCTTCGATGGCGTCATTGGCGGTTCTCCCTGCCAGGACTTCAGTCGCGCCCGCCGCGCTCCGCCCACGGGCTACGGCGAGGAGATGATGGCCGAGTTCCGCCGGGTCGTCCTTGAGGCCCGGCCGACGTGGTGGCTCCTGGAGAACGTCTCCGGCGTCCCAGACTTGCGCATCCCGGGCTACAGCCACCAGCGTATCGACGTGAACGCCTCCGAGTGCGGCTTGCCGCAGAACCGGCTCCGTCACTTCCAGTTCGGCCACGCCAAGTCCTTTGTGATTACCCCTGAGCGCCAGCCCGCCCTGGCCGACGTCGAGCCCTGCTGTACCGCAACCGAGGGCGCAAGCGTCGAGCGCCGCGACTGGTCCCGGTTCTGCCAGCTCCAGGGGCTGCCGGCCGATTTCCGCTTGGACGACTTCACCCAGTCCGCCCGCTACCGTGCCGTCGGCAACGGTGTGCCGGTGCCCATGGCGCGGATGATGGCGGTGGCCATCGCCCAGGCCCGCCCGCTCCGTGGATTCAGCCTTTGCGAGTGCGGCTGCGGCCGGCTCGTCCAGGGCAAGGCCCTTATGGCCACCCCGGCCTGCCGCAAGCGCATGCAGCGCCGCCGCGACGCCGCGCCTGTGACTCCTCGATCGTCAATGGCGCCGGCCGAGTCACAGGCAACTGTGACCATCCTGGGATAGATCATCCTGGCCACGTCACACCCCGGCGGTGTGACTGAGCTGCGGCGAGTCGTCCCTGGGCGGTCACGGCTCACCCCCAAAGCGCGCCAGTCAGGGGCACGTCGTCAGGATCTGCACGAAGGACAAGCGCGGTTCCCACGCCAGGGAAAGCGGAACCACCAGCCCCGCGCCGTCCGGCCAGGGGCCGACGCCGGCCCCGGAAGGGGAGGTTCGCCCGCAACGAACCCGGGCCGGTGCAAGCGCGGCCTGACCCCCCAGCCTGGAACCACGCCCCCCCGCTCTCTAGAGACCCCGCCCCGGTTCCGGCTGCACGCCCCGCCAGTACCAGGAATTTCCAGGGGAAATTCCGGCGAAGGCGGGCAAAGAGCCACCCACACGGACCCGTTTCGCAGAAACGGGGAGTACTCCCCACGCCCCGCATGGGGCGTAGCGGCGACGACCCGGGTACGACCCGGGGAAACGGCTCCCTCCGGGGAAAGAGGGTTACCTTCCCCGGAGGGAACGGATTCACCGCAGGCCCACCACCAGCGCAGACGGTTCGCAGAACCGGCGAGCACGGAATAACGCCCCCAGCGGGGGCAGGCATCAGACCGGCACGGCCAGGGAAACGGCTCCCTCCGGGGAAAGAGGGTCACCTTCCCCGGAGGGAACGGATTCCCACAGGTGAGAGCGCCGGGTTGCGGGGTCCGGGGAATGCCAATTCCCCGGCGGGGGCTGGGGCAGCGCCCCAGGGGGTTAGCGCAGCGGTTTCGCAGAAACCGTGAGCACGGAACAACGCCCCCAGCGGGGGCAGGCATCAGACCGGCACGGCCAGGGAAACGGCTCCCTCCGGGGAAAGAGGGTCACCTTCCCCGGAGGGAACGGATTCCCACAGGTGAGAGCACCAGCCCCGCAGGGGCTTCCTGCTCATTTTTTCAGCGCCCCCGATTCGTCCCGCTCCCACCAACGAAAAACCCCGGCTCCGGGCCGGGGTTTTCCACAGAATCTGTGGGCAATTCAGTTATGCATAAGGCTTAAATTATAGAAAGTAACGGCGGCGAAGAAAAAGGGCCGCCAGGGCCACCGTGGCGCATCCAGCCACGATCTGCTTGGCCTGCTGGTTGTGCCCAGTGAAAACGAATGGTTCAACCCTCGCCTCATTCGCATTACTTGCTTTTCGCTTCGGAGTCCGGCGCGGCTTCGCTCTTGGCGGCGGGAGTTGCCGATGAGTTGCCGCTGATGGCTTCACGGGTTGCGCGATAGCCCTTGCGTGCGCCGTTGGCCACTGCATGGCCTACCGACTTGGCGGTTTCAGCCGTGGCATGGCCGATTTCCTTGCTGACTTCCACGGTCTTGTCTACCGCTTCTACGGCCGATTCCTTGATCTCGTGGCCGGCCTTGCCCAGGTCGGCCATAGCCCAGGGGCTAATGAGTGCGAGGGTCAGGCCGATGAGTGCGCTGCGTTTCTTGATCATGGTGTTCTCCTTCCTGGATATAGGTTTGGAACCAATGTTTATATCCTAGTTCGACTGAAACAAAGGAGCTGTGCCGGTTTGTAGCGGTCTGGTGGCGTGCAAAAGACGTTGCGCAAAGAAACGATCTGCCCGTTGTTAAATGAAAAGGGCAAGGCGCGTGCAGCTACCCTGCCCTTTCTCATTCGCCAGGGAAAAATGTCATTCGATGGCGGCAATGGCCTCGGCCAGGGCCAGGATGCGCTGGGCCTCTTCCACGTGCAGGTTTTCCACCAGCTTGCCATCCACCACCACCACGCCCTGGCCCGCTGCGCGGGCTTGTTGCCATGCGTCGATCAGCCGGCGGGCATCGGCCGCTTCCTGGGCGGTGGGGGCGAAGGCGGTATTGGCCGCGTCCAGTTGCTTGGGGTGGATCAGGGTCTTGCCGTCGAAGC
>JBFWMD010000045.1:0-30688 GCA_050251775.1 Desulfovibrio sp.
GGTCAGCGAGCGCACCCAGGAGCTGAATCGGGCCCTGGATCTGCTTTCCGCAGAACTGGACGCGGCTGCGGAATACGTGCGCCGCTTGCTGCCCGCGCCCGGCCCCTGCGGACCGCTGCATTGCGAATGGCGCTATGTCCCCTCCAGCTCCCTAGGCGGAGACGCCTTCGGCTACCACTGGCTGGACAGCGACCATTTCGCCATCTATCTCAACGATGTCAGCGGTCATGGCGTGGGCGCGGCTCTGCTTTCCGTTTCGGTGATGAACGTGCTGCACTCGCGGATGCTCCAGGACGTGGACTTCCGAGACCCCGGCCAGGTGCTTGCCGCACTGAACAACGCCTTTCCCATGGACCGGCACAACAACATGTTCCTGACCATGTGGTACGGGGTCTGGCGCAAGAGCGACCGCACCCTGACCTATGCGGGCGGCGGGCATCCTCCGGCGCTGCTCTTCGGCCCGGATGGAGTGCGCCGGCTCTTCACCCACAACATGCTGCTCGGCTGCGTTCCGGGCCAGGACTATGTCACGGGCAGCGCCACCCTGGAACCGGGCGAACGGCTGCTGGTCTTTTCGGATGGGGTCTACGAAGTGGAGCTTGCGGATGGACGGATCTGGACCTTCGAGGAATTCGAGGGCTTCATGACCGGGAAGATTTCCGGAAACTGGCAGGAAGAGTGCCCGGCTCCGTTGGCGAGAGCAACGAACCGGCCGGGGCTGGATGATCTGATGCGCCACACCCAGAGCCTTGCCGGACGCGAGGGCTGGGAGGATGATTTTTCCATTCTGGAAGTGCGCTTCGACTGAAGCGGACGCCTAGCGCAGGGAAGGTCGCTTGTCTCCGGCTTCCAGGCAGAGCGGGTCGAGCGTGCCGGAGAGCTTTTCCATCTTGGCGTATTCCTCGCCCGCGCGGCAGTAGAGCCAGTAGTTGTTGCGCGCCAGCAGCCAGTCCATGCGCTTGAAGAAAATGGCGTAGACCGCACCGGAATCGGTCAGCTCCGAGAGCCAGGTCTCTTCCGGATCCAGGGTTCCCGGAGCCACGAGCCGCTCCGGAGAGGCCTTCTGTTCCTCCGCGTCCAGAGAGGTCAGCGCGTCGGGTTCGGACGCCCGGCGAATCCGCATGATCACTCCGTCCCCTGAGGGCCGGACGTCAACATACCAATAATCGCCCTTTTCTTCGGAAAACATGCTGCCCATATCGCTACGCTCACGATGCGCGATGACGCCGCCCTTGCCCCGGAGTACGGTGTACCCGCCGTCCGCCAGCTCAAAAATGCGCGCCGCCGCCTTGAGGACCTTGTCCACGCTCACGCCGGGGTACTCGTGGGTCCGCGCGGCATCGTAGGCCCGGCGCAGGGCCGCCGCATCCTCGGCGGTTTCCGGGGCTTCCTGCGCGACGCAAAGCGCGGGCGCGGCCAATACCAGCAGCAAGGTCCAGACGGAACAGCGACGAATGACAGACATCTGATTCTCCTTGAGCAAAGTGGGCACACCCTAGTCAGGCCCAGGCTCCAGAGTCAAGCGGGCCGTGCCTCCCCAGGTGCGGATGCCTCAGGTTCCAGCTCCAGGAACGCGGCCTGAAGCACGCACTGGCCACTGAACCCGTACAGCCGCGTAAATTTCGGCCAGCGCGGGTCCGGCCTGGGCAGGGAACCGTCCGGGACCCCCGGCTCCTGCCGGATCCCTGTGATGCGCAGCTTGCCCAGCGCACGCGCACGCGCCTTGAGCCATTCCAGATCCCTTGCCAGACCGCGCCGGGCCTGCGGCCCCCAGCGGGTCATCTCCAAATGCAGTTCCAGGCAATCCTCCCGCTCGGCCACAGCGGCGTACCCGTACGTTCCCGCCTCGTCAAAGAGCCGCAGGTGCAGATATTCGGACATGGGATAATGCGCGTGGCAGGCCGGAGCCAGCAACAGCGGACAAACGCTCATGGCCGCCTCCGGAACGGATCGTAGTCATTTTCGGTTCTGACTGGGCGTGTCGCCGCTTCCCGACCGAGCACGGCCCGACCTTCTCCGGCCCCGATCATCAGGTACTGGGCCGCATCGCAGACGTGGGAATAGCGGTTCTTGTCCGGTTCGTCCCGATAGCGCTCCTCTCCGGTGATCTCCACCCGGCGATAGCGGTAGGCTCCGGCCATGCCTTTGATCAGCACACGACACTCCGACGAAACCAGCAGCCCCGGCTTGCCGTCCACCATGCGGGTGAGCGGCAAGGCCACGGCCTCCCGCCGGAGCAGGGGGTCATTGCTCGGAGCGGGCCGCGCATCGATGCCGCTGGCCCGGAGAATGTCAAAGGGCGTGCGTTCGTCCACCTGGGAGCGCTGCATTCCCGCCGGGTCGCCATGCACCAGCACCTCCAGGCCGGGCCAGCGCTCCGCCAGCACCCGGCGCAGTTCCTCCGCAAACCGGGTCATGCCCATGTCTTCGGCCACCAGCTCCCCAAGCCAGAGCCAGCGTCCGGAAACCAGCCTTTGCCCGAAAACCGCCGCCGGGGTCAGGCCGAAGTCCAGGCCCACGTGCAGGGGCGTGTCCTCCACGGCATGCAGCGTCTGCCCGCTGACGTGGACCGAGGTGCAGAACTCCGGGTACACGGGTTTGCCGTCCTGCACGCTGCCGTATTTGGAGCAATAGTACACGCGGACGTGATCGTCAGACTTTCCCTCCATGCGCTTGACGTAATAGTCCCGCGGCAGGTTGGCGAGATTCTCGGCCAGGGGATTGGGCGCGAAGCGCGGACCCTTCCCGTCCGGGGTGCGCTCCACCAGTCCGCCGGGCTGGCTGAAGAACTCCCAGCCCACAGGCCGCTGCTCCTCAGCCAGACGATACCACCAGTGGTCCGTATCCGGCGGGTTGGTGTCCATGACCACACCGGCCCAGGTGCAACCGCCGTCACGCTCCGGCGGATAGCGCTCCACCCGGTCGCTCATGGCGTCCACGATGGTCTTGGGCATTTCCCTGGCCTCGTTGAACCAGGCGCCGGTCAGTTCCAGGGACAACAATTTCTTCAGGTCGCCGGGCCGTTCCAGGGAACGGAAAAGCACTTCCATGCGCACGTCGCCAAAGCGTAGCACATGGGTCATGCTGGTCTGGCTGAAGCGCCCGAACAAATCTTCAGGGAACCAGTCCAACCAGGTTTTCAGAGTAGTGTCGGCAAGCTCACGATAAGTGTTCCTTACCACGGCAAAGCGCGTCCTGCGTATGTTTCCTGGTCCTGGAGCCTGGCGTTGCGCCCGCTGGATCAGCTCCATGCACATGGCCGTGGATTTGCCCGAGCCCACTGGTCCCATGACCCCGCGGCAAAAGGCGTCGGAAGCGTGAAACCGGGCCAAGGTGGGCGAGGCCACGTACCGAATCCGTCTGATGTGTTCGTTTGCTGTGTTCATGCCCGGAGCATAGCCCCGGTTTTTCGGGCGGGATAAAATTGGAAAGGTTTTGGAAAGGAAAAGGACGTTTTTTCCCTGTTGACAGGATTCGGAGCCGGGACTCGGGCGGGCGCTTTCGCGGTATCCACCCTCTCCCCAACCGTATCCGCAGTTTGGACGCGCTCAGTCGCCCCCCTCCTTCGCCTCTGCCGGGTCCGTTTTTTCCCCTGCGAGATGCAGCTCGAAGACCACGGGTCCGACCCCGGTCGCAGCGGGGTTTGCGCCATCCTCGTCCAGGCCGGAAGCGCCGGTGCCGAATCGCTCCGGACGTTTCGACTTCAGCAGGAACATGAGCAACTGGTCCGAATATTTCCGGGACGCGCCCCGTTGTTCGCCCTGGTAGAAATACGGTTCTTCCACGCCTTCCACAGCCCGGCGCACTGCCTCGGCCTCCAGCCGGTCCTCGCTTTCCCGCAGGGCCTGTTCCCACTGTTGTGCAAACTCCGGGTCCTCCTTGCGCTGCTCATAGACCTTCCAACGGCCCAGGCCCGCGATTGCTGCCGCCTGGGTCACGTTCCCCTGGAGGGCGAGGGCGTCCAGAAAGGCGCAACGCTGTTTCCGGTTCAGTTTTGTACTTGCTGCCATCACGGCCTCCGGCGCAGTTCCGAACGGATGTCCACGAGCATCTCCTGAATGCCCCGGACCCGTTCCTCAATGCGCTCCACCTTGATCGCGGCCTGTCTGGCCTCATCCACGCGCCGCTCCAGGGTGCAGAGCTTCTCTTCCAGGACCTGCAACCGCGCCCCCAGGCCGACTCCGGCGGTCATGGCCATGACCAGGCAGGACCCCAAAGTCAGCAGGGTGGCCAGATTGATGCGCCGATCCACCCGCCAGCCATGGATTTCACTTTCCATCCTTGCCTCCGCCTGGCTTAACCCTGTCCAGGAGCTCCTCTTCCCGCCCCAGGGCCGAACGCACGCCGCGCAGGGCGCCGGGCAGGTAGTCGCCGATCTTCTTGACCCCCAGAACAGCGGCAACGATCCAGAACGTGACCTGCAGGAACCAGTCGGGCAACGCCTCCCAGGCCCGGAGAACGTCCGCCGCTCCCGTTGGATCAAACCCGGACCAGATAAAGAATGCCAGCCAGGCATAGAAGAGCACATCGTCCTTCCAACCCGCGTTCTCCAGCTGCTTCATTTCCCAGGCCTGGTTGAATTCCTGGCTGGACTGGGCCAGCCTGACCTTGTTCTCCACCACGGCGCGGCGGATTTCCTGCTTGCCCTTGAAGTGCTCGCGCACCCCGTCCACGATCAGGGAAAACAATCCCGCCAACGCACTCACGACTGCGACTGCCATACTTGAACCTCCTTTGGTTTTTCCCGTAGCCTAACCCCGGTTTTTCGGGCCGGACAGAATTGGATACCAAAAGGGGCTTAAAAGGACGGATTTTCCCTCTTGACGGGGTCCCGGGGCAGGGCTTCGGGCAGGGGCGGAGATGCATCGGGCATGAACGGCAGGCAAGGGGCCGGCCCCTGAAAACGCGCAAGGCCCCGCGAACGGGGCCTTGCAGCGCTGCCTTGCGGCAAGAGATAAACTCGACGGGAGCGACCGCTATTCGCAGACCACCCAGCGGCCATCCTCGGCCTTGAGCGTGAAGACCTGATTCTCCTGCTGCTCCTCCCCGCCCAGCTTGGAGTGGGTGCGCTTGTACATGCCTGTGAGCCGGACTTCGGCCATGCCGCCTTCCTGACGTACCAGTTCGTAGCGCAGGCCCGAGAAGTCATGCTTCACCTCGGACCAGTCCACGCCCATGCTCTCGAACTCGCGCAGAGCCCCCTGGGCCATGTCCGCCAGCCCGGAATCGCGCATGGCCTTGCACATGTTGGCCTCCATGGCCTCGGCGTCGATGCGGTAGACGGCCTCGCAAAAGGCCCGGGCCACTTCCTCGGGGCTTGCCCCGGGTTCCGGCGGGGCCTCTCCTGCCAGGGCGGCAGGGTCTTTCATCCAGAGCCGGTAATCGGACAGGGGCAGGTTGGAGCGGGTCTGGTCGCCGCACATCTTCCAGTGGCCGTCGATGCGCTGCACCAGGAGCAGGTCCGGATCCTCGTCCCATTGCGGTCCCGTGGGCGAGAGAATGGCATACGGTCCGCGAATCTCCACCCTGGCAAGATCCGCGTCCTGCTCCAGCAGTGTGTATTCCACCTTGCTGAAGTCATAGCCGATCTTGTCGAAGTCCACGCCCGCGGCCCGCAGCTCCGCGATCTGGGATTCAAAAAACGCCTTGAGTTCGTCGCGCTCCTGTTCGCTCATGCAGGCATGCTCGATCATCATCGCGTAATTGAGGCTGTGCCCGCCCTCATAGACCATTTGCGCCGCGTACTCGGGTGTTCCGGGTTCGGGTCCGGCCAACGCCGGGGCCGCCAGGAGCGGCAATACAAGCAGGATCAGCGAAAAAGCGAAGCGGGCCATGTGGTTCTCCGTTTGCAGGTTGCTCTGCCCAGGCTATACGCGCCGCGTTGGGCCAGGGTCAACGGGGAAAACATGCTTCCGGATACCCCGCTCACTGGTCTGGAAATGCGCTCGACGGCCAGAGGCCAAGCGCACAGTCGCTCCGATTCAAAAGGACGCTGTCAGGACTGGATCTCGCTGCAAACAAGCCATTCGTTCTCTTCCTTGCGCAGCTCGATGTCCTGGTTCTGCTCCTGGGATTCCTCGGCCAGTCCCGGAACCTTGACCTTGAGCACGCCGCCCATGTGGACTTTGGCCGTATACTCGCTTTGCTCCAGCAACTCAAAGGTCACGCCGCTCATGTCGTAGCGCACCTGGCTGAGATCAACGCCCATGCCCTTGAGGATGTTCATGGTCTCCTGGAAATCCTCGCGTTGCTCCGCGATCTGCTTACGCATCTGCGTGCAGGACAGGGCGCTGAGGCCGTCCAGGTCGTAGGCCAGGGAGATCTCCACGGCCTTGCGGGCCACGGACAGGGGGTCGCCGAGCTGTTCCCCGGTCTGGGCGCAGGCGTTCAGAACAAACAAAAGGCAGAGCATCCCAACATGGACGGCAACTGCCTGGTTTCGATCGGTCATTTTGTCACTCCTAGCGTGTGCGAAGTACAATTGCCCCTGGTTAGCCCGAAAGCGCAAAGGGGTCAACGCGGACACCGCGACAACGCCGTTACATCAACCCTCCGCAGACCTTCCAGCGACCGCTCTCGACCCGGCAGAGCACTGTTTCATCCAACCGCTCCCGGCTCGGCCCCTGGGTGGGATGGTCCGCCAGAAGAATTCCGGTCATGCGGACGCGGGCCTGGTCGCCGGAGCGTTCCAGCAATTCGTAGCGCATTTCGGAAAGTTCCATGTGCGCGCCCTGCGCCCTGACCTCGGCCATGCTCCGGCGCATCGAGTCCACGGACGAGGCCTCTTCCGAACAGAGATAGTGGGCCATGCCCACGGCATCCAGCCGGGCCAGGGCCTGCATGGCGCACTCCACGGTACGCTCCGGGCTGCCCGAAGGGCCGCAACCGCACAGGAGGAGGCAACCGCATAGAAGAAGCAGGCCGGCCTTCTTGCAAGTTATTTTGCAATACTTAACATTTCGACATATAAACATATGTCGGTCCACTACACGAAATCATGCGCTTTGAAAAGTGCAGCGTCTGGCCGCTCAGGTAGTGAAGTCGATATTCTCGTAGCTCAGGGAATCGGCGTCCGCCCCCCCCACAGTGCAAACCAAGTGCGCCCCTCCGTCCTCGTTGCCGTTGGAGTCGTACCAGAGCTGGTGGCCCGAGGTGTCGTAGACGAACACCGCAGAGCTGTCCGAGCCCGCTCCGCCGGTATAGTTTCCGTCAATGTCCTCAGCCACGAAGTGCGATGCGTTCCAGGTGGCGTTGGTATACGTGAACTCGCTGCTCTCGAAGCGCAGCATGTCGTTGTCCCCGCAACCGCCGCTCGCTTGCTGGAAGTCCGTAATGGTGTCGCCGCCCTCGGTCACGCTGCGGAACAGGAACACATCGTTGCCGTCCCCGCCCGCGAGCTTGTCGTGGCCAAGGCCGCCCGCAAGGATGTTCACCACGTTGGTTCCAGCTATGGTGTCATCCAGGGACGAGCCGATCACATTGCCGAACCCGCTGATGCTGTCGTTGTTCCCATAGGTGTCCGCGACCGTGGTGTCCGCGAGGCTGAAGTTCAGGGCATGGGTTCCGGTTTCGCCATCAAAGGACAGGGTGTTCGAACCGCTGCCGCCGGATAAATCGTCCGCCCCGTCCCCGCCCGCGATGGTGTCGTCCCCGTTTCCGCCGGAAAGCGTATCCGCTCCCGCGCCGCCCACGAGGGTATCGTCCCCGGCGCCGCCCGTAACATGGAAGGCTGCGCCGTCTGTTTCCTGGGAGCCGTTAAAATTCAGAGTGTTGGTCCCGGTCAGGGCGGAGGCGTCCACGGTCAGCGTGCCGCTGGCGCCCGCCAGGCCGTCCAGGACTGTGAGGCTCGAACTGTCCCCATTGAGCAGGGTGATGGTCTCCACGTTGGTGACGTTGTCCAGAGCGGAAGCCTGCAAGCCCACGGCCTGGAGTTCATCGCCGCCGTCGCCGCCGTCCACATGCATGTTCGAGTTCATGGCCCCGCCCATCAGGAAGTGATCCGCTGAAGCCGATCCCGTGAAATGATAATACCCGCCGTCCTCGCGGGAGATGTCCGCTGTGAGGGATCCGGTCAGGTTCGAGGCGTCCACGGTCACGGTTTCACCCGTGGCCGCCACCGTGTCCTGGAACACGATGCTGGCATTCACGCCGCTGATGACGATGTTTTCGATGTTGGAGACGTTGTCCAGTTCCGTATTGGAACCGGAAGTCACGTAGTTGAGGGTGTCGCTCCCTCCAGCCCCGTCCACGCTGATGCTTCCGAAATTGCCGTAATTGAAGGTGTCGTCCAGTCCGGAGCCCACAAGATGTTCCATTCCGGTGAAGTGCTGGATCACATCGTTGCCCGCCACGCTGCCCGCGTCCGCGGCTGTGCGGGTCACGGTCAGGGCGTAGCCGATGTCTTCCCCGCCCGTTCTCGAATAGCGCAGGGAGTCGGTTCCGCTGCCGCCGTCGTAGTCGATGCTTCCCACACCCGCGTAGAAGGTGTCCGCGCCGCTGCCGCCCACAACCTTTTCTATGGATTCGAAGGTCTGGGTGTCGCTCCCAAAAACGACTTGACCCGAATTTTCAGTACTCAGGCTGAAGGTGAAAGTCAGATCCGTGCTCACGCCGTCATGGGTGAGCGTGTCTGAGCCGCCACCGCCGAAAATGCTGTCCGCGCCCGTTCCCGAATTGATGGTGTCGTCGCCCTCGCCCGCCACGATGTAATCCGTCTTTTCGGAACCGGTGATGGTGTCGTCGCCGCCAAAGGCGTAAACCTTGACAATATCCTCACTGCCCCAACAGGAGTCAAACCGCATGGAGGAAACATTGATGGCGTCGGTAGTCTCCGTGCCCTTGATCTCCAGGGTGGAAACGCCCGCTCCCTGGCCCAGCAGCTTGGTTCCGTTCCACCATGTGGAATCATTATTATTGAAGATGGCGGTCTGGCCGCCCGCAATCTTGATCTGCTCGATACCAGAGATGGACGCGCCGTCTCCGGCCCGGAAATCAGTGCTGGTCGCGACATGGAGCTGGTCATCCCCGGCTCCGCCGTCCACGGTTTCCCCGGCGGCGAAATCCCCGGTGTTGTAGACGAAGACATCCGCATCGTCCCCGCCGGAGAGCGTATCCGCGCCGCCCGCACCATTAAGGGTATCGTCACCGGAACCACCTTGAATCACGTTGGCCGCGCTCGATCCCGTGAGCGAATCCGCGGAGGCGGAACCCGTCAAATTTTCAAATCCTTCGACGACATCCCCGGCCGCGTCTCCGCCGGAAGCCGTGTTCGCGCCAATGTTTACGGTGACACCCGAACCGGAGCTCGCGTAGCTGAGCGTGTCCGCGCCCTCGCCGCCGTGCAGGTTGTCCGCGCCCCCCTTGCCCTCGATGAGGTCATCGCCGGAACCGCCATCAATGTCATTGGCCCCGGCATCTCCCGTGAGCACGTCCGCGAAGGACGAACCCACCAGATTCTCCACGTTGGAGAGCTTGTCTCCGGCGGCCTCGCCGCCCGTGTTGCCCGTGGCCGCGTTCACGGTCACGGTCACACCCGCCGTGGAATCCGTATAATAGACCGTATCCGTGCCCGAGCCGCCATTGATGGTGTCCGCGCCGTCGCCGCCATAGATCTGGTCGTCGCCCTGGTCGCCGTTGATCTGGTCATCGCCCGCGCCACCGTAAATGGTGTCGTCGCAGCTCCCGGTCCCGCCGTCCGCGCCGTCGTCGCCATTGAGCACGTCGTTGCCGTCGCCGCCGTAGATGGTGTCATTGCCGGACATGCCGTAAATGGTGTCCGCGCCGTCCCCACCCCGAAGAACATCGCCCGAGGTGTTATGGTCGCTGCCGCGCAACGTGTCATCACCGGCTGCCGAAATAACCTCGAAATATCCGTCGGTCTCGCTGCTGCCGTTGAAGAACAAGGGAATGGAGCCGAACGCGCTGGCGTCCACCACGAGGGTTTTCCCAGCTGTGACGAGGTTGGGGTTGCTCGTGCCGCTGGTATTGATGTGTACGGAAGTCACGCCTGCAGTCGGAGCGTTGAGCACAATCTTGCTCACGCCTGAGATATGATTGAAGGTGTAGTTCAACGCGCCCGAGCCCGAGGGCGTGAACGTAAGCACAGTACTTCCTGTGCCGGTGTAGCCCCTGGCGTCGTTGTAGCTCGTGCCGAGATCGGCTTCGGCCACAGGGCCGGATCTGGTCGTGCCTCCGGCCGCGCCCGAACTCACGATATCGTCGTCGCCCGACCCCGCATAGGCGTTCTGGCCGCCAAAGAGCGACTGAAGCAGCGCCGCCACCCCGGTGGAAAGAGTCAGACCCAGGTTTCCTGACGGGGTGTGCAGTATGAACCCGCTGCCGCTCTGGCTCACGGTTCCGAAGACAACGCCTTGGCCCGGCGTGCTTCCGGTCTGCCCGGTCCGCTGTTCCGGGTTATCCTGGGTCCCCTGGCCTCCCGGACCCTCCTGGACGTCGCTCTGGCCGCCCTCTTCCACGCTCGAAAAATCCCCGTCAAAGCCGTCCAGGGAGCCACCGTCCCCTTCGCCGCCCTGGTCCTCCGGGGGCTGACCGCCTTCCTGGTCGCCAGGGGCCTCACCACCCGCAGACTCTTCGCCCCCCTCGGAACCTTCGCCCGAGTCTGCGGCGTTGCCACCGGCCGCGTTTTGCGGTCCGCTCTCTCCGGCATCGCCCCCGTCCCCGCCCGACAGCTGTCCGGGATCGACAGGATGCCCGGAGCCTGGGTCGCCGGATTCGATCTCATCCGGGCTGTTGTAGCGGGGAGGGGTCTGGCCGAGGTTCCCGCTCTGGAACTGCTGGAAATATTGATATTCGGCCACGGTCATCAGCCGCACGTCACCCGTGCCCAGGCTGTTGACCTCGACCTTTTCGCCGGACATGCCGAGCAGGCGGATCTGTCCGCCCTCGGCCACAGGAACCACCACCACGGGTTTGCCGTCGAACACGAGAATCAGATGCTGTTCCGTTGCGCCAGGAGAGGCAATGCCGGGAATAGCGTGCGCGGTGGTCGTGCCCCGGATGCCTATGGTGGCCAGGGGGCTCTTGAGTTCAAAACCGTCCGGGTTGTTGTCCACGATGGTCCCGGTCACGGAGCGGAACGTGCCCTGGGCCATGTCGAAAAGCAGCTGGCCCATACCCGTTCCCGGGTCATAGACGTATTCATCGAGCACGAGCACCGAGTCGTGACCCTGGGCCATGACCGTGTCGTCCTGAAAATGGATTTCCAAGGATCCGTCCGCACCGGTGCGGACCGTATCGTCCTGAAACACGGGGTCTCCCACGTGCAGAGGCCGCGTTCCCGCCTCGGACTCGGCCAGAGCCTGTCCGTGCGCGATGGATACAAAGCCTATGGGGTCAGCCATTTTCAGTCGCTCCACACAAAATGGGTTGACGCATTCTCTCTTCGCCAACCTTTAATTATCAAAACTCTCTTTGCGACACAACGCCGTCGCGCTCCGGTCCGCCGCACGCGTTCCCGGCCAAAGCCCGAATCGCGCGTTCCCGGACCCGTACTGGAAACGCGGTCTTGTGTCGTCCGCAGGTATGGATTTTCCTTCACGAATGAGCTATCGCTTCTGTGAAAATATTCCTGTCACCCCCGGGGGTGACAGGCAACCAGGAGAAGCCCCATGAAAAAATTCTTTTCCTTTCTGATCTTCCTCGCGGTCATTGCCTGCTCCGCGATCTATGTGGCGCCTGTCGTGGGCCAGAAGTTGGACATGCCCTTTGAGGCGGGCAAACTCCAGGCCCCAGCCATCGAACGCCACCACGAAGCCGGACACGAGACCGAGGGACACGAAGCTCCGGCACACGAGGAAGCCCCGGCAGAAAGCCACAGCTGATCTTGTTTCATTGCGACGCACTTCCGTCCGTTTTTTACTGAAGCATTTTCCGGCCCCGCTCAGATGTTCAGGGCGGAAAACGCGTTCCAGGTCTGGCAGCGCTCCCAGGAGCGCGCGTAGTCCTCGTGGATTCGTGTGCTCAGGGAGTCGGCCGAGGCGGCCTCCAGGAGCACTTCCCGACTGAGCGTCCAGGCCCTGTTGAGGAAAGCCTCGGGCAATGAGGCCACATGCACGCCAGCCAGCCCATGCAACTTGTGCAGCGAACCCGCATTGAGCGCGTCAAACCGGGCCTGCATCCAAAGATCTACTTCGGCTGCTGCCGCTTTCAGGGCCGCACGTTGTGACGCATCCAGCTTTTCCAGAGCCGCCACAGAGACCAGCGCCTCCAGCCGTCCGGACGGCTCCTGCCAGCCCGGCCCGTAATACCACGTTCCAGCCCCGGCCAGCCCGAGTTGCAGATCGTGGTGCGGCCCGATCCAGTTGACCCCGTCCAGCGCCCCGGAGGCAAAGGCTTCCCGCAGCTCCTGCCCCGGCAGCATGACCACGCGCGCGCCTGCCCGCTCCAGCACCTTCCCGGCCAGCCCTGGGAAACGAAGACTCAGCCCCTGCAAATCCGAAAAATTGTTCAGCGCACGGCGGAACCAGCCGAACATCTGGGCGCCCGAGTCCCCCATGGACAGGGGCCGCACCCCGAAGGGCGCATAGGCCTGTTCCCAAAAGCGCAGGCCTTCGCCATCATAGAGCCAGGCGTTCAATCCATTCTTGTCCATGCCAAAGGGCACGGAAGAAAACCATTGCGCGGCGGGGATCCTGTCGGCCCAATAATAGGCGGAGGAATGCCCCATTTCCGCCCGGCCCTCGGCCACCGCGTCGAAGACCTCCAGCGGACCGGCCAGTTCCCCGGCGGGCAGCGGCGTAATCCTCAGCGTCCCAGCGGTCAACTCGTTGACCCGCGAAGCAAAGCGTTCCATCCCCGGCCAGAACACATCCATGTCCCGGCTCCAGGCCGTGGCCATGCGCCACTCCAGACGCTTGCCCGCCCAGGACGCCGGCGCTCCGGCCACTGCGGCCACTGCGGCCAGGCCCATCCCCTTGAGCAGCTCTCTTCGACGCATGTTCCCCCCGAGGATCGCAAGGCGCTTTGGTCAACGCTTGCGGTAAAATTTCACGCTGTCCCCCCCCTGGCCCTTGCCAAGGTTGGGATAGTGTCGCACATACTCCCGCGTGCAGCGCAAGAAGCAGGCATTGTAGCGGTCTTCCTGAGCAAGCCGCTCCCGCTGTCGGGCAGCGGGTTCCCCGGCCTGATAACGCAAGGAAGGCCGGGGACAGGCCGCAATGCATTCACGCTCCCGGCGCTTCCACTCCTCGGTACTCTGCGTACTCTTGTTGCTCTGGGCCTGAACTGTTCCCGCGCTCCAGGGCGTTCCCCCGGCCAGAAACAGGAGAAGGCAGACCCCGAACAGCGCACGAATCAGCCCGCTTCCGAGGGAACTGGGGCTTGTTTTTCGCATACGTACACTTTGCCGACCCGCGCGCCAGGAGTCAACCGAGTTTCAGGGCTGCGTTTCACCCTGAAAACTGGTATGGGACCTGCACTGCTAGGGCATTGAACCGATTCGCTCGCTGCGTTGGGCAGGGGGCCTTTTCCCGGAGGTAGCATGACCCGCTTGTTCGCCCTGTTCGCGTTCCTCGCCGCTCTGGCCCTGGTCGGACTGCTTGTTGTCAATAATTTGACCACAGGCATGTCCGAAAACGCGGACGCTTTCTTCCAGTCCGTGCGGGAGGGTCGGTTTGACACGGCCTACAA
This sequence comes from Desulfovibrio sp., assembly GCA_050251775.1. Lineage (GTDB taxonomy): Bacteria > Desulfobacterota > Desulfovibrionia > Desulfovibrionales > Desulfovibrionaceae > Paucidesulfovibrio. Next base: position 13,648 of record JBFWMD010000045.1, read on the forward strand.
CTACCTTTCCAAGGGCTTTCGCAACACGGTCAGCCCGGCGGAACTTCAGGCTTTCCTTCGCAGAGGTTCTTTGGACCGCTACATGACTTCGGCCTGGACCTCGCGCAGCTACACCGGCGACAGCGGCGAGCTGGAAGGGACCATCTACGCCGAGGACGGCTCGGTTACGCCTCTGGTCCTGACTTTCGTCAAGGAATCCGACGAATGGCGCATCCATTTCATCGACGCCCGGCTGCCCGGCCTGGCTCGCAAGGAAATCACCAAGACCCTGCCTGACCAGGAACTGCTGGAACGCATGGCCGCCGATACGGCCATGCTCTTTGCGGAGGGCATCGAACAAAAGGATTTCCACCCGTTTCATGCCGCTATTTCCACGCTCTGGTCCAGCCAGGTTTCCCCGGAAGAACTGCTGGAAGCCTTTGCTCCGTTCATCGCCAAACACGTGGACCTGACCGGATACGACCAGATTTCCCCGGTTTTCAGTGAACCCCCGACCATCAATGCGGATGGCGTGCTTGTGCTCAAGGGCTATTTCCCGCATGAACGCGGCCTGCTGCGCTTCCGCATGGAATTCGTGTTCGAGTACCCGGAATGGAAGCTCCGGGGCATCGACATGCGCATCTAGGCCATGAAGCGTGTCGCAAGTCTCCTCCTTTTCTGCATTCTGTTCTGCATGGCACTCCCCTGCGCGGCCAGCCCCGCGGACGTGCGCAAAATTCCCGCTCCAGACCTTGTCCGCCAACTCGACGACAAAAACGAAGAGGTCCGCAACGCGGCCCAGGACGAACTGATCCGCCGCAGCGCGGAAGCCGTACCCGCTCTTGTGGACGCTCTGCGCGGCACGAGCGCCCCCCTGCGCGGGGCCGCCACTCAACTGCTCTCACGCATCGGTGCGCCCGCTGTTCCCGAACTGGCCCGCGCTCTGGAAGACCAGTCCCGCACGGCGCGCATCCAGTCCAGCATAGCCTTGGGACTGATGGGCAGCGGCGCTGCGGATGCGGTGCGGCCCCTGGCACGCGCATTGGATGACCACGTGGAGGACGTGCGCGGCAATGCGGCAGCGGCTCTTGCGGAAATCGGCGCGGACGCGGCGCAGGCCGCCCCGGAACTGGAGCGCCTGCTCAAGGATCCGAGTCCCTGGGTGCGCCGTAACTCGGCCATGGCCCTGGGGCGCATCGGTCCGGGAGCTCGCGACAGCGCCGAGGCCTTGATGCTGGCCATGCGTGAGGACTCCAGCCCCAAGGTCCGCACCGAGGCGGTGCGCTCCCTGGGCAAGGTGGACCCGGACCTGGACAGCGCCCTGGATGCCCTGAACAGCGTCATTTCCGGCGACAGCACACAGTCGGTTCGCGATGCGGCATCGGAAATTGTAAAAATATTTCAATCCAAACAGAAAGAAGATCGTCAGGCATCGGAAAGCGACGATGTTACCTCTTCTGATCCTGGAACCGCCCCTGCGGAAGGCTCCCCTGTTGCCGACCTCGTGCGCGACCTCGGCAAGGATGAGCCCACGGCGCGCTCCGCTGCGGACCTGATCGTCCACCGGGGCGCGGACGCGGCTCCGGCCCTGGCCTGGGCTCTGGACAGCGACGATCCGACCCTGCGACGCCGGGCCGCTGAAACATTGGGACGCCTCGGACCGGACAGTGCCCCGGCGCGCGCGGCCCTGGCGCGCTCCCTGAGCGATACCGATGCGCGCGTGCGCGAACACGTGGCCCGCGCCCTTGGGAGCATGGGACCGACCGGCCTGCATGCGCTCGACGAACTGACCCGCGCCCTGAACGATACCGACCCGCTCGTGCGTGTCGCCGCTGCGAAATCTCTGGCCTCCTTCGGACCGAACGCCGCGCCCGCCGTGTCCGGGCTTGCCGCCCTGCTTCGACGCGGGCCGGATCAAGCCGTGGAGGCCGGAGCCAGGGCCCTGGGCAACATCGGTCCCAAAGCCGCACAGGCCGTCAACAACCTGCGGGACGCATTGACCGGAGGCGATCCGGACGCCCGTGCCGCCGCAGCCGAAGCACTCGGCAAAATCGGCCCCATGTCCATGCCGGCCCTGCCCAACCTGCGCGCCCTGAAAAACGATCCGGTTCGCGCCGTGCGGCAGGCCGCTGAAACAGCCCTGCGCGCCATCGACCCCACCGGAGCCGTGTCCGACGCCAGCCTTGCGGATCATTCCCGTACCGCAAACGGCTCCACCACCGCGCTGCCAGACACGCAGGACAACGCCAGTGACTCCGCCAAGAATACAAACGCAGACACCTGGCCCACCTCCCTTGAAGATCTTGAGCCTGACCCGCGCTACCCCGATTTCGCACCCCAGAAACAGGCCGAGATCAAGTCCGCGTCCCGCCAGCCACATGCCGAGGCAAAGGCCGAGACAAAGTCCACGCCTGAAGCCTCAAAATCGGCCCGGTCCGAGACCGTCGCACTCCAGTCCGCTACGGATCAGTATTCCGGCGATGCCCAAAACAGGGATTACGTGCAGGCTCGGCAACTCCTGGCCGCCAGACGCTATGCGGAAGCGGCTGCCCCTTTGCTCCGGGCCGCTGAAGACGACCACTCCCCCTCCCAGGTGCTGCTCGGCGAGCTGAACCGCGACGGAAAACTCGGTGTTCCGGACAACGAGCAGGCCCTGCGCTGGTTCCGCCGGGCCTCGGCCCTGGGCGACGCCGCCGGGTATTACAACATGGGCTGGATGTATGAGCACGGACTCGGCGTGGACAAGAATGCCGACACAGCCCTGCGCTGGTATGATCGGGCCGTCAAACGCGGATACCGCGGGGCACGCGACCGCGCCAACGCCTTGCGCCACTGAACGGAGAAAGCCATGCGACTGCTACCCTTTATTTTCACTCTTGCACTGCTTCTGATCCCGGCCCTTGCCCTTGGAGCCAGCTTTCCCAATGCGCGCTGGAAGGCCGAGGAACAGAAGTGCATCGCGGCCTGCCCCGCGTTCCCACGCTTCGCGGGCATCGAAACCGATGCCCAGTATCAGCGGCGCATCAAGGCCGAAAACGCCTACAACAAATGCTACGGCGCCTGCACCAAGCAGTACGAAGACCGTGTGCGGCTCCGCTATCAGAGCCACGACGACGGCAGCCAGGGGTATAACCGCAGGAATGGCGGGAAGTAGGCGGGAAGAGAAAGGCATGCCAGAGGCGAAATCAAATCATTCTATTAGCCGGCGTGTGCTCTGGCCCAGCGTTCGATGTCGTGTGCGGACATGGCTCCGGACTGTCGGGCGATTTCCTTTCCATTGCGGAAGAGCGCCAGGGTGGGGATGGACTGGATGCCAAGTCGTGCTGCCAGGGCTTGTTCCGTTTCGGTATTGACCTTGAGCAGACGCATGTGCGGGTGCAGCAGCCGGGCGGCTTCCGCGAACTGGGGAGCCATGCTCCGGCAGGGTCCGCACCAGGGAGCCCAGAAATCCACAAGCACGGGGACATCCGAGCGGGCGATCTGCTTGAGGAAGAGATTTTCATTGGCCTCGATGGGCTGGGCCTTAAACACGGGCTGTCCGCACTTGCCGCAGACGGCCTGGTCCGTGCGGGAGAGCTCCACACGGTTCACCGCGCCGCAGGCCGGGCAGACAAGATGGATGGATTCGCTCATGGGCAAGTCTCCTTGTTCCGCATGAGGTAAGCACGCTTTTGCTCCTGGCAAGATGTCTTGCGGCGCTCAGCTCCTGGTCGGCGCGGAGTCCTGCTGCTGGACAAAGATATACAGCGGCAGTTCCTTGACCACTTCGCGCGCTTCGCTCTGTTGCGCGGCCAGAACGATGCGGTGTCTTCCTTCCTGGGTGACGTTCAGGCCGGGCAGCCGGAAATTGACCTTGTGCAGGGACGCGTTGTTGGGCTGCACCGTATTGACGCCCAGGGGGCGGGACTCGCCATCCGGCCCCACAAGACTGAGGCCCAGGGTAAAGGACTGATCCTGACCGGGAACGGTTTCCCAGAGTGTGGCGATGAAGCAGGGCGGGACCGCCGCGGGCAGGCTGCGCACGGTTCCGTGCTCAAAGGCACGAATGAAGGAGGCGGAGCCGGACTCGCGGTCCACGATCACGTCGCTGCACAGCAGGGCGTAGACGAGCTTGGGGAGCATGTTTCTCCTTATGTTTGTCAATTATCTAAAATGCGCAGTGCTTCTTCTACGGATGAGCTCTCATGCACGATGGCGTTGAGCGCCTGCACGAGTCGGGTCGGGTTTTCATGCTGGAAAACGTTGCGACCCACGGAAAGGCCCGCGCCTCCGGCCATCAGCGAATTCTTGACCATTTCCAGCAGGTCGCGCGTGGAGTCGAGCTTTTCTCCGCCCGCGATGACCACGGGCACGCAGCAGCTTTCCGTGACGCGCAGGAAGGAGTCGGGGTCGCCGGTGTAGTTGACCTTGACCACGTCCGCGCCGAGTTCCATGCCCACCCGGGCGCAGTGCGCCACCACGTCGGGCGCGTATTCATTTTTGATCTTGGGTCCGCGCGCATAGACCATGGCCAGCAGGGGCATGCCCCAATAGTCGGCCCGCTCCGCTGTGCGCCCCAGCTGTTCAAGCATCAGGGATTCGTTGTCGTCGCCAATGTTCACATGAACGCTCACGCCATCTGCGCCGAGGCGCATGGCTTCTTCCACCGTGGTTACCAGTGCCTTGCGATTCGGAAAGGGGGAAAGGGTTGTGCTGGCGGAAAGATGCACGATCAGACCGAAATCCTTGCCTTCGGAACGGTGTCCGCAGGCCACACAGCCCTTGTGGACCAGTCCGGCATTGGCTCCGCCATTGACGAGTTTGGTCACGATGTCGCGGATGTCTTCGAGCCCCTTGATGGGACCGACCGTGACACCGTGGTCCATGGGCACGATGATGGTACGGCGGGTGTTGCGGTTGAAGATGCGGTCAAGGCGGAGGGCTTTCCCCGTGTTCATGTTGCGGCTCCTTGTGAAGAGTGGATGACCAGGTGGTCACCACTTCTGTTTACCCCAAGTCCCGACGATGCGCCAGTGGCTCTCGCTACTTGCGGGTCATGTCGCTCCAGGCCCAGACCACCTTGCCCACGATGGCGCGGCTGATGTCCCCGCCGTAATCGCGGCCCAGGCGGTAAACCATGGGCGGAAATTCCTTGCTGTTGTCCGAGTAGAAGATCAGCTCCATGTCCTCGGCGGTCTTGTGCGTGGAGACGCGTTTGACCATGGCCCCGGCATCATCCCCGCCCGGTTCGCTCACGAGCATGATCTTTCCGGCCGGAACGGGATCGCGTTCGTTGCGGTCCACGAGCACGATGTCTCCGGGGTGCAGGGTCGGAACCATGGACTGTTCGCTCTTTCCGATCTGCACGGCGACCATGTTCGTGCGGAAGCGCACGGCTTCATGATGACGCCAGACCAGCACCCAGCCGTCGATGCGGTCGTCGGGGATGATCCCCGGACCAGCGGCCACAGGAGAGGAGGCCAATGGCACGGCGATGTAGTCCTCGGATGCGGGAGGTGCGGCCGCGCGGCCCACCTGCGACCGTTCCGGCGTCACGAAACAGACCTCCCGCGAGGCGTCCGCCGGATCGTCCGGAAAGGCGATGCGCGCGCCCAGCTTGTCCAGGATACGCCCGAGGGAGTCCACGGTCAGCCCGCGTTCGCCCGACAGGAAACGATTCAACTGGGAGGGGTCCACTTCCAGGGAATCCGCCATGCGCTTCTTGTTCGGAAAACAGCCACCCTGTCCCACGAGGCCGTTGAGCCGGTTGCGCAGATCATCCGTAAAGCCCATCCCTCCTCCTCTGTTGTCCGATTGCTCTCGTCCCTTTTGATCTGAATATACTGGTTATTGGACTTTTGTCTAATGCTTATTGACAATTCATGTTGACATTGTGATTGTCATTTGGCTATTGATGAGTCGCGAGCCGCGCTTCCCCCATCCGAAGGAGACCCTGCTCACCCTACATAGTTACTTACCTATATTTTATAGACTTAGACAAAACTTATCAACAAATGAAGGAGGATGTCATGGAACTTGAACTGGTACGAGTGGAGAGTTCGGAGGACGGCGTATTCGGCGTGTTGCGCAACCAGGGTCGGGTCGTCTGTTGTACGCTTGAACCCCAAGATTTAGACAATCGTCAATTCACATCCTGCATCCCGCTGGGGTGCTACCCCTGCCGGCGGACACGCTCGCCCCGTTTCGGGGAAACCTTTGAAGTCTGCTCCGTACCTGAGCGGAAGCACATTCTTTTCCATGCCGGAAATACCTGCCAGGACACCAGCGGCTGCATTCTGCTCGGGCAGGGGGTTGGCATGCTCGGCGGCGTGCGCGGCATCACGAACTCCCGGGCCGCCCTGGCCGGATTCCTGGGCATTCTGGAAGGGCGGGAACAGGTGCGTTTGACTGTTCGGGACGCGGGGTAAGGTGCAAATGGTTGATAGAATCTGCCTCAAGGGAGCCAAGGCCATTTGCATGGCCGTGGGTGAAAACCCCAAGGAGATCGTTCGCCTTGTTCGCGAAAAGGGCCTTCCGGCCTGGAAGCGGGAAAACCGGGGGTCCTGGCGCGCGTTGCCCGAGGATCTCAGCCGCTGGTTGCGCGACCAGCGCAATCGACATATCGACCCGGTCAGTTGCGGTGATCTCCGCCTTTAAGGCAAAACACCTGTATTGCGCTTTCGCCGCTGGGCAACGGACCCTGGAATAGCTGTGCCGTTCTTCGGGTCCGTTTTCGCTCCTCTTCGGAAGCACGTTTTGGAGGTCTTCATGTCCAGTTGGTCAAGGCCCTGCGGACCATTTCCGGGGCGATGTTCTGAAGAGGGAGCACCTCGCGCACCCCGCCGAGCTTGATGGCTTCCTTGGGCATGCCGAAAACCACGGAAGTGGCCTCGTCCTGGGCAATGGTCCAGCCGCCCGCCTCGAACAGCTCCAGCATGCCCTTGGCTCCGTCGTCGCCCATGCCGGTCATGATCGCGGCCACCGCGTTCTTACCTGCATATTGCGCTGCGGAGCGAAAGAGCACGTCCACGGAAGGTCGGTGCCGCGAGACCAGTGGGCCGTCCTTGATTTGCACGTAGTAGCGCGCGCCGGCCCGCTTGAGCAGCATGTGCTTATTGCCCGGAGCGATCAGAGCCTGTCCCCGCAGCATGGTGTCATTGTCCTCGGCTTCCTTGACCGTGATCCGGCAGATCTGGTTCAGACGCTCGGAAAATCGGGCCGTGAAGCCTTCTGGCATGTGCTGGACAATGGCCACGGCCGGGCAGTCCAACGGCAGGGCCTGAAGAAATTGCGACAGGGCCTCTGTCCCGCCCGTGCTCGCGCCCACCACCATCATTTTTTCCGTGGTCGAGATGGTGTAGCTCTTGCTTTTGGCAATGACCACATCCGCACTCAGCTTGGGCCGCACCTTGACTTCGGCTGCCGAGAAGATGGCCCGCTTGCGAGGCTGGACCCTGGCCGCAGCCCTGACCACGTCGCACAGCCGGATGCGGGATTCCTCGAGGAACTTCTTTGTACCCACTTTGGGCTTGGTCACGATGTCAACAGCGCCGTATTCAAGAGCCTTGAGCGCATTGTCGCTGCCGTCCTGGGCCATGGACGAACAGATGATCACCGGAATGGGGTGCTGGGTCATAATCTTGCGCAGGAAGGTCAGCCCATCCATGCGCGGCATCTCGATATCAAGCGTGATCACGTCCGGCACTTCCTGGCGCAGACGCTCCGCCGCAACATAGGGATCCGCAGCCGTACCCATGACCTCAATGTCCGGGTCCGACTCCAGTATCTCCGTCATGGTCTGACGCACAAGGGCTTGATCGTCCACCACGAGAACACGAATTTTCTTGCTCATGCCCCCTGCCTTTTTGGGCGGTGCATAGGAATGGATGTTGGCATAATGAGGTATTACGAGGTTTGGCGCAAGAGGCGGGAGAAATCAGGGTTGTACTTTCAGGGAGACGATCACATCCGTGGCCGCCTCCTCCATGTGCCGGGTCAGCGTCTTATATCCGGCGTGGGAAAAACGCAGCGTTGTGGTTCCAGCCGAGGAAATGGCCAGCGTAAAGCGCCCGTCCTTGCCTGTGACCGCGCTTTGTCCGGATTCCAGTGCCTCCACCCGGACCCCGGCGAGGGGGCCGCTCTGACCCACGACAACCCCGGACACCGTGCCTCCACCCAAAGCGGGTGTGCAGAGCAGCAGCACGAGCAGAAGAGCGGACAGAACCTGTTTACGCACGAAAACCTCTCAGCTGAAAATCACAGTGAAGCCCATACCCAGGCTCATACACAAATTCCTGCGGCCAGCCAATGCCCGGAAGGACCTCTCCGGCAGCCTTCCGAGACCTGTTCACATTTTTCCCATGCCGGAGTATTGCCTTGTGCGGGCACGGCTCAAGAACAACCAAGGAGATCAGCGCATGAAACGCTTTTCATTTTTTCCCCGATCGCTTTTCCTTTCGGCCTTCCTGGTCTTCATCCTGACAGGCTGCGCCGCCCAGAACGTGGTTCCCCTGACGTATCCCACCACGGTGAACAACACACCCTGGTGTCGCTGGGACCTGACCGTTGCGGCCTTCGAGGATCTGCGCACGACCCCGGCCGTGCTGGGAACCCTCGACGAACAGGTCAACTACGTTCCCGGCTCCAGCGTGGCCGAATGGACCACCAGGGCCATGTATGAAGAAATGAAAGGCCGGGGTTGCGAGTGCCGCTACACCTCCACCCCGGACAAGGTCAGCGGATTTCTGATCAGCGGACAGGTCCTGGAAATTCATCTCGACAAGGTCGGTCTGAGCACCTGGAAGACCCAGATGAAGATCCGCTACACCCTGACCAGAAACGGCGAGCAGCTCTATTCCGCCACGCATACCGGTGAGGTCGAAAAGCCCATCGTGCTCGACCGGGACGCCACGTCCCTGATCATGGCTGAAGGGCTTCAGGACATCACCACCCAGGCCGTGGAAGCCATGATTCCGGCCATGGAAAAGGTGCAGGTTTTCTAGTCCGGCCCAGCGTATTCATTTCGGCGGAAAGCGCGCACGTCAGCGCTTTCCGCCGTTTTCTCGCCAAGCCCCGCAAGCATCACCCGCCAACGGCGCATTCTTCCATCATTGACTGCCTGTCCACCAGCCCGCTAGAGTCCGACATGCGCCTTTTCCTGACCCTGTTGCTGCTTTGCACACTCGTGGTTCCCGCGCCCGTCCGGGCTGGGGATCTGGCCACGTTGCGCGTGGCTGTGCCCGAGCGCCAGCCCTATTTCTTTCGCGTCCAGGGCGAACCCGCCGGGTTGGAGGCGGACCTGCTTTCCGAACTGGCGGAATCCCTCCAGCTTGCGCTCGTTTTTGTGCCCTGCGACACGGACCAATGTCTGGAAATGGTTGAGGAGGGACGCGCCGACCTGGGCGCGGGTGTGGCCGAGGTTCCCGGCCTGTCAGGCCGTCTGCTGTTTGTACGCCCGGCTTATGCACTGCGCTCAAACACGGTGTTCTACCGGTTGCGCGAGACCGCACCGGTACGCGACCAACGACGACTGCGTGGCAAGAAGCTTGGCGTGCGCCGAAATGCTCCGCTGCCTCCCGAGATCGCTTCTGACCATCTGATCCCGCGCATCGAGCAAAACAGCGCAGCCCGGCTGATCAAGCTGTTGCTGGCCGGAGCCGTGGATCTGGTCATGCTGGAGGAGGCCGAAGGCGACTCTGTGCTTCGCAGCCTGCACCTTGAGCGGCGCATCACCAAATGCCAATATCGGCTTCCGGGCGGCGAACCTCTTTTTTTCGCTTTTTCCCTGCACTCGAAGCAGCTTTCCCGTGCCGGACAACTGGAGAATCAGTTGCGCGACATGGTCGATTCAGGCCGATTGAAGGGGCTGCAGCAGCTTTACCTGAACAACGAGGAGACTCCGTGATGCAGGCATTGATTGAACAGGCTGCGAAAATACTGAAAAAATCACGCTACACTCTGGCGTTCACGGGTGCGGGTATCTCCGTGGAATCCGGCATCGCGCCGTTTCGCGGGCCGGGCGGGCTGTGGGAAAAACAGGACCCCAAGTACTTTGACAAGCGCTATTTTGTGCAGCATCCCGGCGAAGTCTGGCCGCTGCTCAAGGAACTTTTCTACGACACCCTGGCCGGGGCCAAGCCCAACGCGGCCCATCTGGCTCTGGCGGAAATGGAACGTGCCGGGCGTCTGCACGCGGTGATCACCCAGAACATCGACAACCTGCACCAACTGGCGGGCAGCCGGGAGGTCCACGAATTTCATGGGACCATGGCGGCCATGGATTGCCTGACCTGCCGCCGGAAAACTCCGGCCAGCGAAGTCAGCCTGCACCTGCTGCCTCCTCCCTGCCCTGTTTGCGGCGGACTGCTCAAGCCGGACATCGTCTTTTTCGGCGAACCCATTCCCGAAGACGCGTACCAGTTCTCCTCGCTCGCGGCCCAGAAATGCGAAGCCGTGCTGATCATCGGAACCTCGGGCAACGTGCATCCGGCGGCGCGCATCCCGCACATGGCCAAAAACGCCGGGGCCAGGATCATTGAGATCAACGTGCAGCCCTCGGCCTATACAGGGAACATCACGGACGTGTTTCTGCAAGGACCCGCAGGCGCGACCCTGACCGCGCTGTGTCAGGCCGTTCTGAGCTAGAGAACTTTCGGATAAACGAACTTCAGCCCAGGACCATGAACTGGGCGCTGGCAACGGCCACGCGGTTCTCCCCGGCCAGGACCTCGGCTTCCACAAAAAGCACGCGCTTGCCGGAGCGGATCACCCGGGCACAAGCCAGGAGATCCGCTCCGGGCAGGGCCGGAGCGAGATAGCGCGTCTCCATGGAAATGGTCGCGACCCTGCCGCGCCCCTCGGCGGCGTTCAGGGCCAGGGCCGCGTGGGCCATGGACTCGTCGAGCAGGGTCGCGAGCACTCCGCCCGCCACCACGCCCCCGCCCTGAATCAACTCGGGCCGACCAGGCAATCGGAGCGTGCAAACGCCGGGGAAAATCTCCGCAATCTCCATGCCGAAAAAGGCGAAGAGCGGATTCACGGTTTGTTCGGGCCGTTGCACGGCATCCAGATATTCCTTGGGCATGGCGCAGCTCCGTGCTGTTTTGAGGAAATAAGTCGAACGCCGTGACGAGCCGTTCACCGGCTGTGGGAGTGTACCTCGGGCGGCTGCAAAACGCGAGACTTGCACTTCAGTCTGTTCGTCGACTATTTTTCTTTTAATTATATTAGATTATCCTTGATTAACCTTACGATAGCTTCTCTTTTTTGCCGTGGATTTTGCTTTACTGCGGGTTGCTTTCGGTTGTCGGTCCTCATGGTGTATGATAGATGCATTTCCTATCGGCGGATGCGCGCTTGCGAGCTATGCACCCGGCTTGCAAGCTATCGTCGGACCGCGAAATCCACTTTTCGCTTACTGCGGCGGCACGTCGCTTTGAGCGCAATTCAAGGAGATACATGATGCGCTGTACTATCTGGGCACGCCTCGGCGCTTTGAGCGCGGTCCTTTTCCTGCTGGCTCTTGCGGCCTGCTCCGGCAAACTCCCGGACGGCTATTCTGAATACAAGGACGAAAAAAACGGCTTTGTACTTGCCCATCCCTCGGACTGGGAAGAACTGCACGGCATGGGAACCCTGGTCTCCTTTGCCGCGCCCGGTGAAAGCTCCAAGGGCCGCCCCAACTTCGGCGTGACCAGTGAGCGCCTGGGTCAGAATATGTCCCCTGAGGAATACATCGAACAGGCCAAGAAAATCATGACCCAGGTCATGCCCGGTTTCAAATTCCTGGAGCAGCGTTCTGAAACCATTCACGACCGCAAGGGCGTACGCTTCAAGTACAGCATTGAGGTGGATGGCCAAAAGTTGACCCTGGTCGGCTTCGCGGTCATCAACAAGCAAATGGCCTATGTGGTCACGGGCGGTTGCAAGGATGAGCAGTTCCAGGAATTCGAAGGGGTTTTCGACATTGCCGGACGCTCTCTGAACATGCTCTGATTCCACCCCACGCCCGTAAAAAAGCGCGGCTCCCTTGGGGCCGCGCTTTTTTATTTGTATCCCGGTGACTTATCAATCAAATCCAGCAGAATCAGCGCTGTCTTCATATGCTTGATGTTTTCCTCGTCCATGAAGTCGAGGATATACTCCTTGAGTGGCGCAATGCACCGGGACAGATGCAGCTGTCCGGTTTCCCCAATACGGTACGCCGCTTCCAGCGCATCGAGCAACAGCCGGTCCAGCCCGGGATCATAGGGCGTATAATACCGAAGGGCATCCCGGACCTTGAGCAGTCCGTAAAGAATGGCCTCCTCGTCCGTATAATCCCGCCCCCAGACATCCCCAGCCGTGAACACGGGTCGCTTCGCTTCCACCGGGTCCGGCTCGGGCAGGCGGCGTTCCCGCCAGCGGTCCAGGGCAATGACCTGTCCCATCGCGCCTCCTTAGCGGCTGTATTTTCAAACCGGACGCTTCCCCGTCCGCTTTCTCTCATCGGCCAGCCAGGGAAAAACTTCACCCCCGTCCCCTTCTCCCTGTTGAAATCACCAAGTCTCATGCCGTGGCATTGCCCGTGATTTTCCGCTACCTTTGCATCGGAGGTCAGACCATCGTGCTTTTCGACGTTCCCTTTCTGCCCGACACGGGCTACCTCGACTTCCTTGCCGGGCGGGCGACCAGTCTGGAATCCATGCATTTCAGCCTCTACAACGACCTGCTCGCGGATGCGCGTCCGGCCCTGGAGCGCCGCGACGCCCTGGAAGTCACGGAGCTGCTCAGCAGGGTCATCGGCCCGGACAAATATTTGCTGCTCAACGCCGCCTTTCACGGAGAAGCGCAGTATCACAACCGTAATTATCTGCGCTCCGTGGCCGGTCTCCTGCGCCTGCTCATGGAAGGCGCGGAGTTGCGCGGGCTGATCTGGGTGGACGCCTACCTCCTGCGCGCCCTGCACGATGCCGCACCCTCTCTCTGCACCCACCTCGAGGCCGTGCCTGGCGTGAATCGCGGCCTCGACCACGAGGACAAGGTCACGGCCCTCCTGGGATATGCGCAGGAATGCGGCTTTCGTCCGCCGGCCCGCGTGATCCTGGACCGCAGCCTGAACCGCCGGCCTACTGAACTGCGCCGGGTTTGCCGCGCTTTGCGCCTTCGCCACCCCGCCCTGCGCATCGGCTTGCTGGCCAATGAAGGTTGCCTGCCCCACTGCGCACACAAGCCCGCCCACGACGCGCTCATCGCCCTGGGGCATCTGCGCGGCCACGAGGAACGCACTTATGTCCTCAACCGCGATTTTGGCTGCATCCGCAGTGTGTTGGAAAGGCCCGAACGACTCTTTTCCTCCCCGTTCCTCCGCCCTGAAGACCTGGAGCAGGTGGCGGACTGCGTGGACCTGATCAAAATCTGCGGACGTAACAACGGCGGCGCCGCCTTCCTGCAACGCGCGGTCTCAGCCTATTTGTCCGGTCGCTACCAAGGTAACCTGCTTGACCTGCTCGATACCCTCGGGGCTTTCGCGGATCGCTTTGACGTGCCCAATGCGGAGCTGCCTTCGGACTTCTACCAACGCATGGCCGACTGCGGAGGACGCTGCGCCCTGCCCGGCCACGACTGTGACCGCTGCGCCCTGCTCTTTCGCGAACATGTGCGCACCCTAGCGCCGGTCCTGCGACCCATGCCCTCCGGAACCGCATCATGAGCACGCTGTTCGCCGTATCCAAATGGAGCATCGGAATTCTGGCTGCGCTCTGGCTCGGTGTGGCCACTTGGCTCGCCTTGTTCCAGTCCCGGCTTGTGTACCAGCCCACACGCGAAGTTCAGTCCACACCGGCGGACGTGGGGCTGGCCTATGAGCGCCTGCTTCTGCGTTCCAATTCCGGTGCGCGCATCGAGGCATGGTACATCCCCGCCTTTCCAGAGCACCTCCCCGGTGTGGACAGCGGTCCGGGCGGTCGCGGCAGCGTGCTCTTCTGTCACGGCAACGGCGGCAACCTGGGACACCGCCTGGAAACCGCGCTGATCCTGCACCGGCTTGGCGTGAACGTGCTGCTCTTCGACTACCAGGGCTACGGCAACAGCGAGGGGTCCCCCTCCGAGAGCGGGACCTATGCCGACGCCCGGGCCTGCTGGGACTGGCTGCAACAGGAGCGCGGAGAAACCGCGCAACGACTAGTGCTCATGGGCCGGTCCCTGGGCGGAGCCGTGGCCGCGCAACTGGCTGAACAGGTCCGATCCGCCGGGCTTGTGCTCGAATCCACTTTCACGTCCATTCCGGATATGGGCGCTCGGCTCTATCCCTTCCTGCCTGTGCGCCTGCTTTCGCGATTTTCCTATGACACTCTGGCGCGGCTTCCTGGCCTGGAACGGAACCAGATACCGATCCTGGTCATCCACAGTCCGGATGACGATATCGTGCCTTTTGCCCTGGGACGTGAATTGTACGATCGCTATAACGGCCCCAAGGAATTCGTGGAAATCACAGGCGGACACAACGAAGGTTTTCTGCTTTCCGGCACGGTTTACGACGATGCCTTGGACCGCTTCTTCTCGGATGTTCTCGGCAGTGCTCGCGGCAGTGCTCGCGGCAGTTCCTGAACACGTCTCCCTTCTTTCCATCAGCTCGCCCTGACTCGCTTTTTCCCATTTTCCCGTGCTTCGCATCTCCGGGGTGACTGCGGCACTCTTGCGACTTCTCCTGCCCTGCGGGACGCTGCCTCGCCCACTTCTTTTTTACGCTTTTTCTTTCTTATCACCCAGGCTTGTTTCCGTGATGAGCTGCCTTTGGGTTTCGTATCGACCACTTCCTTCGGTTTGTTCCTCGCGATTTCCGCCCTGCCCGGCATTTTGGTTCACGCCCTTGCGGATGTTCGCGCCAGTGAAGCAAGGAAAGGATCGGATTCCAGACACCGTACGGCAAATCTTGCCGCCACATGGCACATAACACATCGAAACTTTGCACTTAATTTGTTGCAGCATGGTCTTTGCTAATCTTTTTGCAATCCCACAGGAGGACCAACCATGCAGATCAGCAATATTGACCGCCTTTCCCTGGAAAACCTGGCTCCCCACAAAATCCAGGAAGCACGCGCCGAGCGCATCAACGCGGCCCAGACCACCGAAGCCCAGCAGGCAGCCGCACCGTCCGAGGCCCTTGGCCTGGACATGGAAAATTTCGGCCAGGTCCACAGCCTGGATGCGGACCGGGTCGCCAGTCTCATTGCCGATCCTTTTGGCGACGAATAACCTGAAGGACCTGCTCTCTTTGTGGCCCACTGGACCGCACCTGTGCGATTTTCCTGCCGTGGATTTCGGTAGGAGGGATTGAGCCTCGTTGTAGCGGAGTTTCACTTCTTTCCGTACGGTTACGGAGAACTGTGCGCATTCGAGCGGCCGCATAATCTCGATGGTTCTCGGTGCACGGGCGCGTTTTCTCCGCAGGCGTGCTCCGTTGTGCTCACCTCCGAATGCTGCCTGACAAAACCGGACCAACTGTTCCACCCACCGGGTTTCCCCCTGTCACTCTCTGTTCCCCTTTTTCTCCCCCGGAACTCAGATTTTTTTCTGTCTGTTATTCTGAACTGTTCTCAGTGCGGTTTTGTCTTATTCCACATTTCTCCCAGTTAATTCCGTCTGTTTTTGTCTTTTGGTCACATTTTTCCGCTCTTGTGCGCAACTTACCGCCGCAAATACGGATATTTTACCTGCGAAGGTTCGGAATATTCTGGACACGAATGTACGGCGGGAATAGAGTGGAGGCAAACTTGGAGCGTTCTCCAGCAACTCCTGCTGGACGACCTGCAAGAACATCAACGGAGGGTAGGAGGAAATAGACACCGAAGCTTTTTTCTACATTTGGCGAATGGAGTCGCCCCTGCTGCCATCAACAGCGTGCGCGGAAACCCCGTTCAGACCCGAAATCCAGCGGTCCGAACATGCCGGTCACCGGACCCCGCGCACATTCTATTTTCCCGCCATTATTGATTTTTTCTTCTTAAAAATTGCTATTTCTTTTTCCCGGAATCTTGACTTTCGGGCAGACGGGCATATCTTGTAATTGATGCTGAGGAAGAGGTCATCAACCACAGCTGAGGGTAGAAAGAAATAGAGACCGAGCAGAACATACTGGCGGATGGAGCCGCCCCCACCAACAAATGAATGCGCAGCATCAGTCTCCAGGGCGACAAGCCGGGGAACCGCCGGGAAAACCGGCCAGCTGCGCAACTCTTTTTGTCTTTTAATCCCCCTCTTCCCTCCCTGACTCAAGCAGGACTTGTTGGAGTTGATCAGTTCCAGCTTTCTCCCTGACCGTCCAGGCCGCTTTCAGCTTCAACTGGCAAGTTCCACTTCGAGCCCCGCCGCCAGCTCACTCTCTGCAAACTGAGCTGGGTTTTGCTTGATCAGATCTTCCACAACGGCACGGATCACCGGCACGGAAACCGCGTTGCCCATTTGCTTGTACATGGCGGCATCGTCCTCCAGCAGCTCGTATGAATCCGGAAAGCCCTGCAAACGCGCGCACTCTCGCGGAGTAATTCGTCTCGCAACTCCATTCTGTACCACCCCCAGGCGGTTCGCGTCTGACGCCGTGAGCGTGATGGAGATGCTCTCCGGGTCCAAAAATTTAAAGACTTCAAAAGACATGTTCCCGGCTACGGGATTATAGCGGCCTTCATTGCAACTGATGTATCCCTTGCCCTTCAATGTGTTGAGTACCCGCTCCAAATCGTCTCGCTTGTAGAACGTTTTGATTTGGTCAACGGTCAGAGCTTTGCCGTCCTGGTGCGAGCCAAAAAGCTTTTTTCGCCTGTTGGCGATCAGCAGGTTCATGAATTCAACTTCCTCTGCCGAGCATTGCCCCTTCAATCCCAATTCCCAGGAATGGATAGCATTACCCCCGCGGTAGTCGATGAGTCGATACCCGTGCAATGAGGAAAGATCTTTTCCGACAATGCGTTGTAATCTGTTAACAAAATCCGGCGAGCAGAGATATTTCTCCTCCACCCTGGATTGCAGAATGTCTCTGACCAGTGTTCTCGGCCCCGAATTCAGCAGACTGGCCTGACCGGCGCGCCGGTAGGAGTGCGAATCCGCC
>JBFWMD010000046.1:0-29744 GCA_050251775.1 Desulfovibrio sp.
GGGGAAGTAGCGGATTTTCCCCACCCGGTATATGCCAAGGGCTTTGTCAGGAACTACGCGAAACTGCTCGGGCTTGATCCGCAGGAGTGCGTCCAAATCCTGGAACGCGAATACTGCCCGGACGAGATCGATGAAGGAAATCGCGACAACATGGGTATCAGCCTCAAGGATCTCAAGGATCCCTCGGGTAAGGCCCTCGCTTCCGGGGCCAAGCCCTGGGGCGCGATGCTGATCGTCCTGCTGCTGGTGATCGTGCTGGGTGGCCTGGTCTGGTACATGGCTCAATCCGGGCGGGAGCAGAGAGGCGTCTCGGCGGAGCCCGCCCCAGCCACGGAAGCCGCGCCCGGTGAAACCGACATGGCCAAGGAGCAGACGGCTCCCGCTGTCGTGGCCCCTGTAGCCGTGGGCAATGTGGAGGCTTCCGCCGGCGTGGAAAGCGGCGTTCAGGGCGACGGCGGCATGCAGGGGGCGACCTTGGAATCCGAAGCGCAGCCAGTGTCCGGGAAGCACCTGCTCGTGGTCAAGGTCACGGACAAGGACGGCTGCTGGATGGGCGTCTTCCGCAATGAGGGCGAGCCTGGGGATACCCCCTGGCGAGACGAATTCACCATTTGGCCTGGTCAGGATCTTCGCTATGAGTTTACCGGCTCGCGGACGTTCCGGTTCGGCCGGCTTGAAACCGTGGCCCTGGAGCTGGACGGCAGGGCGCGTCCGGCCAGCGGCTCGGGCGTGGTGGACGTGGTTCTGCCCTAGGCGGCGGCAGGGAGGCGCTGGCGGCGACGCCGGGGCGGCGGAGGAGCGGCGTTGGTGGAATTTACCGAAAAGGCCCTGGTGCTTCGGGTGGGCCGGTTTCGGGAGGCGGACGCCTGGGTGCGGATGCTCACTCCCACACGCGGGGTGTTGACTGCGTTCGCTTTCGGGGGCATGAAGAGCCGCCGCCGTTTTCCGGGCTGTCTCGACCCGCTGAACCTCGTGCTTTTCAAATTCGGCTCGGACCGCCGCAGCCGGTATTTGAATCTCGACGAGGGCACGCTGCTGCACGGCCATCCCGAATTGCGCCGCAATCAGCGCAATCTGGGAGTCGCCGTGAACTGCCTCAAATTCGTGGAGGCGGTGCAGATCGCGGCGGAGGGAGCCGGGGAGAGCTACACGCTGCTGCTTGATCTGCTTGCCCTGCTGGAAGGCGAGGTGGCCCTGCCCGAAAGCCTGCCGTTGCTGTTTCGGGCGAGACTGGGATTTTCCCAGGGCTACCGACCGGACTTTCTCTCTTGCGGTGCGTGCGGGCAGGTGGTGGGTGACTTTGACAACCCGCAGTTTTTTGTGGAAAAAGGCCAGGTTCTGTGTCCGTCGTGCCTGGAGGGCGACGAACGGGGAAAGGGGCCTGAGGCCGGGCTGCCCATGTCCTCCGGGGCGCTGCGGGCCCTGGACTGGATCATGACCCACCCACCGGGGGAGTGGCCCCGCCTGACCGTTCCGCCCGCGGTCCGGCAGGAATTTTCGCTGGCCGTGGAACGTTTCATGGCCTACCACCTCGGACTGGAGTGGGAGGGCGGTTTTTTTCGGAACGTCTAGTGTGGAGAAGTCGATGAACTTTCAGGACGTGATCTTGACCTTGCAGAAATACTGGTCCGAGTACGGTTGCGTGCTCGTGCAGCCCATGGACGTGGAGTGCGGGGCCGGGACCTTCAACCCTTCGACCTTTTTCCGGGTCATCGGACCCGAGCCGTGGAACACGGCCTATGTCGAGCCTTCGCGGCGGCCCACGGACGGTCGCTACGGCGAGAACCCGAACCGGCTGCAACACTATTTCCAGTTCCAGGTTATTCTCAAGCCGTCCCCGGACGACGTGCAGGACCTCTACCTCAAGAGTCTCAAGGCCCTGGGCATCGACCCGGCGGCGCACGATATCCGCTTTGTGGAGGACGACTGGGAATCCCCGACCCTGGGCGCCTGGGGCCTGGGCTGGGAGGTCTGGCTCAACGGCATGGAAGTGACCCAGTTCACCTATTTTCAGCAGGTGGGCGGCATCGACCTCAAGCCCGTGAGCGTGGAGATCACCTACGGCCTGGAGCGTTTGTGCATGTATCTCCAGGAAAAGGAGTCGGTCTACGACCTGAGCTGGAATGGCCGGGTGACCTACGGCCAGGTCTACCACCGCAACGAGGTGGAGCAGTCGAAGTACAACTTCGAGCTTTCGGACGCGGCCATGCTCCTGGACCTTTTCAATAAATTCGAGGCGGAGTGCCTGCGGCTCTGCGCCGAGGGCCTGCCCTGGCCCGCTTATGACTACTGCCTGAAATGCTCGCACACGTTCAACCTGCTGGACGCGCGGGGAGCCATTTCCATTACCGAGCGCACCGGATACATCGGCCGCGTGCGCAATCTGGCCTCCTCCATCGCTGCGCTCTACGCGGCGCAGCGCGAGGAGCTGGGCTACCCCATGCTCACGACCCCGACCACCGTCTAGCGAGGATGCATTACCATGGCTGACTTCATTCTGGAAATCGGCACCGAGGAGATGCCCGCGCGCTTCGTGCCCAAACTGGCCGAGGAACTCCGGGAGAACCTGGCCGCCCTGCTGGATCAGGGCATGGTCCAACGCGGGGCGATCCGCACCTTTGCCACGCCGCGCCGCATCGCGGCCCTGGTGGCGGATGTGGCCCCGGAGCAGCTCCGGCAGGAGGAGGAAGTCACCGGGCCTCCGGCGAGCATTGCCTGGAAGGACGGCGAACTGACCAAGGCCGGCCAGGGATTCGCCCGGACTCAGGGCGTGGATCCCGCCGACCTCTACAGCGTGAGCACACCCAAAGGTGACTACCTCGCGGCGCGCAAGACCCTGGGCGGCGGCAAGGCCATGGACGTGCTGCCCGGCATCTGCCTGGAGGCGGTGAAGAAACTTTCCTTTCCCAAGAAAATGCACTGGGGAGACTACGACTTCAGCTTCGGTCGCCCGGTGCGCTGGCTCCTGGCCCTGCTCGGCGGCGAGTGCGTGGAATTCCAGGTCAACGATCTGGTTTCCGGCAGGCTGACCCACGGCCACCGCGTCATGGGGCCGGGACCGTTCGAGGTGGCCACTGCCGCAGACTACGCCCGCGTGGCCCAGGAACAGGGACGGATTATGCTCGACCCGGCGGAGCGCATGCGCATCGTGCGCGAGCGCGGCGCGGCTCTGGCCGAGGCCAGGAGCGGCGAGGTGGTCTGGAACGAGAATCTGCTCCAGGAGGTGGCCAACCTCGTGGAACTGCCCGTGCCCGTGCTCGGGGACATCGACCCGATCTATCTGCAACTGCCCGCCGAGGTCTTGCTGACCTCCATGCAGAGCCACCAGAAGAGCTTTGGCGTGCGCGGCAAGGACGGCAAGCTTTTGCCCCATTTTCTGACCACGCTGAACATCGAGCCTTCGGACCCCGCCCTGGTCAAGAAGGGCTGGGAGCGCGTGCTCAAGGCCCGGCTGGAGGACGCGCGGTTCTTCTGGGAGGCGGACACCGGAACCGATTTCCAGGTCTGGCTGGACAAGCTGGAGCATGTGGTCTTTCTCGGCCCCCTGGGCAGCATGGGCGACAAGTCCCGCCGTCTGGAAAAGCTCTGCCGCAAGATCGCCGAGGCCCTGAGCGGT
Organism: Desulfovibrio sp.; assembly: GCA_050251775.1. Taxonomy (GTDB): domain Bacteria; phylum Desulfobacterota; class Desulfovibrionia; order Desulfovibrionales; family Desulfovibrionaceae; genus Paucidesulfovibrio. Next base: position 3,617 of record JBFWMD010000046.1, read on the forward strand.
CCCCGGAACATCCTGCCCGGCGAGATCGCAGACTTCTCCAAGGCCGGACGGCTGGCCAAGGCGGACCTCGTCTCGGAAATGGTCAACGAATTCGATACGCTTCAAGGTGTCATGGGTGGCATCTACGCCGAACGGGCCGGATACGGCAACGTGGTGGCCGAGGCCCTCAAGGAGCAGTATCTGCCTGCCGGACCGGATTCCCCGGTTCCCGCGAGCCTCGCGGGCGCGGTGCTCTCCATGGCGGACAAGGCCGATACCCTGGCCGGCTGCTTCGGTCTGGGCAAGATTCCCACCGGAGCCAACGACCCCTACGCGTTGCGCCGCTGCGCCCTGGGCATCTGCCGGATCATCATGGAGCACGGGCTGGCCCTGGACGTGCGCGAGCTGCTGGGCTGGGCGCTTTCGGGCTATACGGACGTGAAGTGGAAGCTCGCGCCCGCCGAGGCCCTGGACAAGCTTGTGGAGTTCTTCGGGCAGCGGCTGCGCGCTCTGTTCACGGGACGTGGCATGAGCGTGCTCGTGGTGGACGCGGCCCTGGGCGCCGGGTTCGATGATATCCGCACCCTGGAGTTGCGCGTGGCCGCCCTGGAGGCCTTCAGCAAGGAGACGGACTTCGGGCAGGCCGTGCTGACCTTCAAACGGGCCGCGAACATCATCCGCAAGCAGGGCGAGGAAGAGGGCCAGGAATTGACGGGCCGCTACGACGCCGCACTCTTTGCCGAGGAGCAGGAAACCGCCCTGGCCGAACGGCTGGAGAAATCCGAGGCCCGTTTTGAGGAACTCTGGGCCGCCGACGATTTCGCCGGGCTGCTCGGGCTGTTGCGCGAGTTGCGGCCTTCGGTGGATGCTTTTTTTGACGGCGTCATGGTCATCTGTGACGATGTGGCAGTGCGCCGCAACCGGCTCAACCTGCTCCGGTCCCTGGTGGACCGCCTGGGCAGGCTGGCGGATTTCAGCGCCCTGCAAGTCTAGAAAATCATGGGAAGGTCCGGCGCGCAGGTTGACAGTAGCCACAAGAGCGTATAAAGGACCTCTTTCAGTTCACTGAGTAGCCGTGTGCGCCGGTCGCACGCAAATAATATTTACAGCAACGAAAAAGCAGGAGAGAACACTCTTGGCCAACCACAAGTCCGCCATCAAGAGGCATCGCCAGAGCCTGAAGCGCCGCGATCGCAACCGTGCCAACAAGACCCGCGTCAAGAACGTGGTCAAGGCCGTGCGCGAGGCCATGGAACAGAACGACAAGGAGCAGGCTGCCGCCGCTCTGAAGAGTGCCGTGTCCATGCTGGACAAGGCCGCCTCCAAGAAGGTCGTTCACTGGCGTAACGCTTCCCGCCGCATTGCCCGCTTGCAGCAGGCCCTGAACAAGCTCGACTAGTTCGGGTTCCGGCCCTGCGGAAGATGTTCGCATCGCCCGCCGCGTATTTGCGCGGCGGGCTTTTTGCGTTGGCGTCTGGCTGGGAATCCTGGGAACGTCGAGGCGTTTGGAGCGACATGAGCGCGGAGGCGGGCCACGCTCAGGGCCTACGGCGGCGGGCAAGGGCGGCGTGACGGAATCGTGAGGCGGGTCAGGGTTGCCCTGTGGAAAAGGTTCAGAGCTGTTCCAGGCCTCCGGCCAGGGCCTCCAGCCGGTCCTTGTCCAGCAGCCGGACCTCGCGGCCCTGCACTTCGATGATTTCCTGTTCAGCCATTTTTTTCAGCGTACGTGAAAGGGTTTCCTGGATGGTTCCGAGATAGGCGGCGATCTGGCCTTTGGCCATGTCCAGGCGCAGGGTCTCGGTGTTTTGGGTGTCGGCCAGCAGCAGGAAATAGGCCGCCAGCCGCTGGGGGACCTCCTTGAGGCTCAGGGCCGCCACCTGGCTGACCAGGATGCGCAGTCGGCCCGCGAGCAGGGCGATCATGTTCATGCCCAGGTCCGGTTCCTTGAGGATCAGGGAGCGAAAGGCTTCGCGCGGGAAGAAGAGCAGCCTGCTGCGCTCCATGGCTTGGGCGCTGGCCGGAAAAGTGCTGCCCTGGAACATGGGCACTTCCCCAAGAGCGTCGCCTGCCCCCCAGACGTGGATGATCTGCTCCTTGCCCGAGACAGCCGAGCGGTAGACCTTGACCCGGCCTTCCATGACCACGAAGAAGCCCCGGGCAACGTCCCCGGACTGAAAGATTTCTTCGTTTTTCTCCGCAATGCGCGGCAGCGCGATTTCAGCCAGTTTCTGGAGCTGATCAGCGGGCAATCCATGAAAGAGTCCCACGGATTGGAGCGTTTCAAGCGTGTTTTTCATCTGGGGATCCTTTCATGTATTATTTCGCCAATCTTTGACCCAAGTCAGAGCAGGTGTCAAAACTATGCGGGATATTGCGTCCGAAACCCTACCCCGGACCGGGGGCGTTCATGAATTTCACAGCCGTCAGGAGGATGCATGAGTACAAAGGCCATGCAGCACATCGAAGTGTGCCGGGGCATTGATCCCGGCCAGTGCCCGCACCGGATCGCCGCGTCGGCGGAGTTTGCGGAGCGGTTGGAGCGCGTGGTCCGCGAATCCGGCTGGCCCGCGTTTCTGGAGGTGCGCCATGGCGCGCGGCTGCACTTCCACCACGCCTTCCGGCTTGCGATTTCCGGCTGTCCCAACGGCTGTTCCCGCCCCCACATCCAGGACCTGGGGCTGATCCGGGCCGAGCGGCCCGCTCTGGACCCGGTGGCCTGCTCCTCCTGCGGACTCTGCGCGGAATCCTGCCCGGATGGAGCCATGACCATGCGCGCGATGGCCGGAACGAACGGAGATGAGGCCGAGTTGCCGGCCATTGATCCGGAGCGTTGTCTGCGCTGCGGACATTGCGTGCGGGTTTGCCCCACAGGGGCGCTGCGCGCGGCGGAACAGGGCTGGCGCATCGTGGCGGGCGGACGGCTGGGTCGAAGGCCCACCCTGGGTCGGGAACTGCCGGGCCTTTTCAACGACGAACAGGCGCTGGCGATCCTTGACCGCGCTCTGCGGCTGTACATGGAACGCGGGCAAAAGGGGCAGCGTTTCGGAGCCCTGCTGGACGAAGTGGGCATCGGGGCGCTGATGTCGGAGGGGGTGGCGGAGGGGGCAGGGCAATGAACCGCGTTGCTCCATTGCTCGCGTCCCTGGCGCTGGCCCTGCTCGGGGCGCACGCCTTGCGTCTGGGCCAGCCGGGGCTGTCCGCCGCCTGCCTGGGGTTGATCACCCTGGCCTGGGGCGCGGGACAGAACCGGGCCTGGGTGCGGCTGGTGCTGCTCGCAGTCCTGGTGGCGGGCTTCGGGGTCTGGCTCCAGGCTTCGAACGAACTGGTCCGATTCCGCGTGGATGCGGGCCTGCCCTGGCTGCGGCTGGCCGCGATCATGGGCGCGGTCTGCGCTCTCACTCTGGCCGCCATCCTCGTGCTCCTGGCCGGACCGGGCCGGAGGCGCTACGCCCTGGAACCGGAAAACGGTCCGTTCCGGGCCGTCCTGTTTCTGTTGGTGGCGGGCCTGCTGGTGCTCTGTGAACACAAGGTCCGGTTCCCCCTCCTGCTGTTGGAGCGCTATGCGCCGGGCTGGGGCGGGTTGGAGGTCTTTGTCCTGGCCTGCTATGCCCAGTGGATCGGCGGGAAGATGCTCGCGCCCCGGGCGGCCCGAAAAATCCGGCCTCGCATCTGGGGGCTGTTCAGCGTCGTGTTTTTTCTGCAACTCGGGTTGGGCCTGCTCGGCCTGGAGCGCATGCTCATGACCGGAGCGCTGCATCTGCCAGTGCCCGCGCTCATCGTGGGCGGACCGGTCTTCCGCGCGGGCGGCTGGTTCATGCTCATCCTCTATCTTTCCACAGTGCTTCTGGTGGGACCGGCCTGGTGCAGCCATCTCTGCTACGTGGGCGCGTGGGATGACGCCGCGTCCCGCCTCGGTCCCAAGCGGCCCGAGCCAGGGGTTCTCGGTCGCAGGTTTTTCGGGGGCCGCGTTACCCTGCTGGCGCGCGGCGTTACGCTGCTGCTCACCGTTTTTGCCGCGCTGGGCCTGCGACTGGCCGGAGTTCCGGGTTCAGCTGCGGTCTGGTTGGCCGTGGCCTTCGCTCTGGGCGGCGTGGCTGTGATGCTCACGCTCTCCCGGCGCAGCGGGAGCATGGTCCATTGCTCCGCGTATTGCCCCATCGGTCTGGTGGGCAATCTGCTCGGACGGCTGTTGCCCTGGCGCATGCGCATGAACCAGAACTGCACGCGCTGCGGCGTCTGCGCCACGGCCTGCCGCTACGGCGCGCTTCAGCCGGAAGACGTGGAGCAGGGGCGTCCGGGGCTTTCCTGCACGCTCTGCGGAGACTGCATGGCGGTATGCGCTCATCGGGCCATGGAGTACCGTTTTTCCAGCCTGCGGCCCGCCACGGCCCGCAAGGTTTTTCTTGTGCTTGTGGTGGCGTTGCACGCGGTGTTTCTGGGCTTAGCCCGGATTTAAAATTTAAAATGAGAATTTTTCCTATCTTTGATTTCAGTCAAATACTCTTTGCCGCGTCCAGTGCAGAGTGGGGCCGCAAGATCGGGATGCAACAAGGAGACTGAACATGAGTATCAAGCGTGAAATCGTCAGAATAAATGAAGAACTTTGCGACGGTTGCGGCCTGTGCGTGCCCAACTGCGCCGAAGGAGCCATCCGTATCGTGGACGGCAAGGCCCGCATCGTGGCGGATAAATATTGCGACGGCCTGGGCGCCTGTCTTGGGCATTGCCCCCAGGGCGCGTTGAGCATCGAGGTCCGCGAAGCGGACGAGTTCGACGAGGCCGCTGTGGAGGAACTGCTGGGAGGAGGTCATGGAGCGCAGCCCGCTACGGCTTCCGCTTCGGGACCGGCTGTGGGCCATGCTCCGCGTCCGGGCGGCTGCCCCTCGGCGCAACTGATGACCATGAGCCCCTGCGACCGGGCCAACGTGCCCACAGCGCAAAAGGGCGGGGAGGCCAGCGCATCCGCCCTGACCCACTGGCCCGTGCAGATCCGGCTGGTTCCGCCGAACGCGCCGTTCCTGCAGGGCGCTGACCTGCTGCTCACGGCGGACTGCGTGGCCGTGGCCCTGCCGGACTACCACTCCACCTGGCTGCCGGGTCGCACCGTGCTCATGGGCTGCCCCAAGTTCGACGACGCGGAAATGTACATCGAGCGGCTTGCCGCCGTGTTCCGGGAAAACGAGCTCAAGTCCGTGACCGTTCTGGAAATGGAAGTGCCCTGCTGCGCGAACATGGGGCGCATCACGGCCGAGGCTGTGCGCCGCAGCAACAGGAAGATGTCTTTTGAGCGCGTTGTGGTGGCCCGCCAGGGCCGTGTTCTGGCGCGCGAGACCCTGACCCCGTAAGCGGGACAAAATATCGGGGCGCAGGCCCCAAAGGATGGATGCAACCATGAAGAAGATCAGTCTTCACGAGGAAAACGGATTCAAGGAGCAGACGCTCTCCGTGTTTCACGCGCATGCCTCGCCGTACACCAAGGTGGTGAACTTCAACTTCGAGCCGGGTCAGGAATTGCCCGTGCATTCCCACGACATCGAAGGGGAGTTGGTGCTCACGGTGCTGGAGGGCGAGGGCGAGTTCCTGGCCGCAGACGGCGCGAGCATGCCCGCCAAGACCGGAGACGTGCTCGTCTCGAACATCGCCGAGCCGCACGGCGTGCGCGCGGCCACGCGGATGCGCGTGCTCGTGGTCATTGCCCCGCCCATCTGAGGAGCGCAGGCGGGGAACCGTTGAAAAGTGCTTACAGGCCGCCCTTCGGGGCGGCTTTTTCGCCTCCGGTGTTGCCACGATTTCCTGCGTGGGGTATGCTTGAGCGAGTAATTTCCCTGCAAGAAGGAGACGATGATGCACGAAGACGATCCCAGGGGCGCGATACTCCAGCGCGACAAGAAAACCTATGCCATTGTTCCGCGCACGCCCGCCGGGCTGCTGACCCCGGACCATCTGGAGGCCATTGCCCGGGTGGCGCGCAAGTATTCGGTTCCCATTCTCAAGATCACCTCGGGCCAGCGCATGGCCCTGGTGGGCATTGAGAAGCAGGACGTGGACCCGCTCTGGGCCGAGCTGAGTATGGAAGTGGGCGAGGCCACGGGCCTGTGCGTGCATTATGTCCAGGCCTGTCCCGGTACGGCGGTCTGCCGTCTGGGTCAGCAGGATTCCCTGGGCCTCGGGCTGGAGCTGGAAAAGCTCTACGTGGGCCGCGAACTGCCCGCCAAGGTCAAGATGGGCGTGTCCGGCTGTCCCATGTGCTGCGGCGAGTCCTGGGTGCGCGACGTGGGGTTTCTGGGCCGCAAGAACGGCTGGAGCGTGATGGTGGGCGGTTCGTCCGCCGGGCGTCCGCGCATCGGCGACCTGCTGGCCGAGGAACTGACCAGGGAACAGGCCGTGGAGCTGGCCGGGCGCTTTCTGGACTATTACGCCGAGCATGCGCCCAAGCGGCATCGCACCGCGCTTTTCCTGGAAAAGCACGGCATCGAGGCGGTTAAGGCCGCGTTGTTGTAGCAGGGCCAGCGACGGGCTTTCGCAGTCCTGTCCGGCGCGTTGTTCGCCAAAAAGAAGAGGCGGCCCCGTTCCGAGAAACGGGGCCGCCTTGTTTGCGTTTGTCGCGCGAAGTCCTTCGGGGTCACTGCTCCTTGGGCTACTGCGCCTTGGGTCCGAAGATCTGCACGGGCTTGGTGGTATCGCCGCCGGAACCCGGATACGGGTCGGCCTTATGCACGGGCTTGCCGGACTTGAGCACGTCCATGGCCACTTCCATGAAGTTGTTGTAGCGGTGCTTGCACTCGTAGAAGCCGTGCCACCAGGCGTAGTCCGGGGCCATCATGGCCGTGCCCATGCGGGCGCGGCGGCCTTCGTGATGCCACAGCTCGTAGTACTGGACCTCCAGTTCCTCGTCGAAGAACTTGGTCTTGTCCAGCACCTTGGCTTCATAGAGCTTGTCGAGCATGGCCTTGGCCGGCTTGAAGTAGACCTCGTTGTAGTTTTCCACGGCCTGATCCAGCTTGGCGTAGTGGCTTTCGGTCCAGGTCTTGGAGTGGCATTGGTTGCAGATGTCCTGCATCTTGCTCCGTTCCTTCTGCCAGTCGGTCTTGGCTGGGAAGGCCGTGAAGTCCTGCGGGCGGATGGTCAGCGGGGCCTGAAGTTCCCAGGAGAGGCGTTCGGTCACGTCGTGGGAGGTCATCACCGGGCCTGCGCCGGACATGTGGCAGGAGGCGCAGGTGGGACCGCGGTAGTCCACGCCGGGCGTCCAGGTTCCGGGCGCGGCGTCCCAGTTGTACTGGTCGCCGAACGCGGTGTAGATGTCGCCGTGCTTGGATTCCATGTAGATTTCGATCTGCGGATGGTCCGGGCCGAGGTGGCACTGGCCGCAGGCCTCGGGCTTGCGCGCTTCCATGACGGAGAAGCGGTGGCGGGTGTGGCAGCTGGTGCAGGAACCGAGACTGCCGTCCATGTTCACGCGGCCCACGCCCACGTTGGGCCAGGTCAGCGGGTCGAGCTTGCCGTTTGCATCCTGCTTGAGCACGGTTCCGTGGCAGACGTAGCAGCCCGAGGCGCGTTCCACCGCGTTGTTCATGCCGTTGTTCAGCCAGGGGTCGATCTTCCAGATGACTTCCAGCGTATTGGCGTGCTTGGAGCGGCTGTACTGGATGGCCTCGTCCGGGTGGCAGCGGGAGCAGTCCTTGGGCGTGACCACCCCGGCGATGGCGATCTTGTATTCGCCCTGGCCCCACTTGGTGTCCGAGCGCTCATACTGCTTGAAGTGTTCCTGGCTGATGTCCTTGTCGCCAGGCTGGGCCTGGTGACAGTCCAGACAGGTGATGCCTGCGGACGCGTGGCGGCTCATGGCCCAGTCCGCGAAGATGCCCGGGCTTTCCTGCTTATGGCATTCGATGCAGGCCACGGCCTGGGGCGGCATGCCGCGCTCCATGCGGAATTCCTTGGGCTTGGGCGTGTTCTGCTGCGCCGCGGCCGCAAGCGGCAGCAGCGCCGCGGCCAGCAGGGCCAACAGATATGATGTCAGTCGGTATTTCCTCATCTGTCCCTTCCTCCTCGCTCTGCAATGTTGGATCGTGTTCACTCTTCGTCGGGATCAAACCGCACCAGGGCCTGCATGCCCGTTGCGCGGTATGGCGGCAGGTTTTGCTTGTAGCCGTAGTAGGGCCGGTCCACATGCACGAGGTTGCGGTGGCAGTCCGTACATTGCTTTTCGTAGCCCGGCAGGGGATTGAGCACAGTGCGGTGGGCGAGCATGGCCCCGCGTTTGTCCGGCATGTGCAGCAGGTTGCGGTGGCATTTCTGACATTGGGCGTTCTTGATGTCCCTGTACGCGCCTTCGCGCTGTTCCTTGCGGATGTAGTCGTCTCCGCCCGTGGCCACATGCATGGCCACGTCTTTGAGGCCGTGCCAGGTCTTGGAGAAGAAGAAGTCGAAGGTGTCGTGGGGCGCGGGCAGGTGGCAGTCCATGCAATCGGCCACCAGCCCCTGGGCATTGTTGGCGTGGGTGGAGGTCTGCCAGGCCTTGAAAGCGGGTTCGATTTCGTGGCAACTGGCGCAGAATTCCGGGGTGGAGGTCCGGACCATGGTATAGTAGGTCATGCTGAACACCGGGAAGCCGATCAACAGACCAAAGGCGGTCCAGAGAATCGGCGTGAGATATTTCCTTTTCATGCGTGCTCCGGCCTTTTTTGGGGTTCTCCCTCAATTCTATGCCCGAGTATCATGAAAATTCGGATTATTTTTTGACTTAAGTCAAAAATGTTTTCCAGCTCGATGTTTGTGGCGAGTTGCTTCCGCACGCAAACGCGGTTACAAAGCACTTCCCAAGAATCGCCGAAAAGACGTGGAGGAAGAACGCGTTGCGCATCATCATCGTCGGCGCGGGCGAGGTCGGGTATCACATCGCCCGCAGACTCGCCGTGGAGAACAAGGAAGTCATTGTCATCGACAAGAATCCGGCGGCCCTGAAACGGGTCTCGGAGGCGACCGATGTGCAGACCTTTGAGGGTTCCGGGTGCAGCCCGCGCGTTCTGGAGGAGGCCGGGGTCGCGGGTGGCGACATCCTTCTCGCGGTGACGGATTCCGACGAGATCAACATCATGGCCTGTGTCTTCGCGGGAAAGCTCGCCGGAAACATCACGCTGCTCGCCCGCCTGCGCGACGAGGACTACACTCAGTACAAGCACCTGATCACCGAGGGCGAGCCGAAAATCCGCCGGATCATCAATCCGGACCAGGAAGTGGTGGATTCGATCCTCCGGCTCATGAGCGTGCCCGGAGCCGTGGAGATCAACGAATTCGCGGGTGGCAAGATCCGGCTCATCGGCGTGCGCCTGCCCCAGGGCAGTCCGATCATCGGCAAGCGGCTCTTCAACCTGCGGGACGTGACCGGAGACGTGGGGCTGGTCATCGCCGCGCTCGTGCGCGACGACAAGCTGGTCATTCCGTCGGGCGACGATGAGATCCGCCGCAAGGACACCGTATACTTCGCCTGCGACATCAAGGACCAGGACGAGATTCTGGAATGCTTCGGCATCCACTCCGAACCCATCAAGACCGTGTTCATCGTGGGTGGCGGGAATATTGGCTTCAAGCTGGCGAAATCACTCGACAACAAGTTCTACCACACCCGCTTGCTCGATGCGGATCCGCAGCGCTGCGGGTTTCTGGCCGAGCAGCTCAACCGGCCCATCGTGCTCCAGGGCGACGCCCGGGACCAGGACCTGCTGCGCGAGGAGAACGTGGGCGAGCTGGACATGGTCATCTCCGTGACCGGGGACGAGGAGACGAACATTCTGGCCTGCCTGCTGGCCAAGAATCTGGGTGCGCGCGAGACCATCACCCGGATCAATAACTTCGCCTACATGCCGCTGATCCAGCCCATCGGCATCGACCATCTGGTCTGTCCCCGACTTTCGGCCATCAACTCCATCCTGCATTTCATCCGGCGCGGCCAGGTCATGTCCACGGCCTCCATCAAGGGCGAGGACGCCGAGGCCCTGGAAGCCATCGCCCAGGAGAATTCCTCGGTGGTGGGCAAGCCGCTCAAGGATATCAAGTTTCCCAAGGGCGCGTTGATCCTCTGCTTTCAGCGCGGGGACGAGGTGGTCATCCCGCGCGGCGATACCGTGATCCAGCCCAAGGACCGGCTGGTGATCATTTCCACCCGGCAGAACATCACCAAGGTGGAAAAGGCCCTGGACGTGACCGTGGAGTTCTTCTAAATGCGGCTGCGCTATGTCCTCTGCGTCATTGGCGCCCTGGTCTTTTGTGTGGGCCTGACCATGGCCTGGCCTCTGGCCTTTTCGCTCTATTATCAGGACGCGGGCATTCTGCCGCTGTTCTGGTCCATGCTCGTGACCGTGGGCCTGGGCGCGGCCCTGTTCCTCGGCTTTCGCGACCCCGAGGCCGAACGGGGCCTGAGCCACCGCGAGGGCATGGCCATCGTGGGCATGGGCTGGTTCGTGGCCGGGCTTTTCGGCGCGCTGCCGTTCTGGTTCGGCAATGTTTTCGAGGGCTCGGTGGTGGACTGCGTGTTCGAGTCCCTTTCCGGATTTACCACCACGGGGTCCAGCGTGCTGGTGGACATCGAGGGCGTGGCGCGCGGACTGCTCTTCTGGCGCAGCCTGACCCACTGGCTCGGCGGCATGGGCATCATCGTGCTTTCCCTGGCCATTCTGCCGTTTTTGGGCGTGGGCGGCATGCAGCTCTACAAGGCCGAGGTTCCCGGCCCAGTGCCGGACAAGCTCAAGCCGCGCATCAAGGACACGGCCATGCTGCTCTGGAAGGTCTACGTGCTCTTCTCCGCTGTGGAGACCGTGCTGCTGATGCTCGGAGGCATGGACCTCTTTGACGCGCTCTGCCACACCTTCGGAACCATGGCCACGGGCGGGTTCTCCACCCGGAATACCTCGGTGGCCTCCTATGAGTCCGCGTACATCGACTGGGTCATCACGGTTTTCATGCTCATCGCGGGCATCAACTTCTCGCTGCATTTCCTGGCGCTCCGGGGACGCATCCGCGACGTGCTCCGTGATTCGGAACTGCGCTTTTTCCTGGGTTTTTTTGCGCTGATCACCCTGATCATCACCGTGGCCGTGCTGGACGAGAACTACGGCGATCTGGAGGCTGCGCTGCGTTTTTCCGCATTTCAGGTGGCCTCGATCCTGACCACCACGGGGTTTGCCACAGCGGACTACGAGCTGTGGTCCTCGCTCTGCCAGGGCTTGCTGCTGCTGTGCATGTTCATCGGCGGCTGCGCCGGGTCCACGGGCGGCGGCATGAAGGTTATGCGCATCCAGTTGTTGATCAAGCATTCCTACAAGGAGTTGTTCCAGCTGATCCACCCGCGCAGCGTGACCCAGGTCAAGGTCAGCGGCAAGGCCGTGCCCGTGAGCGTCATTTCGGGCATTTGGGCCTTTTTCGCACTCTGGCTCGCGCTTTTTGTGCTCTCGGCCCTGGTGGTGGCGGCGTCGGGCGTGGATCTCATGAGCAGCTTCGCGGCCTCCCTGGCCTGCATTGGAAATATCGGGCCGGGCGTGGGCGTGGTCGGCCCCACGGAGAACTATTCCGGACTGCCGGATCTGGCCAAGTGGGTACTGGTCTTCAGCATGCTCCTGGGCAGGCTGGAGATCTACACCGTGGTCATTCTCTTTGTGCCCGAGTTCTGGCGCAAGTAAGCTTGAAAAAAGCGCCCTCTGTGGGACAGGGCGCTTCGGAAGGCGGATGCAGAAGGATTTTTCAAATAATTTCAGCGGTTCTGGCATTCCTTTTCCGTGATGACCGCGCCCGTGGCGTCGTAGGTCAGCAAGGGAGTGACGCACTTGCCGTCCTTCAGGTCCTGGCTGGTCTGAAGTTTGCCGTCCTCGAAGTAGCTGCGCATTTTTCCGTGTCGCTTGCCCATTTTGTATTCAAAGAGATCCTCCACGCCTCCGGAGCGGTAAAAAGAAACGAAGAAGCCGTGCTCCTTTCCCTCCCGGAAGGTCTGCCAAATGAAGGGTTCGCCGCTTTCGTACCAGCTGTAGTTCGAGCCGTTCGGGAGGCCGCGCGTGAATTGCTTCAGGGAGTTCGCAGAGCCGTCCAGGTAGTACTCGGCCCAACCTTCGCACAGCCCGTCGCGGTATTCGAGAACGGACTTCAAGGAGCCCTTGCTGCGGTCGTAGCGCAGCTCCTTGCCGTTTTTCCGGCCCTCTCTGATTTCGATCACCAGTCGCAGGTGATCCGCATCGTCCACATCACAGGCCGTGCCGCTGAAGGGCACACCGTTTAGGCGGTACGTCACGATGTCCAGTTTGCCATATTCCTGGTCGAGCTCGGAGTATGCTTGGCAGCCTTCGGGGGAGGCCCGGAGTCTCGTCAGGCAGGCCTCGGGCCGAAGCTCTTCAGGAGCGGGCCGGGGGTGGAGCAGGGCATCGGGCAGGGGCGCGGTGGGATCGAAGACCGGCGGTGAATTGGGAGCAGCCGCGTCTTGGGCCACAGTTTTGGCGGGGTCTGTTGCATCCGGTTCCGCGGGAGCGGATTTTGTCAATTTCGACGTGAGCAGGTCCACCATCTCGCCCGCCTTGGCGTGTCCGCCCGCCTGGGCTTTTTGAAACCAGCCTTGGGCGGCGTTCAGGTCGTTGTCCACGCCCTTGCCCTGATAGTAGAGCATGCCCAGGGCATATTGGGCGCGCGGGTCGCCCTGCTCGGCGGGAGCGAGGAATTCCTCGCGGGCGCGGACATAGTCCTGAGTGGAGTAGGCCTTGAGGCCCGCTTCGTAATCCCCGAAAGCGGGCAGGGTGGGGCCGCAGAGCAGCAGGGTCATGGTCAGCGCGAGCAGGCCGATGCGAGTGCGGGTAGGCATGGAACCTCCATGGGTTTTGGAGGTCCATAACATGCCGGGAGTGCTGTGGAAAGAGAAAAGGCTGTGGCGGTGGGGCGGACCGGGCGCGGACCAGTCCTTCCGGTCAGTCCACCCGGTAATGGCAGCCCTTGCTGCTCCTGTTGCGCAGGGCCGCCGCCGTGATGCTGTAGGCGGCCTGGCAGCCGTGGAAAAGGTCGATGAGCGGTTTGCTGATGGGCGTGCGCTTGTAGAAGTCGTGCAGGTTCTTGGAGAGCTTGCGCAGATCCGTGAAAGCCCGGTTGAGCCGGTCCGTGGTCCGGGCGATGCCCACGTAATTCCACATGGTGTGGCGGATGGTGGCCCAGTCCTGGGCAATGAGCGCCGGGTCCTCGTTCTGGATGTCGCCGGGGCTTTCCCAGTCCGGGATGGAGTCCACGAGCTTACGCGAGAGGTGGGAGCTGCGGTTGAAGCGGCCCAGGATGTCCCTGGCCGCGCTGTGGCCCCAGACCAGACCTTCCAGCAGGGAGGTGGAGGCCAGCCGGTTGGCGCCGTGCAGGCCCGTGCAGGAGCACTCCCCGGCCGCGTAGAGGCGCTCCAGAGTGGTGCGGCCCCGGTTGTCCGCGAGCACCCCGCCGCAGAAATAGTGCGCCACGGGAACCACGGGAATGGGTTCGTTTTCCATGTTGATGCCCGCTTCCAGGCAACTGGCGTGGATGGTGGGGAAGCGTTCCCGGAGATTTTTGTCCACGTGGCCAGCAACGTCCAGGTAGACGCAGTCGTCGCCCGTGCGCAGCAGCTCGTCCATGATCGCGCGGGTCACGATGTCGCGCGGAGCCAGGTCGGCCCGGGAGTCGTAGCGGGTCATGAAGGCATCGCCCGAGGAGTTGACCAGCTTGGCGCCCTCTCCGCGCACGGCCTCGGAGATCAGCGGGCGGCGATCCTTTATCTTGGAGCCGTAGAGCGCCGTTGGGTGGAACTGGATGTACTCCGAATTGAAGATCCGCGCTCCGGCCCGGAAGGCCATGGACAGGCCCGAGCCGATGGAAACGCGGGTGTTGGTCGTGTGCAGGAAGATCTGGCCCACGCCACCGGTGGCCAGCAGGGTGTAGTCCGCGAGCACGGTTTCCACCTGGCCGGAATCGCCGTTGAAGACGTAGGCGCCCACGCAGTGGTTGTCGAGGCTGTATTTGTATTCCAGGCCGCAGGCGTGGTGGTGGGTGGTCAGCAGGTCCACGGCGGTGCGCCGGGTCAGGGTCCGGATGTTCGGGTGCTGCTTCAGGGCCGCGTGCAGGGTGTCAATGATGTTCCGGCCCGTGTGGTCCGCGCAGCAGAGGATGCGCGCCACGCTGTGGCCGCCCTCGCGGGTCAGATACCAGTCGCCGGGCTGGCGTTCGTCGAAATGCACGCCGTATTTTTCGATCAGGGTTTCGCGGAGCACCTCCGGACCCTTGCGGCAGAGAAAACGCACGGCGCGGGTGAAGTTCTGCTTCCAGCCCGCGGTGAGGATGTCGCGTTCAAGGATTTTCGGGTCGTCGTCCTGGCCGGTGTAGACGATGCCGCCCTGGGCCAGCCGGGTATTGCCCGAGGCAAGTTGTTCGCCGGCCGTAATCAGGGTCACTTCGCGGCCGGACTCGGCCAGGGTCAGGGCGGCGATGCTGCCGGCAATGCCGGAGCCGATGATCAGAACCTCGGTCTTGAGACGGTTCCCGTTCACGGTATTTCCTTTACGGTCGTGGCGTCGTGGTGTCGTGGCTCAGGAACAGGCCTGAAGCATGCGCTCCAGGGCCAGGCGCGCGGGTTGCTTGATTTCCTCGGCCACGTCCTCGGGACGGGCCGCGTCCACGTTTTCGAGCAGATTGGCCAGTTTTTCCGGCGTGGTCTTGCGCATGTCCTCGCACCAGCTTCTGCTCAGGTGCAGCACGGTTTTGCGGCCCGCATGGCGCGTGGCCAGACGGTCCACCAGGCTGGCTTCCGTACCGAGGACCAGGGTGGAACCCTCCGGCGCTTGCTCGCACCAGCGGATCAGGAAAGAGGTGGAGCCGTCCGCGTCCGAGGCGGCCACCACGGCGGGCGGGCTTTCCGGATGCACGGCCACAAGGCAGTCGGGATGCTCCTGGCGGGCTTTTTCCACCAGTTCCGCGCCGTAGGCGTCATGCACCGGGCAATGGCCGGGCCAGAGCAGCAGGCGGGCTTTGGCCGCCTGGGCGGCGTCGGGAAAAGCGGGATCGATGAGCAGGCGTTCGGCTTCGGGCAGGCCGAGCTTGTCCGCCGTGTTCCAGCCGAGGTGGCGGTCCGGCAGGAAAAGCACGGCGTCGCCGCGTTCCATGGCCCAGCGGAGCATGGTCACGGCGTTGGCCGAGGTGCAGACCGAGCCGCCCGCCTCGCCCACCACGGCCTTTACCGCGGCCGAGGAATTCACGTAGGTCAGGGGCACGACGGTGCGCTCGCGGCCCAGGGCGGCCAGGGTGCGGCGCACGGCTCCGGCCTCGGCCATGTCCGCCATGGGGCAGGTGGCTTCCGGTTCGGGTGTGAAGATCTTCTGGTCGGGCCGCCGGAGAATGGCGGCGGATTCGGCCATGAAATAGACCCCGCAGAAAACGATCAGTCCCGCTTCCAGGGTGTCGATGCGCCGGGCCAGTTCCAGGGAGTCGCCGGTGATGTCCGCCTGGGCCACGATCGCGTCGGTCTGGTAGTGGTGGGCCAGGATGGACAGGCGTCCGCCCAGGCGGCGCTTCTGCTCGACGATGCGTTGTATGCTGTCTTGATTTCCAGTCATGGGGTTCGTTCAGATCCGTTCGATGCGCATGCTGAAATCCGAGGCCGGGGCGGAATGGGTCAGGCGGCCCACGGAAATGAAGTCCGGGCCGAGCTGGGCCAGTTCGCGGATGTTTTCCAGGCCGACGCCGCCGGAGATCTCGGTTTCGATGGTTTCGGGAATGCTTGCCAGGGCCTTTTGTATCTCGTCCGGCCCCATGTTGTCGAGCATGATCCGGTCCACCTCGCAGGCCACGGCTTCGTCCACCTCGGCCTGGGTGCGGCATTCCACCTCGATGGGCGGGCAGGGGTCCGTGTTGCGGCGCAGGGTTTCCACAGCCGGGGTGATGCCGCCCGCGCGGTCGATGTGGTTGTCCTTGAGCATGCACATTTCCGCGAGGTTCAGGCGGTGGTTCAGGCCGCCGCCGCAGAGCACGGCGTATTTCTCGGGATAGCGCAGGCAGGGCAGGGTCTTGCGGGTGTCGAGCAGGCGGGTTTTCGTGCCCTTGAGCGCCTCCACGTAGCGGGAGGTCAGTTCGGCCACGCCCGAAAGGTGGCAGAGGAAATTGAGCATCACCCGTTCGGCCTTGAGCAGCTTCACAGCCGGGCCCTGCATTGCCGCCACAAGGGTTCCGGAGGACACGCGCTCGCCGTCGTCCACGTTCAGATGGACCTGGCATTCGCCTTCGCCGAATTCAAGGACCATGGGCAGAATGGGCAGACCGGCCACGATGGTGGACTGTTTGGCCACGATCTGGGCCTGGGCCATGTCGGTCGGGTCAAATACGCCCACGGAGGTCAGGTCCGGCCCGTCCTCGGAAAAGGCGATGCGAATGGCGGCCAGCAGAAACATGCGGGCCTCGTTCTGGAAAAACGTCTCGAATCGATTTGTTTCCATGTTCTTTCGGCGGGTTGAAAGTTGGTCGAATTCCGGTCCCTACGCCGGGGGGGGGGGGTTCGTCAAGCGCAGGAGCGGCAAGGCTTTGCGGACGTTCGAGACTCCGCGCCCGGCCCGCTTCCCTTTGACGTTGCTGGCCATTTAGGCTAGAGACCGCCCATGACCACGCACAAGGCCCCGAACGATCCGACGGAACTCCTGGAGGAGAATCCGGTGCAGGCGGAGTATCTCGACCCCGACGCCATCGGCGTGGAAGGGGTTGATGAGGATACCCACCCTGCGGACGCGGCCGAGCACATTGAGCGGCTGGACATCGACGAACAGGTCAAGTTCGTCAAGCAGCTGCCCATCAAGGACGCTGCGGAATCCATCGCCGAGATGGACCGCCACGACCAGCAGTCCCTGTTTCAGAATCTGAACCACGGATTCGCGGCCAAGATCCTGGAGCAGATGGCGCCGGACGACGCCACGGACATCCTGGAAAGCCTGGACGAGGAACATCGTAAGGCTCTTCTGCGCCGCGTCAAGGCCAAGGAACGGGCGGAACTTCGCAATCTGCTGACTTTCCACCCGGATTCCGCCGGCGGCGCCATGAATACCGAGGTGGTCATCCTGGACCAGTCCCTGACCGTGGACCAGGCCATCACCAAGATGCGCGACGAGGTCGAGGACAAGGAGATTCCGTATTACGCCTATCTTGTGGACGAGGCGGGCCGGCTCACGGGGGTGGTCTCCCTGCGGGACATGCTCGTGGCGCGCCACGGAAAGCTCCTGCGCGAACTCGTCAAAAGCCAGAACCTCGTTTCCGTGACCTACGACACGGACCGGGAGGAGGTGGCCCGGCTCATCGGCCACTACAACCTGCTGGCCATTCCCGTGGTGGATTTCGGCAACCGCATGCTCGGTGTGGTCACGGTTGACGACGTGATCGACATCATCCAGCTGGAAGCGTCGGAAGACATGCAGGCCATGGTGGGCGCGGGCGCGGACGAGACCATCGATTCCCCGGTGGGCTATTCCGTGAAAAAGCGACTGCCCTGGCTGATCCTCAACGTGGTCAACTCGGCGGTTTCCGCCTTTGTGGTCCACCTTTTCGAAGGCTCCATCGCCCAGATGGCCGTGCTCGCGGTGCTCATGCCCATCGTGGCCAACCAGGCGGGCAACACGGGCCAGCAGGCACTGGCCGTGATGATCCGGCAACTGGCCGTGGAAAAATTCGACCGTAAGCGTTCCTGGCTGGCCGTGCTGCGCGAAATGCGCATCGGCATGATCAACGGATTCTTCATCTGCGTCCTGGTCTGGTGCGCCGTGTTCGGGCTGACGCGCAACTGGATGCTGACCAATGTGATGACCGGCGCCCTGGCCATCGACATCAGCATCGGCGCGTTCGCCGGAGCGGCCATTCCTCTGGTGCTGCGCGAGATCGGCCGCGACCCGGCCCAGGCCTCTTCCATCTTTCTCACGGCCATTACCGACTCCCTGGGCTTTCTCAGCCTGCTGGGGCTGGCCGGAATCTTCCTCTTCTAGTTTGCGGGGCGCGACCAACCACGCAAAAAGCCGCCCTCCCGATGAAGGAGAGCGGCTTTTCACACCCTTTGAGCGTCAATATGGCTAGAGTCCGAACTGGGCCAGGAGGTCGTCCACGTCCTGTTGGTCCGCTTCCATGCTCGGGCCGTGCAGTTGCGTGGTCCGGGATTTGACCTCCTGCTCGATCTGCTCGAGGTTTTTCTCCGGAGCCTCGGCCCGGGTCTTGATCATCAGGCCCGTGGAAACGATCAGGTGCTGGACGATCTGCTCGATCTTCTTCAGGGAGTCGATGATGATCTTGATGCGCTGGCCCGTGAGGTCCTGGAAGCTCATGGTGACCATGATCTGGGAAAGGTCGCTGCCGAGGTTCTCGTTGATTTCCTTGAGCCGCTCCCGGTCGTGGCGGGTCACGCCGCCGGATTCGAAGCCCTTGACGATCTTGTCCACGACGCCTTGCATTTCCTGAAGTTTTTCGACGATTTCAATGATCTCCACGGCGGCTTTTTCCGTGGTCTGGAGCACTGCGTCGAGCTGGTCCGAGGCCTTGTTGAACAGCTCCGCCGGAATATCCTCGGTCACGATCTGCCGGACCGGCTGGTTCCCGCCCTTGGCCGTTTTGATCTCGGCGTAGATGTCCTTGAGGCCGCTCTGCATGTCGGCGTTGAGGCGGCGGTAAAGTTCGCCGTCCATCAATTCCTTGGAGAGCTTGCTGGTCAGCTCGTTGCGCAGGGCATTGGTCACGGCGTCGATCACCGTGGGCGCGATGGCTTCGGTCAGGTCGCCCACAAGCCCGTCGAGCAGCTTGCGGGTCATCTGGTCAAGATGTTGTTCCGGCGTCATGGTCGGTTGTCTCCGGGCGGTGTCACCGCCGGGTTGCAAATCTCAGAGTCGCGCGGTCCGGGTCCCCTTTCCGCGGCGAATCTGCTCCCGTTCCTCCTGGAAGACGAACCGCACCACTGTTTCGAGATCGTTCTCACGGATCGTGGTGAAGTCCAGTCGGTGGAGCCGGTCCGGGCCGCTCCCTGCGACCCTGCCCGTGGCCGCGACCATGCGTGGCGGGGCATCGGACAAGACCAGCACGACTTCCAGAATTTCCCCCTCGTCAAAATGCTCTTCGGTCCGAAATGCCAGTCCGGAACCGGAAATTTCCAGCACTTCCAGACGCAAGGGGTACTCCTCGCGTACGGATGCTCCGCTATGCATGGCCGCGAGTTGGTCGAGCTTGCGGTCCAGTGCCAGGAGAAACCGGGCCAGCGGCGGTGAGACCTGGGCCTCCACCAGTTCGGCCTCGGAGCTGGTCTCGGTCGGGCTGTTGATCCAGCGAAAAAGCGCCGGAGCCGACGGATCGTCCGCACGGCGGGCGTATGCCCGGAGCCGCACGCTCACGCTGGAAAAAACAGGCCCGTCCGCCATGCTCCGGCTACTCCATCCCTCCGCCGTCCTCGGGGTCAACGGTCATGGCGCGCACGGGGCAGACGCGCGTACACATGCCGCAGGCCGAGCATTTGTCCACGTCGAAACAGACCCTGCGGGTGGCCTTGTCGAGAAAGAGCGCGCCCGTGGCGCACATGGCCGTACACAGGCCGCAATGCATGCAGGCTTCCTCGTCCCGGAAAATCTTTTGGGCCACCGGGGTGATGCGCACCCCGTTTTCCTTGAGATAGTTGATGCCCTTTTCAAAATCCTCTTCCAGGCCGCTGATTTCCAGGGTCATGGCGCCGTCCTGGCGCGGGCTGATTTCTGCCTTGAGGATGTTGAAGCTCAGGTCGAAACGCCGCGCCAGATTGCAGACCACGGGCCTGCCGGAAACCTCGGGCGGGAACGAGAGGTAGACGATTTTTCGAAAACCCTTGATGACTTCTTTCATTGGATTGGGTCCCTATTTTCTTATGTCACGGCCTTGCGGCGGTTGCAAGCGCGCCAGTGTCATCCGCCCTGGATGTACTGCTTGGCGCGTGCCGCTTCCGGAGTCGAGGGGTATTTGTCGATCAGGTCCTGCAAGACGACCTTTCCGAGGTCTTCGCGGCCCATCTTGTAGAAGGAGATTCCTTGTTTCAGAAGTGAATATTTATACTTGGAGCTTTTCGGAAATTTCTTGATCACGTCCTGGTAGGCCAGCACCGCGCGCTTGTAATCCTCCAGTTGGTAGTAGCATTCGCCCTGCCAGAACACGGCGTTGGAAACCAGGAAGTGCTCCGGAAAAGCGGTGACGAATTCCGCCCAGAGACGGCGCGCGTCCGCATACTTGCGTTCGCCAAAGGCCGCGTAGGCCTTGTCGTAGAGTGCCTGGGCCGGGTCCAGGGCGTTGGCCTGGGCCGCGGCCGTGCTTTCGGCGGTGGTCTGGTCCGGGGCAGCGGGCGCGCCAGGAGTCTGGTCAGCTTGGGTGATGGCCTGTTCGGCCTTTTGTTCAGGAGTCAGGCCCGCAGTACCGGAGGCGATGCCTGCGGCATTGGCGGCGGCCGCGGTCGGGGCGGTTCCCTGGGGGGCGAGTTGTTGGCGGATTTTTTCCAGATCAATGGCCATCTGGTGCTCCAGAGCGAACTTGACGGCTTTCATGTCCAGGGCCAGGGCGGGCAGAGAGGACGAAGCGTCCCCGGAACCGGCGAGCTGGTCCATGCGCACGTTCAGGTCGTCCACCTGGCCTTGCAGAGCAGCCATGTCGGCGCGCAGGGCATTGAGTTCCACCCAGATGTCCGCCTGCTTTTCACGCACCGGCGTGTTGGTCTGGTCGATGCGGCTCTGGAGTTCTTCTTCCATCTGCTTGTAAACTTTTCGCGATTCCTCGCGGTCGCGCCGGGCCTGCATCTCCAGCGTCTCCACCTGGGATTTGGTGGCGCAGCCGGAAAGTGTCGTCAGGCCGACGATAAGCAGAACAATGAGTGCGATGGCGGATTGTTTCATCGGGTTCGTTCTCCTCTGCGTTTTCCAAAGAACAGATACGCGAGTCCACCCAAAAAGGGAACCAGCACCGCGAGCTGTATCCAGGCCATTTTTTCGCCCGTGGATTTGAATTCACGGTGAAAAGCGTCCCAGATGGAATAGATGCTCAGGGCGGCGAAGGCTCCCACCACGCCGAAGAGGAGGAGCCATTGCTGGCTGGTGAATGCGGAGGTCATGCCTTTTCTCCCTTGGGGTTGCGAAAGAGCAGCCAAAGGCCGACGCAGAAGAATCCGGCGGCCAGAACCTGGGTCACGCTGAACGGTCCGGCGAAACCCCGGTAGTCGTCCCGGTAGAATTCGATGATAAAGCGCAGCAGCGGAAAGACGATCAGGTAGAGGCCCATGCGCCGGCCCGGAACAGGCAGGCGGTCGCGCACGGCCACAAGCAGGCCGAAGCAGAACAGCGAGGCCAGGGAATGATAGATCTGGGTCGGGTGCAGGGGCACGCCCAGGGGGGCCAGGGCGTCCGGGCTGTGGAAGGTCAGTCCCCAGGGCAGGTCCGTGGGGCGGCCATAGCAGCAGCCCGCGCCCAGGCAGCCGAGCCGCCCGATGGCTTGGCCCAGGGCGATGGCCGGGGCGGCCGCGTCGCACCAGCGCAGGATGGGCTGTTTTTTGCGGCGCATGGCCCACCAGCCCAGAATTACGGCCAGGACCAGCCCGCCGGAAAAGACCAGCCCGCCCTTCCAGAACATCAGCGCTTCCAGCGGGTGGTCCAGATAGTGGGGCAGGTCGAGCAGGACCCAGAGCAGCCGCGCGCCCACCACGGCGGAAACGAGAATGAGCAGGGCCACGTCCGGCACGATTTCGGCGTCCAGCCCGGCTCGTCGAGCCTCGCACGCGGCCCAGGCAATGGCCGCGAGAAAAGCGGCGGCCACGAACAGGCCGTAGGTGTGCACGGCCAGAGGGCCGAGATCAATCAACGTCGGATACATGATCCCGCCGCAGCCAATAGGAGAGGATGATCGCCGCGGCTCCGAGGGTGATGCCGCTGTCCGCGACATTGAACGCGGGCCAGTGCCAGCCGCCCAGATGGAAATCCAGGAAGTCGATCACATAGCGGTGGCTGAGCCTGTCCACGAGGTTGCCCAGGGCGCCGCCCAGGATCAGCCCGAGCCCGCAGAGCATCAGCCCCCCCCGGCCTTCCTCCTCCTTGATCAGATAGAGAAGGAAGGCCACGGCCACGATGGTCGCGCAAACGAAGAACGGGGTCTGCCAGTCGATGTCGCTGGTGTTCAGAAACCCGAAAGCCGCGCCCATGTTGTGGACCAGGGTCAGGCTGAAGAATCCGGGGATCACTTCCCGGCTCTCCCAGAGCGTAAAGGCGTCCTGGACGATTCCCTTGGTGATCTGGTCCGGAACCAGAACAAGCAGTGCCCAGGCAAAGGCTTTGAGAAAACGCGCCTTCACTTAAGCCTCGGTGAGCACCCGAGTGCAGCGCGGGCAGGCCTCGGGGTGGTCCGGGTGCGAGCCCAGATTGGTGTCGTAGCGCCAGCAGCGCTGGCATTTCTCGCCCTGGGCGCGGTCCACGGAGATGGACAGCCCGGCGATTTCCTCGGAGACGTAGGCGTCCGCCGGGGCATTGGAATTTGGCGCCAGCACCGCTTCGGAGACGATGAAGAACTCCAGCATGTCCACACCGTCCAGGCGGGCCAGCAGGTCCGAGGGACCGTGCAGCGTGATCTTGGCGTCCAGGGATTTGCCCACCAGACCGTCCTTGCGCTTGGGTTCGATGGCCTTGGTGACCTCGCTGCGCAGTGTGAGCAGCAGTTCCCAGCGGGCGCGCTCCTCGTCCGAAATCTCCGCCAGGAGCGGGTCGAAGCGCAGGGCGAAGACCGTGGGCAGCGCGGGGCGGAGCGCATCGGGCAGGTGCGAGAAGGTTTCCTCGGCCGTGAAGGAGAGGATCGGGGCCATGTCACGGATCAGGGTCAGGAGCACCTGCCAGGCCACGGTCTGGGCGCTGCGGCGGGCCAGGCCGTTTTCCGCCTCGCAGTAGAGGCGGTCCTTGATGATGTCCAGCCAGAACGAGGACAGCTCCACCACGCAGGTATTGTGCAGGCCGTGGTAGACCTTGTGGAATTCATAGTCGGTGTAGGCCTGCTGCATTTCGTCGTGGCGGCGGGCCATGACATCGAGCATGAAGCGGTCTGGCGGCAGGAGCTTTTTCACGGGCACGGCCTTTTCCGGGGCGAAGTCGTCCAGCACCGAGAGCAGGAACTTGCAGGTGTTGCGGATGCGGCGGTAGGCGTCCACGAGGCGGTTCAGGGTCTCGTCGGAAATGCGCACGTCCTCCTGGTAGTTGGAGGCCGAGACCCACATGCGCAGGATTTCCGCGCCGTATTTGTCGATGATTTCCTGGGGTGCGATGACGTTGCCGATGGACTTGGACATCTTGCGGCCCTCGCCGTCCACCACGTAGCCGTGGGTCAGCACGGCCTTGTAGGGCGGCCTGCCGCGCGTGCCCATGCTGGCCAAAAGCGAACTGTGGAACCAGCCGCGATGCTGGTCCGAGCCTTCCAGATAAAGGTCGGCTGGGTAGCCCACGTCCTCACGCTGTTCGCAGACAGCGGCGTAGCTCGTGCCGGAGTCGAACCAGACATCCAGGATGTCGGTCTCGCGTTTCCATTTCCGCGCGCCGCACTTGGGACAGGCGGGCACGCCCTCGGTGATCTCCTCCATGGACGCGTCGAACCAGTAGTCGCAGCCGTGTTCATGGGCGGCGAAGCGGTCCACGATCTTGAAGACCCACTCGGGGTCGTGCCAGGCCTCGTCGCACTCCTCGCAGATCAGGGCCACGATGGGCACGCCCCAGTTGCGCTGGCGTGAGATGCACCAGTCCGGGCGCTTTTCGATCATGCCGTAGATGCGTTCCTCGCCCCAGGCCGGAATCCAGCGCACGTCGTTGCGGATGGCCCGCAGGGACTTGGCGCGCAGGTCGTTGGCGGCCATGGAGACGAACCACTGGGTGGTGGCCCGGAAGATGACCGGCTTCTTGCAGCGCCAGCAGTGCGGGTAGGAATGGCGGATGCTCTTGGAGGCCAGCAGGTTGCCCAGTTCCTCCAGCTTTTTGATCACCTCGGGGTTGGCCTGCCAGACGTTCATTCCGGCGAAGAATTCCACTTCCTTGCGGAACACGCCCGCGTCGTCCATGGGCGAGTAGATTTCCAGGCCGTAGCGCTGGCCGGTCTCGAAGTCCTCGCGACCGTGGCCCGGCGCGGTATGCACGCAGCCCGTGCCCGAATCCAGGGTCACATAGTCGGCGAGCACGATGGGCGCGGGGCGGTCGTAGATGGGGTGGGCGGCCACAAGGCCCTCCAACTGCGCGCCCTTGACCCGGGCCAGAATTTCGCGCTCTTCCCAGCCGAAGAGGCCCGCGCATTCTTCGAGGAGTTCCTCGGCAAGCACGTAGACCCCGCCCGCGACGCGGACAAAAATGTATTCGAAGTCCGGATGCACGGCCACGGCCATGTTGTCCGGAATGGTCCAGGGGGTGGTGGTCCAGATGGCGATCCAGGTTTGCGCGGGGTCCGCGTCGGGACAGAGAGCCGCCACTCCGGCGTCGGCCAGGGGGAAGCGCACATAGATGGAGGGCGAGGTATGGTCTTCGTATTCCACCTCGGCCTCGGCCAGGGCCGTGTGGCAGTCGCAGCACCAGTGCACGGGCTTCTTGCCGCGCACAACCGACCCCTCGGCCATGAATCGGCCCAGTTCCCGGGCCGTGGCCGCCTCGTAGGCGGGCTTCATGGTCATGTACGGGTCGTCCCAGACGCCGAGCACGCCCAGGCGCTTGAACTCGCCGCGCTGCACGTCGAGCCATTTGGCGGCGTATTCGCGGCAGAGGCGGCGGATGACCGTGGTGGGCAGGTCCGTCTTGCCCTTTTTCTTCAGTTCCTGCTCGACCTTGTGCTCAATGGGCAGGCCGTGGCAGTCCCAGCCGGGCACGTACTCGGCCTTGAGGCCCTGCATGTTGCGCGACTTGACCACGATGTCCTTGAGGACCTTGTTCATGGCCGTGCCCATGTGAATGTGGCCGTTGGCGTACGGCGGGCCGTCGTGCAGCACGAAATGTTCCCGGCCTTCGTTGGCGGAGGTCATCATGCCGTAGGTGTTGTTCTCCTCCCAGGCGGCCAGGGTTTCCGGCTCGCGCTGGCGGAGGTTGGCCTTCATGGGGAAGGTGGTCTTGGGCAGCAGCAGGGTCGATTTGTAATCGCTCATGGTGAAGCAGGTCCTCCAAAGGCGTTGATTGCGGCGGAGCGCCGCGAAAGGCGGGAAACAGATTGGTGCAAGCGGCCCAGGAAGTCAAGGTTCAGGCGTGCTTGGCCGCGTACTCCGGTACAATGGTGTGCGCGCGGGTTTCAAAAATGTAGGAAAAAAAGACGAAATTGTCGGCAGCGCGAAGCAAGCACAGGCGTACCAGGAAGCACATGGGCTCGGAACACGCCGCGCGCGGTGAATTCCGGCCTTTGGGCGGACATTGGCATGGAGGATGCTAAAGAGATCATAACCTCCTAGCCGTTCCAGACCTCCAGAATGACGGAGAGAGGGCCATGGCCCTCTCTCCGTCGCATTTTGCTCACATTTTATCGCATTTATTATTGATAAAAACAGCGAGTTGTCTGAAAATTCCGCCCTAGAGGCAGATCAGCCCTTCGATGCGCTGAGCTTGCACGTAGATTTCAAAAATATCTTCCGCGCTGGAAACATTGATTTCCGCAGTAACACCAATGTACTTTCCCGTTCTCGACGGGCGGAACGTGACCGCTTCCTCGGGAAACAGGGACGCGACCCGCTCGGCGTTTTCCGTGGAGCCGATGAATTTGAAAATGAACGAGCAGGGCCATTCGTGGCAGTCGTTCAGGGTTTTTCGCAGGGATTCGTAGCGTTCCTGGGTCATGTGCGCCTCGCGTCGAGCTGTGGTATGGAACTGCACGGTCGGACCGGGCTGAAAGCAGGGGGAACCGGCGACCGCACTGAATTTTGATCTAGTTACGGCCCGAGGGGCTGTCAATGCGTTCCATGAAAAATACGAAGATCGGTTGGTTGATCGCTTCCAGAAAAACACCTACTGTGTTATCGATTTTGGAAAAATGTCTAAGGCCGATTTGCTGGTGTTGATCACCTCTTGCCGCTGATGGGATTATGTACGGAAAAGCAAAAATCCTGATTGTCGATGACGATCGCGTGAACCTCAAGGTGCTGGAGGGCATGCTCCGCAAT
>JBFWMD010000047.1:0-28418 GCA_050251775.1 Desulfovibrio sp.
ATCCGACCTGCTCAACTAACAGGAATATAAGATTACTTGAAAAGGCGCCCCTGATTTCAGGGACGCCTTTTTTTTGGCCTTCGGCGACCAGGGGGAAACCCCATTTTTAAAAATGGGGTTTCCCCCTGGCCCCCCTTTTCCCAAAACTTTCACCACTCGCGGCTTACGCCGCTCGAAGTCCTTCGCCGCACTGCGCAGCAGGGCGGCAAAATGGGATTCCAAAGGGGCATTGCCCCTTTGGCCGCCGGAGGCAAGCCTTTTTCTTGATCTTGACGCCTAGTCCATGGAGACTTCGACGAATCGGCAGGCGGGTTCTTTTCCGGGCTGCACGGTGACGAGGGCGAGGGAGCCGTATTCGCCGAGGGAGCCGGGGTTGAGCAGGCGTGGTCCATATTCTTTGGACCAGTATTGCTGGTGGGTATGTCCGAAGCAGATCAGGTCGAATGCATTGCCAAAGGCTTCGGCAACGCGTGCGGGCACACTGGAGCGGCTGCCCCAGCCGTGGGCCATGCCGATGCGCAATCCAAAGAGATCGAGTTGCAACAGGGGTTTGAGGGTCTGACCCAATTGGGGATCCCAGTCGCAATTGCCGAGAACGGCGTGGAACTCGGGATGTTGGCAGAGTTCGTGGTAGGTGGCTGGCCCGGTGATGTCACCACAGTGGAGCACGGCGTCGGCCGGTGCGAGATATTCTTCATACACACGCAAGAACCAGCCCGGAGGCTGGTTCATGTGTGTATCGGAGATGACCGCGATGGTGGCGGTTTTCTGCACGGCTACTTGGAGACCTTCTTGGCCCGGTAGCGAAGATAGGCGCTCTTGAAGGTCACGTAGGGGTCGATGGCGCCTTCCTTGAGATCTTCGTATTGGCCGACGCGGCGGGAGACGAAGTTGACCTTTTCATAGGTTTTGGCGGCCATGGACCAGTACCAGGGGTTCAGGTAGCTGGACGGGGTCAGGAAATAGTCGCCAACGTACCCGGCGGTATCGCGCACGGAGCTCGGCCCGAGGAAGGGCCAGACGAGGTAGGCGCCGTTGCCCATGCCCCAGGCTCCGAAGGTCTGTCCGAGATCCTCGTCGCCGGGAGGGGTGGGACGCACGGGCTTGAGGTCGCCGGCCACGTCACCCAGGCCGCCAAGTCCGAAGGCGGTGTTGGCGATGAACTTGGAGGTCTCCATGCCGGCGGAACTGAGCTTGCCTTGGAGCAGGCAGTTCACGAAGCGGACCGGGAAGAGCAGGTTGGTGAAGAAGTTCTCGACCCACTTGCGGGGCTTTTCGGGAATGACGTAGGCGTATCCCTGGGCCACGGGCTTAAGCATGTAGAAATACAGCTTGTCGTTGAACTGGAACCAGAAACGGTTCCAGCCCTCAAAGGGATCGGGCGTGCGATCGACGATATCCCCTTCCGCAGTCGGCGTATTGCCTTGGGCGTCAAAGGCTTCGTCGAATTCGCCGTTGGCGGAGTTGTAGTCCCATTGAGCGACTTCCCTGGGCTGGGCTCCTTCCAGCGCCAGCGCCGGGACGGCAAGAAGCGTCAGGGCGGCCAGCAGTAAAAGAGCGCCGAAGTGTTTACGATTCATTCTTTTACCCCTCGAATGTATAAACTTTCACACTCAGGAAGCCGGAGCTTCCGTAGCGGGAGTTTTGTCGTGTTTTTCGTCGATGGCCTGGATCTTCTCCTTGAGGATGGAGATCAGATCCTCGGGGGTTTTGTTCACCAGGATGTTTTTAAATTCATCCTGATAGATGCCCAGGAGGGTCAGACCTTCCCCGATGACATCGTAGGTCCACCACCTGCCGTCGCGTTCAATGAGCCGGAAGTTCACGTCGAGCGGCTTGTCGGTCAGCTGGAGGCGGGTGTAGACCATGGCCTTGTCGCCCTTGATCTGCTCGTCAAGAAAGACGATGGACTCTTTCTTGAATTCCGCCAGCTCCTTGAGATACTCGGTGTTCAGCTTCCTCAGGTACGTCTTTTCCAGCAGTTTGGTGAACACGTTCGTGAGTTCGTTGCGCTGCTGGTCCGTGAACCCGGTCCAGGGCCTTCCCACCGCCCGCTTCGTCAATTCCCGGAAATCGAAGAATTGGTGAACGGCGTT
The DNA here is from genome assembly GCA_050251775.1 of Desulfovibrio sp. Taxonomy (GTDB): domain Bacteria; phylum Desulfobacterota; class Desulfovibrionia; order Desulfovibrionales; family Desulfovibrionaceae; genus Paucidesulfovibrio. The sequence continues at coordinate 2,097 of JBFWMD010000047.1, forward strand.
GCGCATGGCGTCCAGATGGTCCTCGGATATACCTTGACTTGTGTCATAGCGTGGATCCTGCAAGATGGCAAGAACACTATCCAGTCCCGCCTTCAGGGTCTCGGTAGGGGTCTGCGCCCATGCCGCGTCCGCAGAAGTAGCGATCGCGCCCAACAGGACCAGTATGGTGAAAATGCGTTTCATTGCAGTTGTACCTCTCTCAAAATGCGAATGATTCTATTTTTTCTCGCCGCTGTCGGACATGGCGAACTTGCTGATCAGGTCTTCCAGATCAATGGCCGGATTGGTGTCGTAGATCACATCTCCGTCCTTGAGGGTTCCGGTGCCGAGTCCGAGGGCGATGTCCACGAATTTATCGCCTATAAGACCACTGGTTTTGATCGAAGCCACAGCTTCGTCGTCGATTTGATAGTTCTTGCGCACGGCCATGGAGACCACGGCCACCGGCACGTTGTTGGTCTCTTTTCCTTCCAGGTCCAGATCAATGTGCTCCACGTATCCCACTTCCACGCCATACATGGACACCGGAGCATTGACCTTCAGGCCGGTGATCTTGGTGAACACGGCGGAAATCGTATAGTATTCATTGGAAAAGAGCTTCACGTTGCCGAGCTTGACGCTCATGTACGCAATGCTGAGCAGACCGACGAATACGAATACGCCGACTGCGGTTTCCCTGGAATATTTTTTGATGTTCGACATATCAGGCAATCCTTTCCCTCGTTAGCCGTTTTCCAAGGCAAGCAGCTCGGAGCAGTCCATCTTGAGCAGCGCGGGGTCGAGCCGCGCCGTGCTCAACCTTGGGGTGCTGCGTTTGCTGGCGAGCCGATCCAGGAATCGGCGCAGATATTCGTCTTCCGTCGCTTCCAGCTCCTCCAGCGAGCCGTCAAAGAGCACCCGCCCCTCACCAAGCACGACCACATGGTCGGCGATGGTGCGCATGCTGGCGAGGTCATGGCTGACCACGACCACGGTGATGCCAAAACGCCGGTTAAGTTCCAGCAGCAGTTGATCCAGTTCCGCAGAATTGATCGGATCCAGGCCCGAGGTGGGTTCGTCGCAGAACAGAATATCCGGATCCATGACCAGGGCGCGTGCCAAGCCGGCCCGCTTGCGCATGCCGCCGGAAAGCTGGTTGGGATAGAGAGCGACGGCCTCCTCCAGCCCCACAAGCGCGAGCTTGGTGGTCGCCAGTTCGGCGGCTTCTTTGGGCTTGAGCCGGGTGTGCTCGCGCAGGGGCAGGGCCACGTTGTCCACCAGAGTCATGGATCCGAGCAGCGCGCCGTCCTGGAAAAGCAGGCCGAGGCGCAGCTTGAGGCAGGCCCAGGCTTTGCGACCGAGCTTCATGATGTTGTGGCGACCGATGTGGATTTCCCCTTCCAGGGGATCGTGCAGACGCAGAATGTGTTTGAGCAGCGTGGACTTTCCGCAGCCGGACCCGCCCAGGATCACGGAAATCTTTCCCGAAGGCAGGGTCACGTTCACGTCGCTGACCACGGCCTTGGTGCCGTAGCCCACGGTCAGCCCGGTCAGGCGGATGTCATTGCGGTTGCCGTTCATCACTTCGTCCTACCAGAGCAGCGAGGTCAGGATATAATCGGACATGAGCACGAGCACGGAGCTCATAACCACGGCCTGGGTTGTGGCCTGGCTGACGCCCTCCGGCCCCACGCCGTCCTTGCGCAGATGCGTGAAATATCCCTGGTAACAGCTCACCGTGCAGACGACGATGCCAAAGACCAGTGCTTTGAGGAATCCGCCGGAAATGTCGTCCCATTCCAGGGATTGCTGCACGCGGTAGAAATAGACCCCTTCATTGGCGCCGAGCAGGAGCACGCCCGTGAGCCAGCCGCCAAACAGGGCAATGAGGTTGAAAAAGCTGGTCAAGATCGGAAAGCTGATGATGGACGCGGCCATTTTCGGGCTGACCAGATAGCTCATGGGGTTGACGCCCATGATTTCCAGCGCGTCGATCTGCTCGGTGATGCGCATCACGCCGATTTCCGCAGTCATGGCCGAACCCGCGCGTCCCGTGACCATGATGGCTGTGAGCACCGGGGCCAGTTCGCGGACCATGGACAGGGCCACACCCGTGCCCAGAAAGCCGTCCGCCCCAAAGAGCGAGAGCGCAAAATACAGCTGCATGCCCATGACCATGCCCGTGAACAGGCCGATCAGGGCGATGACGCTGATGGATTTGACGCCGATGAAGTAAATTTGGCGGACGATTTTGGGGAATTGTCCGAAGGAGGAAAAGATCATCCAGAAAGCATGCAGGCAGAAAAGGAACATGGCGCCCATCTCGCTGAACATCCTCAGGGCCAAGGAGCCCAAAAGAGTCAGCGGAGCAAGTGCCCCGACCGTTTCCTGCGCGGCGGCATCCTGTCGATTCACGTTTTTGCCCCTCCCGCCGAAAAACACGATTCGTGGCGGATCCTCCACGGACAAATCCGCCATTCTCTCAAAAAACCTCTGAAACCAGAAGCGGTTCCGAATATGCCCTGTTGTCTACATGAGCCGTTCAAAAACGGCAAGAAAAATCCTGGAAGGACCACTCCATTGTGGGTTTGACACAGCACTGGGAGATTCCCCCATGGATTTTGCGTCGCGCTCCCCACTCAGCGCCTGCCGCCGTTCTTGCTGGCCCACCACGTCCTGTCCGGCCCCAGGAACCACCAATCCTTATGGTCGGTTTCCACCACGGTCCTGGCCAGTTCCCGGCCATGCTCCGTGCGCAGCCGCTCCAGGGCCGGACCGATCCACTGGCCCGCGTACTTGTTGCCCAGGTCGAGCTGTTCTTTGAGGTTGGCGATGAAGTCGATCTGGTCCGCGTCCTGGGCCAGTTGCGACTCCAGGCTTTCGGTGGCCTCCAGCTCCTCCCAAAGAGGCAGCACGTCGTCCTCCAGCCCCGTGCCGCTCAGCGCGTGGCGCAGAGCCTCGGTGTCGCGGCTCTCATCGTACATCTTGTTCACATAGTTGAAGTCGCCGGTGCGCGCCTCGTGCAGGTCGTGGAACAGGCACATGACCGCGACCCGGCCCGCGTCCGCCCCGGCCAGACGCGCCAGCATCCAGCCGATCAGGGCCGTGCGGAAGCTGTGCTCGGCCACGTTCTCCTGCCCGGTTCCCAGAAACTGGTAGCCACTGCGCGGCGTATGCCGCAGCATCCCCGCTTCGTGAACCAGATCCGCCAGCCGCGTCATGCGGCTTCTCCCGTTGAAATTCTTGACCGCTTCGTCGGACATCAAACCTTCTTTCGTCTTGTGCCGCTGCCGGGTCCGGTCTAGCTGCGATAATCCGCGTTGATGGACACGTAGTCATGGGTCAGGTCCGAGGCCAGCACCTCAAAGCTCCCGCTTCCCGCTCCCAGATCAATAGAAATGGGCACTTCCGGCTGTTTCATGACCGGGCCGAGCAACGCGTCCAGGTCGCCGGACGCGGGCCGCCCCTCGGCAAAGACAAGCACCTCGCCAAAACGCAAAGTCAAGGCCTCCGGATCAAATCTGGCGCCGCTGCGGCCCGCCGCGCAGACCACCCGGCCCCAGTTGGCGTCCTCGCCAAAAAGCGCGGTCTTGACCAGGGGGGAGGTTCCCACGGCCCGGGCCACCAGTTCGGCGTCCGCGTCGCTTTGCGCGCCCGTGACCCGAATCCGAGCGACCTTGGTTCCGCCCTCGGCGTCCTCCACAAGCATGTAGGCCAGATCAAAGAGCGCGTCGCGCACTGCCTGGGCCAACAGTTCGCGGTCCGCCGCGCTCTCGGCCCGAACCCGGGACGCGCCGTTGGCCAGGGCCAGGGCCGTGTCGTTGGTGCTGGTGTCCCCGTCAACGATCACTGCGTTGAAGGAACGCCGCGCCTCCGTGGAAAGCAGCTCCTGCCACCATTGCGGGTCCACTTCCGCGTCGCAGACCAGGAAGGAGAGCATGGTGGCCATGTTCGGGCCGATCATTCCCGCGCCCTTGGCCATGCCCAGCAGCCGAACCTCGCCGCCAGAAAGCGTCACGCTGGCGCTGGTCAGCTTGTGGCGGGTGTCCGTGGTCATCATGGCCTGGGCCACGTCCTCGGGTCCGGCCTGCCCCAGAGACGCCTTGAGCACGGGCATGGCCTCCTTCCAAAGGTCGAGCTTGAGACGCGTGCCGATCACGCCCGTGGATGCGGGGAGTACGGCTGAGGCGGGCATCCCGGCCATTGCGCCGACCATGGCCCGGGTGGCGTCGCAGTCCTCCTGACCCTGAACGCCTGTGCAGGCATTGGCCTGTCCGGCGTTGACCACCAGGCCGCGGGCATAGGACCGCTCGGCCAGGGCCGCTCGACAGGCCAGCACAGGCGCGGCCTGGAACAGGTTGGTGGTGAACACTCCGGCGCAGACCGCCTCGGTTTCGCTGACGATCAGTCCGAGATCGGACCGGCCCTTTTTCTTGAAACCCGCAGCGGCCACAGCATAGGCGTAGCCCTTGGGCAGATGGATCATGGGGGGATTCCTCCGGGAATGATTGATTTCGTGTGGATTACATATCCCTTTCCGCTTCGCAGATCAAAACGGAAATTCCGCTTTAGCCGGATTGGTCAAGGATGGGCGAACCGACAATCACTGCGGCAGCGATCGCGCGTGGACGAACTCATAAGACCGCCATCGTCATTGCGCAGGCCTTCGCAGCGCCCTTCGCACAACGCGCGGTGCATGCCCGCCACATCGCCGTTCCGGCACGCGGTGTTCGCGTCCCCGCAACTCCATCCGCAGCGCTCTCTTGCCGAACTCCACTCCGCGCCAGCGGCATTCGCGGGCATCACCGAATCGCAATAGTCGTAGCACTGGTGGCGAATCTCGGAACAGCGGGCGCGCAATGCGCCGGAGTCCACGGCGTCCGGCTGCCGCGCCCCGCTCTGTGACGGTTGTCCGCCGGCTTGCTGGTTCGGCGTCTTGCTCTGCCGCGCACTCACCGACCCAGGACGTTGCCCGGCGCTGCCCCACGGGGTTCCGGATTCGTCCAGACCGGCCAACACCCGAGTGAAGAACGTTCCCGCCTCCGGATTTCCGGCGTAACGGTCCTGCAACGCCTTGATCCGTGAGCGAAACGCGGCATAGTCCGTGTGATCCCACTCCGAGTAGGCGACCCAGAACTCTGGAAGGTAGCGCATGCGTTCGCTTGCGGCGGTCAGGGCACATCCGCGTTCGGAACGCTCTGTTTCCAGCCGCGCATAGCGCTTGCGCAAGGGGCTTTCGTAGATGATTCCCAGGTCGCCGCCCTCGGCAACGGAACGGACATACGCTGCGTAGAGGCTGCCGAAATTTCCGCAGTTTTGGTCCATGAGCCATTCGCAGCGCATCAATCCCCTGAACCGGGCGGCGGAATCGCCCCGACCGCAATGACCGCAGGCCGCAATGGCCTCCACTTCGCCCTCGGCTTCGGGCGCGTCATAAGAGGCGGCCAAGGCCGGAACCGGCCCCCACCACAGCAACGCCGCACACATATAAACCAATACAACCAGGGACGGCACGCCTACAGAGCGGGCAAGGCGGCCTGAGCAACAGGGGGTGGGTATCATTTTGTCTCCATTCGTCCGGTATTGTTGATGATCCGGAATCTGATACACATCCCTTGCAACGTAGACAAGTTCTTTTTTGGCAGAGCACCTCGTGGCGTCACGCAAACGGGCCGCACCCCCGGAAAGAGGTACGGCCCGTTCAGGGCTGGGCTGGGGAGAACGTCAGAACAACCGGGCTTCGCCAGCAGCGGCACTCTGCGTCTGATGGGCGCTGTCGAGGTGCTTTTCCGCGCCGTTTACACCGAGCAGAAAGAAGAACGCAGCCAGCAACGTCAGGGAGCCAAGAAACCAGATTCGCAACGAACCGGCCCGACCCGGAGCGGACCTGCGCAGACGCGTGCCGCCCCCGCCAAGGCTCTGCCCGGCTCGGACAACGGGCCACTCCGCGAATCCCTCCCGCTCCGGGGCGGATTCACTCGGTGTGAAGGCTTTGCCATGGGCGGAACGCAGCGTACACCGGGCGCGGTCGGAAACCTGAGGGCAAGCGGACATGGCATACCTCCGAAGAGATTCGTTCTGGTTAATATTCCGGTAAGCCTACCCTGTCTGCCGCGTCCTTGCGTGACGCCGAAGTGAACAATCCGTGTCCGATCCGCAACAAACCCGTTCTGATCGCGACATTTTTGTTACGGAAGCGCCGCTGCTCCTTTGTCCGTGCCGGGCGAAAAAAAGCGGCCCAAAGGCCGCTCCGTCTCGTGATCTGGTTCGTTGCCATCGAACCTAGAGCATGTATTTGAGGTAATATCCGCAGGTCGGGTAAGCCCAGACCGTGGAACGCACCTGGGAAAGGGGGATGTTGTTGCGAATGATCAGGGCAAAGAGATTGATGAGCTCCTCGGCGTTGTGTCCGCAGACGTGTGCGCCCAGCACCCGGTCCCCCTTCTCGTCCACGAACACGCGGCTCCTGCCAAAGGGTTCGCCCAGCCGTTTCCAGGGGAAAGCCTTGGAGAGGTCACGGGCCACGGCTTTGTATTCCACGCCCCGGGCCTTGAGCTCACGCTCCTTTGCGCCACAGGCCGCGATGGGCGGAATGGAAAAGCAGACATACGGCACTCCGTCGTATTCGGCCTGGGCATGGTTGCCGTGGAGGATGTTCTCGGCGGCGGCCACAGCCTCGATGGTGGCCGTGGGCGTCAGGGCATAGGGCGTGGCCGCGGCGTCGCCCGCGCAATAGACTTTCGGGTTGGACACGGATTGGAGGAATTCGTTGACGATCACGCCCCCACTCCCAGCCTCCACATCCGCCCTTTGCAGATGCAGCGGCTCCAGGTCGGGCACGCGCCCTGTGACGTTGAAGACCGCGTCCGCCTCCATGCTCTCCCCACGACCAAAGATCACCCGCAGGCCACCAGCCGCCTTCTCCACCCGCAGTGTGGGCACGTGCAGACGCAGATCCACCCCTGCGGCACGCGTTGCTCGGACCAGTTCCTCCACCAGCACGGGGTCAAAGCGTTTCAGGGGCATACTGCGGCAGAGCACCGTGACCTCGGCTCCGCAACGCGCCGCGATGTGCGCGAATTCAAAGGCGATGAACCCGCCGCCGATGAACACGATGCGCTTCGGCAGGGTCTCCATGTCCAGAAAATCGTCGCTGATGCGCAGCAGGTCCGCGCCGGGAATGTCCAGTGAACGCGGAGTCATGCCCGGCGCAACCAGGATGTGCTCCCCGTGCAGCTCCTCGCGGCCTTCCGGCCCGTCCACAAGCACGGTGTCCGGCCCGGTGAAGCTCGCCAGTCCGTGCAGGGTAACTGCTCCCCGCTCCCTGTGGTCGGCCTCGACCACTTCGCGAATCGGCCCCACGAAGAGATGCTTGAAAGCCTGGATTTCGGCCCAGTCCACCTGGATCTCGCCTGTAACGCCGCGCGTTTTCATGTGCCGCGCCGCAGCCACAGCCTCGGCCCCGGCCAGCAAGATCTTCTTGGGATTGCAGCCGCGAAGCGGGCAAGCCCCGCCGTAGCCCCGCGACTCCACAATGGCCACGGACTTTCCCGCGCTGGCCAGCCGGGAAGCGGCCTCGCCCCCGGCCGGTCCCGCGCCGATCACGATCACGTCAAAATTACGCATCTCGTTCACCTGTCCGGCTAGGCGTCCAGTTCCTTTTCAAGCCAGGAACGCACCTCGGGCGACAACTCGTGGATGCCCTTGAGCCCGCCTATGGACTTGAGATACGCCCCGGCCAGATCCTCGGGCAGCTTCTTCTCGCAGAGCGTGGTGGAGCCGTACTTGTCCATGCGCATGAGCACCACCTTGGGCGCGGCCCAGGTGTCGATCACGAAATAGATCGAGTAGCCGTCCGAGTCCGTGACCGGCGGGCGCAGCGCGTCCTTCCAGTTGTTGTTGCCCCATTCCAGATACATGGTCACCGCATCCTCGTGGATCATGTCCCAGTTGACCTCATTGAGCCACTGGCGGCAGGCGTCTTCACTCATGAGTACCCCTTTGTTCCCAGGTTATTCAGCTTTTTTAATGTAAATGGAAAAAATCCCCGACGCAAGACGCTTCCATTCCCAGAGCTGTCAATAGGGAAAATTTGTCCTTTTCCTTTCCAATTCCTTTCCATTTTTATCCTGCCCCCAAAACCGGGGGTATGCTCCCGTGCGATGGTATCGGAAATGCGTTATACATATTCATTGTAATCCAGGAGGAAGATCATGTATCGTCAGGAGAATACGAAAAAATGGATTCAGTACGAGGATGGAGGGCAAGAGCCCGTGGCCGAACACGAAAACATCAACCTGAAACGGCATGAGCCGGACCGGGAATGGTTCGTTGTGGACCGCCCCAAGGACTTCCGGCCCAAAAGCCTCGCGCCTGAAGCCTTCCACCCCCGGCACAAGGGAGAGGAGTACATGAAAAGTTTCATGGATCCGAACCAGCAAAAATCTTCCCGCACGGGCTTGAAGGTGGACGGCGTCCCCTTCGGCACATCCGGCGGCGTGTCAAACCCCTCAAAATCAAGGCCCGACTACACCACGTTCGTGGATCCGCGACCTCAGCATTCCAAGCGGAGCACACAGATATTCCCCGGAACGGGCGTTGAATTCCCGGAAAACGGACCCCACATGCCCCCGGACGGCCAGAGCGACGAAGAACCCAAGCTCTTTGGACTCACCGGCCACGCTGCCGCCAACCTGGTGACCGGGGTGGTGCGAATGCTTGAAAACGGATTCGACCCGAACAAGAAGCCCGCTCCGGAACCCCGCTCTCCCATGGACGAAAAGCCCGCCCCCGGAAACGGCGGAACCTGGCCCGGCGGGAAATTGCCCTGGGACACCCGAGTGCTCTACGCGACGGACAACCACGCAGCGCAACAGGGCAAATCCGATCAGGCGCGGCAGCGGCAGACCCTGCCCTGGGGCAAGTCCGGCAGCCTGCTTTCCGACCCCGCACGCTGGCTCCAGGAACACGATTCGCACCCTGCGTCCGGCGGCAAGCCGGAACAGGCGGAGCAGCCGCAAAAAGAAGACAAGGGCTTTTGGAAAAAGACCGGCGAGGCCGTGTCCAGCATGTCCAACGGCATCGGCCAGGCCGTTGACAAGGGCATGGACGCGGCTGGCCAAGCCACGGGCAAGGCCTGGGATGCGGTCCGAAGCAAGGAAGTCCGCGATGGCGTGGAATTCGGGGCGCGAGCGGCCTGGGAGGTCACGAAGGATGTGGGCAAGATCGTGGGTGAAGATGCTTTGGTGGCACTCTTTTCCTCGTTAGGCAAAGTTCCGTACGGAGTTTCTATCGCAGCCGACAAACTTGCAAAAATACGCTCATCTGCTCTCAACTTTGATCATGAATACAAAGACACCGCAGAACGTGTTGCGAAAAGAATCCAGCAGCAAAAACACGTCGTTTATGGGACGCAAAGGAAGCAGCCTAATGAAAAGTAGCAGCACATACTATGTAATTTGCGCTTGTATCCTCTTCGGTGCATTCATCTTGGATACTTGGTTTACTGTCACAAAAAACGACCAAGGATTCAACGATGCTATAAATTCCTTGGGGTTTTTCAAAGAACGACCTTGGGTACGCACTCTCATCAAACTCCCCGTTATTCTTTGGTTTACGGCAACAGGACTTGGCATCAACGGCTTTTCGCCTGCTGGGAAATATGACGTGATTTGCTTTGGCTATCTTGCACTTGTCGGTTGGTCGATATGGAAAGTGCGGCGTTCTACCAAAAACTCCAGCAAACCGCTGGATACATGACCCGCACATGCACGAGGGCCTGAAAACCTTCGGCGAATACGGACTCAAGGTGGCGGCGGTCACGGTCCTGGGCCTCACGCCCTTCAGCGTCTATGGCGAAGCGGGCGCGGCCATGGCCTCCTGGGCCGCCGCCAACCCGGAGAAGGCCCAGGCGGCCGTGGATTTCGTGGGGAATGCGATTCCAGGAGGCATTCCGGTGCAGAGCTGGCCCGGACTTCTTGGATCAATCGCGAGTTGGGGATGGAGTGAACTCAATGAACATTAACCAATTTTCACAGATCATCTGCGGAGTCTTGTTGTTTGTTGGCGGGTTGCGCATAACACACACAGGGAGCGCCACATATGGCCTTACTGGTGACCACTTTAGCGTTGCCCCGTGGACCGGTTGGATTTTTGCCGCGATAGGTATTTTCATTTTTTACCACGGAGTGAAGGCTGTCTGGCGGACTCAAAGGCGAAAGAGAGATCGTAACGACGACACGTTGTTGTAGCCCGTAAACTTTGATTCGGGGCGGTTATCCGCCCCGTTTTGCCCTTGATCAAGACGAGCGCGGCAGTTCATTTCGTTCAGGGGTGGAAAGTTCCCGGACCGCCGCCAAGCAGTCCGGCAGGCTATCTGGGATATGCTGCCGGGAAATCGGAGGAGTGGATTGATGAATAGCTCTGTTGTTAAGAATCTCCTCTTTTGTCTTGTTTGGGTTTTCTTTGGTGCAATGCTCATCGATTCACCAAGCATCACTCGAGGCGGTGTTAACTTCCCTGTTTTGCCGTGGGTAGGCTGGATTTTTTGCGCCCTGGGCGGTGTTTTTTTTGTTTTGAATCTGGGTTCGGCTTGGCGCGCTTGGAAACAAAAGGATCAAAACAAAACGTAGAATGACTCCTTGGCGTTGATCGAAATGATTTCCGGGGCGGTTCATCCGCCCCGAACCGCTGTTCTGCGTCTGGCGGCAAGCCGGAACAGGCGGAGCAGCCGCAAAAAGAAGACAAGGGCTTTTGGAAAAAGACCGGCGAGGCCGTGTCCAGCATGTCCAACGGCATCGGCCAGGCCGTTGACAAGGGCATGGACGCGGCTGGCCAAGCCACGGGCAAGGCCTGGGATGCGGTCCGAAGCAAGGAAGTCTGCGATGGCGTGGAATTCGGGGCGCGAGCGGCCTGGGAGGTCACGAAGGATGTGGGCAAGATCGTGGGGAAGGATGCGGCCATGGCAACTTTAGGCGTTGGATTGCCTCCCGGCACGTCTATAGCCGTAGATAAAATTTATAAGCTTGATTCAGCGAATCAAGGTCTTCGCTCCGGATATGAGCAACAGGTGCAAGATCTTGCACGAAGAATCGCACAACAAAAGCGCAACGGGTATTCGCCAACGGAGAAATAATATGCTTACACCACAACCGTTCAGAATTGTGGCAGCCATCATTCTTGTCTGTGCATTTTTCGTGGACTGCTGGTACACGGTACGTTGTTCGCGAGGGGGCTATACGGACGTTATAAGCTTTCATGGCTTTCTCAAAACAGCACCCTGGCTGCGGACCGCAATCAAGCTTCCATTGGCCCTGCTGCTTTTTCATGAGACGTTAAATCTCGGAGGTGACGATTTCTTGGGAAGAGCTCCCATTATTACGCTTACCTACTGCGTTGCCGTGGGGTACAGCGTATATCGTTTTCAGCGAGCCGTCTCCCATTCGGACAGGAATAACACCACAGGCTGACCCGCGCATGCACGAGGGGCTGAAAACCTTCGGCGAATACGGACTCAAGGTGGCGGCGGTCACGGTTCTGGGCCTCACGCCCTTCAGCGTCTATGGCGAGGCGGGCGCGGCCATGGCCTCCTGGGCCGCCGCCAACCCGGAGAAGGCCCAGGCGGCCGTGGATTTCGTCCAGGGGTGGAAAGTTCCCGGACCGCGGCACTTTCCTCTGAACCGCCTTCATGTTAGAGACCAGAACAGAGAGAACATACTCCAGTCGCCCTTGAATCCACCGTTTTGGAGCACGCATGCGCAGAACAAGAGTCATTGTCGAGGAACTGCCGGAAAACGCACAGGTATGTCTCTATGGAGCCGGAGAATTCGGCGCGAATGTCCTGAACGAAATCCTGCGGTTGCGGCCCGACGTGCGCGTTAATGGTTTTTTTGACAGCACACGACAGGGCGGGTTCCACGGTCTCGCGATCCACCGTCCGGAAACTCGGTATCTGCCCCCAAATACGCTGATCTTGATCTGTTCATCGCACCATGAGGAAATCAGTCGGATCCTGGACCAACACGGCTACGCCGAACAATGCGTCATGGACCAGGCCCGCTACCTGCCTCCGAAATACCTCTCGCAGACCGATCTGGACATTCTCCAGGCGGTCCGTCCCTTCACCATGACCAGCGTTAACCGCGTCCAGTCGCTGCTCGGCGCTGTGGAATACATCGTACACCACGGCATAGCCGGAAGCGTGGTCGAATGCGGCGTCTGGGCCGGCGGATCTGTCATGGCCGCAGCCTTGAAGCTCAAGGCACTTGGAGATGTGGACCGCAATCTCTACCTCTACGACACATTCGAGGGCATGACCCCACCCACGGCGGAGGATGTAAACAATTCAGGCGAGGAAGCCTTAGAGATTTTCGCCCAGGTTGCGGACAGAGGCGAAGGGAAGGATTGGTGTTATTCCGATCTGGCCAGCGTGCAACGGAACGTTTTCAGCACGGGCTACCCCCGGGAACGGTTTACTTTTGTCCGTGGCGACGTGTGCCTGACACTGCCCGCGACGCTCCCGGACAAGATCGCGCTGCTCCGGCTGGATACGGACTGGTACGAATCCACTGCGCGGGAAATGGAACATCTGTTCCCGAAACTCTTACGCCACGGCATACTCATCCTCGACGACTACAACCACTGGAAAGGCTCGCAACGGGCCGTGGACGAATATTTCGCAAAACATTCGATCCGGATGTTTCTGCAACGCATCGACGACAGCGCGGTCATGGGCGTCAAGCTCACCGATTGAGGCATCGTGGCTTGCGTCTGCCCGAAGGATGCACTGACCCCGCCGAATCCCGAGTCGCCCAATACAGGGGAGGAAACAGAAATGGCAGCTGAAACCACACCCACGGCCAATATGGTGACAGAGCAACTGCTCCTGGTCCTGCACGAGTGCCTGCACGGAGCGGATGAAAGCGGCGCGTTCCTCGACCCCGGCGACGACGGACTCTTTTCCCTGCTGGCAGGGCTCTCCGCAGAGGAGGCCTCGCGGCCCGTGGCCGGATTTTCCGTGGCGACCCATGCCTTTCATCTGGCCACCAGCTTTGACGTGTTTCTGGACTGGATCAGCGGGAAGCGCGACATTGCCCCGGACTGGGATGAAAGCTGGGCGCGAAGCGAAACCGACGACGAGGAATGGGCCGCGCTCCGGCACAGGCTTGAACAACGCGGGGCTGTTCTGGAAGCCGCCGTGGCCGAACATGTCCCCTTGGACACGCAGTCGGCCTGGGGCGCTGCGGGCCTGCTCGCGCACACCGCCTTTCACCTCGGGGCGCTGCGAGTCAAATTCGACCTCTTGCGCCCCTGATCGCCCTGTATCGCTGACGGTTTTTCACGCGGCAACGCACAGGAACGATGCTCCTCAGTGCGCTCCAGTATCTTTCCGGATACCGACTTCCCAAAGGGTGCGCACTTGATCTTTGCTCCCTGTTGCTCCACTTTCACTGAAACTGACGCAACACGGAGCCCTTCATGAACGCCATCGCCATCAACGGCAGCCCCAGGAAGAAGTGGAACACGGCGCAACTGCTGCAAGCGGGTCTGGACGGGGCCGCCGAAGCGGGCGCGAAAACCGAACTCGTGCATCTCTATGACCTGCGCTTCACAGGCTGCGTCAGCTGCTTCGCCTGCAAAAAGCTCGGCGGTGCGAGCTACGGTCGTTGCGCATTGCAGGACGAACTGAACCCGCTGCTGGAACGGATTCTGGCGGCGGATGTGATCCTGCTTGGCACGCCGGTCTATTTCTGGTCCGAATCGGGGATGATGCGCTGCCTGCTGGAGCGGCTGCTCTTCCCGCTCTACACCTACACTCCGGAGCGCACCTCGCTCTATGCGGGCCAGGGCCGTGTCGGGCTGATTTACACCCTGAACCTTTCCGAGCAGGATGCCCTGGACATGGGCCTCTTCACGCACCTGCGCAAGACCAGGGAGTTCATTCACCTCGTTTTCGGCAATCTGGAAACCCTGTTCGTACCGGACACGCTCCAATTCGAAGACTATTCCAAGTTTCTTTGCACGCGTTTCGACCCCGAGGGCAAGAAAGCGCACCACGACGCCCAGTTTCCCCAGGATCTGGCCGAGGCCCGCGCCCTGGCCCTGCGGCTGGCCCAGGAGCGCTGTTGATCGCGCGGCAGGACCGCCTTTCCCCTGATTGTCGAAAAGCCGCTCCGGAAATCCGGAGCGGCTTTTCGCGTTCAGACAGCCTGATCCAGGTCGGCGATCAACCCTTCTGCGCCTTGGCCGCTTCCGCCTCGACATGGTCAAGAAAGCAGGCCGCCTCGACCAGCGCCGGATTGAGCCGCAGGCTCTCGTAAAGATGCGCCAGGCATTGGTCATGTTTGCCCCGTTCATGGTAGGCGCGGGCAAGGTTGAAATGCAGATGGTCGTCTTCGGAGTTCACTTCCAAGGCCTTGCGGTAGAAACGAATCGCATCGTCGAAAAGGCCCTTTTTGCGCAGGAGCATGCCGAACTCGTTGAATTTGTGGCGCTGCTGCTCGCGGAAGAGTTCGTCGACACCGAAAAGCCGGTCCAGCACGGTCCGCAGTTCGGTGAAGCGCTTCTGGTTGGCGTAAACCTCCGTCAGGCCCGTGTTGGCCTCGATGTTGGCCTCGTCCATGATCACTATGGAACAGAAGAGCTTTTCCGCCTTGTCCATCCGGCCCAGGTCGAAGAACCGGCGGCCCATGAAGAGCTTCTCGCGCAGGCTGTCCAGGGCCGGGACCGTGTTTTTGCGAAAATACTCCATCTCCGGAGTGTAATACTGCAGGAACTCTTCCTTGCTGACGGTCTTGGTCACCCCCGAAGGCAGATGATGGCCGTTCAGCGGCTGCACGGAATAGCGTTCCTCGTCCAGGCGGATGACGAACCAGTAGGTCCCCTGGCGGTAGCTCGAATCCCGCTCCTTGAACTGATACTGGTACTTCTGGCTGTGGGAATAGACGCCGAGCACTTCCCTGCCGTGTGCGTCCTTTTCCTGCATGGCGCTCCCCCTGTGTTGCAGCGCTCCGCTCTCTCCGCCGGCTTCCGACGCCGCGTTGCCCCCCTGCCGACGCCGCCTAGCGCCCGCAGCACTTCTTGTATTTCTTGCCCGAGCCGCAGGGGCAGAGATCGTTGCGGCCGATCTTGTCGTCCTTGACCACGGGCTGCTTGACCGGCTTTTCAGCCTTGTCCCCGCTGCCCACATAGTTCAGCTTGGCGCGGTCCTCGTGCTGGAACTCCTCCTCCCGGACCTCGTCGCGGATGCGCACGTGGGTCAGGGCGCGCAGGGCGTTCTCCCGGATGACAAAGAGCATCTCCTGGAAGAGCTGGAAGCCCTCGCGCTTGTACTCCTGCTTGGGATCCTTCTGGCCGTAGCCACGCAGGCCGATGCCGTCGCGCAGGTGGTCCATGTTCAGCAGGTGATCCTTCCAGTTGCGGTCCAGGGCTTCGAGCACGAAGTAGCGCAGCACTTCCTGGTACGCGCCCTTGGCCATGGCCTTGAGGTGCGCAAAGACCTCCTCCAGCCACTTGTCCGCAGTGGCGCGGTCGGGCAACTCCGTCCGGAAGGCCTCGAAACGGTCGAAGTTGAAGACTTCCTCCAACCGCTTGCGCGCCTCGTTTTCGGCCTCGGCGTCCCCGGTCTTGCGGCCCAGCTCCAAAACCTCATAGATGTCGTCCAGCAGATCCGCACTATATTCGGCCACGATCTCATCCATGGTCTCGGCGGTCATGATCTCGCGGCGCTGGGAGTAGATCACCTCGCGCTGCTGGTTCATGACGTTATCGAAGTCCAGGAGCTGCTTGCGGATTTCGAAGTTGTGGTTTTCCACGCGCCGCTGGGAGTTCTCAATGGCCTTGGAGACCATCTTGTTCTCGATGGGCTCGCCCTCGGGCATGCCGATGCGTTCCATGATCCCGGAAATGCGGTCCGATCCGAACAGGCGCATCAGGTCGTCGTCCAGGGCCAGATAGAAACGCGAGGACCCCGGGTCGCCCTGGCGGCCCGAACGTCCGCGCAGCTGGTTGTCGATGCGCCGGGATTCGTGGCGCTCCGTGCCGATGATGTGCAGGCCGCCCAGTTCGGTGACGCCCTCGCCCAGTTTGATGTCCGTGCCGCGACCGGCCATGTTCGTGGCGATGGTCACCTTGCCCGCGTGGCCCGCCTCGGCCACGATCTCGGCTTCCTGCTCGTGATTCTTGGCGTTGAGCACGCTATGCGGCACGCGGCTCTTCTTGAGCAAACCAGAGAGCATTTCGGACTTCTCAATGGAGACCGTGCCCACGAGGCAGGGCTGGCCTTTTTTGTGTTTATCCGCGATCTCCTCCACGATGGCCGCGTACTTTTCTTCCTGGGTGCGGAAGATCAGATCCGGACGGTCCTTGCGGACCATCTCGCGGTGCGTGGGGATCACGACCACGTCCAGGTCGTAGATTTCGCGGAATTCCACGGCCTCGGTGTCCGCCGTGCCGGTCATGCCCGCGAGCTTGTCGTACATGCGGAAATAGTTCTGGAAGGTGATGGAGGCGAGCGTCTGGTTCTCGCTCTCGACCTTGACGTGCTCCTTGGCCTCCAGGGCCTGGTGCAGGCCGTCCGAGAACCGGCGGCCCGGCATGAGCCGGCCCGTGAACTCGTCCACGATGACCACCTGGCCGTCGTTGACCACGTAGTCCACGTCGCGCTTGAAGATGTGGTGGGCCTTGAGGGCCTGGAGCACGTGGTGCTGGGCCGTGATGTTCTGCGGGTCGAAAAGGTTCTCGATGCCGAGCAGCTGCTCGACCTTTTCCACGCCCGGCTCGGTCAGGGTCACGGTGCGGGCCTTTTCGTCGATCTCGAAGTCGCCGCGCGGCTCGGGCTTCTGGCCGTCCTTTTCCGCGGCGATCTCCTCCTCGGTCTTGTCCCACTTCTTCAGGCGCGGGATGATCTGGTCGATCTGGCCGTAAAGCTTGGTGGACTGCTGGATGGCGCCGGAAATGATCAGCGGGGTCCGGGCCTCGTCAATGAGAATGGAGTCCACCTCGTCCACGATGGCGAAGTTCAGGGGCCGCTGCACGAGCTGTTCCTTGTAGAACTTCATGTTGTCGCGCAGATAGTCGAACCCGAACTCGTTGTTCGTGCCGTAGGTGATGTCCGCGCCGTAGGCCTCCTGGCGCTCCTGGTCCGTGAGTCCATGCACGACCACGCCCACGGAGAGCCCCAGAAAGCTGTACAGTTTTCCCATCCATGCGGCGTCGCGCTTGGCCAGGTAGTCGTTGACCGTGACCACGTGGACGCCCCGGCCGGAAATGGCGTTGAGCACCACAGGCAGCGTGGCCACCAGGGTTTTGCCCTCACCGGTGCGCATCTCCGCGATGTTGCCCTCGTGCAGGGCAATGCCGCCGATAAGCTGCACGTCGAAGTGGCGCATCTCCAGGGAACGGACGCCTGCCTCGCGCACCAGGGCGAAACACTCCGGCAACAGGTCGTCCAGGGAGCGGCCGTTTTGCACCTCGGTCCGCCATGCCGCCACCTGTGCCCGCATCTCGTCGTCGGAGAGCGCCTGCATGCGTTCTTCCAGCTCGTTGATCCTCTGCACGGCGGGCCGACATTTCTTCAGGTAGCGGTCGTTTTTGGAACCGAAAATCTTCTTGAACATGCCTTACTCCAGTTCTCCTGGTGGATTCTCTACATAAAAATTTCGAGCCAGTGGCCCGTTGCTGTCGATTCCGGGGCGTCCGAGGCCAGTTCCAGGGCGCAGGCCGTGCAGCCCGTGAGCACCTGTTCCGCGCTGCCAAGGCTCTCAGCGCGGCGCGCGGCCACAGCATCGGCGAGCTCGGGCGCTGCCAGCCGCAGGGGACCGCCGAATCCGCAACACTGGTCCGGCAGGGGGTGCAAGCGCCCGCCCAGCGCGGCCCGGAGCAGGGCGAAATCCTCGTCCGGTTCGGACGCATGGCAGGGGCGGTGGTAGCCCACAACTCCGGGCGCGTCATCCGATACCACAAAGCGTGCGGATTTCAAAAGGCGCGACAAGGGCATGACCCGCGCGCGCCAGAGCGCGGCCTCGCCTGCATCCTCGAACAACTCCGGTTCGCCCGCGTAACGCGCCAGCCCCTGCACGCAGGATGCGCAATAGGCCAGCAGCGGAGGCCGTCCCGCCGCGCGCCAGATCTCCACGTTGCGCTCCCTGGCCGCGCGCTGCTCCGCCAGCAGTCCCGCGCTGCCCAGGGTGCTTCCGCAGCAGGCAAAGTCCGCTTCCAGCCTCGGCAGGCCCAGAAAGGCCAGCAGCCGCCGGGCCGAGGCGTCCCAGTCGGGCCGGGCGAACCGTCCGGCGCAACCCGAAAAAAGCAGCACTTCACACGGACCGTCCGCTTGGGTCACGGCCGTGTCGAGCTCCTTGGGACGCGCCGTGAGGCGTACATAAGCATCCAAATGCGGACGGTCCAGACCCCGGAGCGATTTCAGCAGCGCTCCGAACCGGCCCGGGAACAGGCTTTCCGGTGCGCGGCCTAAATATTTTCCCGCCTTGAACGCGGGCGGCCAGATCTTTTCGGCCCTGCCGATCCACTGCTTCCAGAGCCATTCGCGCCAGCCCGGATGCGCGGCGCGCAGCCGCGCCACAATGGCGGGCGGCTCCACGCCCTGGCCGCAGGCCTGGACGCAGCGGCCGCACCCCAGGCAGAGCGCGGCCAGTTGCGCGGCGTCGCGCCCGTCCAGAGCCTCGGGATGCTCCAGAAGACGCGCGGCCAGCCGGGCCTTGGCGCGCGGGGCCAGCTCCTCCCTGCCCGTGGCAGCGAGCAGCGGACAGACCGCAAGGCACTTGCCGCAGAGAATGCACTGGGCCGGGGCGGCCTGATTCCGGTCCTCGGGCGCGCTCACGCCCACTCCTTGCCCGGATTCATGATCCCGTGCGGGTCGAACACCGCCTTGAGCCGCCGCATGATTTCCCGTTCCGCCGGGCCGATCTGGTCCGCAAGCCAGTCTTTTTTGGAGAGGCCCACGCCGTGCTCGCCCGTGATGGTCCCGCCCAGGGAGAGCACCAGCCGGAACAGCTCGGCCTTGGCCTGCCGGGCCGCTTCCGCCTGCCCCTTGGAACGGTCGTAGAGGATGTTGGAGTGCAGGTTGCCGTCGCCCAGGTGGCCGAAGCAGGCCGTGCGCAGGCCCAGCTTTTGGCCGATGGCCTCCAGCCCGCGCACCGCCGCGAGCACCTGGCCGCGCGGCACAGCCACATCCTCACCGCTTTTGTCCGGAGCGAGGTGGAACAGGCTCGGGCTGATGGAGCGGCGCACGTCCCAAAACAGTTCCTCGTCCGGTCCGGACGCGGTTTCCAGAAAGATCGGGCCGAATTGCCCCAGCACGCTGCGCAGGGTAGCGGCCTCGGCCCGCACCGCCGCCTGGGAGCCGTCCAGCCTGAAGAGCAGCGCGGCTCCGGCCTGGCCCAGCCAGGCGTACTGCGGACCGGAAAAATCATGGGCCAGCGCTTCCAGGGTCACGCCGTCCATGAATTCCAGAGCCGAGGGCAGCAACCCGGCCTGGAAGATGGCTGCGGCTGCGGCCAGGGCGGTCTCGAAGTTGGCGAAGCCCGCCAGAGCCGAGGCCGAGGCCTCGGGCAGGGGCAGGAGCTTGAGGGTCAGCTCGGAAAAAAGCGCCAGGGTTCCGGCGGATCCGGCCAGCAGCCGCGTCAGGTCCAGCCCGGCCACGTCCTTGTGGCAGCGCGTACCCAGCCGGAGTATCTCGCCGCCGGGCAGCACCGCGCGCATGCCAAGCAGGTGGTCGCGGGTCACGCCGTATTTCAAGGCGCGCATGCCCCCGGCGCAGGTGGCCACGTTGCCACCCAGGGTGGAAATCTTGATGGACGCGGGATCAGGCGGGTAAAAAAGCCGCTGTTTGGCCAGCAGGACCTGGAACTCGGCCGTGACCACGCCGGGCTGGACCACGGCCACGAAATCGCGCGGATCGATCTCCAGAATGCGGTTCATGCGCAGGAACGAGACCACCACCCCGCCGCAGACCGGCACGGTCTGGCCAACCTTGTTCGTGCCTCTGGCCCGGCCGTACACGGGCACGCGCTCGGCGTCGGCCCATTTGAGCAGTTCCACGAGCTGCTCTTCGCTCTCGGGCCGCACCGCGGCCCAGGGCGCGGCCTCCTTCTGGCTCGCGTCGCCGGAAAAGGCCACCAGTTCCTCGGGTGCAAACACGGCCCCGTCGCCGGGGAAGAGATTCGAGAGGAAGCGGCGCTGGGAAGCGCTGGGCGTTTGGGAATTCGAATTCATAGCGGGCGTCCTTGTCCAAGGATCATGCAGACGGCCCGAAACGGGATCGCGCCTACTTATACGCGGCGAGCTGGCGGGCCGTGTCCCGGGCCATGTCGCGGGCCTTGAGGTCGTCGCGGCGGTCGTGGACGTTCTTGCCCCGGCCCAGCGCGATCTCCAGCTTGACCCGACCGCCCCGGAAATACATGCACACGGGGATCACGGTCAGACCCTTCTGCTCCACGCGGGCCTGGAGCCGTTCGATTTCCTGCTTGTGCAGCAAGAGCTTGCGGGGGCGCTCCGGGTCGTGCTGGTCATAGGGGCCGGTGTGCTCCCAGGGCGCGATATGCACGCCCACAAGCCAGGCTTCGCCGTCCTTGAGGCGCACGTAGCCGTCCTTGAAGGCCACGCGCCCCTCGCGCAGCGATTTGACCTCGCTGCCCACCAGGGAGAGCCCGGCCTCGAAGGTTTCCAGGAACTCGTACAGGCGTCGGGCCTGCTTGTTCACGCCGATGGTCTTGCGACCGTCGCCGGAGGGGGATTTTGATTTTTTCGCCATGGGAGTTGAAGGCTAGCCGGGAAGTTCCTCGCTGTCCAGCAGGGACGCAAAGAACATCAGCTCCTCGGGATATTTCTTGAAAATCGATTCCTTGACCAGACGGTTGATCTTGCCCACGGTCTGCTGGCTGATCACCTCGCGCAGCAGCTGGCGGCATTCGCCCATGCGGGTCTGGCGGATGATGCGCTTGATGCCTGGAATGGCCTGGGGCGAGAGGGAGATGCAGTCGATCTGCATGCCCATGAGGATCGGCACGCAAAACGGGTCGGAAGCCACCTCCCCGCAGAGGCTGACCTCAATGCCCGCCTGATGCGCGGCGTCCACCACCTGCTTGATGGAACGCAGCACAGCCGGGTGCAGCGGCTGGTAGAGATAGGAAACATTGGGATTGGTGCGGTCGATACCCATGCTGTACTGGATCAGGTCGTTGGTCCCGATGGAGAAGAAATCCACCTCCCGTGCCAGCAGCTCTGCGATCATCACGGCGCTGGGCAGCTCGACCATGATGCCCACGGGCATGTCCGGGTTGTAGGGCACGCCCCGGCGCGAAAGCTCCAGCTGGGCCTCCTTGAGCCGCGCCTTGGCCCGGCGCAGTTCGCGCAGGCCCGAGATCATGGGGAACATCAGCGAGACGTTGCCGTAGACGCTGGCCCGGAGAATGGCCCGCAACTGGACCTTGAACAGCTCGGGATGCTTGAGGCAGAAGCGGATGGCCCGCAGGCCCATGGCCGGGTTGGCCTCGTCCAGCTGGCCGAATTCCGTGATGTTCTTGTCCGAACCGAGGTCTAAAGTGCGGAACACGACCTTGCGCGGGGACATGATGCTCGCCAGGTCCACATATTTTTCGGCCAGTTCCTCTTCCGTGGGCAGGTCCGTGCGGTTCAGGTAGGAATACTCGGTGCGGTAGAGGCCGATGCCCTCTCCTCCGTTGTCGATGACCGAGGTGACCTCCTCCAGCAGTTCGATGTTGGCCAGGACCTTGACCCGGAAGCCGTCGATGGTTTCCGCCGGGAGCAGGCAGCGGCGGATGATTTTCTTCTGATATTCCTCGAAGCGGGAGGCCAGCGTGTTGTACTCGAACAATTCCTCTTCGTCCGGGTTGACCACGATGCGGCCCTTGATCCCGTCGATGACCACGAGGTCGCCGTCCGTGACCGCGCTCTCCAGCTCCTGCACGCCCACCAGGGCGGGAATGCCCAGGGTGCGGGCCATGATCCCGGTGTGGGAGGTCTTGCCACCGCGCGTGGTGGCAAAGCCGAGGATGCGCGAAACATCCATCTCCACGGTGTCCGCCGGGGTCAGGTCGTGGGCCATGATGATGGCCCGGCCCCCGATGGTGGTCAGGTCGCGCACCGTGCCGAGCAGGTGCGTCTGGACCCGGTCCGCCACCTGACGCACGTCCTGGAAGCGTTCCTTGAGATAGACATCGTCAAAGCCGAGAAAGGCCTGGGCCAGCTCGGAGACGGCCTTTTCCAGCGCCCACTCCGCGTTGACGCGCAAGGTCCGGATGTGCTCGCTGGCTCGGCCCATGAGCTTGGGGTCGCGGAGCATCATCAGATGGGAATCGAGAATCAGGCGGTGCTGTTCGAGCTCTCCGGGAACCTTGTCCCGGATGCTTTCCATTTCCTGGCCGGCCACAAGAAAGGCGTTCTCCAGGCGGCCCTGTTCCGACTCGACCATCTCCGCGGAGACCGTATGCCGGGGCAGCATCGAACGGTGGCTGCGGTTGACGAAAACAGCCTTGCCAATGACGATGCCCGAGGAAACCGGGATTCCGATGATGATCTTGTCGGCCACTACTTTCCTTCGCCGAAGCGCTCCTTGAACAGCCGTTCGATGCGGTCGAGGGCGGACTCGGCGTCCTCCCCCCGGGCCTTGAGGTCCAGGCGCGTGCCCTGGCCCGCGGCCAGCGTGAGCAGGTCCAGGATGCTCTTGGCGTCCACTTCCTGCCCGTCGCATTCAAGGGAAATATCACTCGTGAACGTCTGCGCCAACTGCGCGAGCGCGCCCGCCGGACGGGCGTGCAGGCCAAGCTGGTTGGCCACCACCACCCGCCGGACCAGAAACAGGTCTTCGGCGTTTTCTTCGTTCATGGCGTTTGCGGTATTTTCCATGGTTTTCATCCCGTTTGCGTCGCGCATGCCAACGCACGATCCCTAACAGATTATCTTCAGCCCGTCAGCCGTTCGATCAGGACTTTCGCGCCTCCGGCGATCCAGGGCAAAGCGCCCATGATCACAAGAAACGCCACCAGAACGAGTTCACGGGGAACCTGTCGATGTTGCAGAAAGCGGGCGAACACGCCCATGCCCAGGGTGGTGTAGACCCAGTCGGTCCAGAGCAGGGGGTGGGGCCAGGCCAGGAGCCAGAGGCAGACCAGCAGCACCCCGTTGAGGACCTTGATCCGCTGCCCCCAGTTGATCAGGTCCCAGCGCCGGAGTCCCTCCAAAAAGGACAGCCCGCGCCGAAGCCCGGCCCAGAAGGTGTACACCCGGAAAAATTGCAGACCCGCAAAAAAGAGCGCGCCCACGAGCAGCGGCAGGGTCCGGTATCCCGCGAGCAGAAGGCAGATAGACGACAACGCCCAGAAAATCAAGAGACTCCCGGCGAACACGGAGTCCCCGATGCCGGAGAGCGTATACCCCGCCGTGTCCTTGAGCCGGTCGATCATCTTCGCGGGCATGTGCCCGGCGGCCACGTGCCGCTCCGCTGTGAGAAAAATGCCCACCAGGCAAGGCAGCCAGAATAAGTGCGTGTTGAAATGGTTGACGTAGCGGCTGCGCGCCTGGCTGAGTTCCTCGGGCGACTTGTGGATGACGGAAAGTGCGGGATCCATGGCATAGGCCAGGCCCACGCTGTAGTATCCGCGCGCATTAAAGCACGCGCCCGCGAAATAGCAGCGCAGATAGCAGTTCACCAAGGCCCGGCCTTCGCCGGATATTCCCCGCCCCCCCAATGGGCCTCCCGCTGGTTGCTGGTCCCTTTCCGGCGCGTGTCGCGCGCCCGGTCCGCCGAGATTACCGCACGATGCTATACCGAACCAGAATGCGATAGCAAGCCACCGCAAAGACCATCTTGATCAGGTCCCAGAGTGCGAAGGGATAGACCCCCACGACCATGGCCCGGCCCGGCTCCATGTCCAGCGAATAAACCAGCCAGAGCAGCCCGCAGGCGTAGACCACGATCATTCCAGCCACACCGGCAAGCACCCCGCGCGTGAACGAGAGCTGCCCGCCCTGGCCGCCCGTGGCCAGCCCCGTGAACAGGGCCAGGACAACATACCCGGCCAGATAACCCGCCGTGGGTCCCATGAGCACGCCCAGTCCCGCGTTGCCGCCCGCGAACACAGGCAGTCCGGCAAAGCCCGCCGCCAGATACAGCAGCATGCAGGCCACCCCGCGCCGGGGTCCGAGCACAAAGCCCGCCAGCGCGATGAACAGCGGCTGCATGGACACCGGAACCGGGCCAATGGGCACAATGAGATGGGCGCCCGCCGCAATGGTGGCGGCCAGAAGCGCGGTCCAGACCAATTTATGCAGCTCTCCCAAAGCCATCCGGCTCATCATTCGTCTCCTTGGAACACTGTCTCACTCTCGGAGCGCAGTCCCAGCCGCCGGGCCAGTACCTGGTCCTCGGCCGCGCCCAGGCCCTTGAGCGTCAGATAATCGCCGACCATGACCCCGCTGACACCGGCAAGAAACGGCTCCGCGCGGTGCTCCGGCCCGAACACGTCGTGCCGTCCCCCGCAGATGCGGATCTGCCGGTCCGGAAGCATAAGGCGAAACAGGACCATGATCTTCAGGGCCTCGCACCGCGAAAGCACCGGCCTGCCCGCCAGGGGCGTTCCCGGCACGGGATGCAGAAAGTTCAGGGGCACGGATTGCACGCCCAGCTCCCGCAGTTCATGGGCCAGTTCAATGCGGTCCTCCCAGGATTCCCCCAGACCGAAAATGCCGCCCGAGCAGACCGTCAGCCCCTCTTCCACTGCCTCGCGCACGGCCTGCACGTCCTCGTCGTAGGCGTGCGTCGTGCAGATGCGCGGGAAAAAGGTCCGGCCCGTCTCCAGGTTGTGATGGTACGCGCCGCAGCCCGCCGCCTTCAGCTCCCGCAGTTGCGCCCGGTCCAGAATGCCCGGCGAACAGTCCGCGCAAAGTCCCAGCCCGGAAACCGCCTGGATCGCCTCCAGCAATCTGCCGAAATCCGCGTCCGAAAGCCGCTTGCCGCTGGTGACAATGGAAAACCGCGACGCGCCCGCATCCCGCAGCACCCTGGCCGCTTGCAGAATTTCGTCCAGGGGCAAAAAACCATGGCGCGGAGAAACGGCTTGATGATGGCCGGACTGGGCGCAAAAGGCGCAGTCCTCGGAGCAGGCCCCGGATCGGGCATTGACGATGCCGCAGAAAGACACGGTGTCGCCCAGATGGTGGCGGCGCACCTCGCTCGCGGCACGGAGCAACACCCCCAGGTGTTCCTCGGGCCACCCCGCAACAACAAAGGCATGGACCCCGAGATTCATGCGCACCTTGCCAATGCGGGTCAGCGTACCTGCGTAGCTATTGGCCCTTGCCGCATCAAAAGAAAACCGAATGTCGTTATTCATGAACCGCCGTGCATGGCATACACTTCCTTGGCTGTCCAGCCCCGGACCCGGGCCGCCACCCGCCGGGCCACCTCCTTGGGCTTGCCCCCGGCCAAACTCTCCTCGGCCAGCACCCGCTCCACCTCTCCGGCGCCGCTGCGCTCGTCCGCGGCGGGAGGGCCAATGACCACGGTGATCTCCCCGCGCAGTTCCAGGTCCATGTCCGCCAGCCCGGCCAGCCTGCCGTGCAGAAACTCCTCATAGTCCTTGGTCAGCTCGCGGGCGATGCAGAATTCCCGGTCGCCCAACGCCTGGTGCGCCGCCTCCAGGCTCTCGCGCAGGCGCGACTTGCGCTCGAAAAAAACCAGCGTCGCGCCCGTATCCCGGTGCGCCGCGAAAAACCGCTCGGCCTGGGAACCCTTGCGCGGCGGAAAACCCAAAAACGAAAAAGGATACGGCGGCAGGCCACAGGCCGAAAGCGCGGCCAGAGGCGCGCTCGGCCCCGGCACAGGACGCACCCGCACCCCCGCCTCCCGGCAGGCCCGCACCAGCCGGTAGCCCGGATCAGACATCAACGGCGTGCCCGCATCCGAAACCAGGGCCACGCTCTGCCCGGACAGCAGCCGCTCCAGCACTGCGGGCGTGCGCTGCTCCTCGTTATGCTCATGGAAACTCGTGAAGCCCAGGCCGTCCTTGCGGACAATGCCCAGCCGCGCAAACAGCAGCCCGGAGCGCCGCGTGTCCTCGGCCAGAACCAGATCCGCCTCGCCAAGCACCCGCGCGGCACGCGGCGAAAGGTCCTCGGCATGGCCCAGCGGCGTGGCCACCACGTACAACTCCCCCGGAAGCGCCGCCCCCGGAGCTGGTCTGCTCGTCTCGTTGCTCATGGCACATCATCCGGCATGAAAGAAGAAAAGGCAAGACCACGCCTCCGGCGGCCAAAGGGGCAATGCCCCTTTGGAATCCCATTCGGCGTTGCGGGTTGCTGCCGCGTAGC
>JBFWMD010000048.1:0-28305 GCA_050251775.1 Desulfovibrio sp.
CATCATCGCCGTGGGCACGGGTCTGTCCTACGCCCTCTTCACCCTCTGCATGCGCGCCCAGAAGGACGCTTCCCCGGTGGAGTCCGTGATCCTCGGACACGCGCTCACAGCCCTGGCGGGTCTGCCTTTTCTGAGCCTGGGCCTGCCCGGCGTCCAGGGCCTGTTCGGCCTGCTCTATCTCGGCATTCTCCAGCAGGGCGTGTCCCTGGCCCTCTACGTCTGGGCCATCAGACGCCTCGGAGCCCTGGAAGCCATTTTGATCATGACCCTGGAACCGATCCTCAATCCGATCTGGGTGGCGCTGGGCTACGGCGAACTGCCCGGCTTCTGGGCCGTGCTCGGTGGCGTTGTTGTCGTGGGCGCGGTGACCCTGCGCGGGGTGCTGGCCGCGCGGAGCGGTCGTGTGGAATCCCGCTCGACCCCCTAGACTCGAGAGCTTGCCCCGACCTGTTGCGCCTTGTCCCGCGCGGGACGCGCGTCCCCACCCTTCCCGCAAAACCTGCCGCTTCCGCCCGTTCCTCGGACACCGCCGGGCGCGGAGCAGGATGGATTTTGCCCGGCCCTTGCCAGGAACCGGCAAACCGCCTACCAACTATCGGAAACGCAGACCAAACCGGAGTCCCGCCATGCTCGCACGCGCCACTGCCGCCGCCCTGCTCGGAATCGACGCCTTTGAAGTCACGCTGGAGGCGGACCTCTCCCGGTCCGGCCTGCCCGCCTTCACCCTGGTGGGTCTGCCGGACGGCGTGGTCCGCGAGGCCAAGGAGCGCGTGTTCACGGCCCTGCGCAACCGGGGCTTCAAGCTCCCGCCCGCGCGCATCACCGTGAACCTCGCCCCGGCGGACGTGCGCAAGGAGGGCAGCGCCTACGACCTGCCCCTGGCCCTGGCCCTGGTGGCGGCCTCGGGCGGGCTGGACCCGGAAAAGCTCGACGGCTGGTACATGGCCGGGGAGCTCTCGCTCACCGGAGAGCTGCGGCCCGTGACCGGCATGCTGCCCATGGCCGTGCAGGCGCGCAAGGCCGGGGCCAAAGGGTTGATCCTGCCACCGGAAAACGCGGGCGAGGCCGCCGTGGTCCAGGGTCTGGACGTGTATGCCCTGGCCGATCTGGGCCAGGCCGTGCGGTTTTTGAACGGCGAGGAGACCCTGGAACCCGCCGGGGTGGATGTGGACGCGCTCTGGAACGAGCACCGGGAATTCGCCCTGGACTTCAGCGAGGTCAAGGGCCAGGAGCACGCCAAGCGCGCCGTGGAGATCGCGGCCGCCGGCGGGCACAACCTGCTGTTCATCGGTCCGCCCGGCTCGGGCAAGACCATGCTCGCCCAGCGCATTCCGTCCGTGCTGCCGCCTCTGGCCTTTGACGAGGCCCTGGAAGTGACCAAAATCTATTCCGTGGCGGGCGAACTGCCGCGCAAAAGCGCGCTCATGGTGGCCCGGCCCTTTCGCAGTCCGCACCACACCATTTCCGACGTGGGCCTTGTGGGCGGCGGCCACTACCCCCGGCCCGGCGAGGTTTCCATGGCCCACCGGGGCGTGCTCTTCCTGGACGAGCTGCCGGAATTCAAGAAGCACGCCCTGGAGGTGCTGCGCCAGCCCCTGGAGGACGGGCGCGTGTCCATTTCCCGCTCCCTGGTGAGCCTGACCTATCCCGCGGACTTCATGCTCGTGGCGGCCATGAACCCCTGCCCCTGCGGCTACCAGGGCGACGAGCGGCACGAATGCTCCTGCTCGCGCCGCAGCGTGGACAACTACCGCGCCCGGCTCTCCGGCCCGCTCCTGGACCGCATTGATTTGCAGGTGGAAGTGCCCGCCGTGCCCTGGAAGGACCTTCGGCAGGCGCACGGAAATGTGGATTCCGCCACCATGCGGGGCCGGGTCCTGGCCGCCCGGAAAATCCAGGCCGAACGCTACGCCGGCCTGCCGAAAAACCGGCGCATCCGCACCAATGCCGAGCTTTCGGGCGCGGCCCTGGAAAAACACTGCGCCCTGGACGAGGCCGGACGGGAATTCCTGGGCAGGGCCGTGAAAACCCTCGGCCTCTCGGCCAGGGCCTATACCCGCATCCTGCGTATCGCCCGGACCATCGCGGACCTGGACCAAGCCGGTAATAGCCAGGCCGAGGGCCAGGGCGGGGAGCGCATCGCCACCCCGCAGCTCGCGGAAGCCATCAACTACCGCACCCTGGACAGGCGCGGAGGGGAATAGCGGCGCGTTCGCATTACGAAATGGCAACACCACCCCCCCCCGACGCTTCGGACACACCCAGGCCTCGGTTTCCGCTCTGGAAAAAGCGGCTTCTGGTTCTTAACAACCACCCCGGCAACACGCATCCGCACGGAAGGCCATATGCCAATTCCCGCCACAGAAAACGACCCGGCTCCGCTGTTCTCCTCCCGCACGGAAATCCCCTACGACCTGCGCTTTCCCGGCACGGTTCTGGACTGGGCCGCGGGGTTGGCCACATTGGCGGGGGGCAACAGAAGAGAAGCCGACGCGCTCCGTCTGGCCCTGGACGAAATCCTGACCTATCTGATCAACGCTTACCCGGATGCCGAACCCTGGGAGCGGATCCGTGCGGAGCTAAGGCTCCTGGAAGAGGGCCTCGTTGAACTCGAAATCATCAACGTGGGACCGCCCATGCACCCGGAGCGCATAGCGCACTACAATCCCGCACAGGTCGCGGAGGAGGACCTGGACGGCCTCTGGTACTTCCTGGCCCAGCAGGCCGTGGACGAGCTCTCATTCCTCAACCGGGGCATGGACGGCTGGCAGGTTCTGATTCGCAAACGGCTGGCCGAGCCGAGCTTTCAAAAAAAGCCCCCGACCAACAATCCAGGAGCGGAACAGAAAGGGAAAATCACCTTCACGACCCGGTTCGCCGTTCCCGAAGATGCGACCGAGCTTGTGAACCTGGCCTTCGACACCTACCGCTATTCCTATGCGGATGAGACGTTCTATTCTGAAAAAATGCTGCGCGGAACGCTGGAGGAAAAACAGATCATCGCCATCCTGGTGGAGGCCAACGGGGTCATTGTCGGCAATTCCGCCTTCAGCTTTTCTCCCAGAATGCCCCGCTGCGTAGGCTCCGGCTCCCTGATGGTCAGGCGCGCCTTCCGCCAGTCCAGGGCCATCATCCATCTGCTCAATGCAATCTCCGCGTTCATCAACGAAAACACCGTGGGGGCCGACCTCTACTACGCCACGGTAGTCACCACGCACACGGGTTCCCAGAAAGCAGGCGCACGAGAAGGCTGGAAACCCCTGGCGCTGATTCTCTCCCTGGCCGGCGCTGTGGATTTTCGGGGCATCAAGCACTCCGGCAACGAACGGGAGAGTTATCTGGTCTACGTGCGTCCGGCCCGGCTTCCGGAAATCCCGGTGCTGCACCTGCCGCAACGCCACCACGAGGTCATGGCCCCGCTGCTCGCCCAGGCCGGATACCACAGCGCCTTGTCCGCCCAGGCAACCCCGCCTCTGGAACACGACACGCGGTTTTTCACGGAGGAGTTCCCAGAGCACGGCAGCGCTTTTCTTACTGTGGCCCAGCTCGGCCAAGACTTTGCAATTCGCCTGAAGAAAAAGATTTTTTCGCTGAATTCCAAAGGAATGCGCACCGTTATTATTTATATTTCCGCTTGCCGCTCCATTCCCCCGGACCTGGACAACACAATGGCACACGTCAACGCCATTTTCACCGGGCTCAAGCCCGTATCCGCCCACGAATGCCTCCTTGTTTACTGCGCTCTGCCGGGTGCGGTGGATTTCGATTGCATCCGCGTCATTGACCCCCTTGCACTGCGACTCAGGGAACACTGCCGCGCGCTCTATGAGGAAATCGCCCTGGATGAGCAGGAGTAACCCTCCGACAAGGAAAGGATTTCTCTCACCTGGAATGCTCTCGGGGAAATTCCAACAGGTGCGGGCCGTGTATCCCTTAACGAGAATTATTCCGAAAAACTTCTTGACGCACGGGCAGAATGATAATAGGAATTATTCACACTCTTCAAAAACCCCTCAACCCCGAAAGGAAGACCCATGCGCGAACAGGTGTATGAAGCGATGAAGGCAGCGGGCAAGCCAGTAAGGCCCGGTGACCTGGCCAAGATCCTGGGCCTCGATTCCAAAGAGGTTTCGAAGATCATCAAAGCGCTCAAAGACGATGGGAAGATCGTCTCCCCCAAGCGCTGCTTCTACGCTCCCGCGTAAGCGCATCCGGACTCCTTCCGGTCGTTTCTCCTCCGCGTCACCTCCTCAAGCGTGGAAACCGTGGCGGCCCGCCTCCTGAACCGGGAGACGGGCCGTTCACATTTCCATCGCGCTCCGTGCGCCCGGTCGCGGATCAGTCCCCGATCCACTTCAACTTGTAGAGGTCGCTGCGGCGGCTTTCGGCGTTGCGCACGCTGCCTTTGGCGCGCAACTCCTTGACCAGCCCCAGGTCCAGGTCCGTGATCAGCGTGGTTTCCACTCCGGGTGTGGCCTCGGCCGCTATGGCGTCGTGGGGGAAGGAGAAGTCCGAGGGCGTGAAGATGGCGGCCTGGGCATACTGGATGCCCATGGTTTCGACCTTGGGAATGTTGCCCACGCTGCCGGAAATGGCCACGTAGCATTCGTTTTCAATGGCCCGCGCCTGGGCGCAGCGCCGGACCCGGAGGTAGGCGTTGCGGGTGTCCGTCCAGAAGGGCACAAGCAGAATGCGCATGCCCTGCTCGGTCTGGAGCCGCGCCAGTTCGGGAAATTCCACGTCGTAGCAGATCAGGATGCCGATCTTGCCCACGTCCGTGTCAAAGACCTTGAGCTGGTTGCCGCCGGTCAGGCCCCAGCTGGCGGTCTCCTCCGGCGTGATGTGCAGTTTGTACTGGCTGTCCCAGGTTCCGTCGCGGCGCAGCAGGTAGCAGACGTTGTAGAGCTTGCCGTCCTCCTGCAATTCCGGAACGCTCCCGGTGACGATGTTGATGTTGTAGGCCAGGGCCATTTCGCTCATTTCCGCGCGCATGCGTTCGGTGTAGCCCGCCAGGGCGCGCATGGCGTCCGCCGGGCTGCGGTCGTCAAACTGGTGGATCAGGGGCGCATTGAAGAGCTCGGGGAAAAGCACGATGTCCGAACCATAGTCCGACACCGTGTCCACGAAGAACTCCGCCTGCTGCATGAAGTCCTCAAAGGACTCGAAGCGGCGCATCTGCCACTGGACCACGCCCACCC
The DNA here is from genome assembly GCA_050251775.1 of Desulfovibrio sp. Lineage (GTDB taxonomy): Bacteria > Desulfobacterota > Desulfovibrionia > Desulfovibrionales > Desulfovibrionaceae > Paucidesulfovibrio. The sequence goes on from JBFWMD010000048.1 coordinate 5,199, forward strand.
GGGCCACGGTCTTGGTCCCGCCAAAGATGCGCGTGCTCTTTTCGTGGTTGATGTTGATCCATTCCAGCAGCACGGCATTGCCCAGGGAGGCTTCGTCTTCGGGCCAGTAGTTCCGGAGCATGTTCTTGATGTGGAACTCGTTGGAGAGCTGGAAGGAGAGCACCGGGTCGTAGAGCTCGCGCAGCCGGACCTTCTGGATGTATTCCTGGGGCCTGAGTTCGTCCGCGTATTCGCGGTAGCCGGGAATCCGCCCGCCCACGAGAATGCCCTTGAGGTTCATCTGCTCGCAAAGTTCCTTGCGCGCGTCGTAGAGCCGGCGGCCCAGGCGCATGCCCTGATAGTCCGGGTCCACAAAGACCTCGATGCCGTAGAGGTAGTCGCCGTCCGGGTCGTGCTTGCGCATCCTGCCGTCGCCGATGATCTCCTCGTAGGTGTGGTTCTCGCCGAAGATGGAATAGTCGATGATCAGCGACAGGGCCACGGCCACTGGGCGGCCCTTGTCCTCGATGCAGATCTGTCCTTCCCCGAAGCGCCGGATCATGAAGGCGATCTCCTCATGGGTCCAGGGTTTGGTCATGCGGTAAACCCTGCTGCAAATCTCCTTGACCCGGTCGTAGTCGTCCAGAGTCAGGTTCCGAAGCTGTAGCTTGTGTGTTGTCTGGTGTTCTTTCATGCGCGCATCGCGGGTTGATTGGTGGTGATGGTCGGACAGGCCTGCGCAAGCATACCTGATCGGCTGAAAAGGGCAAATTTGCGAATTTTGTATAATTTTGGATTTTCTTTGTTCACAAATTTCAAATACGATTCCGCGTTGTTTCGAATTCACCCTTTACTCTTCAGGAATCATTCCTATCTTAAGCCAGTACAACTCCCACCGAGGAGGTGGACTATGAAGACGATCCTGATTCTTTCTCTGGCTCTGGGCGCTCTGGCCATCGGAGCCGTAAACACGGGTGGATTCCGGTCCGGTCGCGCCCAGGAGGGCGTTTCCGATAAGAGCTCGAACCGCGAAGGTCTCAAGAGCGCGGTTTTCGCGGGAGGCTGCTTCTGGTGCACGGAATCCGACTTTGAAAAGGTTCCCGGCGTGGTGGAGGTCATCTCCGGCTACACGGGAGGTCACGTGGAAAACCCAAGCTACGAACAGGTCTCCTCCGGCAAGACCGGCCATCGCGAAGCCATCCAGGTCTGGTATGATCCGGAAAAGGTAGACTTCGAATTTCTGCTGGACTGGTTCTGGCGGCACGTGGACCCCACGGACCCGGGCGGCTCCTTTGTGGACCAGGGCGAGCAGTACACCTCGGCCATTTACTACGCGGACGAGCAACAGCGCAGCCTGGCCGAGGCGTCCAAGGCCCGGTTGGAGGCTTCCGATGTGTTCGACCGGTCCGTGGTCACGCCGATCCTGCCCCTGGGGCCGTTCTACGAGGCCGAGGCCTACCACCAGGACTACTACAAGGAGCATGCCTTGCGCTACGAGTTCTACCGCTACCGCTCGGGCCGGGACGATTTTCTGGACCAGACCTGGGGCGAGCGCAAGGGCAGTCTGCGCCCGGTGCTTGCGGACGAATTCGTCAAGCCGGGCAAGGATGAATTGCGGAAGCTGCTGACGCCGCTGCAATACAAGGTCACGCAGGAACAGGGCACGGAGCGGCCATTTGACAACGAATACTGGGATAACCACGCGGACGGCATCTATGTGGACCTGCTTTCGGGCGAGCCGCTCTTCAACTCGCAGGACAAGTTCGACTCCGGCACGGGCTGGCCGAGCTTCACAAGGCCGCTGGAGCCGGACAACATCGTCACCCGCGAGGACCGCAGCCTTTTTACCGTGCGCACCGAGGTCCGCAGCCGCCTGGGAGATAACCACCTCGGCCACGTCTTCGACGACGGCCCCGAGCCCACAGGCCTGCGCTATTGCATGAACTCGGCGGCCCTGCGGTTTATCCCGGCAACGGAACTGGAACGGCAGGGCTACGGCGAATACGCGAAGCTGTTCGAGTAGACGGACTCAGGGGTCTGTGGGCGCGGTGGCGTATTCCCTTGCCGCGTACCAGCGCCGGTAGATGCGCCCGTAGGCCCCGTCCGCGATCATCTCCTTGAGCGCCTTGTCGCAGGCCCGGACCAGTGCGGGATCTGTGTCCAGGGAGAACACGGGGTGCAGTACGGACTCGCTGAGCGTCAGCACGGATTCCAGAGTGTTGCGGTCCAGCCGCTCAGCATAGTCCGTTTCGGTGACCGAAGCATTGCTGGCGGCAAGCAGGTCCACGCGGTGTTGCAGCAGCATCCGCCAGCCCTGGGCCGTGCTGTCCACCACCTCCAGGTTTTTGAAGCCGAGCCAGCGCAGATACTGATGCCGGACATCTTCGCGATAGACCGCGATGCCGCCCACTTTTCGGGCATTGTCCAGTGTGGTCAGGAGTTGCTGCGCAGGACGCTTGGCGTAAAACACCCACCGGACCCGAAAGATCGGATCCAGCCAGTGGAACAGCTCCGCGCGTTCCGGGATGTACGCCGTGGGGAAGAGCAGCACGTTGGGTTCTTCCTGCGCCTCCAGGTAGGCCCGCTTCCAGGGAACCACCGCGATCTCCCCGGGAATCCGTGCGCGCCGCAGCATTTCCCGCATCAAATCCACGAAAAAGCCCGTGATCGTGCCGTTCGACAGGCGGGTGACCGCGCTTTCCTCGGTATAGACCTTCAACGGCGGCAGTTTCGGGGAATCCCCGGCCCCGGCATGGAGGGGCGCGGAGGGCGGGAGCAGCAATACGGCCAACGCGGCCAAAACGAACGCGCGCCTCAGCGCATGGTTGCGGATCGTGTGTCCGGCCTGGGAGGTCCCGCCATTCCCGGCGCTCTCCATGAGTATCATTCGCATCCTCCTTGCCTCCGCTCTTTCCGCCGCCGTGGGTCTGGTCTTGTCCCGAGCGGCCCGTGCCCGCATGCCCTTTCCGATTCTCGGTTCGCCGCGCCGCGCACGGTTGCAATCACCTCCATGGTCTGTATACTCTCTGCTTGACTTTGAAGCCATCACTATATAATGCGGCGGTTCCGGTCGGGGTCCCCCTCTGTGCGATCCCTGCGTTTCCGCGCCGGAAATCCCGTTAAAAATAGAGGGGGAGCTGGAATGCACCGCACCCTGGAACGCTGGAACAAAACCAAATCGGCCGAGCTCTACGGCATCGCCGAGTGGGGCAACGGCTATTTCGACGTGAACGAGAACGGCGACGTGGTGGTCATGCCCTTTCCGGGCGATAAAAACCGCGCCGTGAGCATTCCCGAGATCATTTCCGGCATCCAGGCCCGGGGCCTGGACATGCCTGTGCTCCTGCGCATCGAAAACATCCTCGACTCCCAGATCACCCTGCTCAATGAAAGCTTCATCACGGCCATGAGCGACCTGGGCTACCAGGGCACGTTCATGGGCGCGTATCCCATCAAGGTCAATCAGCAGCAGCAGGTCATCGAAGAGGTGACCCAGTTCGGTTCGCGCTACCACCACGGCCTGGAAGCGGGCAGCAAGGCCGAACTTATCGCGGCCATGGGCATGCTCCGGGACAAGGAGGCCATGCTGATCTGCAACGGCTACAAGGACGAGGAATTCATCGACATGGCGCTCTACGCCACGAAGATGGGCTTCCACTGCGTGCTCGTGGTCGAGATGCCCGGTGAACTGCCCCTGATCATCGAGCGCTCCAAGGCCCTGGGCGCTCGGCCCATCCTCGGCGTGCGCATCAAGATCACCTCCCAGGCCAACTCCCACTGGGCCGAGTCCGGCGGCGAGCTGTCCATCTTCGGACTGAACACCCGCCAGGTCATTGAGGCCGTGGACCGGCTCAAGGCCGAGGAGATGCTCGGCTGCCTCCAGCTCGTGCATTACCATCTCGGCTCCCAGATCTCGAACATCCGCGAGATCCGCACCGCGGTGGGCGAAGCCTGCCGGGTTTACGCGGGCCTCGCGGCCGAAGGCGCGAACATGCGCTACCTCGACCTGGGCGGCGGTCTGGCCGTGGACTACGACGGCTCCCAGACCAATTTCATGTCCAGCCGCAACTACTCCATCGACGAATACTGCATCGACATCGTGGAAGCGGTCATGACCACCCTGGACGACGAACACAACGAGCACAAGATCGCGCACCCGGTGATCATCACCGAATCGGGCCGGGCCCTTGTGGCCTACTACTCCATGCTGCTCTTCAACGTGCTCGACGTGACCCGCTTCGAGCCGGAGCCGCCGCCCGCGACCCTGCCCGAGGACACGCACGCCACCATCCGCAACATGTTCGAGACCCTCAAGGGCCTCTCCGTGCGTAATCTCCAGGAAGGCTTCAACGACGCCATCTACTACCGCGACGAAGCCCGCCAGTTCTTCAGCCACGGCAAGATCACCCTGCGCGAGCGGGCCATGGCCGAGTCCATCTTCTGGACCACGGTGAACGAGATCACCCGGCTCTCGGACCAGCTCAAGCACGTGCCTCCGGACCTGGCCAACATCAACAACGTGGCTTCGGACGTATATTACTGCAACTTCTCGGTTTTCCAGTCCCTGCCGGACGCCTGGGCCATCGGCCAGCTCTTCCCGGTCCTTCCCGTACACCGCCTGGACGAAGAACCCACCCGCCAGGGCATGCTCACCGACATCACCTGCGACTGCGACGGCAAGATCGACCGCTTCATCGACCGCCAGGGCGTCAAGCGCACCCTGCCCCTGCACGAGCTCAAGGAAAACGAGGAATACTACCTCGGCGCGTTCCTCGTGGGCGCGTACCAGGAAACCCTGGGCGACCTGCACAACCTGCTCGGCGACACCAACGTGGTCACGGTGCGCATCCGCGAGAACGGCGAATACGACTTCGTGAATGAACTGGAAGGCGATTCCGTGGCCGACGTGCTCTCCTATGTGGAATACGACCCCAAGACGCTCCAGGTGCGCTTCCGCGAGACCGCGGAGGACGCCGTGCGCACCGGCATGATCAGCCCGCAGGAACGCCGGGAGATCATGCGCGCTTTTGATCGCGGTCTGCGCGGATACACCTACTTCGAACGCTAACCACCCCGCCCTTTGGGCGGTACAACTTCAGGAGGATATTCGATGGCCAAGGTTTTGATCATCGGCGCCGGTGGCGTCGGCAGCGTTGTGGCGCACAAGTGCGCCCAGGTCCCCGAGGTTTTCCAGGAGATCATGCTCGCCAGCCGCACTCTGAAAAAGTGCGAGGACATCGCCGCTTCCATCAAGTCTCGAACAGGTCGCCATATCCGCACCGCACAGGTGGACGCGGATAACGTGGCCGAGACCGTGGCCTTGATCAAATCCTTCGGTCCCGACCTCCTGCTCAACGTGGCCCTGCCCTACCAGGACCTGACGCTCATGGACGCCTGCCTCGAAACCGGGGTGGACTACATGGACACGGCCAACTACGAGCCGCCGAACGAGGCCAAGTTCGAATACAAATGGCAGTGGGCCTACCAGCAGCGCTTCCGCGAAAAGGGCATCATGGCCCTGCTCGGCTCCGGGTTCGATCCGGGCGTGACCAACGTCTACTGCGCCCACGCCATGAAGCACCACTTCGACGAAATCCACGTGCTGGACATCATCGACTGCAACGCGGGCGACCACGGCCAGGCCTTCGCCACCAACTTCAACCCGGAAATCAACATTCGCGAGATCACCCAGCGCGGCCGTTATTGGGAGCGCGGCGAATGGGTCGAAACCGACCCGCTCTCCTGGTCCATGCGCTTCGATTTTCCCGAGGGCATCGGCGAGAAAAAGTGCTACCTGATGTACCACGAGGAACTGGAATCCCTGGTCATGCACCTCAAGGGTCTGAGGCGCGCCCGCTTCTGGATGACCTTCGGCGAGCAGTACCTGACCCACCTACGCGTGCTGGAGGGCATCGGCATGACCTCCATCGAGCCCGTGAACTACAACGGACAGATGATCCAGCCGCTCCAGTTTCTCAAGGCCGTGCTGCCCGAACCCGGCTCCCTCGGCCCCCTGACCAAGGGTCGCACCTGCATCGGCTGCCTGATGCAGGGCCTCAAGGACGGACGCGAAAAAAAACTCTACGTCTACAACGTCTGCTCCCACGAGGCGGCCTACCAGGAGGTCGGCTCCCAGGCCATTTCCTACACCACGGGCGTTCCGGCCATGATCGGCGCCATGATGGTGCTCACGGGCAAGTGGCGCAAGGAAGGCGTCTGGCACATGGAGCAGTTCGACCCGGATCCGTTCATGGCCGCCCTGAACAAGCACGGCCTGCCCTGGGTGGAACAGGAACTCTAGGCGGCGCTGGCCGCTTTCGCCCGTTGCACCGCCGTCCCTGGTCCGCCGCCGCAAGGAGGGCCGGGGGGCGGCGGATCTCCGACCACCCCTGCATGGCCGCCGCCGCAAGGTCCGGCCCGCGAGGTCACGCCGTGTCCGATCCCAAGTCTCCGCACCATCCCGTGCCTCCGCCGTCCGCGTCCCCTGTGCTCCCGGCGCTCCCCATAAACGGTTCCCGCGAAATCCGCTTCGACCCCGCGCGGCTGGAGCGCACCCCGGCCTTTGTGGTGGACGAGGGGCTGCTGCGCGCCAACGCCGAAATCCTGGCCCACGTGCGCCGGGAAACAGACTGCCGCATCCTCCTGGCCCTGAAATGCTTTTCCATGTTCCGCGTTTTCCCGCTCCTGGCCGAATACCTGGACGGGGTCTGCGCCAGCTCGCCCCACGAGGCCCGGCTGGGCCGCGAGGAGTTCGCCGCCTTGGCTCCGGGCAAGGAGGTGCATACCTTTGCCGCGGGCTACAGCGAGGCGGAGATCCGCGAACTGGCCCGCACCAGCGACCATCTGGTGTTCAACTCCCTGGCCCAGTTGAAGCGCTTCGCGCCCCTGGCCCGCTCCCTGGCCCGCTCCCTGCCCAGAGCCGAAGCCCGCGACCTGGTACTGGCCATCCGCATCAACCCCGAGCACTCCGAAGGGGCCGTGCCCCTGTACGATCCCTGCGCGCCCGGCTCCCGCCTGGGCATCCGCCGCGCCCAGCTCGACGCGGGCATCCGCGAATCCGGGAGCCTGGAGGCCCTGTTCGCGGGGGATGCGGCGGTTGCGGGCCTGCACTGGCACAACCTCTGCGAACAGGACGCGGACAACCTGGAGCGCACCCTCCGCGCTGTGGAGGCCCGCTTCGCGGACCTGCTGCCCCGGATGCGCTATGTGAACTTCGGCGGCGGCCACCACATCACCCGGCCCGGCTACGACGTGCCCCGGCTTGTGGAACTGATCCGTGCCTTCCAGACCCGCTGGAACGTGCGGGTCTACCTGGAGCCGGGCGAGGCCGTGGCCCTGAACGCGGGCTGGCTCGTGAGCAGCGTGCTGGACGTGGTTCCGGCGGAGTATGGCTCGGGACAAGGTGTTGAAATGGCCCAGGTGATCATGGACAGCGCCGTGCCCTGCCACATGCCCGATGTCATCGAGATGCCCTACCGACCCCACGTGCTGGGATCCGGCGAGCCGGGCGAAAAGGCCTGGACCTGCCGCATCGGCGGGCCGTCCTGCCTGGCCGGGGACGTGGCCGGGGAGTATTCCTTTGATGCGCCGCTCAAACCGGGGGATCGTCTCGTATTCACGGACATGGCCATCTACACCATGGTCAAAACCAATACCTTCAACGGGATCCGGCTTCCGGACATGCTGCTTTACCGGCCCGACACCGACGTGCTGGAACTCGTGCGCCGATTCGGGTACGAAGACTTCCGGCAGCGGCTTTCCTGAAAACCGCAACGCACCCATGCGGACACCGCCCACGGAACACGCGACGCCACCTCAATCAAGCGCAAGGAAAACGAAGCAGATGGAAACTCCGAACTGGAATGGCGTGGAATTCGATGCACCGGATTTCCTCGAATCGGAACTGGCGGACCGCAGTCCGGAGAACTGCCGCTTTCACGTCATCCCCGCTCCCTTCGAGGCCAGCGTTTCCTACGGCGGCGGCACGGGCGCGGGTCCGGCGGCCATTCTGGAGGCCTCGCAACAGCTGGAGGTCTGGGACGGCCTTTCCGCCCCGGCCGTGCTCGGCATCCACACCACTCCGGCCGTGAACGGAGCGGGTTCGGCTCAGTCCGTTGTCCAGCGCATCGAGGCGGCTGTGTCCTGGGTGGCGGAGCGCGGGGCGCTGCCCGTGCTCCTCGGCGGGGAACACACCGTGACCCTCGGCGCGCTGCGCGCCCTGGCCGCGCGCAACGAACGCTTCGGCATCATCCAGTTCGACGCCCACGCGGACCTGCGCCAGAGCTACGAAGGCTCGAAGTTCAGCCACGCCTGCGTCATGCGCCGCGCCCTGGAGCTCGTCTGCACCGACGGTCAGGCTCCGGAAATTTTCCAGATCGGCGTGCGCGCCCTTTCGCCGGAAGAGGTCGCCCTGCGCCGCGAGCGGGGCATCGCCCACCTGGACGCCCGCGCCCTGGCCCTCAGCGGCCTGCCCCGAACCCTGCTCCCGGCGGACTTTCCGGAAAAAGTCTATCTGACCTTTGACGTGGACGGGCTGGACCCCAGCGTGATCCGCGCCACAGGCACGCCCGTTCCCGGCGGCATCGGCTGGCACGAGGCCCTGACCCTTGCGGAAAAAGCACTCCAGGGCCGCACCGTGCTCGGATTCGACGTGGTGGAGCTGGCTCCGACCGCCGGGGACCACGCCTCGGACTTTGCCGCGGCCCAACTCGTCTATTGCCTCATGGGCATCGTGCAGCGCAACGGCGGGAGATAGGGAATAAAAACCACCGGAGAACCAAACGTTCCCCGGTGGCGCAAAAAAACTGATCGCTTTCCGGTTCAGCGGACGATGACTTCCACCCGACGGTTGCGCGGCTCTGCCACGTTGTCCGGAGTGGGGATCAGCGGGTTCTCCTCGCCGTGGGAGGTGACCTCCAAAAATTCCGGGTTCACGCCCATCTTGATCAACTGACGGCTGATTTCCTCGGCGCGCATCTTCGAAACCGTGTAGTTCCACTTGCGGTTGCCTTCGCGGTCCGCATGGCCCACCACGCTCACGTCCGTGGACTGGCGTTCCTTGATGGCCTCCAGCACCTTGGGGAGCAGGGAGCGGGATTCCGGGACCATTTCTGCGGTTCCGCTTTCAAAGTAGAGGCGGAAATGCACGGGCAGCTCCGGCAGGGTCTGGATGATCTGGCCATAGCGTTTCTGGATGCTGCTCTCGGACAGGGAATACACGCTTCCTGCGGATTCGCCGCTCACGTTCACCGCGTTGCCCGGTTGCTCAAGGAGCACCTCCTGCCCCGCCTTGGGGGTGACCACCACGGCGCTCGGTCCGCCGTCCGGCATGGGCAGCAGCACCACGGTTTCGCGTCCGCATCCGCCCAGCAAGAGGGCCGACAGCAACAATCCCGGCAACCACCGGCGTTTGATATTTTTCATGGCTCTTCTCCTAGCGCACATCGACCACAAAGCGGGTTCCCCGGACACCGATGGTGGCCTGGGGCGTCTCGACCTTGAAAGCCTCGGGCTTGATTTTGCCGAGTTGTCCGGTGACAAAGGCCGCCGAACCCTTGGTAATCTGGAGCAGGAAGTCGAGATTTCCACCGTGCGGGTCGAAGACGAAATCCCGCACGTTGATCTCCGTGTCCGGTCCCAGGGAAAGGGCTGTGTCGTCCCGAAACAGCACGCCCAGGCTGCCGTCTTTGGTTTGCAACACGTCGCTGAGCAGGATGTGGTCACCGGGTTCGACTGTGTGCGCCTCGCCCTGGCGGAACACAAGGACTTCCCCCTGGGCGGATTTGACCGAGGCCACAAAATCCTCGGCCTGCGCGCCTGAAGAGAAGAGCGAAATTAACAAGATAAGCAGCAGCGTGATCCGCATGGTCACCTCTTTGTTCTGAAATCTTCGCGAAACCGGCTTTGCAGGCCGTCAGGAAAAAATGTATCAGTCAAAAATCGAAACGTAAATGAAACGCCATTGGAAACTGCATAAAAAAATCTTGAACGCCTACTTCCTAATGAAGCGCAAGTCCGGATTGTAATCCGGAACGGAACGGTATGGATTCAGAAACCATTTTGATTCTTGAAGGCGGCGGCCTGCGCGGCGTGTACACCACGGGCGTGCTCCGGTTGTTCATGGACCAAAAGCTCTTCATTCCAAACGTGTTCGGCGTGTCCATGGGTGCTTGCAACGCAGCCAACTACATCTCCCGGCAGATCGAACGCAACGAAATCGTCAACGTGGAATTCGTCAACGACCCGCGCTACCTCAGCTATGCGCGGCTGTTCCTGGGCGGCGACCTCTTTGGCATGCGTTTCATCTTCGACGAGGTCCCCAATCGGCTCGTGCCCTTTGATTACGACACGTTTTTGCAAAATCCCGCCCGATTCTGGACCGTGACCACGGATTGTGCCACGGGGCGGCCCGTGTATCACGAAAAGTCCGGCTGGGACAGAACCGATACCATGCGCCTGCTCCAGGCCGCATGCAGCCTGCCCGTGCTGGCGCGGCCCGTTCCCTGGGATGGCCTGGACGGACACGAGCGGCTGCTCATGGACGGCGGCATCGCCGACCCCGTGCCCCTGCACAAATGCCGCGAGCTGGGGCACACACGCTTCGTGCTCGTACTGACCCAGCCCAGGGGCTACCGCAAGCGGCCCACGCGCGGCCTCTGGGCCGTGCGTCTGCGCCACCCAAGGCTCACGGGGCTGCACAAGGCTCTGGCCGTGCGGCACGAACGCTACAACGCGCTCATGGACGAAATCGACGCTCTGGAGGCGCGCGGCGAGATCTTCGTGATCCGGCCCTCTTCCGGACTGGGCGTGGGCCGCGTGGAACGAAACAAGGAAATCCTGCGCGCCGTGATCCGCAGGGGACATGCGGATGCGCGGGAACGGCTGGGAGAACTGGCAAGGTATCTGGACTGACGGCTCTACCGGCGGGCCAACACCGGCAAGGCCGCGGCCTTGCCAAGTGCCCACGCCGAAGGTATCCGAAAGCATTCCGGCCCGGCAGGGGCCGCACACCGGGCAGACGCCCGAAGACGATCCGGACAGGCCATGACCAGAAAAATCGACGTGATCATCAACGTCTGCGGCAAGCCCTGGCAGACCACCTTGGCGCTGCTCTCCCTGGAGCGCGCCTGCGGCCAGCATATCGACAAGATCTACTTCACCGAGGAAAACACCCGCTCCATGGGTTACGACATCCAGAGCGGCCAATACGACTATGTTCTGGAGCGCCTGAAGCACAAAATCGTCTACTTCATGCCCAAGCAGTGGAACTACTGCTTTGGTCTCGAATACGACAAGCTCGGCGATACGGACTACCGCCACTCCGTGCGCTACCAGTACGGCTGGGAGATGTCGGACAAGGACCACATCCTGATCATCCACAACGACGCCTTGTTTCACGGCGACGTGGTCGGAGCCATGCTCGACAATCTCGGCGAGGCCATCGCCATGGGCCACGTGGGCCAGTGCTGGTACTGCCCGGCGGCCTTCATCGGCAAATGCGACTCGCAGCGGCATCTCGACTACCGGCCCGGATTTTCGGAACTGCTCGACCTCTACAAGAACGCCCCGACGCCCGAAGGCTCGCTCAAACGAGCCTACCACCTGCCGCGCCTGCACCCCATGTTTCAGGACCAGCCCTGGCCCCTGCCCGAATGCCGCGTCAACGAATGGTGCGCGCTCATCGACCTGAAAACCGCGCGCCGGCTCACAGTGCCCCATGGCCGGGTCACGCCCTTCGGCGCCATCATCAGCGTGGGCAAACAGATTCTCGACGTGGGCTGCCAATGGTTTCGCGAAATGCACCTGCGCGGAAAGATCGCGAAGCACTTCGACATCTACCGCTACATGCACCATGACGTGCCGCCCACGGGCCAGCCCACGCTCCTGGACAAGGAGCGCTACCGCGACATGGAGGAGCAGGCCTTCCACCGACTCAAGGCGGAGTACGGGTTATAGGGGCGACCAAGGCTTAGTGGCCGTCACATTTTCTCCGCGGCTTCCTTGCGCTGGCGGGCAGGTCTGCTATACTGGCGGGGCTGCGCGGCGGATATCCGCGCCGGGAGGACACGCTCATGTACATGGTCCGATTGATCTACGCGAGCAGGCCGGTGCAAGGCTTCAGCCCCGCCGACCTCAAGGATATCCTGGAAGAATCCCGCACCCTGAACAAACGGGACAGCATCACGGGAATCCTCTGCCATTCCCAGGATTCCTAATCCTGTGCGTGTCAAATCGGGGTTATCTGGGATGAACGGCGGATGGCTCCGTCAACGGAAACAGTCTTTAACTTGCCATAATCATTGGTTTTATTGTGGCCCTGTAGCTCAGTAGGATAGAGCACCAGATTCCTAATCTGGGTGTCGCAGGTTCGAATCCTGCCATGGTCACCATTATTCAAATATAACAATGGGTTAGCCTTATTTTGAGGCTAACCCTTTCTTTTTGCCCTGCCAACCGGATATGCCAACCTTGGGATAGGGTGGCTGGATTTGGTAGGGTGTTTCAGCTTTGCACAGCTCAGTTTTTGCAGAAAAGCTCAGTAAAAACTGAATGGTATTCGTTGAATGTAGCTGAAACTGGAAAGCCGGTGTACCGGCTTTTTTTTGTGCACTATCATTGGGTAGCTTCTTTGTTTTTGGCTATTAAAGACTTAAAGATAAAGCTGAGAAAGTTTTTTAAAGTTCGACAAAATACAAGTATGTCACTTGAGGTGGTGATAGACTCTGAATTGTGAACATATCTATTCAGATCAAGTCGTTTGTAATAGTCAGTCAAGTCCTTCTTGTTTCTTTTTAACTTGTTGCCGTATTGGTCTAGAAGCTTTTTATTGAGACGAGGATCTTCCTTGCCTATTAGCGTAAATATATAGTTAATTTTGTGAAGAGTGACAAAGTCTTTATCTTCAGGGAATTCGCCAAGCACATCTTCGAGAAAGTGTCTAATCGTGATTTCAATCAATGACCTGAGTGCTATTCCACATATAACTGGAGAATTTATGTATCCAATTGATATTTGATGGACAACATCATTCAATTTGTAATAACCATCGATTTCTTTGTAGTCAGGAAATAATTTTTCGATCTGCTTTGCATCACTTTCATATAGTGGATACACTACAAGATCAAGAACCCTTGATATTTCTGGATGTCCATCTGATTGATAGCTATACTTAATTTGATAATCTCCGGGGCGATTGGTCTTTTTTAAAGAATATTTGTCTATGTCGGCATTGTCGCTCTCTATTAAAATATTTTTTAGTATGACGTTTTTACATGATTTCTTAAGGACAAACTCAAACAAATTTTGAGTAGTTCCTTCTCTGACACGAGGAATTCTCGGAACTAATTCGAAATTTGGTTCAGGGTCTTCACCTGTTATATGAAATATTTCAGTTGTTATACCGTTAGATATTTTTAGTACGTGCTCGCCTACAGCTTTAACTGAAATGAGTCCTTTGTCTTGGTCAATTTCAATATTTCCGTCATGTTCATATATTAATTGCTGGTTAGGCAAATCAGTTCTAAGCAGGTCTCTAATGTCGATAGCTTTATCAATGTTTGTTTTGCGATTCTTTTGTAGGGGAATGAAGGCTAATCCACCTCCTTTTGTGTCCCTGAGAGTGATGTCGATCGAAGTAAAAATACCTGTGACAAAGTCACACATAATGTTATAAAATTTTTTATGCGATAAGTTTCCTGTAAAATCGTTTCGTTCTTTTGATATTTTTAAACTAGAAGTTTCCTCATTGAAGTTTTTAAAGTTAACAAACCCATATGTATTTTTAAAAGTATAGTTTGTCCATTTGACATTCTGCGATGTCATTGAAAATTGTGTCCAGTCATTATCTTGTCCAAGATAGTTATATAGTCCATAATTATTAACATATATCCTTATTCCGAAGGGATATGTCATGTCGGCAGATTTTCTTTGTCTCCAAGTATAAAAAACACCTTCGAAATCATCGAGAGGAACTTCCGGATCATAGGAGTTAAATCTTGTCTTGAGATCCTTGAACATAATATTGTGTCGTGATAAAAAGCTACGAATAGAATTGATATCGCAAAGATCTATATCTTCATTGTATATGTTGCAAACATTGTACATGTTATCTTCATAAGATATTGTGAGTGTATTATTACTATATCTAAACATGGCCTTTGCTACGAAATATCCTTCGTGTTTAGATTTAGTTTTTGGTCTATTGTACTTGTGGTAAAGATCGTCTATTAGGGTTGGCTGAGAATATGTTTTCTCTATGCCATTAACATAGAGCTTAATTTTGGGAAGAGTTTCACTGGTAGTGTAATACGTGATAGAAGATAAGAATATTTTTTTTATCTCATCTTCATGGGTTAACATTTTTATGCTGTTTCTACCTACGCCTTCCATTTTTAATCTTGTGCCTACATGGTCAGATTCATACTCTCTATAGGTGATCTTTTTGGTGCCCTTTGCCCATTTAATAAGGTATGTTTTGGCATCTTTTTTTGAGTGCGTAGTTATCTCTAAGTTTTGACAAAGATTAAAGGCTGTTAAAATTCCTAACCCTTTGCTGCCAGCGTATGGTTCGCCAATTGCCGAGAGGATATTTCCATCCCTCATCTTTTGGGATTGACCTACAGAGGCGAGTTCAATGATATCTTTTTCAGACAGTCCAACTCCATTATCTGTAACAATGGCTGTCTTTTTTTCCTCATCAACTTCAATTGTTATTGTATCTTTCGTGGTATCGCATGCGTCAGATGCATTTTTTATTAATTCAGACAAAGTGACCGTTGGTGAATATGCAGTTGCTAAAACGTTCTCAAACTGTCCTTCGGATATTCCAACACTAAGCTCTTTGTCCATTCCGATATCCTCACTATTTCTTGCGAATTACAACGATGCGCTCTCTCAACATGGTGCTTGAACGATTATTTTTTAAAGCCATTCTTTTCGTAGGTATTGCTCTGGTAAGAGTACAGAGGTGGCGTGCTCCGTGGGCGTGCAGCAGTTCAGTGAGTATTTGGTCAAAAGGAACCTCATGCCCACCTACAGTGCGATTCCCAAGAATCCAGACCATTAATCCTTCCGTCGCCAAGGATTCCAAGATGCCTGGCAGGCTGTGGTTTATATCTCTCATGAAAGAGGTGACGCGGTTAATTCTATCTCTTGGCTCGTCTCTAATGCTATCAGCGTAGTTGGAAAAAGAGTTTGATAGTTCTTTAATGCTATCAAGTTCGGCATCGGTTATTTTTTTGCTGCCTCCGAGGCTCGCAGAGTCTATCGCATGGGTGCTGGCTAAAGGGTCATAAGTGATTTCATCGCAAATATCTTCGAGGTCTATCCACTGAAGTGGTAAGTAGGAGTATTGTCCATACGGTACTGTCGTAGCATTGTCCCCATAAGGAGGGGAGGTTATGATCAAATCGCATTTTTTTTCTGACGTAACTGCTCTGATATCGCCTAGGGTTATGCCTACTTGGTGGATGTATTGGCCGTTATTTAATAGGCGTGATTCGCACAGTTTTTGTGACTGATTTTTGTATAATTGAAAATTTCGTTCTATCGTTTCACGAAATATATTTTCAACCTCATCTTCCCTTGAGTCTATTTCTTCTGGAGTTCTGATATGAAGCTTAAACGTAGAAGTCCTTGAATTACTAGTGAGTCGTACTGTTTCTGCCATAGCAATCCAAAAAAAACGGCGCGCAGATAGTTCTTCTTCTCCTCGAATGCATTCCCTTAATTTAGAGAGTGACATTCTGACATCACGACGGAACCATTTGTCAACATTGTTGAATGTTGTTTGATCGTTTGTCGTATTGTTTGCTAGTCTAGCGATTAATTCATCAATTTTAATTCTCAGTTCATCTATCTTGAATGGGCCGCGTTTAACTTTGCAGAGCAGGATTGCTAAGGGATTAATATCTACCCCCCAGAAGTCTTTACCCTGTAGTAGGCTTTCCGTCAGTACCGTTCCTGATCCTACAAATGGATCTCCAACAATTTGGACTTTAGGCTGTACACTGCATATCTCAGCCAAGATAACTCGCACTAGCTGTGGCACCATCATGGCAGGGTATTGGAAAATGCCATGACAATATTCACGATTAGAATCGCCTCTGAATGACCAATACTCGTCATTATCGACCGATAAAGAATTCAGACGCTGTAGGAGGAGTCTATCTCTATCTATTTCAACATTCTGCATGTATACTCGTGCGCCCTTATGATATTCGATATTCGAAAACTTGATATCTGATTTGTGTCAATGTGTCAAAGTCTAGCTGATAAAAAAGACTGCAAGTATCTAAAATTCTGAAAGATACAGGCTGATAAGATTTGCCTGGATTTGACCATACAGATTCGCGGAAGTCTTCCGTGACCGCCATCTCAGCTTGAGGATACCCTTCAAATTTCCTAACTGGTCAAACGTGAAGGAGATTTCAATGACTGACGATGGCTTCGAACTAATTTACTCCTATAGCCGGAAACAAGCAATTGCGGACGGAGTTTTGATCGACGAGACGGACCAAGCGCGGGAGGCTGGCTTCAAGCTCCCTGTTTGCGTCAGCGATCATCTCTATCATGGATATGTGGTGCCACCCGAAGGGATGGATGGTGAGGGGCAGTCTGTCGAAGGGCGGCTGCATGATCTTTTCACCATGACCAAGGCTGCCATGGCTACCCGGTGGGAAGACAACCGAGTGTACTATCAAGTACTATTCAAGATGCCGAGGTCCCTTGACCTAGTGAAGTGTCTCGCGGTGGTCGGGCCAGGGGATGAGGGGGAACCTGTCATCACTCTCATGCTGCCTGAGGATGAATGAGGCGTTTACCCGAGAACAGCCCGAGAGATGGCGAAGTAGAGGTGAAGGCTCTCATCATCAGCCCGATTGATTTGGTCAATGAGCTTTGCCTTCATTTCTTCGTTGCTGATTTGAAATTCTTCCAGGTCGAAGAGGTCTGCCACTGACATGCCCAACGCGGTTGCCAGCGTCTCGATGCTCGTCAGTGACGGGTTTCTTTTCCCCCTTTCGATCTCGCCAATGTACTGGATGGACAGGCCCGACAGGTCAGCCAGTTTCTCCTGGGTCATGTCCTTCCTTCGGCGAATATCCCGAAGTCGTTTTCCGAAAGCGTCCTGAACGTTTGCCATTGTTACCTCCACAACAATGGTAGTTGAGTTTCAGGAGCTTAATAAGCAACGATGGTCTAAATTTTGCTAAACATACTACAACGACTGTTTAATAAATCCATATCCACGTTGATTTTCAACGAGTTGTGAAAATTCCTGTGCGAGCGAGGTGGGAAAAGTCTTCCCGCCAGGAGCGAATAAGCCAATGTCTTTGACGATTAACCACAACCTGATGGCAATGAATTCCGCCAGGAGCCTGAGCGACCATTACGATGCCTTAAGCGTTTCGACGAGGCGACTGTCATCCGGTCTCAGGATCGGAACCTCGGCTGACGATGCAGCAGGACTCGCTATACGCGAGATGATGCGTTCCGAGGTCAAGTCCCTGCACCAGGGAATCAGGAACGCCAACGATGCGATCTCCATGGTCCAGACGGCGGACGGTGCTTTGCAAGTCATTGACGAAAAACTGATCCGCATGAAAGAGCTTGCCATGCAAGCCTCTACGGGGACGTACAATTCGGACCAGCGGATGATCATCAATTCCGAATTTCAGGCAATGGCCCTTGAAATCCAAAGAATCTCAAAATCTACCGAGTTCAATGGAATCAAGCTGCTTGATGGAAGCCTGAAAGGTGAACACGATGGCTCTGCGCTGAATTCAACGGGAGCCGCTAAGATTCATTTCGGCACCGGCAATGATTGCTCCGAGGATTATTACTACCTCAACATAGGCAATGCCGGATTGGAAGGCTTGAACCTTGGCACCACAATGCCTTCCGATATCCAGCGCATCAATGAACGGGTTTCGAATGGCGCATGGGAAACCGGATTGACCTCCGGCGTAGTCCCGTATGCGTATATCCCGAAGGGAGCCACGAACGTGACCATCCAGCTTGATGCGCATGGCGGACATCTCCCGGCCCTGAGCTGGGATGACGATATCGCTATCTTCACTCGGAGCGGTGATCATCTGGCGGGGTGTCCTGTTGGCAATGATCCTGCCACAGCCACAACGGGCAGTAACGATTTCGTTTGGAGCACGAATGGAGTCAACCTTGGCAACGTGGATTCGACGTTCATCACGGAGGACAACGGGTTTCTTCCCGGTGCTCAGTATGACAGTTCCAACATCAATACCGGCGGGGCATATTCACCGAACTCGGGGACCGCGACAACGACCTACAATGGAATGACCATTTCATCCGGTGGAGATGGGAACTGGAATGACAGCGTCCACAACAACAATGACGTCGATGCCGGATTTGGGGTGGATTACGTGCATATTGATGAAGTCACGGAAGACCTACTCTTATTCAGCGTCGGGAGCGCCACCTTTGCGATGAATGTTTCCTGGGATAACATGAGTGAGGTCAACTATTCCACCATCGACGGGATGCAAGTCGTCAACATCGAAACCCAGGAAGGCGCACAAAGCGCATTGGCCCAAATTGATGAGGCGATGGTGGCAAAGGACCAGATTCGCGCCGACCTTGGAGCCTCTCAAAATCGTCTTGAAAGCACAGTGACAAATCTCGAAGTACAAACCGAGAATCTGCAAGCTGCCGAGTCCCGGATCTCCGATGTGGATGTGGCCCAGGAGATGACCGAGTTTGTCCGCAGACAAATACTCACCCAATCCGCCGTGGCGATGCTGGCCCAGGCGAACAGTCTGCCTAGGATGGCGTTGCAACTCATCAGCGGCTAATTTCATAATGATCTTATTTGCATAGATATATCCTTATAAAAGGAGTGTCTTATGCAAACGAAGAAGTGCCACAAGTGCGGGGTCGAGAACCTTCTGAAAGCTGACAAATGCTTCAATTGTGGAGCCAAGCTTTCTGCCAAAGCGGGGATTCTCTACCTTTTCAAAATCGCTCTGGTTATCGGAGTGGCTTTCGTTATTGGACAGTGTGCTTTTGGACACTAGAACAGACTTCTTCCGGGACCTCGGCGTTTCGGAAGAAGTTTTTATTTGCTTTGTTGAACGGCTGGATTGCTAGGTCCTCATTCGGCGATTGATTCTTTCCTTACCTCGCAGTAAATACTCGGCATTTGATTTCTTCTAGCCTTCTGGAGTCGTGAAGTGAACAAGTGGGAATTCGCAACAACCGCTATGAGGAATAACCCGGAGCTGTGCCTTGAGATTATGAAAGGTGCGGCTAACTGGGGTAAAGGCATCTTTAATGCAATTAGCGCCATTAAAGATGAGTTCTCGTCTCCCCCTCCTCCAGCTACCATCGAGAAAACCATTGAGCAGATTGCCCTTCCCTCGACAGATTCTCGATATCTCCTGAACAGCCTGCGATTTCAGTTCAAAAATCTTCGGCAAGGAACTCTTACCGGTGAATTGGATTGGGAGTATTTTGAAGAAGATTTCTATGTCGCCAAAACAGAGGATGCCGTTGGCGAGGCCCAATATGCACTCTATCTCAGAGAGGACGGTGAAGTTCAGTTCGAGGTCTTGTGGATCAAAGATGATAAACCCCTTATGGCTATGCACGTACCTCATGGCACCGACTCCATTAACTCTGAGATACAGGATGCGATGAAGGAAGTGTTTGAGCTGGTCGAGATAGTTGTGCTGGACGATGTTGCTCTCCCACTTGTGACTCAGAAGGATCAGCAAACCATGTCACTTCTGGACAAGATGATTGCGCTTACCAAAGATAAGTCCATAGCCTGGAAGTCCAAAGAAGCGGCTGGACAAACATTCATCTCCCAGATCAACAAGACCGATGGGACCAACGTGATCGTTGCGTTGATTGGTCATAGCGATGGCTTCATCGAAGCGAGAGCAGCCCATAAGACGAATGGCTCTTTGAAGCGGGTGTTCCTTATTAATGACGCCAACAAGATTGCTCATAAGGAAATGCAGCCGCAACTTATGAGTCTTTTTGAACTGGCTGCGAATGGGACCTCTCAGACTTCGTAGAAAAGATCGGGGGCGATGCTCAATCCTCCCCAGCTCCAATTGTCCGCCCCGGATCCAACTTGAATCCCACTTCCGCTTTGCTTGGGCTTGCAAAATGGGACCTCCCTGCAATTTGAATTTAAAATCTGATGGCTGGTCAACCTTCATGGGAAAATCGCAGGAGGGGGCCAGGAAATCCCAATGTCCGTTTTGGTGAGGCGTTCACCGTATTCTGAAAAGCCGGTTAACCGGCTTTTCCGTTTTTGCTGTGACTCTCAGCGAATACCAATATTGCTCTTCGTAGGTTAGCTAGATACTTTGTAGCTGTTTATCCGCTCTTTACGTGGCTGAACTGAATACTGAGTGTCCCTGCGATCGAATTGAGGAGCATGTGAATGGCGAAGACACAATCCATACCTAAAGACGGATATGACCGCCTGAGGAATGTCGCTTTCTGGCATTGGGAGTACCAGCGAAGGAACCCGGAGTATCGACGCTGGTGTGAAGTGATTGAGCGATTCATTCTTTACTTCGATGACATTGGAGAATGGGAATATATGTGTTCCGAGGAGTTCGCCCATAAGCTCAAAGAGTACTACTCGGACCTGCAATATGATGATGCGATCATGGACAACCCGTATTGCCGACATCTTGAAGATGAGCATGGCAAGGAGGCAAGGCGAGCTTTCATAAAGTGGTCGCTTCTCGGATTTCAATTTGATCGGAAGTTCAAGCGGATTTTTCGTGATCCATACATAGGTATGGATGTTGAAGAGGCTTTGTCTCAGGCCCTAAAGGAAGCGCCTGTTTCCTTTGAGGTGGAAAGCCTTGCGGACATGACCGCCATGCTGAAGATGCATAATGAATGGATCGTCCAGATAGATGGCAATGCGCCTTCTCATGTCCTGGCGTTTGGAGAGACCAATGCAACCATGCCTATCAACCCGGATGTACCGTTGGATAGGCTGGCGAACATCGGACATGAAGCCCAAGTGCTGAACATGCTCCACAAGGCCCTTTTTGAAGAGCACGGGGAACAGGTCTTGGACGAGGCAACTCCCAACGCTGCGTACCAACTCAGCATCGCCGGAAAGCATATCAATAATTCCGATCTGGTCCGGCTGGCAGTGCTTTGGATGTGGGACCGAGCATTTGAAGCAAACCCCGATGATCTGGATGCGGGGTTCATGGATGCTTATGAGCAAGTCACAGCGAAGATCGAAGAGGCTGGAATGGGTGGTGAAAAGCCATTCAGCCAGTTCTTGTCACGCCGAAAGCGTATTCATGGCTATTTCTCCGCAACAGATAAATGCATAAAGGATATGTACGTATTCAACCTGAATGATTAAGACTTTCTAGATTTCCATCTTCTGCCAAATTGTTTCTCAGAGTTTGGCGAGAGTTCTGAACCTCCTTTTGAGAGCTTGCAATCAACGGCGGCGGTGAAGTGAACGGCATTTCATCCAAGTCGAGAAAGCAAACTGTGAAATGGAGGTTCTCTTATGTCCAACAAGGGCAAGAACAACCAAACGTCTGAGTTCAAGGTCACTAACCACGAAAACAATACGGAGATGAAAATGGAAAATCAGAACACGAATCCGCGCGGCGGCGAGGGGTACACTCCCGGTACTGGCGGTCCTGGACTGCCTGGTGGCTACAGCAACAACGACAACAAGTCTGGCTTCGAAAAGACTCTGGAGGAGTCCAACTACGAAACCTTGGTCAGTGCTACTGGCGGTATCGGTGGTGTCCCGGAAGATGTTGAACAGACCAGCAAGGAATACAAGTACGAAGATTTGCTTACGAAGCTCAAGACCGAGGTCCCCAAGATCATGGATGAAGGAATCCTGATTCCGAAGATTGAAGAGGCTAACACTAAATATAATGACGTTTTCGAGAAGACCAACGCCATGGTGGCAATGATGGCGTATACGGCAGGGGTGTATCTGAATCAGCTTCAGTTTGTTCGTGTAGCCCGGAAGCTGAGAGACTGGGGTGACTTTGTCAAGAAGACCTTCCCCACTCTCGCCAAGACCGCCCGCGAGAACCGCATGAACATCGCTTCCCTTCCTGGCGTTGAAAATCACTTCATCCTCGGCGTGGAACGGTTGGCTGAAATTGCTCGCTACTACAACAAGTTGACGGAAAAGGATCAGAAGCTTCTTGGTGTGGACCCGATTGCATCCATCCTCGGTAAGCACAATATCGATATGACGCTGCCCATTGATGAAAACCGGATCAAGATCGATGCGGTCCTGGCTCACTACGAACTGGGGAAGAAGGGCATGAACGTGGATTCTGGGGTCCTGGTGAAGTTCTTCCAGGCGAATCACAAGATTACCGCTGCTGACCGCAAGTACATGATATCGATTGCCAAGGAAGATGAGAATGCGCCCGCCAAGTACTTGCAAGATGTCATCGCTGCTGGTGGTGATCGCTCCGATCTGATCAGTGAGCCGACTCCTGATTCAGGGTATGTGGACACGAAGATCAAGAACATCGACACGCAGGTGATGAAGCTGGATGGTTCTCTGAAGAAGGTGCTCGAAAGTGACAATCTCGAAGGAGATGTGGACCTCAAGGCAATTGATGAACTGATCAAGAAGCTTGAAAACCTCCGTTCGACTCTTCGCTATCACAGCAATTAATCCCAAACCATATCCCCTCTGGCTGCTGTCAGACGCAGTAGTCAGAGGGGAGAAAAAAGGATAATTCCATGAACTCGAATATAAAAGTTTTTATCTCGTCGCCTTCTATCAGGCTTGTCCAAGAATTTGCCAAGCGCGTCAACCACTACAAACCCAATGTGCTCATCACGTTTTTTGGGATGGAGAAGCCTACCCTCTATACCATCAAGAATCGGCATCTGATTGGTGATCTTATGCTGGACTGCGGAGCTTTCAGTCTCCATCAGAAATACAAGCATCGTCCCATTGAAGAAAAGGAACGTGCATCCCAAGAGCTTTTCGAAGCTTACACGGTCTACACCGAGGTAGCCCAGGACCAGTATGACCATGTGATCAGCATGGATGACCGGTTCGACCTGGAGAGCTTGGAACACAACCTGGAGCGATTAAGGGAAATGGAGGAAGAGG
>JBFWMD010000049.1:0-28125 GCA_050251775.1 Desulfovibrio sp.
CCGGAATGCCTTGCCTATCCGCCCTGGCTCGCGCCCCGCGCCCGGGAAATGGAACTGCTCACGGCCCTGCCCGAACAAGGCCTGGGTCGCGCCGTTTTCGGCCTGCGTCTGGCAGCCAACGGAGCCGTGCAAATCCGGGCCATGCTCCGCCCGCCACTGCTGCGCTGCCGGGTCTATGCGGAACAACCGCTCAATGCCGCGCGGCTCGCGCCACTTTTGGCATGCGCCCTGCCCTGCCCCGCCGGGCAATGGTCGTTGGAATGCCACAGCGCGGAACAGATGCCCAAACGGTTTCGCGGCGGGGTGCTGGCGGAAATTCTGACGCCGACTCCTGCGGAATTTTCCTTCTGATTTTGGCCCGCACTCCCAGGGCGACCTCTGGCCCGTGCCCCAAATAAAAAACCCCGCCGAAGCGGGGTTTGCTGCTGGAACTGAAATTCCGAAGAAAAACTCAGGCGGGAACCGCCACGACTCCGAGCACCTCCAGTTCCTCTTCCTTCGCTGCGGGCGCGGGCAGCGTGCCCACAACCTCTTCCAGGTATTCCGAGGCATTGGCCACCAAGTGGCGCAGGAACATGTTGTTTAGTTCGTGACCGGAGGCAAAGACCTCGAACCGGCCCAGAAGCGGACGGTTGAGCACGGCGATGTCGCCGATGAAGTCGAGCAGCTTGTGGCGCACAAACTCGTCTTCGTAGCGCAGTCCCTCGGCGTTGAGCACCGCGTACTCGTCGAGCACCACGGCGTTGTCCAGGGAGCCGCCCAGGGCGAGACCATTGGCATGCAGGTATTCCACCTCGCGCAAAAAGCCGAAGGTCCGGGCCTTGGCCACTTCGGCGGCGAAGCACTCCGGGGTGATTTCCACTTCCAGGCGCTGGCGACCGATGACCGGGTGCGCGAATTCAATGGTATAATCGACGAGCAGGCCGTCATAAGGAAACGCCTTGACGTACTTGCCATCCTTTTCAAAAGTCATGACTTTTTTCACGGCCAGGGCCTTGCGGGGTTTGCCCAGTCGGCGAAGGCCGGCCTGCTTGAGGAGGTAGACAAAGGGCGCAGCACTGCCGTCCATGATCGGAAGTTCGCGTCCATCCACATCAATGAGGATGTTGTCGATGCCCATGCCACGAACCGCAGCCATGAGGTGCTCCACGGTGGACACGGACTCGGAACCGTTACCCAGGGTGGTGGCCAGGCCCGTGCTGACGACCAGCTCCGGAGTGGGCGTCAGGAACGCGGACCCCGAACCGTTGCGGACGGAAAAAAGAATACCCGTGTCCTCGGTGGCGGGACGCAGGGTCAGGCTGACTTGCTTGCCGCTATGGAGACCGATTCCGGTGCAGCGTGTGGTGGTGCGAATGGTGGTTTGTAGCATGTCTCCTCCTGAATCCCCTAGAGCAAGAAAAATACCAACATCAGCAGGAAGCATATCAAGCCGTAATTGCAGGACATCGTAGCAAGATGACCAACAAGAAAACTGTGTCCTTTTCGCCAATCGTCGCAAGCGTGCGACAGGGTCGAAGCATTTCCACCACTAAGAGCTGCGCTTGCGCGCCGCAAGAATCCGATCCCGCCCGGCCAAATCCTGAAGCACGCGCACATCCCCCAGTCCCAGGCTCCTGTCCCGTAGCACGTCCGCTCCTGCCAGACCTTGCAGCCAGCCGATCTCCACAAACAGGGAGCCACCGGGCCGAAGCGCGGCTGCGGCGTGCGGGGCCAGCCCCCGCAGGTGGTCCAGCCCGTCGCCCATGGCCGCGCCGCTGACCAGCGCGCTCCGAGGTTCGAAATCCGCCACTTCGCGGCTTAACTCTTCATATTCCGCCCAGGTCACATAGGGCGGGTTGGCCACGATGAGATCCAATCCGGTTTCCGGAAGCGGCTCGGTGAAATCCGCCCGCAGAAACCGGACCCGCTCCGCCACGCCGAGACGGCGCGCATTGTCGCAAGCGATTTCCAGGGCCTCGTCGCTGCGGTCCACGGCCAGACCGGCCGACCGGGGAAAGATGTGGGCCAGGGCCACTGCCAGCGCGCCCGAACCGGTTCCCAAATCCATGAACCGCAGCGGCTCGGATTCCTCAAAACATCTGCGGACCTCGTCCACAATCAGTTCGGTTTCAGGCCGGGGAATGAGCACGCCCGGCCCCACCCGGAAAGACAGGCCGTAGAATTCCCGTTCCCCGAGGATATAGGCCACGGGTTCGCCCGAGGCCCGCCGCGCCACCAGCGCGTCGAAGGTTGCAATTTCCCCGGCGCTCAGTTCCCTCCGGCTTTCCGTAAGCACCCGGACGGAATTCAGGTCCAGCGCCCGACCCGCCAGCAGCCGCGCGGAAAGCCCCGGCGAATCCACGCCCGCCTCCGTCAGTCTGTCTTCGGCGGTCCGCAAGGCCTCGCGCAACGTCATGCCACTCTCCTGATGTCTTCTCTGAAATACCAACGAAAAAAACGCCCGCTCCGAACACGCTGACAGCGTTCCGGCATCGGACGTTTCCCTATGCCGCGCGGGACGCCGGCGCGGCAGTGCCTGGCCTAGGCTCCGCCCTGGCCCTTGAGCGCCTCGGCCTGATAAAAGGCGGACAGGGCATCCACAAAATCGTCCAGATCCCCTTCCATAACCTGCTCCAGCTTGTAGAGCGTCAGGTTGATGCGGTGGTCCGAAACGCGGCCCTGCGGAAAGTTGTAGGTCCGGATGCGCTCGGAACGGTCGCCCGTGCCCACCTGGGAACGCCGGTTGGCGTCCTGCTCGGCCTTGGCCTTGTCCTGTTCCATCTGCAACAGCCGGGAACGGAGCACTTTGAGGGCTTTGGCCTTGTTCTTGTGCTGCGACTTCTCGTCCTGACAGATGACCACCAGCCCTGTGGGCAGGTGGGTCACGCGGATGGCCGAATCCGTGGTGTTCACGGACTGGCCGCCGGGGCCGGAGGAGCGGTACACGTCCACCCGGATTTCTTCGGGCCGGAGTTCCACGTCCACTTCCTCGGCCTCGGGCATGATGGCCACGGTCACGGCGGAGGTGTGGATGCGGCCCTGGGATTCCGTGGCCGGAACGCGCTGGACCCGGTGCGTGCCGGATTCATACTTCAGGTGGCTGTAGACGCGGTCGCCCGAGATACTGGCGATGACTTCCTTGAAGCCGCCGGTTCCGGTCTCATGCTCGTCCACCAGTTCGACCTTCCAGCGCTTCTCCTCGGCGTAGCGGCAATACATCCGGAAGAGGTCCGCAGCGAACAGCGCGGCTTCATCACCGCCCGTGCCCGCACGGATTTCCAGAATGATGTTCTTTTCATCCATGGGGTCGGAAGGCAACAGCAAAACCTTGAGCTTTTCGGCCAGATCCTCCTGTCGCTCTTCCAGTTCCGGAATCTCGGCGTGGGCCATTTCCCGGATTTCCGGGTCCTTGTCCCGCGCGAGTTCCTTGTTGTCCGCGAGATTTTTCGAGACCGCCTTGTACTCGCGATAGGCGGCCACGATCTCGCCCAGTTCGCTGTGGGCCTTGGTGACCTTGCGATAGCGTTCCTGGTCGTTGAAGATGGCGGGATCGGCGAGCTGTTTTTCCAGCTCCTCGAAAGCGGTCTCGGTCTCATCCAGTCTTGCGAACATTTAGGCGCCCTCCTCGGATATGGCGCATTGCAGGGCGGCGATGGCCACCTCGATCTGTGCGTCGTCCGGCTCCTTGGTGGTCAGCCCCTGGAGCAGCAGGCCGGGCCAGCAGAGCATGCGGCACATGAAATTCTTATGGAATTTGCCGGAAAACCGGATCAGCTCATATGAAAGGCAGCTGACCGGAACCATCAGCACCAGCTTCAGACCCACGATGTAAAGATGCTTGAGCACAAAGACTTCGGGAGCCCAGAGCCGCAGCAGCAAGGGGACCAGCACCGCGAACAGGATGATGGACAGGGCCAGAACAAAGAGCAGAAAGGCCGTTCCGCACCGGGGATGCAGGCGGCTGTAGCCCCGCGCGCTGGCTGGAGTCAGTTCCGCCCCGCTCTCGAAGGTCCAGATGGTTTTGTGTTCCGCGCCATGGTACTGAAAAACACGACGAATGTCGGGCATGTAGGAAATGGCCAGGATGTAGCCCACGAACAGGAGCATCTTGAAGAGGCCGTCCCAGGCGTGGAACGAAAGCGCGTCCACATCCCCGCCCAGCCCCCACCACTCCATGACGATGGAGAAAAAATGGGGCAGGACCACGAAGAGTCCCAGGGCAAAGCCCAGAGCCACCACGAGGGTGAGCACGAGATGCCACGTGGAGAGCCCGCTCGATTCCTCGCCGGTCTCCTCATCCTCTTCCACGAGCGCCTCGCTGGCCGACCAGTTCAAGGCCTTGATGCCGTTGACCATGGTTTCCAGCAGCACGGGAAACCCACGCACAAAAGGCTTTTTCAACAGGGGGTGGCTGGTCAGCGAGAACCAGGGCCGCACCTCGACCTTGATCTCCCCGTCCGGACGGCGAACAGCAATGGCCAGACGGTCGCGGGCGCGCATCATCACGCCCTCGATCACAGCTTGCCCGCCCACCGAAAGCTTCGGCGCGGCAAGGAGAAGACGACTCAATTTCACGGGAACCTCACTGTGGAAAGACGTTCAGCCACCCACCGAGGATAATGTCTGCCCGGAAAAAGTAAAGCGCGCCGCATCCGGCCTCGGAACTTTCCGGACAAACAAGAAAACCTCCATTGGGAAAGCCCAATAGAGGCATTTCTTGCGGCCAGGGCCGAAGAAGAAGGCTAATTCTTTTCCTGCCCGAACTGCGCGTACTTCTTGCGGAAGCGGTCGATGCGACCGGCGGTGTCCACAAAGCGCTGCTTGCCGGTGTAGAAGGGATGGCACTGGGAGCAGATTTCAAGCTCAAGTTTCTCGCCCTTGGTGGTGAGAATCTCGGCCTCGTAGCCGCAGTGGCAGGTAATCTTGGCCTTGAACAGCTTGGGATGGATATCCTTTTTCATGACGGTCTCCTGTCATTGATTGCGTGAAGCAGAGTTGTATATCCGCATGTCGCCCGTTTGGCAAGGGACAATCGCGCTGATTCCGCGATTTATCCCTTGAAAAACGCCCTTGCCGCGCCGCGCACGCCCAGGTGCAGCACGCAGGTTCCAAGAATCGTGACCAGGGTCGGCCCGACCACGAGTCCGTAGGGCTTCAGCTGATAATACAGTGCGACGCCGAGCGCAAGGCTCAGGGTGGCTGCGGGGTCCCAGACCGTTTCGCGCCGGTCCGCGCGCAGCACGAAGTAGTCCATGAGCAGAATGGCGATCAGCGGAGCAAAGACCGAACCGAGCAGATAGAGAAACCACTCGTATTCCGTGATGGGCACGAACATGGCCAGCACGGTCCCGATGGCGGCGAAGCCCACCGAGGTCCAGCGGCGACTGAGCTTCGGGAAGACGTTCAAGGTCGAGACCGCCGCGGAATAGACATCCAGAAACGTGGTCGTGACCGTGGAAAGGCCGATGACGCCCAGGGCGGCAAGCCCGAGGTTGGCCGCGAGCATCATCCGGGCCGGGTCGAAGCTGCCGGAGTGCAGCGCGCCGAGAATGCCGATGCCGTACATCCAACAACTGCCGAGCAGATAGCCCAGGAGCGGGGCCAGCCAGGAGGCCGTACGCGATTTGGCCATGCTGGTGTAGTCGGCGATGAGCGGGAACCAGGACAGGGGCATGATGATGGCCATTTCAAATCCGAAATGGAACGCACCCTGCCCGCCCGTGGCGGCAACCGGTTCGGGACTGTTCAGCAGCACCCAGCTGAGCACCACGGTGAGCACGAGCAACAGGCTCACCGCCACCATGTTCAGCCACTTGAACCCGCGCACCCCGAGAAAGACCCAGAAGGCGATGCACGCGCCCACAACGGCCGAGAGCAGCGCCTGGTTGTCAAAGCCCCAAAGCTGGCTGGTCAGCCCGTTCAGGGCGCTCCCGCCGAGCAGAACCATCCAGGCGGTCCAACCCAGGAGCTGGAGCACGTTGATGCCGGAGATCAGCCAGGATCCCTGTCGCCCGAAGGAGATGCGCGTGGACATGATCGCGGGCAGGCGTTCGCGGAAGCCGATCCAGCCCGCCAGCACCAGGAGCGAGGTTCCGGCCATGTGCCCCAGAACGTTGGCCCACATGGCCCGCTCCAGGCCCAGTCCGGCCAGCAGGCCGCCAGTGAGGATCTCGGCCACGGACACGGCCGCGCCGAACCAGAGAAAAAAGAGATTGGCAAAGGAAAGCTGCTGCTTGGACATAAAAAAGCCCCTTTGGGGAAAAGTTCCAGGGGCACTGCGCGAAAAGAGGTGCAAGGAGGTCTGCGCCAGATTCCGTACGGCAGTGCGAACTGCTTCACGTTCCAAGGGTATCATCTCAGCTTCGGATCCACCGAAGCACCCCTATCGGCTGGCATGTTGTCTAGCAGAAAGCGGTTGCGGGGGCAAGCGGGCCGGACGCCTCCCAAAGGAAACGCCCGACCCCGAAAAAACACAAAGGGATTGCTACTTTTCGTTGAAGAGATGCACATCCTGCTGCGGGAAGGGAATGGAGACGCCTTCCGCGTCAAAGGTTTCCTTGATGGCCCGAATCAGGTCGAAGCGCACGGCCCAGTAGTCGCCCGTGGCCACCCAGGGCCGGACCACGAAGTTCACGCTGCTGTCAGCCAGCTCCGAGACCGCCACCGTGGGCGCGGGGGTCTTGAGAATGCGGGCATCAGCGGCCACAAGCCGCTCCAGGATGCCCTGGGCCTTGGAAATCTTGTCGCTGTAGCCAATGCCCACCACCAGATCGATGCGCCGGGTGTCGTTGGCTGTGACGTTGACGATGATCCCGCCCGTAATGCTGGAGTTGGGCACGTAGACCTTCTGGTTGTCCGGGGTGGCCAGCTCGGTGTTGAAGAGATTCACGGCCACGACCGTGCCCGAAGTGCCCGCCACCGTGACGTAGTCGCCCACGCGGAAGAAGCGGAAGAGGATCAGCAGCACGCCGGACGCGAAGTTGGACAGGGAATCCTTGAGGGCCAGGCCCACGGCCAGACCGGCGGCGCCGAGAACAGCCAGGAAGGAGGTCACGTTGATGCCGAGCTGGCCGAGCGCGGCTATGCCCACCACGGTCACCAGCAGGTAATAGACCATGTTGCGCACGAAACTGATCAGGGTCTCGTCCACCTTGACCCGCGCCATGAGCCGCCCCACAAGGGCCGAGACCCGGCGTGAAATGACCAGGCCCGCATAAAAAATGGCCAGCGCCACGATCAGGCGGACGCCGTATTCTCCGACCCAGAGCGAAAGCCTCTGGGATAAGAACTGCAAAGTGCCCATAATATCGAAATATTCCATTTCAATTCCTCCCCTGGGATGTGATACGACCACGGTTTCCGCCCGATACACTTCGGACGCCCCCCCCACTCAAAACGTGGTCGGTCTAGCACACATCGAACGTTCAGTGGAAGAACCAATCAACGCGTCGCACAAAAAAAGGCGGAAGCCGAAGCCTCCGCCTTTAAAAGCCAGCGTCGCGCGAATTACACGCAGCCGGTGGGCTTGGGCAGGCCAGCCATCTTGCAGGCTCCCTTGCCAGGGCCGGACGGAAACAGCTCGTAGATCTGCTTCAGCTTGAAGCCGGTGACCTTGGAAAGAATGCGCACCATGGGAGCGATGCCGTTCTTCTTGTAGTAGTCCTGCAGGAACTCGATGACCTTCTGGTGGTCAGGGGAGATCTCGGCGATGCCCTCCTGCTCCTTGACGTACTCGACCCAGTCCGGGGTCCAGGTGTCAAAGCTCTGCAGGAAACCGTCCTCGTCAACTTCAAAGGATTTCCCTTTGTACTCGATAGAAGCCATATCCTTTCCTCCTGGTTGGTTGAATGCCTTTCGGCGTCAACGCCACTCCCGGAAAAACCGGGCTGTTCCCTATACGATCAGCGACGATCCGTCGCTTGACGACCACACGATTCACACATTGGGATAAATGCACAGGCCCGAGATGTCAATACTCTGCTTGGAATTGCTCGGCTACTCTCCGTTCAACAGTTCGTCCAGATGCGGCCTGGCCCAGTCCAGGGACGGGTCCATTTGCAGGGCCGAGCCGAGATAATCCGCGGCAGCCGTGCTGTTGCCCATGAATTTATGGCAGAGGCCGAGGTTGGCGAGATCCGCCGCGGACCCGCTGTCGATGTCCAGGGCCGCGCTGAAGTCCCGAGCCGCCTCGGCATACTCTCCGGCCTTGAACCGCGCCACCCCGCGCAGATTGAAGATTTCCTTGATCTCAGCATCGAGATTCGCGGCCCGGTCCAGAACCGGCATGGCCTCATCCCAACGCTCCAGACGACTGAGGGCGAAGGCGTGGTAAAACGCAGCCAGGGCCTGTTCCTCGGCGGCGGGCTGGAGTGGCTCGGCCAGGGCGAACAACCGCGCGGCCTCCTGGGCATCCTCCAGCCGCAGGGCCAGCAGCCCCTGGAAAAAGGGCACGAAATAGGCGTCAGGATAGATTTCTCCGAGGATCTCAAGACCAATGG
Organism: Desulfovibrio sp.; assembly: GCA_050251775.1. Lineage (GTDB taxonomy): Bacteria > Desulfobacterota > Desulfovibrionia > Desulfovibrionales > Desulfovibrionaceae > Paucidesulfovibrio. Next base: position 8,481 of record JBFWMD010000049.1, read on the forward strand.
CCGCCTCGGGCATGGGAACCTCTTCCGCCAGCATCCGGCCCACGAACAGGCCCAGGCTGCGGCGCGCGGCGCGCTCCCGGAAATCAAAGCCCGGAACAAAGCTGTAATTGGCCGAGGCTTCCAGACCAGGAATGGACGTGTCCACGCTGTGGAGCCGATAGCCCAACCGACCCAGCCCCTGGGCCAGCTCCAGCAACTCGTCCAGGATGTCGTCCCGCTCCACGCCGGGCAGGGTGTCCAGGCCGACCACCGGCCCGCAGCGCAGCCAGGCGAGTTGGTCCAGCGCGGTGAATTTGGGCAGCCCCGAGGCCTCGTAGACGCGTCCGGTCTCGAAATCCCCGGCAAGCTGGGCCACTTCGGTCAGGGCGCGCACCGCCGCCTTGACGGGCGAAGCCGAAGTCCCCGCCGTGAAGACGATCTCGCTCATGCCGGGAAACGACTTGGGGTCCCAGGCCACGGCGGCCACCGTGGGTACAGGCATGCCCATGCTGAAATCCTTGAGCAGCAGACGCACGCCGTTTTTCTCGAACGCATCCACCAGCCCCCGGAAGACCGGATCGTCCGAACTGTCCGGGTCAATGGTCGGAGTTTCACAGCGCCGCTTGTCGATGACCGCGCAGACGTGCCGCTCCACCAGTTCGCAGGCTCCCTGGAGGATGGATTCCTCGGCGGTGTTTCCGGCGGATGATCCGTTGAACTCGTTGAGCTTCTTGAACCAGTCCAGAGGAACCAGCACCTCCCGGCCCGAAGCCACGTCCAGAGCGGGATGGAACCGCCAGCGCACCAGATCGAGCACGGCGCGGGCGTCCTCCGGCGAGAGGCCCTCCCCCACGGACAGAAGCATCTGCTCCAGGGGCAGCAGGCTTTCGGGCCAGCGCTCTTCGGCCTCGCTCCAGGTCAACTCCTCAAAACGCTCCGGGGAGTCCCAGAAGGAAAAAAAACTGAAGCGTTCCACCAGTTCCATCAGCGCCGAGGCCTCGGCCTGTTCCGGCGTGGCGCCCTTGCCCATCTGCTTCCGGGTGGGCATGATCGCCCGGGCCGCAGGTCCGCAGCGGCTGACGAACACGGGGATGCCCAGCCGTCCGGTGTCCACCCGGTCGATCATCTCCAGCACGCCCTGGAACTCCGCATCCAGCCGGGCCTTGACCCGCTGGACCGTCTCGCTCGGGGCCACGGCCTTGTCCTGGTCGAGCACATACGATTTGGGACAGCTCCTCAGTGCGAACACCTATTTTTTCCTCCGCAACCTATAGAGGCACGCGGTCTTCTGCTCGTCGCACTCCAGATCCCGGTAGCCCAGATCCGTGCGCATCATGTCGTACTTTCCGGCCTCGGACTTGAAGAATTCCAGCCCCTGCCGCGCGCCGTCCGACCCGAGAACGATCTCCGCACCGGGCCGGTCCGAAAGATGCGCGTCCAGAAACCGGCCGAGCGGCTCGAAAAAGGACTTGCGGAACAGGATCTCGCATCCGGCCACCACGTCGAATTTCCGGCCCAGTCGGTCTTTGGTGAAGTCGGCGGTACGGATCTCCACCCTGTCGGCCAGACCGTTGCGCAGGGCATTGATGCGGCTGAAGAGCAACGCGTCCGGCTCGATGTCCGTGATGGTCACGCGGTAGCCGCGCCGGGCCAGAACCAGTCCGGACAGCCCCACTCCCGCGCCGATTTCCAGGAACTCGAAGTCCTCCGGAAACGGAAACTTGCCCAAAAACATGGACAGCACCATGCAGGTAGGCCAGACCTTGGCCCAGAGCGGCAGTTCCACGTTCTTGCCTGCGCCCGCCCGGGCCAGAAGCTTCTCAATGTAACCGGGCATGTCCTTGATCTGAAGGATTTCCAGGGGACCGCCCGCCATGCTTACGCTATCGAAAACGACCTCGCCGAAGCGCGACCGCGCCGTGGCCAGCAGCTCGTCCAGGGAGGCATGGGGATCAAAAGGTTGCTTTGCCAAGGGAGCTCCTCATCAGGAAGCGGGGTCGCTATACGGCTCCATGCGCTCCAGTCGCCAAGTGGACGCCGGGTCGCGCGGGTCGCGCGCAAAACGCCAGACCTGCTTGATCTGCTCGGGTTCGGCGGCATCCGGACCGCGGCGCAGCAACACGTCATAGAGCACGACCGCCCCTTCCGCATCGTCGTTTTTGGTATGTTCCAACAATTCCGCTTCCACCAGCACAAGTTCCGTATTGCCCTTGCGCGCGCCTGAGGCGGCCCTGGCGCGCAGCCCCTCCAGCACGGGTTCCAGGGCGAACGGAGCAGCCGCTTTGGCGTCCAGATTGTCAAAGGCCTCGGTCAGCCGGGCGTAGACCAGCTTGGCCCCGCGCAGAAACTCGGCTTTGTCGAATTCCCCGGGTGCGGCAGCGACCGAAGGCCCGCTCTTGCGGGGAGCCGCTCCGGGTTCGGACCCCATCCACTCCCACTGAGCCCGGGCGCGGCGGTAGGCTTCCTGAAGATTCTCAGGATCGTCCTCGTGCGTGTAGCGCTCCGGGTCGGGCCGGGGAGCGGCCCCGCTCCCCTCGTCCTGGTCATGCCGCCGGGAAAGATTCCGGAAAAAAAACCAGCCCAGGGGAATGATCAAAATCAGAGGGATGATCTGCAAACCGACTCCGCCCGAACCGCGCTCACGGTCAAGGGGCGCGGCCTGCGGGTCCCGCATGCCGGTATCCTCCTGCTGCGGGGTGAGATTGGCGGTCGTGTCCTGCCGGGGCGCAAAACTCCAGGCCGAGGCGGACCCGGCCATGCCGAGCCAGAACAGCGCGACCAGGGCGCAGAGCGCCGTCAACCACGTTTTCCTCATGGTGAGCTCCCAGGTTCCGGGGTTCGGTAAACGGGTCGGACGATACGGAATGACGGCCCGGCTGTCCAGTTCCAGGCCTCTCCTCTCTTGCCATGCGCCGCCGTGCACATTATGGGTGGAGGCTGCATTCAGCAAGGAGCACCCATGGACCTGACCCCATTGCACTTTCTTTCCCAGGCCAGCGCCGTTCCCAACGGTTGGGAATTCTGGCCCTTCTCCAGCGGATACGGTGAAAAATGGCTGCCCATGATCGCCCGCATGGGCTTCATGCTCGTCATCTTCGGCATCATCGCCCTGTTCCTGCGCCTGCTCTTCGGCCCCAAAGGCTTTTTGCGCGACAAGGAAATGGACCGCGAGGCCGAGGAACTCCGACGCCAGGAGTTGGATGAGCTGGAAGAGGAATACCGGAACGGCGAATGGACCGAAACCCAGTACCGGCGCAGAAAACGCAACATCGAACGCTCATGAACACTTCCTTCGAACTTCTGGAAAAACGCTTCCAAGGCTATGTGGCGGACTTTTTCAACGGCGATGCGGACAACGACTATCACATAGACCTCAAGCTTCGGCACAGCCTGCGCGTTTACGAGCTGGCGAAGCGCATCGTCGCCGGAGAAGCCCTGGACCCGGCAGCGGCCCAAGTGGCCCTGATCTCGGCCCTGTTCCACGACACGGGGCGCTTCCCGCAATTCCAGCGCTACAAAAGCTTCCACGACCCAAGCACCGCGAACCACGCACGGCTGGGCATCCGCGCCCTGATTGAGGCCGACCTGCTCCAGGGCCTGGAGCGCCACGTGCGGCGTGTCGTTCTCGGCGCGGTCTTCCTGCACAATGTCCGCGCCCTGCCAGACGGCCTGCGCGAGCCTCTGAACGCGGCGGTCAGGGTCGTGCGCGACAGCGACAAGCTGGACATCGTGCCCGTGGTGCTTGAACACCTTGAAGCCAGCGCTTCAGGCAGCTCCGTGGTCACCCTGGGCCTCCAGCCGCACCCCTCGAACTACACCCACTCGATCTACGAGCAGGTTATGGCTGGAGAATCGGCCCGATACGAGGAAATGCGCTGGGCCAACGACTTCCGGCTGCTGGTCCTGGGCTGGATTTACGACCTCAACTACCCGACCAGCATCGGCATCTTCCTGGAACGGGGCTACGTGGACACGCTCTTTACGGCGCTCCCGGACGACGCGCCCATGCGCGAACTGCGCGAGAAGGTCATGGCCGCCCTTGCCGCGCGCGAACCCGCCTCCGGACCCGCTTCCGGACTTGATGAACAGACGCCACCGAGGTAGATTCCGGTCATGATCTCGGATCTCAACCCTGGACCACCGGCATGGCGCTGAAGAGAGAAAGCAGTGTATTCCGCTCCTTCCAGCACGTCCTGATCCTCACGGACGTGGAAGTGCATGCCCGGCGCGACCAGGAGGCCATGTCCGCGTTCGCGCCCCAGACCATGCGCATCCTGCGCTCCGGGGCCGAGGCCGTGGACTACGTCGGCAACCATCCCGTGGACCTGGTCCTCTGCGACAGCACACTCATGGACATGCCCGGCGTGAAGTTCGTGAACATCCTGCGCCGGAACATGCGTCTGAAAATGCTCCCCGTGGTCATGATCACCCTGGAAAACCAGAAAAGCCACGTGCTCGACGCCATCGCCGCGGGCTGCATCGGCTACGTGCTGCGGCCCTACGCGCCGGAAACCCTGGAGCGCTATCTGGTCATGGCCAAGCGACTCGTCCATTATCCTGAAATCGAAGACATGCAGCTCGAAGAAGCCAAGGACATGGTCAGCATGGGCAACTTCGACGAGGCCATCGAGACCTTCGAGGAAATCCTGACCATCCAGGACGAGGCCCAGCACTATTACGATCTGGGCTACCGCTATCTGACCGAGGAACGCTACGGAAAAGCCATTGTGGCCTTCAAAAAAGCGCTGCGCATCAACGACCTCTTCGCCGAGGCCTACAAAGGGCTGGCCGAGGCCTACAAGGGCAAGGGCGACACAGAAAACTACCGCCGTTACATGCAGAAGGCCTCGGAAATCTATGCCCAGTTCGACCGTCTGGAAGAGGCCAAGCAGACCTTCATCGAGGTGCTCAAATACCAGAGCGACTCCCCCAACCCCTTCAACACCCTCGGTGTGAACCTGCGCAAGCAGGGAGACTATGTCGGGGCCATCCACGCCTACAAGCAAGCGCTCCAGATCACGCCCAAGGACGAGAACATCCATTTCAACCTCGGCAAGGCCTATTATTATATGGGTGAAATCGAGAATTCCGGGAAATGGCTGAACTCGGCCCTTTCCCTGAACAGCGACTTTCCCGAGGCGGAAAAGCTCTACATGCGCCTGTTCAACCGCGCCTGGCGGCCCGAGGATGGCCGGACGCGCAAACCCCGCAGCGCCACCCCCAAAGCGCAGAAGGACATCTGATCCTGTGCCTGGGGAAGCCTGGATCCGGCTCGGCGTTTTTGTCGGCGTTTTCGTACTGATGTCCGTGCTGGAGGCCGCGTTTCCCCGCCGACCGCGCAAGCTGCCCCGCTTCCGGCGCTGGCCCGGCAATCTTGGCGTGGTCGCCCTGGCCGCCCTTGCCGCGCGCCTGCTCCTGCCCGTGGCACCGGTGGGCGCGGCCCTCTGGTGCGAAGCTCGCAGCGTGGGCCTGCTGCATCTCCTGCCCCTGCCGCCCCTGGCAAAAGGCGTGTTCGCCGTGCTGATTCTGGATCTGGCCATCTACTGGCAGCACCGCCTGTTCCATTATTTCCGCCCGCTTTGGCGCGTGCATCGCATGCACCACGCGGACCTGGACCTGGACGCCAGCTCGGGTCTGCGGTTTCATCCCTTCGAACTGCTGGCCTCCCTGGCCTTCAAGATCGCGCTCGTGCCACTGCTCGGCCCGCCGCCCGAGGCCGTGCTGGTCTTCGAGCTGCTGCTCAACGGCTGCGCCATGTTCAACCACGCCAATCTGAACCTGCCGCAACGGACGGACCACCTGCTGCGCCTTTTCTTGATCACCCCGGACATGCATCGCGTGCATCACTCCACGGACATGCGCGAGTCGAACCACAACTTCGGATTCAGCGTGCCCTGGTGGGACCACCTCTTTGCCAGCTACAAGGCCGCCCCCGACGAAGGACAACTCAAAATGGACATCGGGCTGAATATTTTTCGGTCTCCGGCCTTTTCCAGGCTCGATCGTTTGCTGTTGATCCCTTTTCTTTGACGCCGTCCCCGGAATGGGCACTTGCTTTTTTTCGAAGCCAGCTTACAATGGGCAGCCGCCCGCTTCAATACCGCCCTAGGAGCAATGATGAACAAAATCTATGACGTGATCATTCTCGGTTCCGGTCCGGCCGGAATTCAGGCCGCCATTCATGCCTCCCGCAAAAAGGCCGCCGTGCTCATGCTCGGCCGCATGCACAAGAGCAGTCTGTTCTGGGCGCATGTGGAGAATTTCTGCTGCCAGTTCAAGGTCACGGGCGAAGAAATGCTCGAAACCGGCAAAATGCAGGCCGAAAGCTTCGGCACGGAGATCATTGAAGAGGATGTGCTCTCCATCCTTCCCGAGGGCAAACACTTCGTCCTGACCATTGAAAGCGGTACGAACTTCACGGCCCGTTCCCTGATCCTGGCCACCGGAACCACCCGCAACAAGCTCGGCGTGCCCGGCGAAAAAGAACTGCTGGGTAAGGGCGTGAGCTACTGCGTGGAATGCGACGGCGGATTCTTCCGGGGCGAGCCAGTGGCCGTGCTCGGCGGTCAGAGCGCCGCCGTGGGCGGTGCGGTGACGCTTTCGAAGACCGCCTCCAAGGTCTGGCTGGTGAACGAATCCTTCGAGGTCGCCCCGGTGCTCCTGGCCCAGGCCGCCGAGAACGGCGTGACCCTGCTGGAAGGCGCGGAGGCCAAGGCCATCCTCGGCGAAAACGCCGTCACGGGACTGGCGCTCAAGGACGGCAACACTCTGAACGTCTCGGGCGTGTTCATCGAGCTGGGCGCCAAGGGCGTGCTGGAACTGGCCGCCACCCTGGGCCTGGAATTGGACGAGAGCATGAAATACGTGCAGACGGACAAAAAGCAGCGCACCAATGTTCCTGGCGTGTTCGCCGCCGGCGACATCTGCGGTCCGCCGCTCCAGATCGCCAAGGCCGTGGGAGAAGGCTGCGTCGCGGGAATAGAGGCCGCGACCTACGCCCGCAAGCTCACCACCGCCCAGACCGACGCGGAACTGGAACCGGAAGCCTGACGGACCGAACCGCCCGCAAGGGCGCGGACCTGGACGAATCCGGCCGAACATGGTTATAGTGCGCGCCGATCAGCAAACAGGGAAATCATCTTGCAAAAACGTTATCTTCCCATCACCGTGGTCGTCTGCCTGCTCGCCGCGGCGGCCCTGGCGGGGTATCTCACCCCGGTCAAGGCCCAGAAACTGCCCGTGCGCATTCTATTCCAGAACAACGGCGGCCGGGTGATCTTCTCGCATCTTCGGCATCACAAGAACTACCAGATCGCCTGCGCGGACTGCCACCACGAGGCCAACTCCGACCACGGCCAGCCGCAACCGGCAAACCCTTCCGAACCGCTGCCCTGCGGCTCATGCCACCCGGCCTCCTTTGACAAGGACTATGTGGCGGAGCACGTGAACTCCTTCCCGGACAAAAGCTACTGCGTGAAGTGCCACCACGCGGAATTCGGGGTCCTGGCCTTCGACCACGAAGCCCACAAGGAGTACGCCTCGGAAGACTGTCAGACCTGCCACCACGGCCCGGATATCGAAGCGGAGCCCGGCCACTGCAACCAGTGTCACAATCTGGCCGGAAGCGATTCCATGCCCAGCCTGCGTGACGCCGCGCACAAACGCTGCGAAACCTGCCACGACGATCTCTTCGACAAGGGTATCAAGGGTTGCGCCCCCTGCCATAAAATGAAGGACATGAAGGGCTACAAGGGATCTTACACCCCATGCCAGCAGTGCCATCGGACCCCCAGTCCGGACAGGGAACTGGTGCTCACGCGCACCAACGCCTTCCACGACCAGTGCATGAACTGCCACAAGGGGCTGAAAAAAGGCCCCTACGGCGAAAACGAATGCGGCAAATGCCACATCAGGTGACGGGCATGGGCAGGAAAGATTTTACCTTGACCTCCGAGGCGGGTTCCGCCCTTTTGATTCTCGCGCCTCCGGCCGTGGTCCGCATTCCTCTTGCGGGTTGCCGACCCGTGGTCGCGCCCGGCGACCTCCTGCCCGCAGGTGGAATCGTGGGCGAACCCTGTGCCCCGCCGGCCCCCTGGGTCCATACTCCGGTTGCCGGAGAAGTGCTCGACATGGTGGATGGATTCGTGACCGTGCGCACGGGCCCGACCACGGAACCGCCCGTTGCCGCAGTGGATTTCGCCGCCCTGAGCGGCGCACCGCTCCTGGAGGCGCTCGCCCGCTGCGGTATCGACGCGTCGGCTCTGCGGCCCGCCCGGCATCTGATCGTCAACGCGACGCCGCCCGAACCCGCCATCACCATCACGGGCAGGCTGCTGCACGACTGTCGGGAAACCCTCGCCAAAGGACTGAAACTCGCCAAAACCTTGGTTTCGCCGACCAGGGTCACCGTGGCCGGACCCAATGTGGACGCTCTGGCCTTCGGTAATTGCGAGGTGGTCCGCATCCGCCCCCGCTACCCGAACGGACTTGACCCGCTGGTGATCAAGGCCGTGACCGGTCAGGAGCATTCCGAGGGCGTCACCGTGGTGGGCCTGCTCCAGCTCATGGACTTGGGCCGCGTGATGGAAACGGGCCGTCCCCTGGTGAATGTCCGGCTCACAGTCCAGGGCAGAAACGTGCAGGCTCCTGTCGGTACACCTCTGAACGAACTCCTCGCGGCCGTGGACACCACGCCCGGCAACGGCGACCGCGCCGTGCTCGGCGGCCCCATGCGCGGCACGGCACTCTGCCGCCTGGACGCGGGACTGGGACGCGACGACTACGGACTCTTCGTGATTCCCAGGGACAAACACACGCCCATTCGGGACGCCGCTTGCCTCAATTGCGGCGAATGCGCACGGCTTTGCCCGGCCCGCATCTTTCCCGGCGAACTGAGCATGTGCGCCGAGGCGGGGCTCCTGGAGCGTGCCCGGCTCGGCCATGTGGAAAGCTGTTTCGAATGCGGCATTTGCGGCTATGTCTGCCCGGCCAGACGCCCGCTGCTCCAGTATCTCCAACTGGCCAAGGCCGAGCTGCGCCGGCTCGACGAGGTCGCACGCAACGCCGCAGAAGCCGCTGCGCCACAGATCCAAGAAGCGGAGGAAGCCGAATAGATGCGACCGCCCACCCCGTTGCTGACCGTTTCCTGCGCCCCCCATGTGCACAGCGGCCTGACCACTCGGGCCATGATGTTCGAAACTCTCATGGCCCTGATTCCCGCCGTGATCATGGCCGTGGTCAATTACGGCCTGCCCGCCATGCGCGTTCTGGCCCTGGCCGGGGCTGCGGCCGTGGCCGTGGAATATCTCTGCACCCGGATCATGGAACGCGAGATTGAAACCGACAATCTGCATGGCCTGCTCACGGGCCTGCTTCTGGCCTTTCTCCTGCCCGCGTCCGCTCCGTGGTGGCTGGTCCTGGCCGGGGCCGCCGCCGCCATTGTCCTGGGCAAGGCCATCTTCGGGGGCATCGGTGGCAGCCCGCTCTGCGCGCCCTGCATCGGCTGGGCCGTGCTGGTGCTCTCCTGGCCCGAACTCATGGACACGGAGCTGACCCTGCTCGGATTCAACTTCTTTGCGCCGCTCCACCAGCTCAAGCATTTCGGCGCCCTGGCCGTGGCGGACTTTCCGCTGGCCCAGGCCCTGAGCGGCCAGCAGATCGGCGGCCTGGGTTCGACCCAGGTGCTGCCGCTCCTGCTCGGCGGGCTCTGGCTGGCTTTACGGGGCAGAATCAAGCCGTTCATTCCGTTGGGCTTCCTGGCGGGCGTGCTGCTCGCGGCGGCCTGCTTCCACTTTCCCGCGCCCGAGGAATACGCCTCCCCGATCTTCCACCTGTGCGCGGGATCCACGGTCTTTGCCGCGTTCTTCCTGGCCACGGACAGCTCCTCCTCGCCCGCCTACCCCCTCCCGGCCTTGCTCTTCGGCCTGTTCGCAGGCTGTCTCCTGGTGCTCATCCGGGTCTGGGGCGTCTATCCCGACGGCGCGGCCTTTGCCGTGCTCCTGGCCAACCTGGTGGCCCCGCTGCTGGACCGCATCCGCCCGGAACCTTTCGGCCACAGGAAGGAGGCGATCTGATGCGCGAAATCATCAAAATGATCGTGGTCCTTTCGCTGATCTGCGGGCTTTCCGGCCTTTCCCTGGCGAGCATCAAACAGTTCACGGCCCCGCTCATTGAGGAGCAGGTGCTGACTTTTGTGCAGGGCCCTTCCATCAAAGCTGTTTTCGGCGAATACGACAACGATCCGGTCAAGGAACGCAAACAATTCGACCTGCCCGACTCGGACGGCAAGGTCACGGTCTTTCCGGCCCGCAAGGGCGGCAAGCTCATGGGCGTGGCCTTCGAGACCAAAGGCCAGGGCTACGGCGGCGAACTGGGCGTGATGATCGGCTTCACCTTTGAACCGGGAGCCGTGGCCGGCATCGGCATGACCACCCTCAAGGAAACGCCCGGCATCGGCGCGCGCGTGGCCAAGCACGGCTTCACCGGCCAGTTCCGGGGACACGGCCTGGAAAATCTGGCCCTGCGCTCCCAGGGCGGCGACATCGACGCCGTTTCCGGAGCCACGATCTCCTCCACGGCGGCCATGTTCGCCGTGAATCAGGCCCTGGGCATCTACTCGGCTCTGAAGGATCAGTTCGTCACCGCCTTTTCAACCGGCGCGCAATAACGGAGACCCTTATGATCAGACTCTGGAAAGAATTCGCCAAGGGGCTCTGGAAAGAACTGCCGCCCTTCCGGCTGGTGCTCGGCCTTTGTCCGACCCTGGCCGTGACCAAAACCGCGGACGGCGGCCTGGGCATGGGACTGGCCGTGGTTTTCGTGCTCGCCCTTTCCAACCTGCTCGTTTCGTTGCTGCGCAAGCTGATTCCGCCCAAGGTACGCATCGCCTGCTACATCGTCATCGCGGCCTCCCTCGTGGTGGCGGTGGAGCTGTTCATGCAGGCCTTTGCCTACCCGCTTTACCAGCAGCTCGGCATCTTCGTCTCGCTCATCGTGGTCAACTGCATCATCCTGGGCCGGGCCGAGGCTTTCGCCTCCAAGAATACGCCGCAGCTTTCCGTGGCCGACGGCCTGGGCATGGGACTCGGCTTCACCCTGTCCCTGACTTTCCTGGGCTCCCTGCGGGAAATCCTCGGCTACGGAACTCTTTTCGGCCACGCGGTCATGCCCGCCGGGTTCAAGCCCTTCAACTTCATGGTCGAGGCGCCGGGCGCTTTTGTCTGCCTCGGCATTCTCCTGGGAGCCATGAACTATTTCGGCAACCTCAGACGCCGCCGCCAGGGTCTGGCCCCCAAGGCCAACCCCATGCACGAGTGCGCCTCCTGCGGACTCTGCAAAGGATCGGGGAACTAAGCCATGCAGGAATATGCCCTCCTGATCCTCGCGGCCATCTTCGTCAACAACATCGTCCTGGCCCAGTACCTGGGCAACTGCCCGTTCATCGGCACGTCCAAGAGCCTCGGCGTGGCCTCGGGCATGGGCGCGGCCGTGGTCTTCGTGGTCACGCTCTCCACAGCCATCACCTGGTCGGTGCAGGAATTTCTGCTCATCCCGTGCGGACTGGAATATCTCCAGACCATCGCTTTCATCCTGGTCATCGCCTCCCTGGTCCAGTTCGTGGAAATGTTCCTGAAAAAGGCACTGCCCCCGCTTTACCGCTCCCTGGGCATCTTCCTGCCGCTGATCACCACGAACTGCGCCGTGCTCGGCATCGCGCTCATTGTCCAGCGCAAGGAATTCGGACTCGGCAAATCCGTGGTCTTCGCCTTTGCCTCGGGCGTGGGCTTTGCCCTGGCTCTGGTCCTGCTTTCCGGCATCCGCGAACGCCTCGATCTGGTCCGCGTGCCCCGCTCGCTCAAGGGCACGCCCATCGCGCTGATCCTGGCCGGACTGATGTCCCTGGCCTTTTTCGCCTTCAAGGGCATGATCTCCTAAAGGAGAGCACATGATTCTCGCTTCGTTCCTGGCCCTCTTGGGCATCGGTTTCACCGCCGCCGTGATTCTCGGCGTGGCCTCCCGGCTGCTCTATGTCAAGGAGGACCCCCGTCTGGCCCTGGTGGAGGAGGCCCTGGCCGGCGCCAACTGCGGCGGCTGCGGATATCCCGGCTGCGCCGGAGCGGCCGCTGCCGTGGTCTCGGGCAAGGAGGGCGCGGGGGTCTGCGTGGTGGGCGGCGAGGAAGTGGCCCGCAACGTGGCTCAAATCATGGGCCTGACCGTGGTCACCCTGGAGCCGCGCCTGGCAAGGGTGGATTGCACCGGTGGCCAACGTGCCGAGGAAATCTACAGCTACGAGGGCGTTCAGGACTGCCGCGCCCAGCACCTGCTGCACGGCGGCTCCAAAATGTGCCAGGAGGGCTGCCTCGGCCTGGGAACCTGCGTGCGCGCCTGCCCCTTTGACGCGCTGCACATGGGCAAAAACGGCTACCCCGTGGTGGATCCCGTGGCCTGCCGCGCCTGCGGCAAATGCGAGGAAGTCTGCCCGCGCGGGGTCATGTCCGTCTACAGCGATACGGACAGCCTGCTGCATCTCAACGAGACCTCGGACTGCCTGGCCCCCTGCCGGCAGCGCTGTCCTGGCGAGATCAACATTCCCAAGTACATCAATTGCGTTAAAAACGGCGACTACGCCAGCGCCGTGCTGACCATCAAGGAACGCAACCCGTTGCTGCTGGTCTGCGGCCGGGTCTGCCCGCGCCCCTGCGAAACGGTCTGCCGTCGGGGGCACGTGGACGAACCCGTGGGCATCAACATGCTCAAACGCTTTGTGGCCGACTGGGAAATGAACTCCGGAACGCGGCTGCCCATTCCCTGCGCCCCGTCCACAGGCAAGCGCGTGGCCATCATCGGCGGCGGCCCGGCGGGCCTCTCCTGCGCCTATTTCCTGCGCCGCTTCGGGCACAGCCCGACCATTTTCGAATCCATGCCCATGCTCGGCGGCCAGCTGCGCTACGGCATCCCGGAATACCGCCTGCCCAAAGCCGTGCTCGACTGGGAAATCCAGGGCATCCTCGACCTCGGCGTCGAGACCCGGACCAACACCCGCTTCGGCAAGGACCAGACCCTGCACGGCTTGGGAAAACTCGGCTTCGACGCCGTGTTCCTGGCCATTGGCGCCTGGGCCAACTCCACCCTGCGCATCCCCGGCGAGGACGCCCCCGGCGTCATGAGCGGCACGGAAATGCTCACCAAGGTCGGCCTGGGTGTCGGCACGGGCATCGGCAAACGCGTCATCGTGGTGGGCGGCGGCAACACCGCCATTGACTCGGCGCGTACCAGCGTGCGCCTCGGCGCGGACGTGACTTTGATGTACCGGCGCTCGCGCAGGGAGATGCCCGCCAACCAGGAGGAAATCCAGGGCGCGGAAGAAGAGGGTGTGAAGTTCCAGTTCCTCTCTCAGCCCGTGGAGGTGGTGCTCGACGAAAGCGGGCGGGCCAAGGGCCTCAAATATGTGCGCATGGAGCTGGGCGCGCCCGACGCTTCGGGCCGCTGCAAGCCCGAACCCGTGCCCGGCTCGGAAACCGTGATCGAGGCGGACACCATCCTGGCGGCCATCGGCCAGAAGCCCGCTCTGGACTGCCTCTACGAAGACGGCGAATCCTGTCCCCTGGAGGCCACCCGCTGGCGCACTCTGGCCGCGGACCCGTTCACGCTCCAGACCGCCATCCCCAACGTCTTCACCGGCGGCGACATGTTCACCGGCCCGAATCTGGTCATCTCCGCCATTGGCGGGGGGCGCAAAGCGGCACGCTCCATCCACCACTACCTCGCGACGGAACGGATTCCCGTGCCCAAAAAGCTGTTGCGCGGTCTCATGGAATACACGCTTTTCAAAAACGTGGAAAACGTGGAACCGAAACGCCGAACCAGCCTCCCGCACCTCTGCGGCCTGGACGACCGCACCCGCTGCTTTGACGAGGTCGAGGGCAACATCACCGAAGCCGAGGCCCAATACGAGGCGGACCGCTGCCTGCGCTGCGGGCTGACCTGCTACGACCGGGACCTGCCCGCAAACGGCCCGGCCACTGACGAGGAGAACGCGGCGTGAAAAAAGTTGTGCGGACTGGAAAAAACCACTTGCCAAACACAGGCGTCTTTAGGTAAACAGTCTCTCCCCAAGGGCGATTAACTCAGCGGTTAGAGTGCCATCTTCACACGGTGGAAGTCCCGAGTTCAAATCCCGGATCGCCCACCACCGAATTCCCGGAAAGGCAAGCCTCCCAGTGCTTTAGGAGACTTGCCTTCCTTCTTTTGTGCAACCGGCACTTTTCATATTTCAGGTCCTTTTCGGGCCTGTTTTCATATTTTTGGCACATGGATTGGCACACGGCACAAACAGTAACTCTCTATTTTTACGAAAGAAATACCTCAAAGGATGTAAACCTGTTATGCCAATACCAAAATCTCTAATTAACCGATCCTAAAAAAGCCTTTCCTTGCTGGATCAGGCATGCTCTCGCATCCACTTCCTGAAGTTGTACGCAGCGGCAGCCATGAACAGGTTGATGGTGTCGTCGATGACGCCTTTCAAGTAGTTGCGGGCCATGCAGAAGTCATACTTGAGGTGCCGATGACTGGTTCGATACCGGCGCGTCTGCGGAAACGTTGCCTGGCCTTTCGTCGCTGGCAGGGCGTGTCGCTTTTCTTCAGTCGATCTGGAATCCGGATGTCCGTTTCGCCGACCTTCTTGCTTCCCCTATAGCCCCGGGCGCAAATAGCGGCATCTTCCACCTCCAGCCGCTCCGACCACACGCCATCCTGGTCGTCCGCTTCGGTTACCAGCCTACAGAGACAGCATCCGACAATCATTCCGCCGACAAAGGACAGAACCCAACGCATAACGACCTCCTTTGTTGTCACGACATTCTCTGCAAAACCGACAGCGCCCGCCTGCTGAACGGCCTCGCACCCATTTGCCACCGGGTGCGAGGCCCAACTTTTCTCAGCATTGAAGCAGCAGGACATTGCGACTTGGTTTTCTGCTACCAAGCCATGTGTCCATCCTGCGGGCAGTTCCCACGAGAAATCCTGTTCACGCTTCGAATTCCCTCCCGCAGGCGATGCAGCGGAAGCGGCAGATGACGTGGCGGTCGATGCTTTCCCCGACACGGTTGCCCACGGTGGCCCCGGCAAGAAAGCCTGCCAGGGCTCCAGCAAGCCCACCGGCCAGGACGCCGATCCCGGTTCCCACCACGGGGACCACGGACCCGATGGCCCCGCCGACCACGGCCCCGCCTTCAGCCCCCAGGTAGCCTGTTGCGGCTCCGGCCACACCTCCCACCGCAGTGCCCATCCGCTGGACCACATTGACCAGCACGACATGGTCCGGCCTGTCGCAGACCGGACATTTCGGATTCTCCTTCATCTGAGACCTCCCTATGAATTGGTTGAATGGAAAAGCGCCTGGGCAAAGAGCTGGAACATGGCCGGAGCCAGTTCCCGGATGGCCTGGATGTTGATGCTGCGCCTCGGCATGAGGCTCGTGATGCCTGGGGAGTCGATGCCAAGGCCGAAGACCTCGATCTCCGCCAGCCGCGCCGCAGACAGGGCCTGCTTCGCTGTCTCGTGGTTGTCGGGATCTCCGTCCGTGACGAGCAGCAGAATCTTGCGCTGCTCCCGCAAGGGGACCATCTCCAGGATCGCCCACCAGAGCGCCTCGCCCATGGGCGTCTTTCCGCTGGCCGCGAGACCAAACCGCGTATGCACAGGCTGGCCGTGCCGAACCAGCGGAGCCACCGTTTGCAGGTCGTCCTCCCCGTGTCCCGCCGGGAACACCGTGACCGCCACGTTGATGCCCATGAGCTCCATGGTCCTCGCAAGCACATGGCAAACCTGTCCCGCCACAGTGATCCGCCTGCGCATGGAGCCGGAACAGTCCAGCAGGAGATGCACGGCGGTGTTCATGGCTGTGCGTTGTCCCTGTCGCAGGAAGACCTTCGCGTCCCGCACCGCGAGCCGGTGCAGCCGCGTGGGTGCAACCCTGCCGCGCGACGACGGGACATTGTGACAGACCAGCTGCGCCTGGAGCTTCCCCTGGAGCCGCGTGCGCAGAGCCAGGGTGATCCGCCGCGCGGTTTCCAATTGCTCCGCCATGAGCGGACGCATGCTCTTTCCGCCAATGGTGGCCACCTGAACACGCGCCCCGGCACGTTCGTCCTTCCCTTGAACGCCAAGCTCCAGGGACTTGCCCAGGATCGCGCCGAGTTCGCCCGGCAGCTCCTTTTCCGTGGCCCCGAGCAACCGCTCCACGCTCGCGGCCTGCGGCTCGGCAGCCGGAAGCGCCTTCGCCTTGTGGCCAAGCTCCCTGACAACCGCCCTGGCGGCGTCCAGGCAGGCCTGGGAATCCGGACAGGAACGCCTGACCTGCTCCAGGATCATTCCGACCCGAACCAGCAGGTCCGGCCAGAAGCGGTCCAGGATATCCCTGGCTTTCCGGACACGCACCGACAGTTCCGGCACATCCCAGCTGCGCACGCTCAAGAGCAGCCAGTTCAGCAGCAGAAGGGCCGGATTTTGCTCGTCCGGCTCCGGGCTTCGCTCCAGGAACAGATGCCGGATCAGCCAGGTGAAATTCCGGCGGCAGCCCGGATACTGGGCCGCCAACAGGTTTTCCACGCGCCAATCCTCGAAGATGTTCCAGATGTGCTTCTCCAGAGCGGTGAGATCACGCAGACAGTCAAAGTCTGTGTACCGCAAGTGTGCGGCCTCATGATCGACATAACCGCGCACCAGCCCCAGGAAGGTGCGGTCCGCTTCCGCTGGCAGGCTCGGCAGATGGATCACCCGACCGTCCGTCCAAGCCCTGTTGCCGCCAATATGCACCTGAATGCCGTAGGAACGCCCGAGAGCGCTGGCCAGCAGGGGCAAACTGTGCAGGAGGGGATTTGTCCTCGCCATGACGCACCTCCCCTACCAAAGCCCCAGGCTGTCGAGATGGACAACGGGTGACGCCACGGGAGCATGCGCGGGGCTGAACGGCGCTCGCCCCAGGGGAAACTCGGGAGCGAATTCCTCGTCATTCTCCAGGCTCGAATCCAGACCCGAATCCATATCAGAGACCGGAACCGCAGCATCCAGGGCAGGCAGAAGCGGAGCCTTGAGCAGCCCCTGGAGAATCGCGTCCGGACTCCTGCCGTCCATGACCTTCTGGCCATGCTCCACAAGCAGGTCGGGATTGCCGAGCAAACAGACCAGCCCCTGAAGCATGACCAGTTCCGCGCCGTCGATCCTGCCGGACTCCGGAACCCTGGCCAGGGCCGTCTCGATCAGCTCCGCCACGGGAGCCACCCGAGGCTCCACAAAACTCAGGCCGCAGAGCTTGCGCTGAAGGGTGCGCAGCGGCGAAAGCGCCTTGCGGGTGATCTCGGTTCTGCCTGCATAGCTCTTGTGCCAGGCGTCCCTTGCGGCCTTGGCCACCTCGCCGAAGAGCCGCGCGCCCAGACCGCTCACTTCCTCATGCAGTCCCACCTGCGCCTCGGCATTCCGAACCTTGCGCGGAGGCGTGACCCGGAAGAGCTGCCAGCTGAAGCCCAGGCGGCTGCGCACATGGTCCGCACTGACCAGTGAACTGGCGATGATTGACTCCCAGCCAGGATTGTCCAGAATCCAGCCGCGCACTGCATCGTCATAGCGGTGCAGGAAGGCCTCCTTGGCAGACTGGTAATCGTCCGCAATGGCCTGGAGTCCGGCCTGGACCTTTTGCACCGACGCTTCCGGGATGGCCCAGCCTCCCAGGAATCGCACGCCGATCCGGTCCAGCATGGTTACGGCCTTGGCCTTGAGCGAGCCGAAAATGCGCAGTTCCGCAGGATCGCAGATGCGCTTGCTGCCAAGCGAAGCCAGCTTTTCCGGCGGCAGGTCCGCCGTGCCGAAATCCGAGGGCGTAAGCTTCTTGCGGGCCGACCAGATGTTCACGTCCAGACGAACCGCCACCAATTCCTTGAGCACCTTGATATCCGTGGACATGGCGTCCTCCTTTGTATTGCTTTCATGTTCAAACCGCCCGGCATGGGCGCAGAAAAGAAGAGGGGAGCCGAAACCGGCTCCCCCTCAGGACACGTCTTGGTTTTGCGCCCCTGTGGGCGCGTCCGCCGATGGGAACATGCGCTGGGCCAGCTCATGCAGCATGGAGCGCGTTTCCCGTGTGGCCCGAAAGCCCAGCGCCCGGTCCAGGGCGTAGCTCACGGGCTGCACCCCTTGATGCGCCAGGGGCTGAAAGCGCAGGGTCAGGTCTGCCCAGCGCAGAAGCGTCCGTGTGGAAAACGTGACCTCGATGCTCTCGCCGAGCGGGGTCTGCGTGTCTCCGAAGCCGCGAAAAAGCCTGCGCACCTCGCCCGCGAACTCCACCATGGTCTCCCGGACCGCCTCAGGAAGCAGGGAAGCGGTTCTGGCAAGCAGGCGCAGCTCCGCCTCCTTTGCCGGGTAATCCACCTCGCAGAGCCAAAACCGGTCCATGAACGCCAGGTTCTGCCGCAGCGTGCCCTGGTAGAGCCCGGTTTCGTCCGAGCCGCCGTTGGTGTTGGCCGTGGCCACGAAACGGAACAGGGGATGCGGCTTGATGACCTCCCCGCCGTTTTCCGGAATGCAGAGCGGATCGCCGTCCAGAATGCCGTTCAGGCCGGAAAGCGTGGCCGGGTCCAGAAGGTCCAATTCGTTGAGCAGAAACAGCCCGCCGAACTTCAAGGCCAGGGCCAATGGACCATACTGGAAGGTCATCCAGCCCTCTTCCAGGCTCAGATGCCCGACCAGGTCGGTGAACTCCAGCCGCGCATGGCCGGTCACGTCCAGGACCGGGTAGTTCAGTTTGGCCGCCAGCTGTCGGATCAGACTGGTCTTGCCGCTACCTGTGGGGCCGAAGACATAGAGCGGATCGGCCTGTTGCATGAACCAGACGATGATCTCCCGCATGGTCTCGTGGAACTGGTAGTCCGGATCGGGATCCGGCGTGTACGCGCACGGAGCGGCAAAGCCCTGGATAATGCGCCCCGAGGGCTGTCCGCTGAACACCGTGCCCGCATCCATTTCCATGACCTGAAGATTCTCAAGCTCCAGATGTGGCATGATTGTTCTCCTGTTGTTATTTGGTTGCGGTTTGCGGATGACGCCCCACGAAGAGACGCTCATAGGGGTTGCCCATGTCCGTGCTGCGGGTCAAAATCCGCTCGCAGACCTCTCCCCCCACCACACTGGTCAGTTCCGCCTGTAATCTGCCACGGTTCAGCGTGGTCCGGCCCGGCATGTTCGACACCTTGAACCGGTACTTGCCCGTGCTCAGCCAGCCGCCAGCTGCATCCCACCTCGCGTACTGTCTGCAAATCCTTTCCTCCATAGCCCGGATCTCCTGCTCCAGGCTCTTGCGGTTCGCCTTCAGTCCCTCAAGCTGACGGAGCGCGGCGTCACTCTCCGGGCTATCCACCTGCCGGGAGCTGAACTTCGAGCAGGTCGCCGCATGGTCGCACCAGTCGCAGAGCGGGTGAAACCCCTTGGCGTATTCCAGATCATCCAGCCGGATTAGGCCGTTCGCATACTTCCGATGATTATCCCACAAATCGCCAGCCAGCCGCAGGGCCAGGGAATGCATGGCCTCATCCGGAAGATACGGACCAAAAGGCCTTGCTTCGGACATGGACAGGCAGAGCACCCAGCCTTCGATATCAACCTGTTCCGGAGA